>JAHQWJ010000023.1 GCA_029856125.1 Promethearchaeia archaeon | reverse complement strand
TTTATCTCAATAATTATTAGAACAAATAACATTTACCGTATCTGAAAAATTAAGACTTAACTCTTACAAATAGGGGAAATATTACCATGCAAATCTATGAATTAAAAATTAATAAAAATACCTGCACCGGTTGCAATGCGTGCGTCGTTTCATGTCCGATCAACTTCAACCAGTTGAGGAAACAAAGTTTTTTGAACGAAACGAATGCCGTTATTTTAGTCAAAAATGGAATAGCTATACCAATTTATAGCGACGAGAGAGAAGTAAATTGCGATGGGTGTGGAGTGTGCGTAAAATTTTGTCCTCAAGTAGCAATTAGAATTATTAATGTGGAGAATAAATAGGTGAAAAAATGTCGTTTCCAAAAATTTCAAGAACAATTTCAAAAGAAATGGAAAGTATTAAAGTTCAGTTTCTAACTGAAAATTTAGAGCTCATATTAAACCGAGATAAATGTGTTGGCTGTGGAACTTGCGCGCGGGTTTGCCCAAAGGATGCTATCTCTCGTGGACCAGTTGGAATGTCTCGTCGTTTTCCAACTACCGAAGATATAATACCAGAACTATACGATCCTAAGCTTTGCGTTTTCTGTGGTACATGTGTTGTTTGCTGCCCTTTTGGAGCGTTAACCATGAAAAAAGATGGCGAAATTATTAATTTAGCCGATATTCCACTTGTTGCTCAAAAAGTAATCCCGGAACTTAAATTTGAAGCTAAGAAACTACTAAACGATAGGATCGCAAAGCAATGGGCTAAAGCAACTGTGAAAGTTATTGACGAAGAATGTGCCAAGGGTTGTGGCTCTTGCGCTGAGGTTTGTCCTTCTGGGTCTATTGTGATAGCTGAAAGACCGGAACATGGATGGGAAATGTCGAAAAATGTAGAGGTTGTCGACGAGGACGCATGTGTAGCGTGTGGTGCCTGTGATAACGCATGTCCAACAGGAGCACTAATTCTCGAGATAACCGAAGTTCATACTTCTGGAGAATTTGAAGAACGATATTGGCCACCTTTATTAGAAAGATTAAAAACCTTAAGATGGAGTAAAAAGGAGGAGACAGCAGAATGAGCTTAGATAATTTAATTCTCTTAACAGGACGAACCATTAGTCAAGGTGTCGCTCTTGAAGGAGGAAAAGCAACAAGAGAGAATGTTAGAGCTTGTGGCATCTGTACATTTGATGCAGATGATTTTAAAAAGCTTGATTGTATCGTTGGAACTCCAGTTAAAGTCATAACAGATTACGGTGAGGTTGTGCTTTATTCAACAATTACTGAAGAAGGACCTCACCAAGGCATAATTTTTGTTCCTATGGGACCATGGGCGAATCAACTCGTAAATCCTAGTTCTCAAGCGTGTGGTACCCCAACATATAAGGGAATGAAAGCTAAGGTCGAAGTTGTAAAAAGCGGAAAAGTTCTAGGTGCTATAGAATTAATAGGAAGATTAAAAGAAGCTTAACAGAGTGATTATAATGGTAGAAAAAATAAGAACAGTAAAAGACGTAAGTTGTCCGTTTTGTGGAACTCTTTGTGATGATCTCGAAATAGATGTCGATATAAAAACAGATCTCGTTGTAGAAGTAAGAAACGGTTGTCAGATTGGCACCAAAAAATACTTTTCATCGAATCCGAGCGATCATCGTTATATGAAACCATTAATTAAAGTAAATGGGGAACATAAAGAAGTTTCTTGGGACGAAGCATTAGATAAAGCTGCCGATATATTAGTAAACGCACAACGACCTTTGCTTTACGGATTTTCTAGCACTGAATGTGAAGCTCAGAGTAAAGGCGTTGAATTAGCCGAGATGTTAAACGCTTTATTAGACAATACCGCTTCTGTTTGTCACGGTCCAAGTTTATTAGCAATTCAAGATGTTGGTGCTTCACTCGCAACATTAGGAGAAATCAAAAACCGAGCAGATACCATTATTTTTTGGGGGTCTAACCCAGTTCATGCTCATCCAAGGCATTTAAGCCGTTATAGTGATTTTATTCGAGGTTATTTTAGAACTGACGGTAGAAACGATAGAAACATTATAGTCGTTGACCCAAGAAATACTCACACTGCTCAAATTGCAGATAAATACATTAAAGTTAATCCTAGCGAAGATTACGAACTGATCCAGGCAATAAGGGCAGTACTAAGGGGCAGCGAATTAGACGTAAAAGAAGTGTCTGGTGTTCCTATTGAAGATATTAAAGAATTGGTCGAAGAATTAAAATCATGTAATTTTGGTGTAGTCTTTTTTGGTATGGGGTTGACACAAAGCCTCGCACACCACCGAAATGTAGACACAGCAATCCGTTTAGTAGCGGAATTAAACGATTATACAAAATTTATTCTAATCCCTATGCGTGGGCATTATAATGTTGCTGGCGCTAATCAAGTTTTTACTTGGAATACAGGTTATGCGTATTCAATTGATTTTTCCAGAGGATATCCTCGATATAATCCAGGGGAGTTCTCTTCCGTAGATTTATTATTACGAGACGAAGTTGACGCTTCTTTGATAGTTGCTTCTGATCCAGGTAGTAATTTTCCAGCAGCCTCGGTAAAAAATCTATTTAAACATCCGTTAATAGTAATTGAACCTCATAAAACTCCAACTTCCGTATTTGCAGATGTGATTTTACCCGCTGCGATTGCTGGTATTGAATGCGAGGGAACTGCTTATCGTATGGATGGAGTACCATTAAGATTAAGGAAAGTGAAAGACGCACCAGGAGAGACCTTATCGGATAAAGAAATTTTAGAAAAGCTTATCGAAAAAGTTAAAGAAAAGATGGGTGAGTAAAGCATGGCTGAAATTAAATTAAAAATAAAAAAGAAGCTAGATTTTCCATTAGAGGCAGATAGTATTACTCCTGATAATTTTGCTGGTAAAACTACAGCTGATATTAAGAAATTACCTTTATATTACGCAACAAAACAGGTAACTATTGGTGATTTCTTTGATGTATCTGGTAAATCTACAGATGTGGCTGATACTAAGATAGTTATTGATGGCGATGTATCCAACGTAAAGCGTATTGGAGAAAAGATGACTGGTGGGGAGATAGTTATTAACAGTGATATTGGAATGCATATCGGAAATCACATGTCCGGTGGTAAAATTACTGTTAATGGTAATGCTGACGATTGGGCTGGCGCTATGCTTCAAGGAGGAGAACTCGAAATTACGGGCGATGCTGGACACTATGTTGGATCAGCTTACAGAGGATACTGGCAAGGAATGAAAAATGGCACGATAAAAGTCAAAGGAAAGGTAGGAGTAGAATCAATGTTATGGGCTAAGAGCTCAAAACCCTCAAACAAGTGGCCAACTCTATACTGTGGGAGTGCCGATTCGTTTTTAGGGATTCACAATCATGGTGGAACTATTGTAGTCGAAGGAGATGTCGACCGATGTGTGGGCGCTGACCAAGCGTGGGGAAATATCGTTATTAAAGGAAAGGTTTCAAGGCTCTTACCTTCTTATAAGAAAGTTGGCGAAGTTAAAGAAGTTCAACTCCCGAACGGTGAAGTGATTAAAGGAAAATTCATCGAATATAGCGGGGACCACACAATTAAGAAAGAAACTAATGGCAGATTGTATATAGCTGCTTAATACCTAATTCTTTTTTCACATAGTTTTTACTCATTTTAAACAATAAAACACAATATTACGAAAACAATTTTTTATTATTTATTATAAAACCTGGTTTTCAAATACAAGATAATTTAACACAAAGATAATAGCAAATGAGTCGAATTACAAAAGAAGAAAAACTAGAAGACAAAATTAATGTGTTATTTAGATAATCAGATAGCTAAAATTAATATTGCTAAATATCTTAAATTCTTTTAAATAGAAATTCGTTTATAAAAATAAGTGTTTTCCAAATGATAAAAGTAAAAATTAAAACCAAAGAAATTCAATTGCTAGCTTTATTTGGTGTACTTACACTGCTGTTCATTTCCGTGAACTTTGCGAATAATTACTCTCCTCAAGGAAACTACATTTTTGATAACTATTTACCAAAATCAGCAGCAGTTACAGTTAACATAATCTCACCCTCCACTAACGATAATTTTAGTGCAGCCCCAGCTTTTATAGTTAAAATAAGTGAAGATGCGGATACTATAGATACTATGTGGTATACACTCAATGGTGGAATAAATATTAAGTTTACTGAAAATGGGACTATCAATTCTGGTAATTGGACGGCTCTTTCTGATGGCGCAGTAACTTTAACTTTTTACGCAAACAATACTCTTGGCGGTTTTGACTTTGATAGTGTAGATATAAATAAAGTTACCATCAATCCTCCAATAGATTTTGACTTCATTGCATTCTTATTAAGTCCACTAGGGCTTACTATTATTGGTGTTGCTATAGCAATTGTAGTAGTTGTAATTTTAGTTAAGAGACGGGGACATCATAAAACGAGCAATAAGGAAGTAAAAAGAATCGCTGGTTTATGGGATTAAATCGTTAACAAATTTTTTTTATTTTTAGTTTTCTTTTATATCATCTTATAATTATTAGTGGATTTATAATGAATAAAAGTTGATTTTATTGATTATGGAATCAATATTTATTTAAGCAGTCTTGATTATCTACCTACACTAAGAAAAGGTTAGTATCGTGTTTCAAAAAAAAGTTAATATTACCAGAGTTCACAAGGAAGTAAAAAAGGAAGAAATGGACACCGTCCTAATAGAAAGTCCAATTGATATTTTTGTCAATTCAGAGCCATTGGTAAATATTATATGTTTAAATAAAGATTTGAAGGAATTAACGGTAGGTTTCTTATTTTCTGTCGGAATTATTAATGAGATAGAGGATATAAATTTATTAAAAATTGATAATTTAAAAGGTCAGGTTTATGTCGAGTTAGTAGACTCTATAGATTTTAATTCAAAAATTATGGAATTGACCCCAGTCAGCAGAGTTATTGATACTACTTGTGGAATTCCGTCCCCCTGGCGCAATTTGATTAAAGAGAAACTAATCGAAACTGAGGATATATTAAATCTGAACACGCAATTTGTAGTGAGTTCTGAACTCATTTTTTCATCAATAATAGAAATGCAAAAAGAAACCCCACTATTTAAAGAAACGGGAGGTTGTCATGGGGCTGCAATATTTGATCTAGAAGGAAACCTTATCGCTGCTAGCGAAGACATTGGAAGACATAATGCTATAGATAAAGTGATAGGCGCTTTACTATTAAAAAATGAACCATTTAATAATAAAATTTTAACTTCAACTGGTCGCTTGACAGGCGATTCAGTTTTGAAAGCGGTTAGAGCACGGATCCCTATAGTGGCATCTCTTTCAGCTGCTATTGAATCCGGTATAAGATTGGCTGATTCTTATGGAATTACGTTAATCGGTTTTGCTCGAGGTAAGAGAATGAACATCTATACAAACCCAAAGAGAATTAAGATCTAATTAAGTATGTATAAAATGATATAAGCATCTTTTTATTCTGAAACTCTTCAGATTATTACTCGTATATTTATATACGATTTTAACTAGCTAAACCATAATCTAATCGTCATTTAAAATAGAAAGATGATATTATTATGGTAAATGAAATATCTAAAGGTCTAAAATATGTTCTTCTCATTCATTTCGTATTAGGGATTATTATTGGAGTAGTTTTTTTATTTTTCCCTGAACAATATTGCGCTCTTTTTGAAATCGTAATAACTGACCATGGAGTATATAGGCTAATAGGTGCCGCATCTCTAGCACTTGGTTTTAGCTCGTATTTAGCTTATAGGAACAGTCAATGGGACACGGTAAAACTCTTCATTCAGATGGAATTAATTTGGTTAATTGGAGCAAATATAGCGATGTTATGGTGGTTATTTACTGGAGTATCACCAATGATGTGGGTAATTGAAGTAATGTTTATTTTCTTTACCGTAGCGTTTCTCTTTTTCTACATTCAAGAAAATAAATGATTTTCTTTTTTTTATCACTCAGTCAAAAATCTACAGAAGATAAGATGGATGTATAAACTTTAATTTTTATATTGTTATATCTAGTGTTAAGTAACTTACATATGTTGAAAAAAGTGAGATAAATGAAAAATAAAAATTTATTTTGGATTTTAATATGTATTTTAGGCGGCGTCTTAATGATTATTGGTTCAGCCACAGGAAGCGCATTTTTTTATCAATATCTTTATACTCTTGCTTTACCTTACATTGGCCCAGAATTTCTACCTTTCTTTCAAGCTATATTAACGATCTTAGAATACATTGCATTTTACGGGGGTTATTCTGTTTTAGTAGGAGCATTTTTGATACTCATTAAAATAATAAGGGTAGGTAAAATTATCATTACAATAGCTACGAGTTTCGGAATTTTAGGATTAATAATATACGCAATAACATGGGCAGTTGGAAATTTTGGTATCCCTCTGGATCCACCGGTACAATTAATTTTAGCTGAAATCTATAGCATATTTACCTTTAATTCGGGAATGGCATTTGCAGGGACTGTAATTGCAGTAATTGGACGGTATGGAGTAAAAAGAACCGAGAAAATGGAAAAGGAAAGTTCTTCAGATGAAGAAAAAAGCAATAATACAAAAAACGGTTCTAAATTTTGCCCAAATTGTGGTGCGACACTTCCTCTAAAAGCAAACTTTTGTAATAAGTGTGGAAAAAATTTTTGATTAACTAATCTAATTCTTTCTTTTCTTTTTTATTGAAGTAATGATAAATCGAACTAGTATTAGTAGTTAAATTAAGGGAAATCCTTTAAGATATTTATAGTAACCAATTACTAAGCTTTATATCTCAATTCTTATATATTTATATTTAGGATTGTTGTAAACTATTAATTGAGCTTTTTTTTCAAGAAAATGGAAATTGAAATTTTTGGTGGAGTGAACGAAATTGGAGGAAATAAAATCTTCATAAACGTAGGAGATAAGAAATTCCTGTTTGATTTTGGTTTATCTTTTGGCGAAATGCAAAAGTATTATTCTGAATTTCTAAATCCTCGTAAATTGAATGGAATTATTGATTATTTGTACTTAGGTCTTATACCCCCCATTAATAAACTATATCGGAACGATCTCATTACCCCATTTTCTGAAATATTAAATTCAGAACCATATAAAATTATTACTACTAATGAAAATATTGTTGATGCCTTTTTTCTTACGCACGCACATATGGACCACTATAAATTTGTGGGATTTCTTAAGCAAAATACACCGATTTATTTAAATTGGATGTCAAAAACTATTATAGAGCATCTCACTCATACTTCAAAAGACACTCTATCACGAGAAGTTTTAAATTTTTATGAAACTTTTAAAATGGTTCCTAAAAAAACAAAGAATGCTAATGGAGATATTGATTATAAGAGAGCAACAAAATCTGATTACGCACTCTCAGAAACTAAAAGACCAATAAAAATAGTTAAAGATGGCAAGTCAATACATTTTAAATCTCCTAAGGGCGAGATTAAAATCACACAATACCAAACAGATCACTCTATTCCCGGAGCAGGGTCATACATAATAGAATACGATGGAAGAAGTGTTATTTATACGGGAGATTTTAAAAGACATGGATTCCATTCTGAATGGGTAAATGATTTCATCAAACATGCTCGAAATTCCAATCCCATAGCTATAATTACGGAAGGTACAAGAGTTGTTGATGTTGAATCTTATAGGAAAGGAACTTATCACGATGATGAACAATCTGAAAAGGATGTAAAAAGTCGATCAAAAAGTATCATACAAAATCATCCGGGTTTAATCCTTGTGAGGTTTCCATCCAGAAATCTTGATAGAATATTATTATATTACTCACTCGCTAAGAAATTCGATAGAAGGTTCGCAATCAGTCCTAAGATATTCCATTTTATTGATAGCTTTAGGATGAGCCTTGATAACAAGGACGAGGATACGATAGAGCAATATTATAAAGACTATGGCCTTCCCGATTATAGCGATAAAAACTTAGTGGTATATTTACCCCGAAAAAGTTGGGGCAAATTCGAATCCGCGGATTATAAAGGATACCAGAATGACATTTTTAACATCGATAATTACGTAACTTATAAGGATGTCCAAAAAGAACCTGATAAATACTTACTTTATCTCGACGATTTTATGTTAAGTGAGTTAATTGATCTTAACCAAAAACCGGGAACGGTGCTCTTTTTAAATTCAACTACAGATCCTTTTAGTGAAGAAATGCAAATTAAAGAAGATAAATTAGACGCTTGGCTTAAGAGGTTTAACATTTCGAAAAGTGAGACAATTCATTCGTCTGGTCATTGTAGTGTTGATGAATTAATAGATTTTCTTCAAAGAATTGATGCCGAGAATATAATACCCGTACATACGGAACACCCCGAAACATTTAAAGAGTTTGGTTTAACTGGAAAGGTAATTTTGCCTAAGGTGGGCGAAAAATATAGATTTTAATTACGATAGGTTTTGAGTGTCGTAACTAATTATCCATGATGGACATAATCTGACAAAGGAAATATCAATATTTTTATTAAATTTCGCACTTGAATAATTATAACTATTCAAAATTAAAAAGAGGATTTACTATGGCAAAAGTTGATGAATATAAAATGTTCGCCGGCTGCACAATAGGGAATCGGATTCCATTCATTGAAGCTAGCTCACGAAAAGTATTTGATAAGCTGGGAATAAAAACTTCCGATGCTGCTTTTGCGTGTTGTCCTGATCCCGTAGGATTTCATGCTGTTGATCATACAAGTTGGCTAACAATGGGCGCACGTAACCTTACGCTTGCCGAGGCCGAAGGAAAAGACATTATCTCCCTCTGTAATGGTTGCTTTCAAACATTAAAGTTGGTAAATTCTGAATTGATTGATAGCGATCACGAGAGGAAAAAGATAAATGAAATATTAAGTAAAGTAGGACGAGAATT
>JAHQWJ010000022.1 GCA_029856125.1 Promethearchaeia archaeon | reverse complement strand
GATGTAATAGGCCATTTCATTATTGATAATAAAGATTGTGCATTAAAAACAAAAATTGAGGGAATGGATATAAACACTTATTGTTTTGATACCTTAATGGTCTCAAAAGAAAAAAAGAAAGAATTGGCAAAGTTTACAATTAATTTAGAATTATAGTATTGTCGTCTTCACGCTGTAGCTTCTTGAATTTCAATATCTTCTTCTTCTTTTATATCTTCTTTCTTCACATAATCCCCTACTGAAGCTAGTATCTCTTTTATCCTACCTTCTTGTTGGAGCCGAATAATTAGATTCCTATGTTTTATTGAAGAGATAATCTTTGAAATCACAGGGAATATTAGCATCAATGGAACTAATAGTATTATTATAACTTCTGGAGAAAACATTGCAACGCTTTCTATGATTGCAGGTGGTAAATTAAAAACATTTTCCATGAACCATTTTGGATGGATAATAATAAAGCTAATGATTATCAATAAGCCAACCCGGAAAATAAAATTGATAATTGTTGAAACTATTAGGCTTTTAGGTTTAGGGGCTGATGATTTAGCTGTTAGAGTATCGCGGGCTTCATTATCTTCTTGAAAAAGCCGGTGTATGTATCTTCCAAGTCTTCTCGTCTTAGAAGCAGCGGTAATTAATTTTTTTTCTTCTTCCTCTAATTTCCTTTTTTCAATCATTTCCTTAACATAAGAAAACGTCTCTCCTGTCTTAGCGAAAAATTTTCCTATAGTTGCTTTTTCTTCAATTTTTAATTCCTGTTTCCTTTTTTTTGCTTCTTCCTTGATTTTGTCAACATTTGCTGTTATATAATAGGATTCACTTTGTAACACACTTAATTGAGCTTCTAACCTATGACTTCTTTCTAAAGATGGTTTCGTAACAGTGAACGTATAATTTATTTGAAAAGCCATTTCTAAATATATATAAGAAGCGATTGCAAGAAGAATTACAGGACTTGCAAAAAATTGAAATATATTATCAATAGGAATTACTTCTAATGATGGATCTAGAGGATAAGGTAGATCTTCTAAATACGGAATTGTTATATTGAATAATTCTAACATATCTTTAAATCCAAAAACCATAAGGGGAACTACTAACATGAGAACGATTGATCCTACAACTCGTAGATCGTTTTTTGGATCTGTTTTCAGAAATGCTTTGATAGCATAATAGATAGCAATAATGAATAATATTTGAAATGCAATTAAATAGAAGTTTTCAGTGAATACTGCGAATTCTTGACCTATTAAATCTGGAATTTCACTGAATTCCGGTGTAGTACCATTCGGAAAGGTAAACCAGAGACTTAACAATCCTCGAAAAAATTGCTCTAATAAAGTACGCATGAACGGTTGAACTGCAATAAATAGAAGAGAGGCTGCCATAACACAAACAAACGCAACTCCATATGCTACTGTAAATATTGCATACGTTAAAATATTTCTTAAACTAATCAGAAATGAAGATAAAACAAGTTCTCCTTCACTAGTTATGATAACTTCACCAAAATGAAAAATATTTAGAAAAATAACTAAAATCCACAGGAAAACAAGTGCATTAATAACCTTTAAAATCAGAAGATAATATCTCGTCATCTTTTAATACGCACTCCCCTTTTTCTTTGCTTCCATATACTTCCCTAAAACTTGGTTCATCATATCATCAGGTCCAACTGTTATGATGTTTACTCCTAAATTTCTTACTTCTTGCTTTAACGTCACGATATGCTCCATCATTTCTTCGCTGATAGCTTCTGCAAGAGCCTTATCTGTGGATGATAAATCAATTTCATGGATTTCAAACCATGGACTGAAAGGATTGATTAAAATAATAGTATGGTTGAAAGTTACTAGTTTTCTGATTGCTTGCCCTAATTCTTTAACATCTGATTCTAAATCCGATATAATGAAAATTAAACTTCGTTTTTGAAAGCGCTGGATTAAAAAACCCATCGCTTCAACAAATCTCGACTTACCCTCTGGTTTTATTCTAGCAACAAAATCTAACACCTGGTAAAAATGATCTTCTCCACTCCCAGGCTTTAAAAATTTGAAATTTTTCCTATCTGAAAATGTAAAAACGCCAACATTGTCTTTGCGAGACAACGCGACTTTAGTTAAAAGCATGCAGGCTCTAATAGCATACTCGAATTTAGTGTTTTCAATAGCACCGCCTGCCATAGAATTAGATGAATCCACCAAGATCATAACGGTAACATCTCTATCACTTTCATATTCTTTAACAATTAATTTTTGAGTCCGTGCACTTGCTTTCCAGTCAATTAATCTAAATTGATCTCCAAAGACATATTTTCTCATTCCATAGAATTCAGATCCAAGTCCTTTTAGCTTAGATCGTTGTATTCCGTAATTTAAGTTTAAAGAGCGCTTAGAACCTAAAATTTCAATTCTTTTAATATCCTCGTACGGTGGATAAATTAAGATATCAGATACACTATCCGGAACAACTCTTTCTACAGAATTAAATCCTAACCTATCTTTGACTATTAGAGAAAGAGGACCCAAAGGATATTCGCCTCTTACTTTTGGTTCGAGAATGTAGCTGAACTTTACTATTTTCTTTGGACCAATTCTAGTTGAAATAAAATTTTCTCCCAACACTAACCTAAAAAGTTGAGGGTTGTAGTAATCTCTAATTTCAAGGAAATCAAAACTACTTTTTCCAGTGTTTTCAACGATTACTTTAACATGAACGAAATCGTCTTTGAACACTTTCTCTTTTTCAAGTTCTCTATGAACTCTTAATTCTTCGATATTCATCTGGTAATAGAATAACGGTAAACTAACAACTGTGCTAAATAATAAAAGTATGGCGAAATAAATCAAGAAGTAGTTTTCAAACGCAAAACCTGCTGTTAGAAAAAAAACTGAAAATAATACTAAAGTTCTTCCCTTTCCTCCTAACATCTTATTCCTCCTTTCTTAAATTACTTAAATCTTTTTTCTTATATATTTTGACTCTATTTTTCATGCAAATAAAAAACTTTAGATAGGGATTGGGATATCTTCGATAATGTTTTTGATAACTATCTTAACATCTAAACCCTCTAACTCGGCTTCTGGTTTTAGTAGTATTCGATGATTTAACGCTGGAACAATTAACGCTCTCACATCATCAGGTGTAACATATATTCTCCCTAAGATAGCAGCTCTAGCTTTAGCACACTTCATTAAGACAAGCGATGCCCTTGGACCACACCCAAGAGAGATCTGAGGATGACTTCGAGTTTTTAGCACAATATCTCTAATGTATTTCAATATCCTATCATCAATGTATACCATGTTCATTAGGTTTTGAGCCGCGAGTAATTCTTCCCCACTTGTAATTGCCTCGACTGATGGAGAATCTCCTGATATCTGTCTCCTCATTATATCAACTTCTTCATCTTTTTCTGGATAATCTAACCAGAGTTTCATGATAAATCGATCAAGTTGCGCTTCTGGTAATGGGTATGTTCCCTCCATTTCGACGGGATTCTCTGTAGCGACAACCATAAAAGGTTTTTCAAGAGGAAGAGTTTCTCCTTCAATAGTTATTTGTCTTTCTGCCATAGCTTCAAGGAGTGCTGATTGAGTTTTGGGAGCACTACGATTGATTTCGTCTGCTAATACAATATTTGCAAATAAGGGTCCCTTTTGGAGTACAAACGCTCCTTCGTTTTGATCAAATATTTTTGTTCCTGTAATATCTGAAGGTAATAAATCAGGAGTAAATTGAATTCTTCTAAAGGAAATACCGAGCGTTTTTGCGAATGTCTTTGCCATAACAGTTTTTCCTAAACCAGGTACTCCTTCAAGGAGGACATGGCCATTAACAAGTAATGCTATAAAAAGTTGCTGCAAGATATCGCCGTAGCCTACAATAACCCGACTAACCTCTGATAGGACTTCTTGTGCTATTTCTCTAATTGGTTCTACATTTAATTCTTCCCTATCGTAATACTTTGCTTTATTATGGGATTCCATTTATTATCACATCTCTTATTTTTTTTTTTAATTATATTTTAATTTATTTTTTTTTTTTAAATTGATTATTATTATTTATTCTTACACATTATTTACAACCCACTCCATCTCAAAATATAAGTTTTCAAATTCTTGTTCATTTTTCACTTTGCTTTTCCCGTCTTTAATAGCTATAATTGTATCCATAAATTTAGCAATCCTTCTGATTTTAATTTTGGTTGTCTTTGGTTCCTTAGATATTACCAAGTCTATTACATTTTGGGTTGTAATTTTTTGACCGCGCATAAGAGCATTTAATTTTCTCTCTAATCTCCTATAGAGCAAAGTTAATGCTTTACCATATCTACCCTTCTCTCGATACCATCCAATTTTTTCTGCGAAAAATGAAGAAGTTCTAAATTTTTCTCTTTCTTCTTTTTTATCTTGTTCATCAGCTTTTTTTTTTTCCGATTTTTTGTCTTTTTTGGGTAGATATTTTTTCAAGGAATAAATTGCTAAAAGAGGATAAATCCAGGCTGTAATCGGATTAGTACTTAAATGAATAATGTACTGTGTAATAAACCCAAAGATACCTGCCGATGTCATATCCCGAGTAAGTTCAGGTCGAATGTGAGCTTCATCGAAAACAATAATCCAGTCATCTTTAGGTTCCCCATATGTTAGCCAGTTTACTATATTTAGTCCGAATTGAAGATTGTCATAACCAGATTCTGATATGAGTTCGTTATTAAACAAACTCGCATCAGCTGATACAAAAACCCTTGAAGTAATAGCATCCTTAGCCATAAAAACTCCTTGAGAATAACCACCTAAAGGCCATTTATCTGGAAAACCAGGGAGGACTCCACTCATTAAGCTTAAATCAACAAAATCGTCGTCAAAACTGTACATATGATCATCATTTTTATCAACATACCCATATTCAGTACTTGATCCAACTAAATCCCAGCCGAAATAGGATAGGAACGGACCACCTACTACTGCAGATGCTTCAGATAAAATAACATCACTAATCCCCACAGTAGTGGGATGAGCGGAAAACGATTGAATCACTGGAAAATCTGGAGCAACATAATAGGAACCATTATCACGTAATATTCCATTAGCAAAAATAGTAACTGGTACTGTTCCTTGAAAGTGAGGGTCTAAAGCACTTGCGATAAAAATCTCCCATAATAATGTACTCGTGCTTCCATGGTCATGGCATATAAATAATGAATTTCTTGTGGTATTATCGAAAAAATCCATGAAATATGGTACTTCAAATATTGGATTGTAAAACAAATTAGGACCTAGCAAGACTAATAATATAGATTTATCTAATCGCTCCGTAGCACTTAAACTGGATTGAATCGTCATAACATTATATCCTTCGCCTTCAATTGCGTTCTTAAAATCAGATGCTCCATTCCAATCCTCGTTATAAATGGAAAAATTCTGATCGTTTTTTCCTTGATCAAAAATTGGACCAAACAATGGTATAAAAGTGAAAAGAAAAATCACCAAAAAGAGCGCCTCTCTATAAGCAGAACCTGTTTTTGATTTTTTACGAGATTGTATTTCTCTTGACTTCTGAACAGTCGTGTTTCTAATGAAAATTAACAAGGCAAATCCTAAAAAAAAGGCTCCAATATAACAAACAAGAGGAATATAATTCATAAAAATTGGAAGAAATTCCCCCATATTATATGTGGGGTAGTCCTCAATGAAACTGCTTATAAAAACCCCATAGATTATGAGAAAAACCATGAAAAATCCTATGATTAAACCCTTTGAAAATGGGACATTTTTTCCGTTTGTTTTTCCACCATTTGACATTTTTTTTAATACTGAAGCTCGATTATTCGTAATATTAGATTAGTGTTATCTAACCAAAAGGTACTGTTGGTAACGCTTTTCCTGTTATATCATTGTATAAATTTGAGAATAACTGAACTGTAAAGTTTAATTCCTTTACTGTTGGTTCAATTCCTCCGTAGATAATATCCTCGATTTTCTTGATGAATGGATAGATAGACTCTGGTTTTTGGTCTAACTCGTTAACGCATGTTATCGCATATTCCCTTATAGTTTGGTAAGCAAGTCTCGGTTTCTTAAACTTATTCGTTACTATGTCGTTGTAAATAAGATATATATACGCTATCGCCTCTTTAGCTCTATTCGAGCTAACTAATACTTTTACATTATCTAATCTTTGGTTAATATCGATTTCAGGTTCTTGTTCTTTTTTTGATTTTTTCTTTTTTGCCATTTCCTTTACCTACTTCCTTTTTTTATATTGTTTTAATTATTTATTTTTATTGACTCTAAATTTGTTTTTTCATTCTCAATTAAAAATTAATTACAAAATTATAACCAGTTAATTGGTGATATATTGGTGAAAATAGTTCTAGTGTACTGTAAAAATCTCTTTCATTAATCTGAAATGGTTTTGCATATATAATTTCTTCAACTTTTTGAATAAAAGGATAAATTGTTGTTGGAGTTAAATTGAGTTGAGTTACTGATACAATAGCGAAATCACGAATGGTTTCAGTGTTTTTTCTAATCCTTCCGTACTTGGCATTTATCAAATCCATATATATGGCATTGAATAGATACGATAATGATTCCTCTAACCGCCCTGACTCTTTTAATATTTTTAAATTCAGAATTTTATCTTCTAATGGTAAATTGACTACTTTTGACTCCTTATCACTTTTCTTGTATCTATAATAACCATATCCAGCTAAAGCAACTACTACACCTACCATGATGGGTATAAATACCATAAAGAAAGCTTGAAATGGAATCTCACCAGGAGGTGAAGGTGGTGGTAGAATCGGAGCAGCTTCTATATCTATAAACTGACTTGTAGAAAGGATTCCTGAAGGGCCATCAATTTCAATTTCTACATGAGCTAATCCCGTACCATTTGATAGTTGATGAGTATAATCAAAATTTCCATTAGCATCCGTATCTATAGTAGCTATAATACTAGATTCATATAAAATCCGAATAGTACGATAACCAATAGAAATGCTGTAATTAGTTAAAGAAAGCAACTGTCCCCTGATCCTAAATTGTCTGTTTTCTACAATTGGATCGGGGAGATTCCAATTGCATGAGATATTTGAAAAAATTTTTTTATTTAGCATATAAGTTTCACAATAAGCGACAAAGGGCGTGTCGCTATAATTAAATTTTAATGATAAATCATCACCTGCCCAATCGGGGATATAGAGATCGCTAATTTCTCCCTCATTATTAGTGAATGCATTATCTGAATAAATTAAATTAGTTCCATCATACCAATAATAATTTAAGGTTTCAAAAGGAATTCCAATTCCACTTTCATATCTTAAGTATCCTTCAAATTCTAAAAATTCACCCAATATTTTTGGTACAGAAGGATCGAATAATTCAATATAGGAAGTGGTGTTTATGGTAATACTATAATAAGAAGTATAATCAACATCTCCAGGAGGGACGGGACTATCAACAATAACTTCTAATATATGAGGAGTATATACGTCAAGAAATGGATCAACGGTGAATGCAATATCAAAATCACCATTTCCATCTGTAATGTCATTGAAACTAGAGTATGGAGTTCCATCTACATAAATTATTACAGTATACCCCGGTTTTCCTAACCCATCAAAGAGATTATAAAGTCTTCCTTGAACATTAATGACAGAGTTAGTTTGATGTCTTGTGTTATTTAAACCGGATGGGTTTAAATCTAAGGTTGCCCAAATTCCAGAAGATTTCGGTTCACCTTGGTTATATTCGGAATTATATTGATAATAATTCATGTGAAATAAAATTGAAATAGAAATCAAGAAACATGAGCTAATGAGTACTTTTTTATTGATCTTCAATATTGCATCATTCCTCTCAAGGTCTAAATAATTCTATTTCTGTAAATTCGATAAAACTATCTACGGGATAAAAACTAGCCCAGATTTCTGCTCCATCTGGCCAATCTGGTGAATCGATGGCTACAGTAATATTAAACCATCCACTACCATCTGTAGTACCTACCTCAGATTTTATAACTCCCCCGAAACCATCGTCGATGGTAATAGTAATCGTCCTACTTCCTGTAATGAGAGATCCATTATCCCAATACAAATTACCATAAGCGTACAAAGTATCCCCCTCATAGAATCCATCTTTAAAGGTCGTATCATAATTACCAACAATATAAGTTCCTGCAGTTACATTCACCGGAACAAGTATGCTACTTTTATTAATCATGTAATTAGTAACATCTATTCCTGGCTGACTAATAGTTCCATTAAAATCAATCCTAAAGTAATATTGGCCTTGAGGACAATTAATTGATATTGAATTCATATCAAATTGATAACTCCCTCCAAACACATTAATTACTTGGCTTCCTGCTAAATAATGAGAGACATCATTCATACTAGAGTCAAATAGTAAAATTCTAATATCTAATCCGTTCAAATTA
Organism: Promethearchaeia archaeon; assembly: GCA_029856125.1. GTDB lineage: Archaea > Asgardarchaeota > Lokiarchaeia > Sigyniarchaeales > SOKP01 > SOKP01. The sequence continues at coordinate 509 of JAHQWJ010000022.1, read as the reverse complement.
GTTGTTCCATCTTGAACCGAGCCGTATACATTAAAACTATCGACATCTCTTTGGATTTTTGGAACGCTAGAAAATGCTGAGATACTTATGGTTTTGTTAATTATCACGAAAGTCGTGTTAATTGCCGGGAATGTTCCCCATTGAACTATTATTTTATGTAAGCCGGCGTGCCAAGAACTTGAATCGATTATAAAATCATATCTCCCATTATCAGCGGGGATAAATAAATGGGATCCAATCTGGGAATTAATATAGACATCGGTAAGTGTCACAGTTCCATTACTAACAGGGGTTTCACTCTGTGTAACATATACAGAAAAAGTAATGAAATCTCCTTGATTATATCTTTCTGGTAGATTAAAATTGTCGTAAAAAGACAATGCGGGATTGCCATCCACCCAGAATTGAATGGCGACATCATCTGGATCGAATACCTTCAATTCAAAGTTTCCATCATCATTGCTTGTAAAATTGCTATAAGTAACTGTGTCAAAATAGAAGTTATGCGG
>JAHQWJ010000021.1 GCA_029856125.1 Promethearchaeia archaeon | reverse complement strand
GATAGTTTCACGATAGTTTCAATTATTTATGTAAGTTTTATGAAATAGATATATCCAATTTAAATTTTTCAAAACAAAATAGAGAGAATCTTTTTTTACTGATACCTGCAACGCATTTTCCTAATTTGTGAGTTGAATCAAGATAGGAAAGAGATTATAAGAAATTTTCTAAATACATACAAAAAAAAAAAATTATTATATTTTTAATTCCACTACTTAGCATTTGTAATATATTATGGGGTCTTAATACAGCTACATTCATACCTTCAGCGCAAATGATATTGACGGATTTAGATGAAACCAGAAAAGCGGAATCTTATGGAATTTCAAATTTTCTTATTGGACTTGGATTTATACCTACAGGGATTATTGGGGGCTATTTGACCGAAGAAATTAATTATATTTTCCCATTCATTTTAAGTTTTACAGGCATAATATTTCTGATATGGTATTTACTCAAATATTTTGATGAGGAAAAATAATAAAATAAGAAATAGTGAAAATTAAAATTTAAGTCCTTAACTGGTCTTGGTATAAGAAGTATCCACCAATTATCATTAAAAGTGGTTCAAACTGAATTAACAATAAACCCCGTGTTCTTGAGTATATCTTTGAAAATTTCATGTTTATATACTTTATAGCAAATATAATACATAAAAATAAATGAGTGTATAATTTTTTTATATTTAAATATCAAGGTAATGCTAAGAATTAAAAATAAATTAACCTCGCACCTTTTATGACTGATCAAGAACGTTATAATGATACCGTACGCGAAATTAAAGAATTATTTTCGTTTCTTACGGAAGGTAAACCATCGCCTGATGATGAAATTGAAGCAAAAGATAAATTGATTAATTATTTTACCAATTTAAAAGGTAGTAGTATCGAATCCGAACAGAAAGCTTTTATCGAGGAGATTCTTAAAAAACTAGATGATTGGGACACTCTAGATCTTTGGTTTTCAGAAACAACCTTACCTGCCGATATAAAAAACATGATAAACATTCCAGACGACACAAAATCAAATAAAGAACAAATTCAAGAAAGCATTGCGGAACCTACAAATGTATCTGAGAATGGAGATTCAGAAGTAGATTTAACTGACATATTTAACAAGGTTTCAGACCAATTCAAAGGGGAAATCGAAAACTTAAAGGGTAAAATAGACGATCTTAAGAACGAGTTAGAGAAAAAAGATCAGACCATTCATAGAGTGACAACCAAGCGGGAAGTTCGCAAGATTACTCCCAACAAAAATGTTAGACTTGCACCTCCTAAAATAAGGATTCCAGTAATGAAGAAAATAGTAAAACCAACCTCAACTTCAAAACAGTCAATTCCCAAAACTCCAATTATGTCTGGCAAAACCGAAGAAAATTCGGTTGATTTAGAACCTCAAGAAGTTAATTTAGAACCCTTGAAAGAACAGTTAACTCCAATTCCTTTTGTAGCACTTGATAAATCTATAGACACGGATGAACCTAATTTAACTCCCATTCCTAAAAAAAAGCTAAAAATTAGCCCTATGGTAATAGAAGAATCCGAAGACATTCCCATAATAACAGAAAAAAGGAAAATAATACCAATAATAACTGAAGAGCCCGAAAAGGTACCCACTTCACAAACCTCTGATGCGATGTCATTCTTAACTGAGAAACCAAAAATTTCTGCTATGAGGATTGAGGAGATTGAAAGCGAATCAATTGTTTCTAGCGGATCTGACTTATTTAATGTATTTTCTTCAATGGGAAATAAAAATACGCAAAAACCAAAAGAAGTACCTAACTTTACAGAGATACCAACAAAAGTAGAAGTTAAGAAGAAGGAAGAAAAGAAGAAAAAAAGTAGCAAAGATGTTCAAGAGCCAGAGGTTATGCCTTTTATTGATTTTAACAAAGCAGATGTTAGCATGGAATCAACTTTTGATTCTCCAACTTTAGACAATATTTCAGATGATAAGGACACTCTTTACCAAGAATTGATTGCACTTGAGGGAAAGCGTTATTCGTTAGAAAGGAGTTTTAAAGATTTAGAGAAAGGTTTTAATAAAGGTTCAATGTCAAATTCAGAGTTTAAAAGTCAAAATAATGATTTAAAAACTAAAATGAATGAGATAACTTCCCGCATTAATAAAATTAGAAGGTTAATTTCCAGTTTGTAGAGCAAGCTAAAATTTTAATCTCTTACGTTAAAAAATGAAGGCATATTTAACTTATGTCTTGCTGCACTCATCAATTCTCGTACTTTTTGAATATCTCCATAGTTTAAACCGTTAAAATTAATATCGTAATCTATTCTATAAAGAATATCGTCTATTACATCATAGGTTAATCCTATTTCGCCTTCATCGGTTTGACCTGCCCAGAGACCCGCGCTGGGGGGCTTAGTAATTATTTTTTTAGGAATGTTCAAAATTTTTGCCAACTTTCTAACTTCTTGTTTATAGAGGGAAGCCAACGGTTCAAAATCTGCAGCACCATCCCCATATTTAGTGAAATATCCGATAGCTAATTCAGCTCGATTACTTGTTCCGGCAATCAAACTTTTTCCCTTTGTTTGACCGTAGAAGTATAAGGTTGCCATGCGTAACCTAGGTTTGAGGTTAGCGTCAGCAATGTTATTTTTTTTATAGTTAGAACCAATAATACTTAAGAATTTTTCATAGACTGGATTTAAATCTAATACAGTAAAGTTAATTTCTAAGGATTTAGCTATTAATTTAGCATCTTCTAGATCTTGGGATATAGAACCACAAGGTAAACCTAATCCAAAAACCTTTCTATTCCCAAGCGCTTTTGTACATAAAGCAGCAGTAACTGCACTGTCTATCCCACCGCTAAGGCCTACAATAATATTTTCGGCATTTGCAGACTTCACATAATTACGTATCCAATTCTGAATATCAAGAACTAGTTTTTCATAATTGAGTTCTCGCATAATTTTTATTAATCTTTATTTTTTTAAAAACTCATTTATAAATAAACCAAAAAGATAAGATTAAAATAAGATTTCTAAGATTATACATTAAAAAAAAACTCTTTATTATTATAATAATATTATAAGAAAATTAGAGCAAATTGAACAGAAATGACTGACTTTATAGCAATTGTGGAATCATCGTATGATAATGGAACGCCATTTTGGATTTATACAAGCGATTATATTTTCGGTATGGTACCTGTGGATGCAAGCGGAACCCGTTGGAAAGAAATTTCATATACTTTTGAAGAACCTGACAATCCTCTTTTTGTTACCGAGAGAACCGCAGATTTATCGTTTCAATTTTTAATGGAAGAGGTCGAGAAAGGAGTTTCTTTCTATGTTGAGGATCTTAAAATCCCGATGTTCAAAGAATATGCTAAAACTCTTGAGGGTAAACCTGGTCCTGAAAAAATGAATGTAATTATTACTGAATTAGTGAACAATTCCACAAAATATTCTTCTAATTTACCTATTATTAAAAGTAAAGACGAAGTAGGGACTTTAATAAGTAAAATTTAAGAAATTCTGCGAGATTTTAGATTTTTACTTTATTTTAATCTAAATTTTAAGAGAAAATTAGATTTTAGATGTATAAATTCTTTCTTTGAGGATGTTTTTTAGTGAATTCTTCGTCGATCCTCTTTATCATTTGAGGACCTAAGTTCGCATCTCTTTCGCTAACAATCTTCTTTAAATAATCTCCATCTGTCTGAGAATATTTTTCGATACCTGCAGCAACGATATTCTGATCCTTTTTAACAGGAACAACCATACCAAACAGACGAAGCATTTCGTCAGGACTTAAGTTTTTCCCAATTCCCAGAGATTCATCGATATCGCGGTCAATATTACGAACTATCGAGCCCATACTCAAAGAAGAATAAGGACTTAACATTTTTGATTTAAGCCAATAAGCATTGGGCTTTTTTGTAATAAATGTATCTGTATTTCCATGTTCGTCTTTAGATCCAATCACTCTCCAATCGTTTGGGTCTTTATCGTACTCTTTTTTCAATTTTTTTATAATCGGTTTGATTGGGGCAATACCGTCTTTTTCTTCTTCGTTATTTGTCATGCTTCTGATCTTAATAAAGAAATATAACTATAAAAACATAAAGAATATACCATATAAGAGTTGAAATATAATAAAACATCAAATTCAGTCATAATACCTAGATTAATTTATTATGAAGAAAAATAAAAACTGCGAAAATGAAAGATAAGGAAAAAAAACTAAGCGTTGACTCATTATACGAGACGATTCTAAATTCTATTAAAACTGGAAATCACGAGAAAACAACGGCATGCTTGAGTTCAATTCCTAGTATTGAAGCAAACTTTCTAAGAGTATATCATAATAAAAAAGAAGAGGGCGCATTCTATACTCGAGACTCAATAGCAGATTTTATTGTTACACAGGGTTTAGTTTTATTCTTCAATAACTATATAAAAAAGTACAAGATTGATAATATCGACGATATTTACAAGTTGAATAAAGAGGGAAAAGACAGAGTCAAAAAAAGATTAATAAATTTCACTATTCTTGACCCTGCTTGTGGAACGGGAGTTTTTCTTCTTAGTGCAATCAAAATTATCGTAGGATTGTTGAGAACTCTTGAACCCGACTATGACTTTGAAAAAATCAAATTTCATGTATATACGAATCTTTTTGGTTCTGAAATCAACCAAAATGCTAGAAAACTCTGTATTTTAAAATTAATTAGCTTATTTAATAACCGTAGCAATTCATATGATTCAGAACTCTTATCAATACTAAATTCTAATATCACACTTAAAGATAGTTTAGTGAGAAATAAGGATTTTAAATTTGATTTAATTATTGGAAACCCACCTTATGGAAACATTCTTGACAATAAACAGAAAAATAAATTAAAATCTGAAAATATTTTTTATAACGATATTTACTGTGCTTTCTTATTAAAATCTCTGAATTGGTCAAAAGGGATTATTGGACTTCTTGTACCTAAGAGTTTCTTACTTAGGCAAGGATATGTCAAATTCAGACAGAATTTGTTTTCTAAAGCTAATTTACTCAAAATATACGACGTTGGCCCAAATTTATTTGCTAAAGCTACAAATGAAGTACAAATTCTATTCTATGAAAATAAAGGTGATGAGATTAAAGATTTAGAGGTATTTCAGTACCCAAATACCGAAATTATTAAATATACTACCCAAAATGTTGATACTTTAAGAGTTTGCTTTAACAAAACTTGCCCTTTAAGTGCTCATGCCAAAAAAATTTACGCTTATATACCTGAATTGAACTGTCCATACTGTAATTCTAAAACTATACCTTTAAACCGCATTAGAATTAAACCAAACAAAAAAATATTGAACCTTATCAATAAAATTGAAAAATCTGGAGAGGTAAATTATCTTAATATCGAACGAATCCCTAACATGATTAGAGGAGAAGAAGCTAAAGGGTTAAAGCAAGTAAGAAATCTCATTGAGGAAAATACAATCAATAACTGTTATTTTATAAAGGCAAAAGAAGATTTTAATTATTACTATTTTACTAAAGACAAGTCGTTTGACATCGAAAAAGCAGACCCAAGAATTTTAAAGGGAACCAATTTCGAATTTTATACTAATCCAAAGCTATTAATTAAGCACAATAGCATTTTCCCTCAATCAGTTTTTAGTAAAGAAAATGTGTGTTTTACATCTTCAATCTATTCGGTAATTAGTGATGATCATATAGAGTTAAAGTACATCAGCGCAATCCTAAATTCTTCTTTAATGCAATTTTATTGTCTGTACGGAATTAACAACCAAGAAAACACGACGATTAACCTAAACCAATACATGATCCGGCATTTACCAATTAAGAACGCTTCCCCAGATCAAAAAAAAACTTTAAGCGAAAAAGTTCAGAATGTAATCAACGCTCTCCTAAAATCTAATGGAAAGCTAAACGGAAAAATAATTCAAGAATTAAGACAGATTGAAGGAATAATTTTTGAACTATATGAAATAGACGGGAATGAACGAGAAATGATAGTTTCAGACATCAAAAATCGAATCGTTTTCTATAAGAATGTTTATCAATAATTTATCTTTTGAATCTAAGGTTTTCCTTATTCTCCTAATTTGAGATTAAAATCGCACACTGAATCCCCTAAACCAATGAATTTCTCTCTTCTTATTTCGATCTTAGGATTGAACTCTTTAATAACGGGTTGTAAATATGGAATACACATTTCTTTGCATATTGATTCAATTCTGTTGTGCCTATCTGGATTTCTCTCCATCGCTTCTATGTAAGGGCATTGAACGATATTTATAGTGGCAATCCTATCTTCTTTTTGATTAATTTCATGGATGTTTCCCTCACAATTCCACACAAAAGAAAGAATTTCAATTAAATCACTTAGAGTGTTTCCTTTGATTTTCAAGTACTTTATCACTCTGCGAAATACTATCTTATATAACCTTTGCCACACTATTATATCAAGCTTTAGAGTTGCGTCCCAACCTAATTCATTCTCTGTTTCTATTACCCACAATCCGTCGAGTGTTCTAAAATTCTTTTCAAAGTAAAATAACTTATCAGCATTATTAGGTTTTCTTATTTCTTTAGAAGATACATCCTTTTCTGCTTCTTCTAAAGATTTAGTGTCAAAGGAAAATGTAAAATCGCAGTAATCATCGCCTAAGCCCATGTATCTGGTCCTTTCTAAATCTATATTCTCATTAAAATCTTTAGTGATTGCTTGATAGAAAGGAATACACATGTTTTTGCATATTAAAGATTGTTTTTCCCTTCGTTCTGGATTACGATTCATGGCAGATTTGTAAGGACATTGACTTACTAAAATTTTGATTTTACCTGCATTTTGTTCTACTATGTTATACTTCCAGCCTTCTATAGACCATCGGAAAGTAAGAATCTTGATTAAATTAGTAAGATCGTTCTTTTCTAAGTTTAAATATTTTTTCAATCTTCGGATAATTATCTTAAGTAATTTTTTCCATACAATTACATCAATCTTTAAAGCAACTTCCCAATTGGTCATTTCTTCGGTCTCAATCATCCAGAGCCCGTCTAAAGTAATAAAACTTCTTTCAAAAAAGAAAAGCTTATCTTCTTGGTTTACTTCTCTGATCAAAAAATCACAAAATATATGTTATATCTTTAAATAGTGAAATGTATCAATATTATTAATAATTTCAAGAAAGTTATAAATAATCGCAAAATCTTTCAAAACTTTTTCTTTCGTATAATATTGATGTTCTAACTAATGTCATAACGCTCTATCTATGAATTTTAATTAATTATAAGAATTTTGAATGATTTTGGTATCAAAACTTATAAATATTGACTATTAATTCATTAATTTAGAGTTACCTAAATTAGTGATTACTGCATTGGAAAATTTTCTATTTGCTTTCTTATTAAGCTTACTTGCTGGGCTATCAACCACAATTGGAAGTGTTATCGCCTTCATTGTAAAAAAACCTAATCCTAAATTTATTTCCTTTGTTATGGGATTTTCTGCAGGTGTAATGATTTTTATATCATTTGTAGAATTGCTACTAAGTAGTATAGCATCAATTGGCTATGTACTGGGAGTTTTTTTCTTCTTTTTGGGAATGGGAATTATGTTTTTAATTGATGTGTTAGTTTCGCACAAATATGAATTTGAGGATTCAGTCGAGATTCTTGTTAATGATAACGGTAATTATAAACCCCATCTTCATTACGGCCATATACGTCGTAAACGATTCAATGGAGAAAAGAAGAATTTAAAAATCGAAAAAACAACACTATTCATTATACTGGGCGTATTCATTCATAATTTTCCCGAAGGCATGGCAACCTTTATTGGTACAATAGCTGAAATAGAACTTGGGCTTCTTTTAACTCTGGCTATTACGCTGCATAACATTCCAGAGGGTATAGCTGTATCTCTGCCAATTTACGCTTATACTGGTAGTAGGAAGAAAGCGTTTAAGTGGTCATTTATCTCAGGAATGAGCGAACCCGTCGGAGCTTTGATAACTTGGGTGATTCTTTTTCCTTTTATTACGCCTACTCTTTTAAGTGCTTTGTTAGGTGTCGTAGGAGGGGTTATGGTTTATATTTCGTTAGACGAGCTTTTGCCTGCTTCTCGATCTCTTGGGAAAGAACATCATTCAATTTTAGGAATTATGGCTGGAATGATGATAATGGCTCTTAGTTTAGCTTTATTTTAATTTAAACCTATCAAAAAGAAAAAAATTGTAAAGTGGGAATTAACTAAAGCTAATTACCTTAACCTGGGTGGCGGAATATATACTTTTCGCATACCCTCAAGTAAAGTTATAGCATTTTCAGGACAAAAATGGGCACAAACCCCACATCCAAAGCAGTATTCTGCATTTACTACAGCAATATCACTATCGTTTAATTCTATAGCATCTACAGGACATTTTTCGACGCAAGTACCGCACCCGCTACATAAATCCGAATCTATTTGCGATAGAAAATTAGTTGAATTAATTAAAGCGACAATTCCCATTCTCCACCATTCTAAAGTGCCGCAACAATCCTTACAGCAATTGCAAATACTCGTTTCTACTTTCGAAATATCAGAATGCGGATGAAAAGCTTTGTGGACTAATCCATCATCTTCAGACATCTTCATTATATCTAAAGCTTCTTCTTTGGATATCAAACGTCCAAAACCTTGTTCCGCTATATATTTAGCAGATTTGCCGAATGTAAAGCAGTTTTCTCTTAGATCAGTGTGTTTACATGGCTTGCCCAGAATATCTTTATGGTGCCGGCAAAAACAATGCCCTACAGATATATCATCGAATTTTCCTATTAGTTCTTCAACTTTTTGAGTTGGTAATATAAGTTCTTCAGGAGCTTCTATTTCTTCGTTAATGGATAAGTTAATCTCGTCTCCTTGAATCGTATTCGCTAATATTGGCATCGTTCTATCAATCGGAAGCATTTTTTCAAAAATAGGTAAGATTTGGTCGTAATTACCTTGGATAAAATCCCTAGTTTCTTCGAAGTAATCTAAAAACATTTTTGCGAGTTTCTTATCAAACTCAGTGTATTCTATCTTTTTCATGTAAAGATATTCAAATGCACCGACCAT
>JAHQWJ010000020.1 GCA_029856125.1 Promethearchaeia archaeon | reverse complement strand
AACTTCATCGTGCTGTAAATAGTAACTAACCCTTAATGGATTATGCGCAGCATACTCTTCTAAAAATTCATCGAATTCAGAACCCGCTCGATATTTATATTTTGGGGCTAAACGATATTCTCTGTTCAAAAAAGTGTTCTTATTTTTAAATTTAATAGCTTGGAAAGACTGAATTTCATCCTTTTGTTGCGTTTTTCTATTAAAGAAACTAATACAAATGTTTGTTCCCGTAAATTCAAACATACTGGTTTCAAATATAATCATTTTTGCTATTCTATAATATTTTAAAAAATCCTGTCGAACTTTATTAGAAACAGATGCACCAAATAAGAAATTAGAGGGAATAACATAGATTAGATTACCCACATCGTTGCGTAAATCATTAATCATAGCAATTTGATATAAATCCTGATATCCTGCATTCTCGTTTTTAAAATAATCCAAATAATTTTGGGTTTCTTTATTCTTTTTAATGTATCCTAAATATAAGTAAGGTGGATTTGTAATGTGAAATATAGGGAATTTCTTACGTTTTAATATTTGAGGAAAGCTTTCAAGATTATCGCGTAATTTAATATTTGTACATGCAATCTCGCCAGGAATTCCATATGACTCTGCATTAGATACACATTTTTTAACCATTTCCTCTTGTACATCAGCTAAAAAAATATGGTCCTTGAAAAAAGTTTCTCGCTCATCGGGTGGAATTTCTTTCAGTATTGGCAAAATAAGGTTACCCTCTCCGGCGTATAGGTCTGCCCATAGATAATCCCAAAGATTCGTTTCTATTTCGGGAAGAATGTATTTATAAAATATATCAAAGGACGTCAAGTGTTGGCCGTACTTGCGTCTTTTCGCTTTTTCCTCAATATTTTGTGCTTTGTTCCCCATTTTTAAATGTGATATTATGTTTTTAGCTTATCTTTATTCTAAGAGGTTTTAGTATAAAATACATTAAAACTCGAAAATTGGTCTCCATTTTTTTTAATAGAATATTAGCATTAGTAATAATAAAAATATTGAATTACTTCTAATAAAAATGTATTAAACAAAAAAAATGAGTAATCATGAGTGAATCTGAGAATAAAATTGTTAAAAATTACATTAATCGAGTGAAGCAAAAACTTCCCGAATGGTTAAAATGGAAGGAAGAAGAATTAAAAAATGTATTAGACGATTTAGAAGCACAACTTTATGGTGAAGCAAGAGCAATTTCTAGAAGCGAAGAATTAACTGACGCAGATATAAAAGAAGCTATAGGACGAATGGGTCCACCCGAAAGTATAGCTAAATTGTACAAAAATAGAGGTACACCTAAATTCTTTCTAACGCAAGAACTTTTTGATTTTTACTTAAGAACATTGTTCTTCTTTTTTGGAGTAATCATCTTCATCAATATTATAGTCGCAGCTTTTCAGTTCCTTTTTAGAGTCTGGTGGGAGGTATTAGGATCGATGTTTTCTGGAATTTGGATTGGGTGTTTAGTAGCTGCTATCGTAATAACTATCGTATTTGTTTACTTTTCGATGGAAGGGTTCTTACCAGAAGATTTTGGAATCATCCCTAAACGCTTAGCTGTTATTTTTCCATTCACATTTTCTGAAGAATATATGGCAGACACAAGAGCATACACGAAACAACACATAGAAGAAGCTAGAATGCTTGGGAAAGAAAAACTAGCGGCAGCTAAAGCTCGAGTAGAAGATAGGTTAGCTGAAAGCAAAGTTTTAAGGGAAGAAAGGCGAGCAGAGGCTAAATTACTTCGAAAACAAAAATTAGAAGAAGCAAAAGCATTAAGAAAGCAAAAATCAGAAGACGCAAAGCAAAAAAGGTTATTCAAAAAATCTCAACCAGTTAATATCGCAGAATTGATCTTTGGAACCTCTGCAGGTATAATTTTTGGGCTACTTTTGATTTTGCAGCCTTTTTCAGTCACGGGATTAATGCTCCCAGCTTTCCTTGAATGGCTTAAGTTGTTAGGGTTTTTAGTTTTTGTCAGTGGCTTGTTTCAGTTAATCCGACTCGTAATTGGAGTAAGTAATTATACGGGACAACAAGTCTTTTTGGTAATTGGGGCAATCTACAACCTTTCTTATATTCCTGTGCTTTTGTTGCTTCTTAACCAACCAGGAATATTCCCGATTTCGTTGTTTTCTGGAGGTAACATTCCAATTATACCCTTAGATCCATCAAACATCACATATATTATTTATTTCTGGGTTATAATTGCCAGTATTATCGGAATTTTTGGTGGAATGATAGGGAATTTTGTGAAAGTTGGTAAATATTCCAAATTAAAAAAGGCGTATTAAAGCCTTCATTTTTTTTTATTTTTATATAATTTTAATGATAGACTCGATCAAGTAATAGATGAGTTTAGAATTTCTATTAAAACGATAGGAAATAGTTTAAACGTAATAATGATAAAAAAAAAAAAAAAAGTTATTTATTATTTATATTTTTGAATCTTAATGATGTTATAGATATTTTCGATTGTTGTTAGGCAAGTAATCACAATAATTAAACCTAATATTCCCCGATACAAGCCATAAGCCTCCACAGGAATCCCAACATGTATCCATGGTTCTGAAAAGAATGGAAAAATCTCAGGATGATTCATTAAAATCCCTAACAGTGGGATTACTGAAAGTTTAAGCGGGATTAATATTACGTGCAACGCCTGATGAGTATTAGGTCTTCGATTACCTAGTATTCCGCGAGATATGTCTAAAGAGCTTTCGACCATCGTAAGTAACCCGAAAATTCTTAAAATCGCTATGAAATCTGGAAGAAGCATGTATGTAGGGAAAGGTTGGGATAAAAGTATGATGCCAAATATCAAACCGATCCCGCCACCGACAATAGTTCCTCCCGGCTTAATGAAAGGTTTTAAGGGTTTTCTTAGTGGTTGAGCACTAACTCCATCCTCAATTTCTTTTTCCCGTAATTCTTTCATCAATTCTAGATCTTTCTTAGATTTAAAATCCTCGGGGAAATAGCCTTCGTGGGATAATGCAACGAATATTATGGTAACAATTGCAAAAGAAATGAGAAGTCCTGATTGAATTCCCGTGATGAGTCCTCCAATTAGCGATTCAAAAGAACCATTTCCTGTGAAAAAACTAACTATTAATCCAATTACAACCAGAATTACAATAACCGCAAAAACTCCACCAAGAGCTCTAGTGTAATAAGGCCACAGTTCTTTTGTTATATAGTATTTAGGTTCCCCCCGCCGTTTATATTCTTTAGCGATATTTTGTGGAGTGCCCATATGCTCTATTGCTAGTTTTACCGATATTTCGTCTGGTTGACCCGTTTCTGATAACTCTGCTGCTTTACTCCATAGATGTTCTTCCAAATCAGCTAAGATTTCTTTGTGTTCTTTCTTATTTTTAAGCCATTCGGGAAGTCTCTTCTCAACTTCGTTTATATATTCTCTAACGGAATAATCCATGCTATTTTCATTCATTTTATTAAACCTCTTTCATCTAATTCTTTTTCAATATAGTGCCCGCATACATCGCAATATTTAGCTTCTAAATTCTTTAAATCAATCTTATTGGAACATGCTGGGCAATAAAAATATTTGTTTTGTTTTAAATGAACACTAACATCGAATAATGGTGCGATTGCTTCAGTGAGAATCGAATAAAATCCTGATAAATAATTATATATTTTCTCTCCATACGTTGTAATGAAATAGAATTTTCTCTTCCTTCCTTCTTTCTCTCGTTCAGATTTAATTATCTTATCTTCCTCAAGTTTTCGTAAAATAGGATAAAGCGTGCCTTCTTCGATAACTAGTTTTTCATGCGTTTGTTCTTGAAGATCTTTTGAGATTTGATATCCGTATGCACCGTCTTCTCCATGTTGGTTGATGATAGATAATATACTAAGAGTTGAAATGCCCCGATTTATTTCGGATTCAAACTTAGAAGCATATTCTTGAAATTCAGTGTCCATTCCTTTTACTTTTTTAATCAATTTTTGTTGCACCTTTTTTCAAATAGTATTTATTTTATAGTGTCTTATGAATACTATATCTGATATAGTATATAAATCTTGGTATAAGTTATATTTTCTAAAATAAAAACTTATTACTCATCATGTTTTCTAAAGAATTAGAATAACGATGGATTTGTCCAAGAATCTGAGAAGTAAGCTTGAGAATCTTACATCCTTTTTAAGGAATAAAAAAGTAATCACTGCATTTTCTGGAGGAGTTGACAGTAGTTTATTAGCGTTTCTATCAAATAAATACGCTAAAGAAGCATTACTTGTAACAGAAAAATCAATTCTTTATCCAGATGACGAGATTAGACTGACTAATGAATTTGCAAAAAAACACAGCATAACCCACTTGATAATTGAGCGTAATCCCTTAAAAGATGAAAAATTTAGAGTCAATCCTAAAAATCGATGTTATATTTGTAAAACAGGCTTGTATGAGGACATCATTAAAATTAAGGAAGAAAGGAATTTTGATATAATATTAGATGGGTCAAATATAGACGATTTATCAGATTATAGACCCGGAATGCAAGCTTTGAAAGAATTAAATATAACCACTCCTTATATAGATTTCAAAATAAACAAACAAGAGATTAGAGAAATATGCAAATACTTTAACTTAGAAGTACAGTCGAAACCTTCAATGGCTTGTTTTTCGTCGCGAATACCCTACGATCAAGATATTAACGAGGAGAAATTAGATATGATTAGAGAGGCTGAAAAATTCTTGAAAAACACCTACAATTTAAATCAATTACGAGTCAGACTTCATGACGGAAAGCTAGCACGAATCGAGCTTATGCCTGAAGATATTATGAAAGTTATGACTGACAAAAGTATTAAACAAATTAAAACTAAATTCAAACAATTAGGATTTTGCTACATTACAGTTGATTTAGAAGGATTTAGGTCTGGATCACTCAACGAAGTTCTTACTTTAAATGAAGAAGACTAAATTATAAGGTAGAATGAAGCTTTAGACATTCGTTATACTTTGTTTTTTAATGTAATCAATAATTTTTTGTCTTTTTTTTAATGCTTCTGTAGCTGCTTTTTCAATTTTTTTCTCCATTTCCAACTTTATTTCAGGAGTTTCTTCCCCTATTTCTTGTTTAATTTTAGTGTAAGCAGATTCTCGAAATTTGGGAAGAATTGATTTTTTCACTTCTCCCTTGTAAATCATATTTACTTGATTAGAATTGTCTACGTAACCGATTTCTGCGCATTTAATATTTCTCGATGCTAAATCACTGATTATTTGTTCCGATATACTGTCTTCGCAGTAAATTAGAAGTGCATCTAACGATACACCTAAGTAATCAACTCCCACTTTTTCTAATAATTCTAACACTACGGGATTAACAAGTCCTCGTACGCGCTGTTCATAGATTGTTACTCCTGATTTTGCTTCATAGTTTATTTCGTATAAATCTCCTCTAAGTCCTCCGTTTGTGACATCACACATCGCCCTAATATCACTAAAATATTCTTTTTTAAACAAAACATTACAAGCCTCTAGGAATTTAACATTCATCGTTTCGTTTACGACATTATGATTTCCTGAGTATATGGCTGTTGTCGTTATAGTTCCACCTCCAGCACCCTCAGTCATTAAGATTTTATCTCCAACCTGAATGTTGCGCCTCGCCAATAATTTGTTTCGAGCAACACCAACCGCACTAATTCCGCCCACTAACCTATTTCCAATAACCATATCTCCTCCAATCCTTAAAGTTGAACCAGCAGTTATTGGTACACCTGATATTTCGGCAACTGCGGAAATTCCCGCCATAAAATCGAACAATTTTCCTACATCTGCGTCATCAGCTAAATGAACATCAATCATAATGGAAATTGGTTCTGCTCCCTTTACGTACAAATCTCGTAAGCATGCTCGAGTAACATGAAAACCACAAACGAACGGAAAATCACTAAGGCGACTATGGATTCCCTCCATTTTTGAGACAATAATAATTTTATCCGTTTCATTAAAATCACTCATGTCAGACAAATTAACCGCTCCCGCATCATCTAGAGCTGTTGGAGATAAGAAGGGTTTTTTTTTAGTTTCTGATAATTTTGCAAGTAATTTATGAACAAAAAAGTCCCCTACCCCGCGACAACCGACTCCTTGTTTTCCTACGCTCACATTTGCCATATTAATATCTAATAAATCTTTAATAAACGGTTCTGATATTTTTGAGATATCACTTCTTTTACACTCTGTTAATATGGCACTTGCCAGTGTATACGCCAACTCTTTATTGATGTCCTTAAAATCAGTGTATTCTTGAACTAACCTTTTAAGGATTTCTTCATCAGTCTTATTTTGCGTTATTAATCTTCTTGTTAAACCTTCTAAATCACTCAAAAATTAACACCTTTTAGTAGTTTTCAAAAATAGATTATTAATAAGTCATATAAAGTGCTTATAAGAGTGATAACAATATTAAGCAAAAAAATTTTTGGTTAGAATTCACTTTTTGTAATGATCGTCGGAGAATTGATCATATTATTAAGAATTTCCTAACTGCTTTATGAATAAAAACTCTTTATTATATCTAAGAAGAAAAATCAATTTCATATCTCTATTAAAAACTAAAGCCAATAATGATAATTTTCTTAAGAGTTATTTAATATATATAGATTCAACTATAGATTTCAAAGAATTTAAAAATGTCAGCCCAAATTTAAAAGATTTTTTATGCCTAATTAATTATAACTAAAATATTTAAATTGAGTTAAATTATCTTTTAATTGACAGTAGTGATTATAATACCATTGAATTAAAATGTCAAAAAAATCAATAAATAGTAAGGAAAATCAAAACATTGGTACCTCTCTCACGAAATGTTTAATTGAATGTGAGAAGGGGGAAGAAGTAGTGGTATTACGTGTAAATGCGGGTCGTAATGCAAAAACTCGGCTTGCTAATCTAGGTGTTGTTCCGGGTGTAAAAATAAGAAAAACTAAAAATGCACCTTTCAATGGACCATTAGAAATAATCGTAAAAGGCTCTTCGCTAGTAATAGGTAGGGGTTTGGCTTCTAAAATTATAGTAGAATGTAATGGAGCTTGTTTAACCTAATTTTGGCAACAAATTAAGGTAGAAATCATTTAAAATTGTAGTTTATCTTATAATAAGAACAGTGTGTTAATAATGAGTTGTCATTCGCCAAAGAATAAATCTAAAAATGACCTAAATTTTAAAGACACTATAAACATCGCTCTGGCAGGCAATCCAAACGTTGGCAAATCCGTGATTTTTAATCAGCTTACTGGTCTTAGTCAAACAATTGGAAATTGGCCTGGAAAAACCGTTGAGCGAATGGAAGGTCGTTTAGAATTTTTAGGGTATCATTTTAATATTGTAGATTTACCTGGGATATACTCTCTTTCAACATATTCCTTAGAAGAAATAGTAAGTAGAGAATTTGTTATATCCGAAGAAGTCGATATTATCATAAATGTTATCGATGCTACAAATTTAGAGCGAAATCTATTTTTTACCTTTCAATTGTTAGAATTAAAAGTACCGATGATTCTAGCTATAAATCAGATGGATATATTACGAAAAAGGAATATTGATTTAGATTTTAAGGAACTAGAAAGGATTTTTAAATTACCTGTTCTTCCTGTGGTAGCAGTTCATGGAACTGGAGTCCATAAACTATTAGAAGAGGCGATTGAGCTGGTAGTGCATCGTCGCCCTCTCCAAGATTATAGAGGAAAGCATTTAATAGAATCTAAGTATCATGGTCACCCTCGCCCTCGCCCTCATTCTAGAAGAAAACGATCAATAGAATCTAAGCATCGTGGTCGCCATTATTATCGCGTAGAGCATGTTCTTAAAAGAAATGGGACTAAGGAAACAATAAAAAAAAATTTCACATTTCCAGAATTGAATCAGATAACTTCTTTCGGAAAAGAAGTAGAATTAAAAATTTTAAGCTTAATTGAAAAGATAAACAGTAATGAACAAATTACATCCTCATGTAATTATCCCTCAAGGTTTTTAGCGATAAAACTATTGGAAAGAGACAGTGAGGTTATTCAGATATTTACGAACTATGAAGAAGGAAAAGTAATTATTGATTTATCTCAAAAATATCGAGAGGAGCTTGAAGATATACACGGTGAGGATATTAATACAATTATATCATTAGAAATTTACAGCAATATTAAAAAAATTATAGATTTAGTCCTCAGAACTAAAATAAAAAAAAGTAGGAAAAGGAGAACTCTTGCTGATTTTTTCGACCATCTCACAACTCATTCTATTTTTGGATATGTTATTTTGATTGCGGCATTATTAGGAATATATTTCTTTACTTTTTCTATAGGGGACTTCATTGCTGGCTTGATCGACGATGCTTTTATTGTTTGGAGCGATCTTATTTATGCAAGTATAAGTGAAGATAATGTATGGGTTAAAATTCTCTGGGATGGCGGCGTAGGAGGTTTATTTGGAGCCGTTGGAGGCGTTTTAGTCTATGTAATACCGTTCTTTTTCGTGATAGAAATTCTACAAGATACGGGTTATTTGCCGAGAGCAGCGTTTTTAATGGATAGAGTAATGCACTCCCTCGGAGTCCATGGAAAAACGATTATTCCAATGATTTTAGGATTTGGATGTAACGTTCCGGCATGTGCGGGATGTAGAATAATGGAAACTGAAAGAGAGAAAAAGATATCTATTGCCCTTACTTCTCTTGTACCATGCGCGGCGGTAATGACCGTCGTTTTAGGTTTGGTTGGGCGCTATTTAGGATTTTTTTGGGTATTAATATTAATTCTGATTAATTTTTCTGTTATTTTTGTAGTGGGGCGAATATTGAATAAAACGCTGCCTGGGCAATGTACAGAACTAATAATGGAAATGCATGAATATCGATTACCTAATTACGCTGTTATCTTTAAACAAACATGGGTTCGAACCAAAGAATTTATATTTAAAGCTATGCCCATAATGGTATTACTCGGAATAATTTTAGAAGTTTTATTAATATTCAACGCTTTAGAGCCGATAAATGTTATTTTGAGCCCTGTCACGGTATTATGGTTAGGGCTACCAGCTATAACTGGCGTGTTCTTAATATATGGAATTTTAAGGAAAGAGTTAACCTTGGTTCTCTTGT
>JAHQWJ010000019.1 GCA_029856125.1 Promethearchaeia archaeon | reverse complement strand
GAAAAGCGTAAGATTTTGTTAAAATTAGAATGCGGTAAGTCGAAGATAAACTCAAATAATTATCACCTTCTTTCTGATTTGTTAAAAGAATTTTTCTCCTCCGACTCTCAAACAGATTAAACGCTAATTTTTAGGTAAAAAATTAAAAGTAAAACATTTTATATTACGGCTCTTATTTCTTTGTTAGTTTTAACTTAAAAAATCTGGTGAATGAAAATTAATTTTGAAGAAATTAAAAAATTACTCGGTGATGATGCGGATAACCTTTTAAATCACACATGTACAGGTATTCCAAAAGAAATGATTCATGTTCCTGGGCCAGATATTATAGATCGAGTCTGGGAGCACTCTGATCGTAACAATTTAGTACTGAATAATTTAGAGCGCATGTTTAATCAGCGTGGGAGATTAGCGGGTACTGGATATCTTTCTATTCTTCCTGTAGATCAGGGTATTGAACATACTGCTTCAGCCAGTTTTGCGATCAATCCTCGATATTTTGATCCAGAAAACATCGTCAAATTAGCAATAGAGGGAGGGTGTAACGGCGTAGCGTCTACTCTAGGCGTGTTAGGGTCGATTAGTAGGAAGTATGCGCACAAGATTCCATTTGTTGTAAAAATAAATCACAACGAATTGCTCACTAAACCAAACTTATCAGATCAAACTATGTTCGCTACCGTTGATCAAGCTTGGGATATGGGTGCTGCAGCTATTGGCTCAACAGTATATTTTGGGTCTCCATATTCAAGAAGACACATTCAAGAGACATCTGAAGCGTTCAAATACGCTCACGAACTAGGACTGGTTTGCGTCCTATGGACTTACCTTAGAAATAAGGAAGAATTTATAAAAGGTGGAAAAGATTATCACACAGCAAACGATTTAGAAAGCCAAGCAAACTATCTCGGAGTTACTATAGAGGCTGATATTGTAAAACAGAAATTGTCTACGTTAAATCGTGGCTTCCTTGATTTAAATTTCGGTAAAACCGACAAACTTGTGTACGAAAAATTAGCAACAGATCATCCTATCGAATGGAACCGTTATCAGGTTGCGAATTGCTACATGGGAAGGGTTGGATTAATTAACTCTGGTGGAGAAACGGGTGGAAACGACTTAGCTGATGCTGTGAAAGCCGCAGTCATCAACAAACGCTCTGGTGGTATGGGACTCATATTAGGTCGAAAAGCGTTTAAGAAACCAACACCGGAGGGAATTAGAATTCTTAACGCAGTACAAGATGTATATTTAGCTAAAGACATAACCATAGCTTAAAATTAAACATTTTTTTTAATCTATTTACTTTTTATTTTCAAAAATTGGTCTCCATTAAGTTAATTAAAATTAAATTCTATTATGATCTTAAGTTATAAGGAGCAATATAAAGAAATAATAAAAAGAGTATATAAAATGGGAAACGATAAGTATAATCAAAATCGTGGGAAAAATCCTTATAGGGTAAATAGAGAACCTGTAAGTGAACCAACTCCCACGAGTTTTGCAAAACCTAGCATTGATTTTGAAACCCAGCGTATTTGCGTTTCGTGTGGAAAGGCTATTAAAATTGGACATAATTTCTGCAAGTTTTGTGGAGTTGATCTAAGCGGTATACAACCGCTTGGATATTTTGATAGAACGATAAAGGAATTAGCCAACACGGCTTTGACTGACCCCAATCCGGGAGTAAGGAAAGACGCTGTAGACACTTTGGGGGAATTAGGAGAAAACGAAGTTCTAGGGGTTTTTGCTTACATCTTATTAAACGACAGAGATGAAATCGTTCGAAAAGAAGCTGCTGACGAATTGGGGGATTTTGCACACCCTCACTCTC
Organism: Promethearchaeia archaeon; assembly: GCA_029856125.1. GTDB lineage: Archaea > Asgardarchaeota > Lokiarchaeia > Sigyniarchaeales > SOKP01 > SOKP01. The sequence continues at coordinate 7,420 of JAHQWJ010000019.1, read as the reverse complement.
TTGACGTGTTAGCAAAAGCTTTAAAAGATCCTTCTCCAATAGTACGCAAAGAGGCAATCGAAGGTTTGAAGAAAATTAAAAAGAAAAACAAACCCGAGAAAAAAGCAGAAGCGAAAAAAGAAGAAGAGGAAGAGGAAGAAACAAGACCAGTTGAAAACGAACAAGAAATTACTGATCTCGACGATTTAGAAGATGAAGGAGAATCAGAAGAGGAAACCCTCAGAGAAATCGAAGTTGAAGACGAAGATTCGTCCGAACTATAAAATGAGATGGAATTTCACATATTTTGATTTATTTTTAAATACTAATTGATAAGGATTACGCAATACTTAATCTTCGCTATTAGGGATTTTTGGTAGTTCTCTTCTAGTAGCGGTCTTAGGTTTTTTAACATCAACATTAAGTTCAGAAGACGATTCACCTTTCTTGAGAACTTCTACTGCTTCGACTATCCCCTTTTTGTCATCAAAATAAACTCTAAAGACGTTCTCATCTAATTCAAGCACGCCTTTAGGAACCTTTTTAACTTCTTCCCAAACAATTTCTACGACATTCTTACCAAAAACATCCGTTACTTTCGAGACAGCACCGTATAAGTTATGTCCAAGAATTAAGTTTTGTCGCTCCATATTTTCCGGTACGCTAATTTTTAATATTTTTTGTTTGATTTTTTCTTTTTCTTCTTCTGCTAATCCTATAGTCACATCAATTTTAGAAGGTTGAACCAATCGACCTTTTTCTTTTTTCAAAGGGTGTCCTATTCCAAATGAGGACATTACTACATCACTAGTTGTGTCGTCTAAAATTGGAGAATAATATTCATCATCAGGTTTAACCTTCCTTTCTTTCGATTCTTTCGCAAAACGTTCTTGTTCGAGCAATCTGTCACGCTCAACATTTCTTACATATCGCATATCGGGAAGTCGTTCTGTTACTTCCATAGATTCCAACCTGAACGCGCTTAAAAATTCTTGGAGTTCGTCTCCTTGATCTATGGAGACTATTTTACATCTATGATATCGAGCGTCTTTAATTAAATCTCTTTGCAAATCTTGTGCTACTTGAGAGCTTATGAACCTTTTTCTTACAGGAGATTTCACGCCTTTCCAAATGAAAATCCTTCTAAGGTCTTCACGTATTATTATTAGCACTTGTTCAGGATTTAAATGATTTTGAAGCTCTTCTGGTTTAATATTTAACCTCGTGCGGTCTCCCGTATTTTGTAGGTCATAAACTATGAATTCATCGTAGGTTTCGGTCATAAGTTATTTTTATAACATGTTTAAGTTTAAAGATTAGATTTAAAAACGGTTTAATTTAACGAAATAGTCTTTTTACCAAAATATAAAATTTCCTATATTAAAATCTATTCAAATCTATAATCTATTCAAAAAAACAAAATTAAAAAAAATAAAATTATAAAAAAAACCGAATAAATTGATTATCGAAGTTTTAATTTCTATTTTCCTCTTTTTCGTGGTGGAGCATTATTACTATACCTAGTATAAGCATCGCGGAAGAATCGTCCAATTCTGGAGACATTTTTACCCCAAAAGTATTCTTGAGAAGACTTTTCCATAATTTTTTTCGTATTTCGGCAACTTCCTGGCCATCCTTAAAAATTTTGAATTTAAGCGTCATAATATTTCCTTTCATCGTGAAAACTCTATTCTCATTAGGATCCTCAAACCAATAAGTAGGTCTAATTGCTACGATCTTTCTTTTAAGTTGCCCAATGAATTTATCATCCTCTTTCTCTCCTCCCTTATAAAACTTGTAAGTAGCTCGTATGGAGATTATCTTTTCTTGAATCGTTAATATGGGAACCTCGTCAAGATCTCTTATTCGGTAGGTATTACCAATTTTTATTAAATTTCCTCTAAAAGTTCCAAGTAATTCGTCGTTAAGATTTTTAATCTCGCCCTTGTCAGTTAAAGAAATCATTTTCTCACGCATCATAAATTCTCTAGTCTTTTGAAGTGACATTTTTTTTTCTCTCTCTTTTTCTTTATATTAAAGTTTTTAAAGGTATAATCAAATTTTAGCTATAAAAATTTTTGCTCTTTTTAACAATTGGACTACTAGAACTTATTAAGAAGATAGTACACATATAAATTAAGAAACTAAGAATAAGATTAAAGATATTAAAAAAAAAAATGGCGTTAGTATATAGTACCGAGGGTTCTTTTTGCGAAGGGGAAGTAGTAAAAGATTGGAAATTCAAAATGGAATATGGGAAAATAATATTATCAAAATTAGAATTATCACTTGTAAAAAAGTCAAATATAAGCCTTACTGAAAGGGGTTCCTCGGTTGATAATTATAAAGATGGTTTCGTAATTCCTTTAACACAGATCAAAAAAGCGTATAGTACTAAAATCCAAAAAATCTACGTTGTGGTAATTGAAACCAGGGACAACCTTTTGTTTTCCATAACTTTGGCTAATGAGAGAAGTATTGGCCGCCTAGAAAGCATCAATTTAAGTGAGATGATAAATTCTTCGATATTACTCGCGATTAAAGACAATAAAAACACACAGAATGCTGGTGATTATGAAGTAAAACCTCTCTCTAATAAATGTGTTAAATGTGGCGAAGAAATTTCTCACAATTGGAAATTTTGTAAAAATTGTGGAAGAGAACTATAAAAATTCAAAAAAAGATAGGAATTTTTTTTATATTAACTTCTTGAATTAAATTCTACGACGAGGCATTCCAAAAGGGCCACGGCGGCGTGAACCCATTCCTCCAACACCCATTCCCCCTGTATCGTGCATCACATTATCAATAGACAGCACAAATCCTAATAAAATTCTTCTGTCGGTTTCGTTATCTAAAATTTTCAGAGCGTAATTATCAGCAAAGTCAAAGATTCCGCCTAAGAAGACATCTCGCCATCTATCAGCTTTTTCTATTTCTGCTACTAATTTTCCCGTAGTTAAATCGTAGATTTTAAACGACCAGCCAAAAAAATTCCCATCAGCTTCAAACCAGCGCACACCGAGAGGATCTTCTAAATAAAATTTCGACTTAAAAAATGTTAATATTTTCTTTTTAATTCTTGCGATTAAGACTCCATCAGGAGTTTTTAAATCTTGCGCTCCTCTGGCAGAAACTATTTTACTATGAATGGTGGCAGCGACTGTGCCATCAAGTTCTTGGAGTTCAACTCTTCTCCTTATGCTTAGAAGGATTCTATGCATTTTTCCTATAAGTTTTCCTTCTTCATCCATAATATCTCCAAAGCCCATATCCCACATGCGCTCTTTAATTATATAGTAATTTCTGCTTAAATCAAACAACTTACCAGTTTCCGAAGATGTTTGACTTGGGGAAGATGTTAAGCTAATTTTTTCTCCCGTTTCGGGTGGTTTTTTAACCGATCGCAATTCTGCTCCACATTTTTCACAGAATTTTTGATTTTCATCTATTGGATCTCCACAATTAGGACAGCTCACAAAATCAACCTTTTTACAATTTAACAATATTTTATTTTAATCATCAATAATCAATTTAGTCTAATAAATGTAAGGATAGGTTGGTATCTCTACTTGCATTATAAAGAAATGTTTTAATTAAACTAAGGTTTTAATTATAGTATAATTACGAAGTGGGAAAAAATTGTCAACAAAATCAACGATACCAAGTTTATTAAAAATTAAAGATTATGTAACGCTCATAGGGACCACGATAGGAATTATTGCCTTGATTTGTGGCTCATATGGAACCCGAGATGCTATTTCCTTAGGTTTCTTTTTAATATCAATTACTTTAGGAACCGATCTTATTGATGGTTACATCGCAAGAAAAACGGGAACAGTAAACGATATGGGCAGAGAATTAGATTCTCTTAGCGATTCTTTGACGTTCGGTATTGTCCCAGCAATCTTGTCATTTCAAGCGTTCAAAACTGGAACATTTTACGATTATATTCTAATAATAGGATGCATATGTTTTGCCTTAGGTGCAGTATTACGGTTAGCTAGATTTAATATTCTCGAAGATCCTGGATATACAGGCGTACCTACACCTGTAAGTTGTCTTTTAATAATAGGATTCTTCTATACAAATTATTTCCACGCGTTTGCATTAGGTGGTTTAACATATCCTTTCTTGGCTATAACTTATTATGTTGTGCCCTTTCTATTAATTTTCTTTGGCTGGTTAAATATAACTACGCACATTAAATTTGGTGAAAAAGGTAAAATTGTATATTATGTTTTTATTCTTTTAGCTCCCCTCTCTCCGATTTTTGGTATCATTGGTATATTAAATCCCAGTTTTGTTGTATCAATGACCGTAGCAATTATTTTTTTGATATTATTTCTTTTATTGCTTGTTTGGACGGTCTTTCATTCTTTTTTGTTAAACTTTCTAGCAAAAAAGAAAGGCCCAAAACCAGCTTAATGTTATAGGATGTGTTCTTTCCACTCTTCAATGCTTTCAATAATGTGCTCAATATCTACATTGTTTAAATGACTTAGGTGATTTTTATATTGGTTTATTTTGCTTCTAATCTTGTGAAGGGTAACACTAAATCCTTTCTTTTCTAAAATTAAATCTGCGATGATCGCCATTTCTTTACTAAATTCATCGCCTTGAAGCTTATGTAGCTTGTTGATTAAAGTTTTAAAGGCGTTATTTATTACAATTCCAGATTCATCGCCTTTCGTTGGTTCATCAGTAGGTTTAGCTGTTTGATCGGGTTCGCGTTCTTTTTTAGGTTCTTTGATTTTTTTATTGAGTTCTTCAGTTAAATGTGCAATTTTACCATCCGAGGTTTTAGCTTTTTGTTTTTTAACTTGGTTATCAACCGGTTTTTTAGTAATAGGGCTAGGAGTAGTTTTTAGCAGAGTTTCTAATGGAGATGGTCTAACAGGTTTAGATGTTTTTGTGGTTATAGTGGTTTTTGAAACGCTGCTACTTTTAGGAACCGTTATATTAAGTGTTCTAGGCGTTTCCTGCAAACTTGAGCTACCAATATCCCATATTGCTTTAACAACAAATTGGAACAGCTTTATTAAAGATTTGTTTTTTGAAGCAAAACCAATAAAATTTTCTGAAGCGTTCTTTAATTCCATATCTATAATACCAATTACAAGGCTATCATCGTCCCCCCTACAAATGATAACATTTTCGTTTTTAAGGATTCGGTATTCGAAGTTTTTTAAATCTTTATATTTTTTAACGAGGCTATTTGTATGAGCTTCTGAGGAAGCAATTTGAATTTTAATGGTATTTGGATTATCTTTGAAATCATCGAATGAAAGAATTTCTTCTAGTTTTGGGACAATTAGCAATAGATTTTGAGTGGAATGAGAGATAATATTACTTATTTCTTCTTTTACTCTTGCTATGCTTGTGATCTGCCAGAAGTTATCGGATTCTAACTCCATTGATTCTTTAATTGTATTAAAATAGTTGTCTAAAGTATTATTAATTGGTTCGTTTAGGGATGCCACCGAATCGACAGATTTTTCTATTATTTCTGTGAAGTTATCTATTATTATTTTTTCAAACTCTTTAAGGTCACTTTCTAAGCCTGTTTTCTTATTTTTGATCAGTTCAATTATTACTTTAATTCTTTTTTCATTTGTAGAGAGCATATTAAGTAATACCATCTGAAAATCGTCTCGAAATCGAAATGTGGAATTAAGTATGTTGTTAAGCGATTCGATTGTATTGTCAAACTCGTCTCCAATCAATTTATGTAAGTTGGCAGTAAAATCTCCAAGTAATTTATTAAAATTTTCTTTGAAGGCTTCTTCAACAATTTCTTTTACAGCTTTCTCTGATTTTTTTAATTCCAAACTCTCGATTTTAATAAAAATTTCATTTTTAATATTGGCAATTAGGTTGATTAACGATGAAAATTGAGTCTGAGTTATTCCCTTGACTGTTTGACGTAAGTTCTCCAATACTTCTTTTATAATGTTTAAATTTTCCATTCCTTTTACAATATCATCAATATCTTGTTTCTGAATGATAACATCTTCTTCAACATCTTTTCTTAATTCTTGCGTTGCGTCATACATAGTATTCAATTCAATTATCTGATTATCTTCAAAAATTTTCGCTAAAGAATTTGAGAGTAAAAGTTGTAGTTGGCTTTTAATGCTAGTTAGATTATTGCTAATGTTTGTATAATAATTTAATATAGGTTTTATTGGAGGGATTGTTAAATAATGCAAAATTAAGCCTTGATTTTGATTGGAATTTGGAATAAATAAACCATTATCAATGAGGTCCCCTAGAACATTATTAAATTCTTCCTGAGAAATATTTGGCAAAAGAGAATAGAGTTCAACTGATGATAAGGGTTGTCGACCAATAGTCTTAGTGTATAATTTAATAGCGTTATCTGAAAGTTGAAAGTTTTTTAAAAATTCTTCCATTTTAAGCTCATTCCTTTTTACTTTTAATAATATGTACAATAGCTAAATATTTTTTAAAGTTTTTTGGATAAAAAAAAATATTTAAAGAATAACTTTCTACACTAAATTATAAATCTTATCGGTATTCAAAATCATTATGAATTCTACTTACGAGGATATTTTTTTCTACTTGGATTTAACGAAAGACATTTTAAAGAAGAAGGAAATCCAGAAAGCCCTAAAACAGTTCATCTTGGAAAAAAATAAAACTAATATTAAAGGACACTACGGTTTGTTGATATTCCAAGAAGAAGGAAATCCAATTTTTATAACTGATAAAAAAGATTCAACCATTATTGAAAATGCTATTGAAGAAAATTGGAAATCTCGACCAAAAAAACAATCCTTTTTTGAAAATGGTTTATTTTATATTTTCTCATATATCGCTGAAATAACAAAGAAAAAATCAAGACACAACAGAATAATTATAATTACTGATACACCTAGCGATCTCTCTGAAGATTATACAGACGCACTGTTCGGGTTGGTTTCTAAAATAAAAATAATACCCACATTTATAGATATTATACGGGTTTCAGAGAAAGAAGAACGATTCCATAAGGATGATGTTAAATTAAACATACTCGCTAGCGACACGAATGGTGGGATATTTTATCTCACAGATAAAAAAGATTTCTTGTCGATTATTAAAAAATTAACCAATTCTAAACAAATCGTTAACTTGCTCGGGGATAGATCAGAAAAAATTAAACTACGTAAAGAAGATTACGATTTTTATTCTCATCTAGCTAAGAGTTTAAAACCTTCACACACCAACGATGTTGGCTTGAAATGTCATCTATGTCAAGAAGAAATTTGTCCATGTTGTGCTGATATAAGCGATACTTTGCAACTTTGTGAAGGATGTGGAACGGCATTTCATAATTGCTGCGTGACTAATTACACGATTCAGAATAATATTGGAATTCCTCATATTTTTCGATGTCCCAAATGTGATATTCTATTAAAAATTAAACAAGACGATA
>JAHQWJ010000014.1 GCA_029856125.1 Promethearchaeia archaeon | reverse complement strand
GTCAGAAGGAAATATGGTCATCGCCTTAATTTTAGGATTAGTCATTGGCGTTCTATTTCTTTTAACAGAACTTTATCACGAAAAATACTGCTTTGAATGTAAAGGACCTAAATCAAAAGAAAAGCAAGTTTCTATAGTCGCGGGTTTTTCGATTGCGTATTTTTTTCTAAAACTGCTGCCGGAAATATTTCAAGAATTATCTCATTATAATCAAGAAATTTTTACTTATTCAGCTATCTTTGTTGGCTTTTGTTTTATCCACTTAAGTGAAAAAATGATTTTAAAACGGGTTGGTAATCAATGTAGAACAATAATAAAAGATTTAGTTATAAGAAAAAAACAGTTAGAAATTGAAGAAGAAGTAACAGGGCACAAATTAAATATTGAACTAGAAAGAGAAAACTGGGACAACCTTACGCTAAGAAAATTAGCTGAATCGTTAACAGGTTTAAGCAAGCAAGATAAAGAACTTAAGGAACACGAAAAAGAGATTAAAATGGAACTTGAATCGCATTTGAACAAAGATTTAGAGAAAGTTCATATTGTGATAAATTACTTTTATCATATCATAGTTGGATTAATCATATTTAACTTGCTCAAAGAAAATTTATTTTCAGGGATATTATTTTCATTTTTTGCTATTTTGAAAGCAACAATTTCAAATACCTCAAACAGACACATAAAAATCTTCGATATTAACATTCATACAAAAATCGAAGAACATAATTTTATAAAAATAGTCTCTATTACTTCCGTCTTAACCGGCGTTTTAATCGGTTTAATCTTCGAATTAATTTACCCATTATCCTCATTTGTTATATTCCACTGCTTTGCTTTTATTTCGGGTATAATTCTTTATATTATTGTACGAGAAGTAATCCCACAAGAAGAGAAAGGGCGTCCCTATTATTTTATATCAGGAGCAACTATTTTTATTATAATCTTGATATTAATTGAACTGTCATCGAACTATATTTTAATATAATGAGTAGATTGGAAAAAATTTATTTTTAGATGTTTAGAAATTTGAAGTAAATGAGATGTTTTTTACTGCGTTTTTTTGAATTGAAATTATAATACAAGAAATTTCTTGAAAAATAATAGTTAAGGGAATCGAGATTTGCCACATAGTTGTTTTCCCACTCGTTTAGAGCTAATACAATGTTTAAAAATTGCTTTTGAAAGTTAAATGGCACAGAATACTCTTCAAAATGGAGGTATGGCGATATCGCTGAAGGGTCATTCCTTACTAACCATCTCCCTTCTGAAATTTTGGAATGTATGTATTTTCCAGATTTATCAAATTTCGAGCATAATCGGTTTGATGTTAAAATAATACCTACTAGATTTGGGGCGTATTTCTTATTCTTCTTAAAATTATAGTGCAAATCACATTGAACAAAAACATTATCCTTTACTTTAATAACGAACTTATCGTTTCTAAAGATCCATATAATAGGTACGGCTAGACTAATTAATAAGTAAATTAAAAGCAAGTTTTTAAATACATTGCTCCAGTCACTATTAACGTATCTGATTAGATTAGTTTCAACGACAAAAAGCAATGTGATAGACATAGCATTCACAATTACAAATAATCCTAAACTATCAAATATTCTCTTAAATTCAAAACCTGCATATTTAGTCTCTTTCTCAATAAAATTAATCAACGAGGGTGTAAATTTAACTTGGATTAATCGTATAAAATAAACTATCAAGAAAATTGAAGTACTAAAGAAACTCCACCCTAAAGTTAAGTCCAAAAAAAATCCATTATTTGCAGGAGTGGTATTTTCAGTGACGAGAAAATATGGAAAAGATGTATTATCCATGTAAGGTAAATAACCGAATACGAGATAACCAAGCGCAACTATTAAAACTATAACAATGTACAAACTAGACTTAAGTGCTTTCTTGTAATACTCCGATCTAATTATTTTAGTGGCCTCCTTTAAGCCTTGTTCGTCTTCAAAATTTAATTCTGTAACTGTTTTCAGCGAATTTCTCATTTTCCATCCCTCCATTTATTTGCTTGTTCAACTTCTTCTTGAGGTGATTTCCAGTATTTTTGAACGATTTCTCTAAAGATTATTAAATCTGGGTTATCTTCTTCGTTTAATTTTATAATATGGAACTTTTTTGTCTTCTTCTCAATCGTAATATACTTCGCTTTCTCTAAGTATTTAATAGCAGATAGAATCTTCTCTAATCTATCAATATTTAAACATCTCTTAATATCCGTTTTGTTTACGACATTATTAGGGCCAGTTAATTTTGCAATTGCCAGTAATACTTGTGATCCTCTCATAGGCGCAATCATTGCAAGCTTATCAAATATTGTACTCATCGTTTTCAATAATTTATCAATGTCGTTATAGAAATCTATTTTTGTGCTTCCACTTAGCTTTAAATTCGTTTTAAAGTCGTCAATTTTGTATTTTTTTAAAAAATCTTTATACGATTGAGACATGGTTAATTAAAATTACCACAAAAGGCTATATATATCTTTTTATTTTAAAGATAAGTGTACTTTTTGTGGGTTAAATTACCGTACAGCATTGTTCAAATACATATTTTATGTAATAGGGCTTAAATTAATTAAAACCTATATTTTAAGATATTCTTAAGCATTTTAAAGGGTTAACGGTTTTGATGTTAGTAATGGGTAATATTGTAGTAATTTAATAAATAAAATTTTTTAAAGAGCTCAAATCTGGCAACAATTTTAAGAGGGTGACTCCTGTCGCCAAGACCTAATAGTTAGGTCAAAATATTAACTAGGGGAAGAGTACTGATTGGGCGTAAACCTTACGCTACCAAAAGACAAAAATCCAAGGCGGCGCAGGAGTCATTTTTGTTTTTATTTTTTCCCCTTTTAGTTTACATTGAATCTTATTAGTTTAATCTTTAAAATTCTAAAATTCATGTAGTTTTAGGGCTATTTGATATTACAATTTTTCGCCACCTATTTAAATCGCTTCACTTAGATGGTTTATAGTGAAGTCTAAAATTTAATCATCATTCTTCGCTACGAAGAATTTTACTTAATAGTAAAAAATGAATTATATTGCTGATTTAATGTATTAAAGTGCTAATAGTTGTTGAATCAAAACATTAAATTCTTTGTGGGAATTCTTTCCCAGTTTTAAAGCTATATTTAAATTAGTTAATTTTTTCAATTAAAATGTTATTAATGGACTCTATTTTAACCTATTAGCATAATTTTACATCATCTATTCTTAATAAATGCTTTTTTAATTGCTCTTTTTATTTACAAATTTTAAAGCTTATTACTTAAATAACGATTTTATCAAAAATAAGTTGTATTTTTCTTTCTAGCTAAAATCAAATTTTCGTGTTTATATAATTGGTCAATTTAGATCTTAGTACAAAAAAGTAGTATTCGTCTACAACTAATCTGCATCATGGTTTAAATAGCCCCTCATCTAATTTTTTTTTAGGATAGATTTTATTGAAATATTAGGAGATGCCACCCGAGTAAAGCTTAGAATTAAAAATCGCTGTTCTTATAGTTATGAGCAGTGTAGATAGCAATTTTCTATAATATAATCATTCATTAACACTACGATCTTATTAAAAGATTAAATTTAAATAGTAATAAAACTGAATTGGAGGTAAATATTAACGTTAAGAGCAAAAAAAGTAATTCCAAAAACATATGAACAAATGTGTTTAGATAAATTGAAGGAAGTAGGAAAATCTACTGCTCGTGAATGGGCTAATGCCATGGGGTACGATACACATAATGCTTTGGCTAAAGTAATTAGAAGAATTGTTAACGACACACCTGATAAACTAATGGTAGTCTATGACCGCAAGCCTAGGTATTATCAAGCAATTTAGTATGATTAAACTATTAAATTTAATCTTCTCATATTTCTCTTTTTTTTAAATACGAATTCAATTTTGAAAATACCCCAATAATAAGGTTTATTTCTTTTTTAGATACGAACGCCCTTTCAAAAACATTTTTTAAGGCGAAAAATACATTTTCTTTTCTGTAGGTGCGAATTTTAAGATTTACAATTAAATTTTTAATTAAATTATATAACATTTGCTTATCTTGTTTATTTGCAAGTAAGACTGGTTTGAGACCTCTTCCAATTTCTAGATTGTGTATTTTTTTATATATCTCATATAATATAATTCCACAAGCTTGAGAAAGATTGAGCGTAGGGTAATCATCATCAGAAGGTATTCGTACAACTAAATCAGTCATCTCGATTTCGTCATTCGTAAGACCGTGGGACTCCCTCCCAAAAACCAGAGCAATTTTAAGAGGTTTTCCTGATATTGGGAGGGTTAATTCTGCAGGGAAAGTAGCTAATCTTCGTATATTCGTATAATGTTTTCCTTTTGCTGTTGAAGCAATTTTAATATCGAATCTGTTCATCAATGCTTTAAAGCCAGAAAGGTGGTCAATTTGGTTTCCAATCGTTATAATTTCTGCGTTAAAAAGGATTTCTTTACCATGCATCGCGAAACCTTGCGTATGGTAGCTTCGAATTTTTTCTGCTTTTTCAAATGGATTATAGATAATTAAATGTTCGAAATTGAAATTCTTCATAAGTCTAGCTATTGCACCGATATTAGCTGCATGTTCTGGCATGTTAAGTACTATTGAAAACTCTAAATTACTATATTCAGGCGCTAATTGAGTCTTTTTAAAACTCAATAGTTCTTTTCTCTGTTGTTTCTTATTCATTTTATTTCCGTTAAAATTCTTATTATCCATGAATAGCAAATTAACTAGCAGTAAAAAATTTTGTTTTAGAATAAAAAAAATAAAACAAAGTGATTAGGAAGTATTAACTAAAAATTGGTCTTTTATCTTGCCAAGGAGCTACTTCTTCGAACGCTTTAGAAACTTGTAAAACAGTAAGTTCATCAAACCTATTCCCGATTATTTGCATACCAATAGGTAAACCGTTGCTTGACCAGCCACTAGGAATACTAGCTGCGGGGTGGCCTGTCATATTAAATGGGAACGAAAACGGCATCCATGCAGTTGGAGATACATTAATCCCGTTTATCTTAGAGGGAAACATACTTCCCAACTTAAAAGCGGGAATAGCAGTCGATGGTGTTATTAAAATATCGTAATCCTTGAACACCTTATAAATAGTTGCATACATTTGAGCGCGAATGTCAAATGCTTTTGGTAGTGATGTTCCATCGTAACTTAAACCTGCTTTAATTAATCTTACTAAATCGGGGTCCATTTTCTCTTCCCATTCTTTTAAATACGACTTTAAATTATAACCATATGCAGAAGTATAGATCGTAGTAAATGCAAGATGAGCTTTTCGCAGTTTCATTTTAACGGGTTCGATGGTCCATCCAAAATTCTCAAACAATTCAACAGAATTTAGAATATTTTTCTCTACCTCAGGATCTACTGCTTTTGCGTATCCTAAGTCTAATGAATAACCAATTTTTAGTCCTTCCGGAACTTCACTAATTTTATCAATGTATCTAAATCCATCTTTGGGTAACGAACCTTTATCGCCTTCGAACGGACCTTTCATTGCGTCTAACATCAATGCTGCGTCTTTAACATGCCGAACGATTGGACCAACTACTGATAAATCCAAATCCATTGGAAAAAGCGAGGGGTATCTTGGTACCCTTCCAAAGCTTGGTTTAAGACCAAATGCTCCACAAAAACTTGAAGGGTGCCTGATTGAACCCCCTCCATCTGATCCTTGTGCTAAAGTTCCTAATCCTGAAACAACTGCTGAAGCTGCTCCACCACTGGATCCTCCCGTTGTGACGTCTAAGTTCCACGGGTTGCGACTATATCCGAATATTAAATTATCTGTTACTCCCTTGAATCCAAATTCAGGTGTATTAGTTTTTCCTAAAATTACGCATCCTTCTTTTCTTAATCTTCGAACTGCGATGTCATCATGGTCAGCAATATTATTCTCAAAAATTTTAGAGCCATATGTAGTTCTAATTCCCTTTACAGGATTTAAATCTTTAATTGATGTAGGGATACCATTTAATAATCCTAAATTTTCACCTTTTTTCACTTTATCATCTGCTTCTTTTGCCATCTTTCGAGCCAAGTCGAATGTTGTTGTGCAATAGGCGTTTGTTATTGGATTGATTTTTTCAATTCTTTCAATTATCGTTTCCGTTATTTCTATAGAAGTTAATTCCTGCCTTCTTATGGCCTCGAACATGTCGAGGGCAGACATAAAACATATCTCTTCTTTATTCATGTTATTCACATTAAAAAATTAAATTTTATATATATATATAATATATATTTATATTATAAAATAAGGTAGCTACACATATATAAAGTGTAAATTAAGTTTAAGGTAAAAAAACTAAACTAATTTTAAGTGTAAGCTGAATATATTACTCTTTTACAGTCTTTTCTCTTAATTTTCTTCTAAATATTTTACCTACTGAAGTTCTCGGTAATATATTTAAAAATTCTATCTGACGAGGGTATTTATAGCCAGCTAATTTTTCTTTAGCCCATTCAATAATATCTCTCTCAGTTATACCGCTATCCTTATAATCTGGTTTTAAAACTACAAACGCTTTAATAGTTTCTCCAATGTTTGGATCAGGTGCCGAAACAACACCAGCTTCGAGAATTGCTGGGTGTTCATATAATTTTTCTTCGACTTCACGCGGCATTACTTTATACCCTTTATATTTAATGATGTCTTTAGAGCGCCCTTCAATATAAAAATATCCTAGTTCATCCATCCGCGCTAAATCTCCTGTTCTTAACCAACCATCGATAATCGTTTTCTTTGTTTCTTCAGGACTTTTCCAATATCCTTTCATTACTTGAGGTCCTTTTATTAATAATTCTCCAATTTCATTAGGTCCTAATTCTTTTAAAGTATCAGGATTAACAATCTTAGCGTCAGTATCAATTATCGGAACGCCAATGCTTTCAGAACGGATCTCTGGCATCCATTTAGCTGCCGTGTGAGTAATGGGTGAAGTCTCCGTTAACCCAAAGCCTTGTCCCACCTTAATTCCAACAACATCTTCCCATTTCTTAGCTAATTCTGGAGGTAACGCGGCTGAACCTGAATTTGCTTCCTCAAGACTAGAAAGATCTCGTTCTGTGAAGTCTGGATTATTAATTAACATTTGATACATAACCGGAACTCCAACATAATTTGTAACTTTATAATACTCAATTGCTTCCAAAACTACAGAAGCGTTAAATGAGGGAAACATTACTACCATTGCCGCTCCGAAAACTGCTATAATCATTACTAAAAATCCAAAAGAATGGCACAAAGGTATAACAGATAAGTTTACTGTTTTACCGAAATTATCTTCTCCCTCTTCTTGTTCACCAGACATTAATAAAGTTGAGAGCGTGCAGGAAACTAGATTCGTGTGAGTTAACATTACGCCTTTTGGTAATCCCGTAGTTCCACCAGTAAATAAAAGAGCAGCAAGATCGTTAGAGGGGTCTATATCTACATCTGGTCGTATGGGTGCTATACCTTCGATAAACTCCTCCAAAGTTATAGTTCCTTCTTTAGCGATGTCTGCTTCTAAAAGGATTATATTTTCTACCATCACATCTTTTTGTGCTTTTTTCATTGTTCTAAAATTTTTTTTGTGAACAAAAACAGTTTTTACATTTTCAGTTTCTTTGATTATGTGAGACACATCCGCTTCCTTAAGTAACGGATTAATTGGTATGACGATAGCGCCAGTTTTCATAATTCCAAGGCAACAAAATAAGAATTCAGGGCAATTACCCGTCATGATACCTACAGCATCACCTTTTTTTGTTCCTAACTGATATAATGCGTTAGATATTTTGTCTGAAATATAAGTTAACTCGCGAAAAGTATATTTTTTATCAGTTGATTTATGATGAACACAAACATTATTTGGATAGTTCTTAGCAGTTAATCCTATAAGCTCGTGAACCGGAATTGGATCGAATTTTATTGATTTAGGGACGTTAGGAGCTCTGTATTTTAGCCATGGGCGATTAGTTTTTTCAAGATACGGAGATTCGTTTTCATAATCGTAAACCGGTTCCCAATCTGAATAATCCTTCATTTTAAACACAAAATTAATATTAATAGAATTGAATAATATACAATTTTATTCTTAGAATATAAATATCTATTTATTTACCATAGAAAAAAAACTTAAAAAATAATTAGAATAATTAAGAATTTTTAATTTTTTAAAAAGTTTAAAATTATCTCGTTAACTTCCGAAGCTCTTGAAAGCGTCATAAAATGCCCTGCTTCATTAATAACTTTTAATTCGCTGTTAGGGATTCTTCTATGCATCTCCCCCATAATTGAGACTGGAGTTTGCCGATCGTGTGACGCTGCGATCAGAAGCGTTTTATTTTTAATATCGTGCAATCTTTCTAGAGTATAGTGTGTTTTCATAGCCTCTGCTTGATTTATTACATCTTGAGGCTTAGATGGATTAATCGTGCTTTCTCTGATTAAATCTTCCATAGAAAAAATATCAAAAAATGTTCTACCTGGATTAGCTTCCATCTCTTTTCTGAATTTTATGTGAAAAACCCAATGCGATTTTTGCTTAAAAGCTTTCAATGGGTCGTGTTTAATCATCTCAATCTCTTCAAGGCGCCCTTTTTTAGGAATTTCGACCCAATCTGTATCAGTTCGTCCGAAGTTAGTAGCGATCAATACTAATTTTTCGACTTTTTCGGGGTATTGTAGCACAAAATGTTGAGCAATCATTCCACCAAAAGAACGACCTATTAAATGAACTTTTTCAATACCAATAAAGTCCATTAAACCTTTCACATCTTCAGCTAGCATTTTCATAGTGTATGGGATATTAGGTCGATCAGACTCTCCAGTTCCTCGGAGGTCAAATATGATGGCTTGGAATTTTTTGCTTATATCTGCTACTTGAGTTTTCCAGATTTCTTTTTTTGCTCCATATCCATGAATAAAGATAATAGGAAAACCCGTTCCATAAATTTGATATGACAATTTTAAACCGTTAATCTTTGCGAATTTCATTATTTCAAATTTTCTATTTTTTAAAAACTAATATATTTAATTATTAGTATTAGATTTAGATTAAAAAAAATTCAGATTAGATTAGAAATATATGAAATATATAAAAAATTAATAAGTTACTTCTATTTATTGTTTACTATACTCTATAATGTTGCCCCCAGCTTCAATAAATTCGATATATTTTTTTAAACCTTCCAAGGTTAAATCTGCAGCTTCCTTGAATTGCTTTTTTAACTTCTTATCTTCAAATTCAACCCATAGTTCAACTTTAGATATTGGTAATTTTTCTTCCAAAATATATCCCATTGAACGCATATCACTTTGTTCCATTCTCCATTTAACATAGACGTCTTTAACACTCTCTATTTTATTAATAATCATATCCCCAATTGTTGATTTTAGTAAATATTTATGTTCTTCAAGTAGTGTTATTTCATTTACAATAGGGTTCCATTTTACTGTCTGTTTTCCATCTGTTAAAATATTATAAATTTTCTCAAGGTTAGTATTAATTTCTATATTTCTAGCAATTTTAGACAAATAACCACCTCATTTGTAGATTACATTTAACTTTATAGTAATATCTTTTTTATACATTTGTATAAATTTGTTAATTTATTTATGGAGATTTAAATAATTACACATTCTTATTGATTTTTTCAAATGGTACCTCTAATTCACTGATGTGGTTACGTGCCTCAATGGGTACACTTTTCAAAAGAAACTAATCCTGGAGGGGCAATTCAATTTGATTATCAAGTTGATTTAGCTTGGGTTAAAGAACTTTTACGAGGAGAAGTAACAATTATGGGTAACCTAAATTACAATAAACTTACGGTTACAGATCCTAAACAAGTTTCAGACCATATCGCTAAAAGATTAAAGATAGCTGCTACAGGAGGCGGATTTTGGCTAGCATTTGGTTGTGAAATCCCCCGTGAACTACCCGTAGACAACATGAAGGCTATTATGAGAGAGTTAAAAAGGTCTGGAAAATATCCGATTTCATAATTTTTTTTTTTAAATTGCTTCAATAACATTCTCTACTTACATAATACAAATATTTAAATCATTATAATAGGGTAGGTTTATATCATAAATAATAATTATTTAATCAAATCGAGTTATTTTTTATCGAAAATATAGTAATTAATATCGTTAAAAGACATAAGCTGATTAAAAAAATGGTCGAATATTCCCAAATATTACAAAATCTCGAGTTTATTAACATCAGTACTGACGAATTTACTATATTTGAATGGAAACCTCCAAGATCATATAAAAGTTTTATATTAGACTTGAATATTGTTAAGCAGAATCCTGTGAGTAATATATTTTTCCATATTTTCAAGGGCAACATGAAAATTGTGCATATTAGAATAAACAATTTAATATATACTGCAGGTTCTAATAATAAAGTTCAATTCCAATTGCTTGAAGCTTTAATCGAAAAAGTGAGTGTAGAGTTTAATGTAAAATATGATATTGAGTCATATATCTCTTACGGTAATTTTTCTACTACAATGGTTAACTCATTTAATGAAAATATTGAAGACATTATTGCGAACTTTAATAATTATGATATAGTAAAAGAGCTTAAAGTACCATGCATGGTGTGTAATACTGTCCTTCCTATCATCGTAAAAAAAAGTTTTATAGAAAACGCCGAATCTTACCCCGTACCTCTCGTATATATGCATAAAGGTCATGCGATTCTTTGTTTCATTGATAAAAATTACGATATTAGGGGTGTAGAGTTAGTTAACATTACCGGATGATATGCCTTGATATATTATTAGATAGCTCCAAATTATTAATCTAATTCCATTCCACATAGAATTAAAAAACCGTTATTCTTACCAATAAATATGGCTCAAGATAAAAAACCAGAGGAAGAAGTTTTTTTTGAAGACATTTTAAAAAAGACTAAAACAGGTATCACTTTCCCAAAAGAACTAAGAGAAAATTTATTCAAAGAAGAGACTGATACCTTCTTCAGAATAATAGTTCCAAAAGAAAAAGATAAGATTATTTTAGAAATCTTAACAGAGGAAGAAGCGGAAAACCAAACTGTAAAAATAAAAGAATCAAAACCAAAAACTCCTAAAAAAATAGATCCAAAAACTAAAGATGGACCGACTTCAAAAAAGATTGCTCCGAATTGGGCTGATTATTTCATCTACGATTTTAAAAGTAGAGAAAAAATTCAACCAATTTTAGAATCAGCATTTTATAAATTCGCAGAAACCCCAATTAATATGGAGGATGCTATGGGAAGGATTAAATACGCCTTAGTATCGTTCTTATCGGGAACTAAAACTGAAAATGCTAAGTTATATTTTTCTATTGTAAAACTACTTATTGACATTATAGAAAGATTTGATCAACCTAATTTAATTGATTGGATATTCGAAAAAATTGTCCCTAATATAGAAAGTAAATTTCTATACGAACAAGCAGTTCTTGAACTCTTAGAAGTGAGTTTGAGAATCAAACGCTATGAAAAAGCGGAACTCTTTATATTCTATATATTAAAAAATATTGATGATTATCCTCGTTCAGAGCTCTACAACATTTTTAATTCTTTTAAACAACTAGTTAAAAAAGTGCGTTTTATTGAAAGGACGGATAAGATCGATCTCTTACTGAAAGAAAAATTAATGGAATATGGGGAGGGTGTAGAGGATAGCGATTATAAAATCCAGATTGTTGAATTTTTAGAAGATTTAAGTTATATTGAGCTTGCTTATAGACTCGCTAAGACCATACAAAAAAGTTTACCTGCAGATAGTGTTAAGGTTAACGAGATCAGGAAAATTGTGAAGCGGTTATATACAGCTCCAATAACAGAAGATAAAATCAATTAGGGATAGGTTTAATGTAAATTTTTCATCATTCAACTATTCTTCGTCAACATCAGGGCGATCAGAATTATCATCTTTAAGACCTTTAATTTTTTCTTCTGCTCTCTCTAGTTCGGTTTCCATAATTCTTTGTTCTTTTTCCTCGATGATTTTCTGATGTAATTCAATTTCTACATTCGATAGTTCTGTTTCTTTTTCAATTAATTCTTCTTTTAGTTTTAAAGCTTTTTCCTTTTCTTGAATAGCTAATTCTTCAATTTCTCGTTCTTTGAATTCCAACTCTAATTTTTTTTTCTTTATTTCTAAATCTTTCTTCTTGAGCTCAATCTCCTTATCTATGATGTCAGATTCTTCTTTTTTCAATTGTTTTTTAACCTTTTTGGGGAGGAGTTCTGCAGAATCTACTGTAATTTCTTGTTCGAGAATTTCTTCTTTAAGTTTTAGCGTTTTTTCTTTTTCTTGGATTATTTTTTCTTCCAAATCTTTCTCTTTTTCTTGTAATTCTAACTTTTTTTTCTTGATTTCAATTTCTTTTTTCTTTAGTTCTAACTCTTTATCAATTATTTCAATTTCTTCCTTTTCTAAAGTATCTTCATCCAACATTGCTTCCTTATGGCTATCTTCAACTAATTCATCAATTTTCTCAACAGTAACCACTGATTTAAGCACTGTATCTATGGTAGTTTTCAAGTCTTCATCTTCGGGACGTTCTTTAACAAAATTATTAACTGCTTTTGTAATTAAGGAAGGGTGCTTTCTGCCAATTGTTATTAGTGCTTGTATAGCTTTCTCAATAACAAAATCTTTTTCGTCAGTTAGAGTATTCACGATCTTTTTCACTAGTGATTCATCTTCAATATCGGTTTCTCCTCCAGCCATAAAAATTATAAGTTGCAAGTCAGCTTCTCGAACATTTGGGTCCGGAGAATCTAATAAATCTTCACTATGGGGGAGAAACAAATCGCATTCGTTCTCGCAAAGTGTTTTTAAAAGTAATAAAAACGAATAACGAAGGACAGAATCACGTTTTGAGAGATTTTCTAATAATGAAGGAATATCTATTACGAGTTGCTCTATTAAAAATCTTAATACTATCCTCCCTCCAAGAAGGGATAGTAGCATTTCGATGATGTTCTCTAACCGGTCCAAATAATTATCTTGATTCGAATCTCCGAGGTACAAGGCAATTATTTTAACTGCGTCATCTAGTCTATCATCTTTCACAAAATCTTTAATTTTATTTATTTCAGAATTATCTTGGTTATTTTCGGTCATTTTTACTCAACATTTTATTGTTATATCTTAATTTTAAATATGTAATATGTAGAAATCGTTATACAAGCGAAATAGAATGTTAAATACTAAACGCAAATCTCGGTATCGGATTTCTGCTTTTCCACTAATGCTTAGTTTTATTGCTAAATTTTGCTTTCTGTCAATAAATATGTTAATTTCTTCACAAAATTGGCTTAAAACATCTAAATCACTAGCAAAATCGTTCCAAATGTAGTTATCTCGCTTATTATCTTCATTTTCCGGTATTTCATTGCTGATGGAAGAAAGCGTTTCTTTTGGAATAAAGATTGTAATCTCTACGCGTTCATCCAGAATTAAATTTAACTTAACTTCAGGAAAGTATATTTGGGAAAAGAGTTTACATAAACCAAATAAGAGTTTCAAATCGGTAATATTTTCTCTGTTTGCATTACATAACGCATAGTTCTCGTTTATGAAGCATACATGGATTTTTTCATCGTATTTAAATAACATAAACTCGCGATCTTTAGTTAAAAGATATCTAAAATTCTCGTCCCTGTTCTTTATTCTGTCTTTAAAAATCTTGCCTGCTCCTTTAAAATCTCCTTTTGAGAAGAATTGGTGTAACTTCCTATAATCTCCATGGAAAAAAACATCAAAGAAATCTATCAGATATAAATAGGCATCGTTAGGCTTGTAGATTACAGTTTTATTTCTAAAATCTCGAAATATTATATTTTTATGAACACTATAACAGAAATTTGGTTGATCTTCTATTGTAAGCCCACTTAATAATCTGATTTTCAGTAAAGTTCTTCTCGTACAAAGTGGAGTCAAAGTGCATTGAATCCTATCGATTTCACATTCTTTAAAGCATAGTCTATCAATATTCTTTCGTAAAAGTTCAAGTAATTCTGTCTTGAACTTCACATCTACGTCTTCGTCCAAGAATTTAGCTATATGTTCAGGTTGGAGCGGCATTTTTCAGAGTGTTTTTGGTTTAGAAAATCATAACTTTACAATTTAATAACATTTAACACCAATTCTAAACTTTTCTATTGTGTTTCGAACCAACTCTCTGATAGTAAGTAATTTGAATTGTAAAATATATTAATGAGAGATTTAATATATATAATTAAAGCGTTTAAAGAAAGAAAAAGAGGAGATAAAAATACTTCGGCAAATCCACATTTTTTATTCTGGAAAAAATATTTATAATCATACATACGCTCTTGCACTTGGAGATGAAGAATTGAACAATGTTAGAACGGTTATCCAGTCGTTTCTAGATATGCCTACGATGGGTAAAATCTTTCACCGACCTGTTTCAGAAAACTTCCAAATATTCCATAAATCAGAGAAAAATGTATTATTTTTATTTATTACTGACTTAGTTGATAGTCTTGAATATATCTCTCCTATATTAGACAACACAATAATAAAGTTTAATGAATTGTTTCCAAATCCGACAGATGTGAGCAATCCAGATGATAAAAAACGAGAATTTGTGGACTTTTTGAGAGAGCAGCAACACCAAATGCATTCAAAAATTGTGATTATTGGACCAACTAGTTCTGGAAAATCCTACCTATTTAATATGATAAAGAGCGACCAAGTACGTCAGATTATGAATTTCGCAAAAGCTTCGGTTATCACTATTGATAATTTGAAGTTCGATCTCTGGGATTTTGAATTAAAAGATAATTTTTCACTTTTATGGTCAAAATTTATACAAGGGTCTGACTTGGTTGTTTTATTGTTCGATTTATCTAGTTATCATATCAGAGTTATTGAACATTTTTTAAACTTACAAAAACAAGAAAGCAAATTCTCCAAGCTCCTTATTCTTGGAAATAATCGTGATAAGATAAATAAAAAGGACTTAAAAATCGTAAAAAACGCGCTAAACATTTCTGATATTGAAGAAATTTCGTTAGTTGAAAAGGGAGTGCGAGAAAAAATTAAACTCTTAATCGCTAGAACCCTCAATTTAAAAAAACTTTTACCTCATCATTTTATAGAATTGTTTAATGAAGCTGAAAGCGTTGAAAACGGGGGGAATTTAATACTCGCAATTGCCAAATACAAAGAACTTATAAAAATTTCAAATAATTATCAAGATTTTACCTATATCTCTACATTAAAGGCAAAAGTAGAGAAAATACAAGAAGAAATCGACGAACAAAGTGAATTAAGAAAACAAATCGAAAGTAAAAAGAAATTCGAGATGCCAGGAAAAATTCAATTTACGCAACGAGTTCAAGTGCAACCACTACCATCTAGTAAATCGCAAATTAAACCGCCCCCAATCGAGGTACCTAAAGCTACAATTAAGGCATCACGTACACCAGTAGTTAAGCAAGAGACGGAGGATTTATTATTATTTTCAGAATCAGATGCTTCAGAAACAGTAGATATAGATAAAGAAGACATTACACTCCACATAGATGAAGTTATCCCCGAAGAGAAACGTCCAACGCTAGAACAAAGCGAAAGCGAGAGCAAAAAGAATTATCCAAAAATGCTTCAAGAAATGATTGAGCTAAGTGGAAGCACACTAAGTATAAATTTATGCTCTCAGCTAATAACAGAACTACAAAAAACTTTAGCAAGACCTCTTACAGATGAGGATCTCGAAGCTGCAGCTAACTTTTTTGTGAAACACGATTCCTTGTAGAGGTTTTTGACTAGATTTTCACTTAATAAGAGAATGTAGTAGTGAACACAAAAAGCAAATTTTTTTTATATTCTTAGATTTATCTCGCTTATATAAATTTCAAGAAAATTAAAACATGTATTTAAAAATATGAATCCTATAGAAGAACTTAAGAAAAAATTTAGTGAAATTACTCGCCTTAACCACATCCGTGCTTTATTAGGATGGGATGAAAAGGTTAATTTACCTAACGGATCTTTTGGAGGTAGAGCGGAACAAAGTGCTCTTATGAGTAAAATAGTTCATGAGCGATTAATTTCTGATAAAATAGGAAATCTGATCAAAGAATGTGAGAAGTTAGATAATTTAGATTTAATTGACGCTGCCTTCATACGAGAAGCTAAAAGAGACTACGATCAAGAAGTCAAATTACCAACGAAATTGGTTGAAGAAATTTCTAAAACTGCCTCTTTAGGTCACGCTAAATGGGTTGAAGCCCGGAAAAAAGATGATTTTTCTCTATTTCAACCACTTTTAGAGAAGATGATCGGGCTCCAAATTCAAGTTGCAGAAAAATTAGATACACATCCTGATCTTTACTCAACGCTCATCGATCTCTACGAACCCGGTGCCACATACGATTGGATTGCGAAAATTTTCAGCAAATCGAAACAAAACCTTAATAAAATCATAAAAAAATTGAATACGTCAACCGATAAACCAGACTTTTCCATTCTTACCCAGAAATGGGATGTAGATAAACAATGGGATTTTAGTATTGAAGTCGTAAAGGGATTGAATTATGATTTTAATAAAGGACGTCAAGATAAATCAGCTCATCCATTTACAACATCTCTTTCTTCGACGGATACAAGATTTACTACGCGAATTAACGAGAATTTCTTCTCAACATGCCTTTTTGGGTCGATTCACGAATGTGGACACGCTTTATACGAAATGGGGTTTAAGGAAGAAATTCACGATAACATTTTAGCAGATGGCTGTTCAATGGGCATTCACGAAAGTCAATCGAGAATGTGGGAAAATATGGTAGGGCGCAGCAAAGAATTTTGGAAATATTGGTATCCTAAATTAGAAAAAAATTTTCCAGGCAATTTCAAAGGTATCTCTATGGAGGATTTTTATCGAAGTATTAACACAGTCCAACCTTCTCTTATTCGTGTAGATGCTGATGAAGTTACCTACGGTATGCATGTAATATTAAGATTCGAATTAGAAAGAGATATTATCGAGGGTAATGTAAATGTTAGTGAATTACCAGAAATATGGAATTCAAAAATGGAGGATTTGTTAGGAATAACGCCCCCAAACAATGCAGATGGCGTCTTACAAGATGTACATTGGTCTTCTGGATATTTTGGCTATTTCCCTACTTACTTTTTAGGAAACTTATATGGAGCACAATTCTATAAAAAAGCCCTTAAAGACCATCCATCCTTGCCTAGAGCGTATGAAACAGGTAATTTTTCTAACTTGTTGACATTTGTAAGAGAAAATATCCACCAATACGGCAGAATTTATCAAGCTAAGGACTTGATTACTAGAGTGACGGGAGAGGAGTTAAACCCAGACTATTTTATAGAGTATTTAGAACAGAAATTTTACCCAATATATAGCGTTTAAAAGTTTTTTTTTTATATTTTTTCTCATTGATTCATTAATGATAAATTATGATAAGCCTTATATTTAGAAAAAGATATAACCCACTAAATCTAAGATAATACAGCAAGATGTTATTAGGAGTAAAAAAGTATTCAGAAAAACTATTACTTCCATTGGGGAAAAAGATAAAAAAAGTACCCGCTAACCTTATCACTGCTTTAGGTCTTTTTTTCGCATTTTTAACCCTTTTAAGTTTCATGTTCCAAAGTCTAGTTTTTATCATTATAACGCTATTTATCGTTGAGTTTTTTGATCAATTAGATGGTGTAGTTGCTCGATTGCAAGGACCAACTAAATTGGGAGCCTTTTTAGATTCTACCTTAGATAGAATAGGAGATTTCTTCATTTTCTTTGGTATTATTCTTGGTGGGTATACTAACATCTATATTGGACTAATTACTTTAGCTGGAGCATTTTTAACTTCGTATACTAGAGCCAAAATAGAAAGTTTAGGAGTTCCAAACTTATACGGTGTCGGATTGCTTGAAAGAACAGATAGAGTTCCAATCCTTTTTATAGGCTCAATATTTCAAATCTGGTTTCCCACCGCAATCTGGTGGACAATGGTTATTCTTGCCATTTGCACTAATGTAACAGTTCTCCAAAGATTAATATACGCTTTTAAAAAATTTTCAGAGAAAAATTTAGATATTCCTTCCAATTAGAAGAGTATTTAATACTTTCTTCCTCTAGATTCTGCTTCTGAATAAAGCATATTTAAATAGACCTTTTTTTATATGCTAATAAATTATCAATATTTTTTTTAATTACTGTCAATGCTAGTCTCTGAAATCAATATTAAGCTCACAATATTGGGTCAATGGGGTGTCGGTAAAACATCCATAGTCAATATGCTAGTGGGAAAAGAATTTCCTTCCATGTATATCCCCACTATTGGCAGTAATATTGCCAAAAAAGAATACAAATTTAAAGATAATTATATAAGATTAAATATATGGGATATTGGAGGGCAAAGAAGTTTCAATCCTCTGAATCCCGTGTTTTTCAGTAATTTGGATTCAGCTCTACTATTATTTGACTTGAATAACCCAAAGGAGTCTCTCCAAGAAATAAAAGACACGTATCTTAAAAACTTATCAAAACACTCTCCTGAATGCATTATTTATTTAATAGGAAATAAATCTGATTTAGTAAAACCAGAGGATTCTGAAATTCTCTTGAATATTATAAGAAATTATCAAATTCAAGAATTCCCAATAGTATTCGTGTCTGCGAAAACCCAAGATAATATTACAGAGCTATTTACACTTGTAGTTTTTGATTTTTTAAAAAAATTGGAAGAAAGTGGCAATGAAGCACAATTTCGAGGTATATCGAATAATTTTTTAACTTCTGCCGATAAATCTGAAGACAAATTAGACGAATTAATTATCAACATTGATGAAATTGATTCAAATACGCTTCATAAGAAGATCACTCCCCAAATTATTAAAAAAAATATTAAGTTATCAGAAAAGGAACAAGTTCCCCTTAAAGAAATCAGAGATCTTAAAAAAATCGCTGAATTTGGCATTGATAAAAATAAAATCAAAGAAAATATAGTTAGCGCTTTTAAGAATAATTTAGTTGTTATTTCTGAGCTTATTTCAGAACTAAAAAAATCTCCAATTAATGCTCTAATAGATAATATTGACAAGTCTTTAGCTGATCTATCAAATTTAAATAAAGATTTTGAATTAAAGTTAGATTCAATTTTAGAGCTTGAGAAATCGGACCAGAACATTTAAAATTTATTAAGCAAACATAATCGATTATTAATGGTGAAATGTAATTCCTAAAAAAATTGAAGAAATTACTCCCAAAGAATTTCAACATTTAATTGAACAAGTTGATAAACTCGAAAAAGATTTCACTTCGATGAAAAATGTCCCAAAAAGCTTGCACCAGTTAGCAGACCAATATGAAAAAGCTATATCCAAAATGGATTCGCTTAAATCAAATACTAAATCGATCCAAAATCTAAAGGAGCAAGTTTCTAATTTAGAAGGTGAAATAAAGTTTGTAAAACAAGAGATAATCAATATCAAGGGCGATATTTTATCTAGCCAAGAACGAATTGAGCAAACTATTAGAACTCAAGAAGAAATCATCATAGATATGATAAACAAGTTTAATGAGGAATTATTACAACACAAATCATCGATGAAGGAAGATATTGAATACCTTAAATCCCAGCAAGATATACTAAAAATTTCTTATACAATAAATGAAAAGAAATTTATGGATAAAGTCAACTCATCGATTAGCACGATAATCAATAAACAAGTCGAAGGAAAAGAAAACGAGATTCTTATGAAAATTTGGATTAGCGAATTCAAAGAGATCATACGTGATTTTGAAAAGTTAAAAAAATTAAAACCAAAAGAATTTTCTGTGCGGTTAAATGAAATTTCGGATACAATCGAGATCTTTAAACAGAAAATTATAAGCTAAAACTTTTAAAACTATTCGATTGATATTTTACAAATTATTTCAAAAAATTTAGCCTTCCAAATAATAGTCTTCAAACTCTATTTTCTTTAACATTTATATGTTTCAAGAACGGATAGATATCATAATAACAAATTAAAAAAATCAAATAAATAAAAGCAGATTAAAAATTAGGAGGATAATATCATGAATGATAGTGTCAAGGAATCACTAAAGGCTGGAATAATTGGAGCAGTTATGGGGGTTATAATGAGCTTCCTCATGAACTTTTTCGTAATACCATTTCCGACGGATAATGTAATAAATGGGATGAATCATGCGATTAGTGGTTTAATAAGTGGATTTATGGGAGGTTTTATGGGGGTTTTAATGTATATAAAAATAGCGGGGAAGAAAAAAGAGAAATCATAGAATATATTGAAATAATTAATATTTAAATAGACCTAAGAAGAAATGTAATTATTATTCAAAATAAATTAGAGGATAGATGTATGGAAGAATTTAAAAATAAACCAAATTATGTTGATAAGGATGAAATGTATGTGGCGATAGGTAAGGTCCTTTGGGGTAAAAATGGTAAGAAATTTTCAATGAGGCGCTTAATATTTGCTTTTACGAAAAAAAAGATGGGAGGTAAATAGAAATAATGGGAACAAAAGAAGAGCTTATCCACGCAGTTACGGAGTTAGAAGAAGAAAAATCTTACTCCCTTGTAAAAGCATTATTAGACGAAGGAGTCAATCCAAAAGAAGTTATTGATATGTTGCGCAAAGGAGTAGAAATTGTTGGAGAAAGATTTAATAAAAAAGAATATTTTCTAACCGAATTAGTTATGGCTGGTGAAATTTTCCAACAATCTGCTAAAATTCTTGAAGCGGTAATGAAAGATGACACCAAAATGAGTGAAAAATTAGGCGTGGTTGTAGTAGGGACAGTTAAAGGCGATGTCCACGATATTGGAAAGAATATTTTCGTAACTCTTCTACAAGCTGCAGGTTTTGAAGTTCATGATTTAGGTGTAGACATAGACGCCGAAAAATTCATTAACAAAGTCAAAGAAACAAAAGCAGATATAGTCGCTTATTCTGGTTTATTAACAGTAGCGCTTGAATCAATGAAACAAACAACAGAAGCATTAAAAACGGCAGGATTGAGAGATAAATTAAAGATTATTATAGGAGGATTACCTGTTGATGAAATGTGGATGAAGGAAGCAGGAGCTGACGCATATACCGATAATGCATTTAATGGTGTGAAGATAGTAACTAAATGGTTAAAGGGTGGATAAAAATGGAACCTATTAAAGAAGAACCAATGACTTCGGTTGAAAGAGTCATGACAGCAATGGCCTTAAAAGAACCGGATAGAGTTCCCGTTTGGCCGCTAATAGATTATTTACCTGTGACCTATTATGATGTTACAGCTCAACAAATGGTTGAAGATCCAGTCAAATCTCAAGAAGCTTACGAATGGATTTATCATAAATTAGGGGGATACGACATAGCTATGGCTGGCGGGGGGGTGTATATGATGCACGTAAACCCATTTCCTGATATTTTTTCTATGTTTTACCTTGACTGGAGATTACCTGGACGAATGTTAGGTGAAAATGAGTTTCCTCAACTTGTTGAACAAAGTCTTGCTGATCCATTCATGAAAGTATCAGATTACGATAAAATAATTGATGAAGGCTTCTTAAGGCTAGCTAATTTTAAAAGAGCCGGAATGAAAGATATGACAAAACTAGGTAAAATTGGAGCGAAAGTTGCAGAAAATACAGAAAGATGGTGGACTCACTTTCAAGTTCCTACATTTAGCGATGGTGGTGGGTCTACTCCCTTCGAATTATTTTCTGTATTTCGAGGTTCTACCAATTTTATGAAAGATATATATCGAATTCCCGATAAGATTAAGGAAGTAAGCGATTTTCTGATTGATAACTTAATATTAATGGGAGAATACGGAATTTCGATGAGCGGTGGGAAAACTCTTATATGTGGTGCATCAAGAGCTAGCGCTGATTTCATCTCAATAAAACATTTTGAAGAGCTTTTTTGGCCTTATTTTAAGAAAATGGTAACTGCTTATGTGAAAAAGGGTTATATAGTTCAAATGCATATGGATACGGATTGGACAGATCGATTGCATTACTTCAAAGAATTACCAAAGGGCAAATTATATTTACATATGGACGAAAGAACGGACATTTTCAAAGCTAAAGAAATCTTAGGTGATCACATTTGCATTCAAGGAAACCTCAAACCCTCCCTATTTAAGTTAGGAACTCCAGCTATGATCGAAAAGCAAGTAAAAGAAATTATTGATAAATGCGCTGACGGAGGAGGTCTATTTGTTGGGTCCGAAATTCCTGACGATGCTAAACTCGAAAACGTAAAAGCTATGATAGATACATGCAAGACCTACGGAGTATATAGAAAATAATTAGTTTAACTTTAATATTTTTATTTTTTTTAATTTCCTTTATATTTTAAAAAATTGGGCTCCAAATGTTATATATTTGCTTTACCTAATTTTATAGTATACAGTAATTTCTGTACGATTCTTTTAATTTTTAAAATAAAGTAAAAAAATATATAGTCAAATTACCTTAAAGAAGAAAAAGAATAACGAGAATAATTATGTCTGAATCAGATTTTCATTTTGGTTTAAAAGGAAATGCAGAAGCAATTTATTGTAGTTTAAATAAACGGAAAGAATTCTACATTACTGTTCAAAATCTTACTGATAGCTATATGCCACAAGTTAAAGTACAATTATCTGGACCTCCAGAAGTTAAAATCTTAATAAAAAGAGAATTTTATGGGGGGATTGCTAAACGAAATAGCCGTAATCGGCTCTTTTCAATACTACCTAAGGAAAATGGTGTTTTTACTTTAACAGCTAACTTATTAACCAAGAGAGGGCACAACTTAACTCTTCCAATTTCGGTTCAGGTGGGAACTGTTCAAACTACACCAAAACCTATCTCTTTAGCGTCAGTGACTAAAAGCGAAACACCCGCCGTGAAAGTGAATTGTCCTTTTTGTGGTGATAAAATAGATGAAGATGCTAAATTTTGTCCTCATTGTGGCTCGAATATAGCAGAAAAAGCTCAAGATGTGAAGGATAATAAGAATTGTCCGAATTGCGGAACTGAGTTACCAATAGAAGCTAAATTCTGTGCTAGTTGTGGTCATGCGGTAGAGTAACTATCTAGTTTGGGAAGAAATTTATCTATCATATTTTTTATTTTTAATTAATCAAATTCTAAAAGAAGTTGATGTCCTTCATCCAAATTCAGATTTTCATCAAGTGAAATCTCGACGATCGAACCTTTGAATATTTGGGTTACTCTTATATCTCGATATTTTCCTTTTGAAATAACCGTTGATTTGCTAATTTTTCCTTCATGAAATATATCTTTTAAATCGATCGCTATCGAACTCAATTCCAATGTTCCATAGGAGATTGTTATGGAGCAAGTAAGCATCTTATGAGTAATCTTTTGGGATATTTTACCCCATGCTGATTTAGTAATAAAAAACGATTGAAAATTTCGCTGATTTATTTTAGGAGATATGGACAATTGATTTAACTTCGAAGAATACGATATTCCTGTTAAAGCATGGAGTAAAGTCCAAGAAGACATCGGTCTTACATAATGATCTCCACACTCTACCTCGTTCCAAGGGTTTCTATGAGAACCATCGTATCTTTTCCTGACAGAATTTATTAATTTTAACCCAGCATTAACATCTCCGATATAGATACTAAGTGCGGCTATTTCGTATTCAATTCCAGTCCACACTTCGTCAGTATAAAGCGTTGGAACTTTAGGTCTTCCTCCATTTGGCCAAGAACAAGTTAATAAACCCGATTCCGTAGGCGAAGCAAATGTTCTAGGCATTTGTTTAAAACCTTCGAGAGACTCCTTAAAATTGTATTTTATTATAGCTTTTATTGCTTCCTTAACTCGATTAGAGGGGAGGATGAATCCGAGACCTAAATGAAAAGCCCACCATTGCCCAAGTAATTGATCTGAGAAACATCCAATGCCATATTGAAATTCTTTTACCTTGTTTTCGTCGTACTTTTGGATGTAAAACTCGCCGTTCCAACACTCCTTATCTATAGTTTCTCGACTAAATTTATACAATTTCTTACACCTAGCTGCCCAATCGAGAAGATTTAACTCTAATGCGATTTTCTCGCAGGCAAGTAGCGCAGTAAGATTAAGTGATCCTACAAAAGTATTGAAACCGTAGATAGAGCAGTCATAAGTGTTAGGCTGTGCGCGAGTTATTGTTCCTTCAGTATCAAGGTAATATTCTTTTATGATATACTCCATTAATTTTTGAATGTAGCTCCATGAACTTTTTAGAAAGTCGAGATCTCTTGTTATTAAATAATCTCGATAAATTTTAAGAATCATACCGAACATTCCATCAATAGCAGGTGGGACATCACCGAAATCTGGTTTTTCCCCAAATTGAGGTAAGTATAAGGGAATAACAGTACGGTGAGGTAAATAACCCATTTTATGTTGGATTTTAAATTCTGTTTCTCTCATTGTCCTTTCTAAAGTAGGAAATAAATGAGCCAAGCTAAACTCGTAGTTCCATACATGTGTGCAATTTAGGGGACAACATCCTCCCCATTTTCCTCCTGTAGAAGCTCCGTGACATCCTTCAAATCCGTGAAAAGATCCATTTCTAATCCACAAACAAGTAGGCGTTCTGATTGTCGAAAAGTTCGCGGAGATTGAAGTTAAAACTTCAGGCGGTAAAATGCTAGAAAAAAACGCATCGTGGAATTTAGAAGTGTAATTCGAAAGAAATTGAAAATTGAGATTAACATATTTGATAACTTCTGAAGAATTTTTAAACCACTCATTATATTGGTTTCCGATCCAAAACTCAGATTGAAAATCTTTAATTAAAGCATAATTGAGACGCCAATCAACAAGACGATTTGGAAAGTTCCAAGCAATAAAAAAAGTGATCACTCTTTCCTCATCAGGTTTCAAGTTTTTCTTTACAGCTAGACTTCCAGTCCAAGTTCTTCCAATATCACTTGGTTCCTCTAATTCGCTTCTTAACAGAGTACCTTTTTCTATAAAGTTGGACCAAAAATTATCTAAATTATCCCATTGAGGTGATACCAAAACATTTTGCTGATCGGTTGCAAGAGTTAAATTACCATATCGCTTATCTGATTTAAGAAGTGTTTTTGATCTCATATAAATAGCGTTCCACTCACCGATTTTCTTATGAATGTTGTAATTACCACCAAAAAGGGGATGAGATTCACCTCTAATAACTTTTAAACCGTCCCAACCTAAGAAATTAAACAAATTTCCTAACAGAATTGCTTCAATTGGCTCATTTGAAATATTTTTAATGCGAAATTGAAATACAATTAATGGCAATCCCGAATTTTTTGCATCTAAGGGGATAAAGGGGTTAAAAGCGGTTAATCTGATCTCAATAGGAAGTTTAGAATCTTCAAACTTTAAGAATGAAACCGGGTATTCGCCATCATAAATAATATTTTCAACATGAGGTAATTTATCAATGAAATCTTTCATATTATTAGTGATTATATGATCACTTACAGATTTAGCGGGTCTAAAATCAATTCCATCGTGAGGTTTAGTACATATAAGCGCTCGTGAAATTGGTTTTTCGTTCGAATTCTTCAAAGTTCGAGTTCTTACGGCGAAAAAACTGTTAGGCACAAATGCGCGATGATTTACCGTGTTAGTAATTTGCCATTGTTTTAAAAGTCCATCTCCTCCAAGTGCAATTGTGCCTGTACCTATACCTCCTAAAGGCATAGCAGAGCATCTTAATTTTTCACCCGTTAGAGTGAGAATCCCTTTAGCTTTCATATTGCTTATATCATCCTAAATTTAATTTTACATAAGATAATTCCTATATCAAAGTTTCGAATGAAGAGTTTAATTAAATATTTAATTACATTCTCGTTTAATAAAAGTCAGATTAGATAAATATTAACCAATTTTTTAAACTTTTAATAAATTTATATTTTTTAAGCGAGAAATCAGCGCAGTAGACTTTATAATCTTTCATTAATAATTACTTTAAATTTGATGTAAAACATTTTAAATTCAATTATAATCTTAATACTCATAAGAAATTCAAATAGAAGAGAGTATAAAATTTGACAGTTAAAACTCTTATCATCGGACATGGAGCCAGAGAACACGTAATAGGGGAGACTTTAGTAAGGGATGGAGCTACTTTATACGCGTTCATGAGCTCTAAAAATGCTGGATTGGAAGACTTAAGCCAAGGAAAGATAAAAATTCACTCTGAAACAGATTTTCAGGAAATTATTGATTTTTCCAAGGCAAATAGCATAGATTTCGCCGTGATTGGCCCAGAAGCACCTCTGGTCGTTGGTATTGTTGATGCTTTGGAAAAGAGCGGAATTCCCTGTATCGGTCCTAGAATTGAAGCCGCTCAATTAGAAGGCTCGAAAATCTTTACGCGTAATCTTTTGGAAAAATATAAAATAACATCCAATATTGTAAGTAAAAGTTTCAATTCAATGGAAAATGTAGAAAGTTTTATCAAAGATTTAGGGGAAGAAAATATAGTAGTTAAACCAGATGGACTGACTGGAGGAAAAGGTGTAAAAGTCTATGGAGATCATCTTTTTTCTAAACAAGATATTTTAGATTACTGTCAAACCTTAGTCGATCAAAAGGCTTCTATTCTCCTCGAAGAAAAGGTTGATGGAGAAGAATTTACTCTTCAAACATTCGTTGATGGTAAAAATGTAGTCGCTACTCCGCTAGTTCAAGATCATAAAAGAGCTTATGAAGACGATACTGGTCCAAATTGCTATTCTTCTGATACAGAAATTCTAACTGAGACAGGATGGAAAACTTTTGATCAGCTAAATAGGAACGAGAAAGTAATGACTTTCGATCATAAAAAGAAAATTTTGGAATTTCAAAGACCTGAGAAAATTCATTGGATGAAATATAATGGAGATATGGTGCATTTCAAACACCGGGAATTGGACTTGCTTGTTACACCAAATCATAGAATGCTTGTAAAACACAGAAAGTCAGAGAAAATAGAAGTATTAGAGGCTGGAGATATTATAGGGGAAAAGGAGATTTTTCTGACAGGAATTTGGGAAGGAAAATCTCTAGAATACTTTGCAATCGATGAATACGATTATAAATTTAATCGTATGAGAAAAAAACAAGAAATAAAATTTAATGATTGGATTCAATTTATGGGTCTTTATTTATCAGAAGGATATGTGACTGATAAAGGAAATGAACATAGAGTTTACATCTGTCAAACAAAAAATTCTAAATATTTTAAAGAATTTGAAGATATTTTGTCTAAATTACCTTTTAATTATTCATATAGAGAAGAAGATTCTAAATTTAGAATCAACTCAATTCAGCTTGTAAATATTTTGAAGGAATTTGGAAAGGCTAAAGAAAAATTTGTTCCATATTATATCAAAAATGCCAAAAAAGAACATCTCATAGAATTTTTGAATGCTTTTTTACTTGGTGATGGTAATATTCATTATGGAAGAAAGCGTTTCTTTTCTAGTTCAAAGAAATTAATAGATGATATCCAAGAGCTTATTATAAAAATAGGAAAATCTTCAATCATAACTGTTGATAAAAGAAAGAAAATGTTAAACCCATTAAACAATAAATACTATGATGTTAGCGAAGTTTTTTCCCTTGAAATAAAACCAGAATCTAAAGTTGGGATTAGAAAAAAAGACATTAAAAGAGTTGACTATCAAGGTTATGTAGGTTGTGTTACCGTTCCTTCGGGATTTGTAGTAATAAGAAGGAATAATAGAGTAGCGATTTCAGGCAATACCGGAGGTATGGGAAGTTATTCAATGGAAGACCATTTGATGCCCTTTATATCGCAGGAAGATGTAGACGAAGCAATAGAAGACATGAAGAAAGTAGTAGCGGCGACTAAGGCAGAAACGGGAGTTGAATATAAAGGATTCTTATATGGGGGGTATATTAAAACTGCTAAAGGC
Source organism: Promethearchaeia archaeon (assembly GCA_029856125.1). GTDB lineage: Archaea > Asgardarchaeota > Lokiarchaeia > Sigyniarchaeales > SOKP01 > SOKP01. The sequence continues at coordinate 195,080 of JAHQWJ010000014.1, read as the reverse complement.
ATTAAACTAATAGAATTTAACGCAAGGCTCGGAGACCCTGAAGCAATGAACGTTTTACCTCTTTTAAAAACTAATTTTATCGATATATGTATGGGAATCATAAACGGTAATTTAAAACCAGTCATCCAATTTGAAAAAAAAGCTACAGTTTGCAAGTATTTAGCTCCCGAAGGATACCCTACTTCTCCAAAAAAGAATGAATTAGTAATAATCAATCAGGAGAAACTGCAACAAATTGGAGCAAAGTATTACTACGCATCTGTTTACAGAGAAGGTGAAAATATTTACACTACATCATCGAGAGCCATGGGGATTATTGGGATTGCTAACGATTTAGAAAGCGCTGAAAAGGTTGCTGAACAAGGAGTTGGATGCATCAGTGGCAAATTGTTTTATAGAAAAGATATTGGGACGCGAAAATTGCTACAAAAAAGAATTGACCACATGAATTCTCTCTTGAAATAGTATCAAAATATGCACATGTGAATATTTATTATATGGAACATTTTAAAATTAAAATTAATCTTGAGGTTTGAAAATGGATGATATAATTAAACTAGAGGTACATAGCTCAATCTTATTGATTACAGGTATGATATTGGTTTTAATTTGGTCTTATTATAAGTTAGAATGGTGGTCTTCTGTGTTTGGTTATCTAGCTTTATTCTTTTTAATTGAAGCAATCTGGCATTATTGTGTTGCCGATTATAAAAGAATTAAAAAAGAAAATTGATGGACAATCGATCATTTTTTTTTTCCAGAATTTTGATCACGAAAAATTATACAAAATACTGTAAAAAAGAGACGAGTCTAGAGTCTTCAGATATTAAAGAAACTTATATGAAAGAGAATTTTTTCGTCATATCTAATGAAGGAAGAAAGCATGAAATAGATATTTAATCGCTTGATAAGTGTCACAACCAGATATGAGAATTGTTATTGCAAAAAAGAATCGATCACATGAACTCTCTCTTACAATAATATCTGGCTCAAATTTTATACTATCTAATGAATTACTCGAAAGATTATTTTTTATAAAGATCAAATTATAATAATTTCGAATTTAATTCTACATATATTATGGCTTGGCAAGCTAAGAACATAAATTTCAATAATTTAATAAAACAAATGCTTCACGATAAAGATCCTGAGAAAAGAGCAGAATCAGCAAGACAAGTAGGCTTTCTTAGAGATGCTAGATCGGTTAACCTACTATGTCATGCGTTAAAAATTGAAACAAACCCCGTTGTAGTCAACAGAATAATAGAAGCGTTAGGTCGAATTGGCGATGGTAGAGCCACATTAGGGATATTGGAAAAGTTCGAAATAGAAATGAAAAAACCTGAAAACAATTCAGATAAACTAAGGATTATTTTCATTATTGAAAGTTTAACACGAATTAAAGATAAAAGAGCTTTAGAATTCATAAGTCATTACTTAGATTCTCCAGATGACGAGCTTTTCAAACTAGCTCAAAACGCTTTTGATACGATCCAACCTAATTGGCGAGAAATAGTTAGAAGGAATCAAAAAGAACGAACGATGCAAGATATTTTTAAAGTTTCAAAGTAGTCTTTTTCTTGTGCAATTTTTACTGTATTTTCTTGCATATAATAATATCTTAATAACAATCTTAGTAAACCTCATATAGCCTAAATCTTTACTTTTTCTCTATTAACGCTAAAATTGATCAGAAGTGATAGAAAAAAATGTTTGTTGCTGGGATTTGGAAGGTCCGATCAGCACGAGAGACTTTGCTGCGGAGTTAAGTCGATTATTAAACAAGAAGACTATTCTCGAATTACAAGATTTTGACTTCGGGACATTTTTCGAGATGCTTTCTGAGTATGACGACTATCTTATTGAGGTTCCTGGTGTAAAAGAGGAATTAAATATTACTGATTACCAACCAGGTGATACTTTGAGATTAGTTGCGCCTTTGTATATGTCTTGTTTTTCAGATAAAGAATTGATTCGTTTAGCAGAACAAAATTTAGGACTCCTTCCAGGTTGTACAGAATTAATGACGATTCTTAAGAAGAAATGGGACATATACATAATATCGACAAGTTATACACATTTTGCTTATAGCGTGGCAAAATATTTAAACATACCACGGGATCACGTATATTGCACCGAATTAAACCTAAAAGAGGCAAAGGAATCGTTTCTGAATATCAAGAGCGATGTAGATTTTTTAGTTAAGAATATCTTCCAGCAATTTTTAGCAAACAATAAAAAATTAAGCACAGTATTAGAAAATCTAAACGAGTTTTTTTGGAGCAAACATGAATCAGATTATATTAATGCAATGAATCAAGTTCAAGTTAGAGGAGGCGTTAGAAAAGAATTAGCCGTTGAAGCAATATCAGAAAAGAATAAAATTCCAATTTCTGAAATGGTTGCGTTAGGAGACTCGATCACCGACATTAATATGCTCCAACGATTGAAGGACGAAGGCGGAGTAGCAGTTTCTTTTAACGGTAATCGTTTTACCGTAGGGAGGGCAAATGTTGCTATTTCAACTGTAAATAATCTGGGAACTTTGCCTATTTTTGAATATAAGGAATCTATTGAGAGTTTTCTTGACTTATGGGAGAAAAATTACGACGAATTTTGTTCAAATCCTCGAAATATTCCTGAAGAATTAATATCAAGAGAAATCAAGAATTGTTTTATTAAATATCAATTTGTACCAGACATTGAGAATTTAAAAAACAAGTCTAAACGAGAACTTGACTTGATTATCGAAAAACAAAAGAAAATGCGAAAAAAAGTAAGGGGATGGGCTGGAAATTTAGGGTAACTCAATTTTATCCTTAAAATTCTTATCGTAAAACTTTTTTCCCTTTATAATATCCATTAAAAACAGGCTATAATGAGCCTTTTGCTTAATAATTATTTTAGATATAAGAATAAATACGACATATCCTACAACTGCAATCGCATTAAAGGGAAAAGGATTAAATAGTAAAAAGATACTAGGGAGGTAGAAACTGAGCGATTCCCAAATTCGTTTGTTATAATATTCTTTAAAATTCTTCTTTTTTAGACTCTCATAGCAATTACAGCAAACCAAGGGCATTTTCATATTGAATTTTACTTCGTAAAAAATCTTTTGCATGAGAGTTAGCATGAGGTCGATTTTATTTCCGCATAGGTTACATTGAAATAGTGACCTAGTTAACCGATCTAACTCTATTTTATCAATTTCAGACCTAGGAAAATAGCAATCGTCATTTTTATAATGTGAACAAGTAAGGCATGTTAATTCTTTCTCCATCTTTCTTTCCTCAAAATATGTTTTACCTGGTTGAATAAAATAGGGATATCTTGAGTGAGATTGACAGATAACTCGTCCTTTCTCATCGATTTCAAAAGAAGGTTCGATATTAACCATAATACTATTTATTACTTTATAAGAGATTAGATATGTTTGCTTATAATTTTTACATAACAACTTTTAGTTGTTGGAAAGAATAACATTATTAAAAATCTTTACTAAAATATAAATTAAGAACTTAATATCTAATAAGTTCAAGAGGTCTTTAGGTAAAATGGTATCAACTACTAATTTTGGCTATAATATAGGGGACGTCCTAAAAGAATATCTCGACGATCCCATCTTTATTTTAAACAAAGATTACGAGATTGAATATGCTACAGAAAATCTTCATTTGAAAAACTTAGGTTTGACAAGCTTAGGAGGTAAAATAACTGACATTTTGCATCCCAACGATTCTCATCGTGGCGTGGATTTTCTCCAAAATGTGTCAAAGCTTGAACAAGCAGCAGTAACGTTAAGGGTTCGTTATGGTGATAACTTCAGATTTTATGAATTTAGAGGGCGCTTATTCAAAAACGAAGCACAAGAAACCAAATATTTGATTACAACTCGAGATATTACTCAATTCAAAAAGAAGGAAGAAGAATGGAATAAAAACGAGGAAGAATTTAAAAAATTAGCTGAAAACATGCAAGAAATCCGATTTTGGAAGCTACTCCTAACTAAGGACGAAAAAGCTTCGTTTCAAAAATCTATAGCTTTTGAAAAAAAATACAGACAAATAATTGATAATATAAAAGAAGCATATTTTGAAGTGGATTTAGAAGGAAATTTCACATATATGAACAAATCCTTCACTCAAATGACTGGTTATTCATTAAACGAAATGATGGGTAAAAATTATAAACAACTTATGGACGACGAAAATAAGAGGAAGGTCATTAAAAAATTTAATGCGGTTTATAAATCTGGTTTACAACAAGAACACTTCCAATTTGAGTTCATTGATAAAGGGAATACAAAAGTCATTGTTGAATCCTCCGTTTATTTAAATAAAGAATCTTATGGTAAAAAAATAGGTTTCTATGGGATAAGTAAAGACATTACTGAGAAATTTAACTTAGAACTTAAGCTTAAACAATCAGAAGAGAAATACAGGCACTTATTTGAAAGTTCTCCTTATGCAATTTGGATAGTTGACTTAAATGGCGTACTAATTGATTGTAATCCAACTACAAACATAATGTTCTCGAAACACACGAGAGGAAATCTTGTAGGGAAAAATTTTGTAGAAGTATTAGGAATGCTTGAAAGACCAGAATATTTCATTCCTTTTTTTAAGAGTAAATTTGAAAACTTTGTTCAAGACAAACCAATGAAAGCCTTAGAATTTAAAATGACACGAGCAGATGGGATAGAAAAGTGGATACATATAACTAGTTCAAAAATTAAGCTGGGAGACGAAACGCTTATTCAAGTTATAATGCAAGATATCACTGAAAAAAAAATAGCCGGCTTAAAATTACAGAAATCTGAAGAAGAACTGAAGATTTTAAATAAGGAATTAGAAAAAAAGGTACAAGAAAGAACTAAGGAGCTTAGAGAGTCTGAACAAAAATTTAGAACTATTGCTGAAAGTTCTTTAATGGGTATCGCGATTATACAAGATAATAAAATTAAATATGTAAATCAACAATTTGCTACTTTAGCTGGTTATGATGTTGATGAAGTAAAAGAATTTAGTCCAATGGATATTTTTCAAAGCATTCATCCAGAGGATAGAAACTGGGTTGTAGAACAATTAAGAAAAAAACAAAGCGGTTCATTAGATTACATATCCCAATATAATTATCGAATTTTTGATAAGAAGGGAAGTATTAAATGGCTGGACAATTATTCTAAGACTATTGAATATATGGGTAGACCTGCAGATTTAGTAACGGTCTTAGACATTTCTAATCGTAGGAAAGCTGAACAAGAGTTAAAAGAATCAGAAGAGAAGTTTAGGACCATTACTGAACATTCAACAATTGGAATAGCAATTATTCAAGATGACAACATTAAGTATGTCAACAATGCGATGTTAGCTATTAATGAATATACAACGGATGAAATGATGGAATGGACACCAAAAGAATTAATAAACAATATTTTTCCCGAAGATCGAAAACAAGCCATTGAATACATGAAGGGAAGACAAACGGGTGATCCCGATCTCCCATCGTACAGCTCTTATAGGATAATTACGAAAAGTGGAAAAATTAAATGGATAGATTCTTACGGTAAAACTATTAATTATTTAGGTAGATTAGCTGATTTAGCTCTTATTACCGATGTTACAAATCAAAATTTAGCCAAACAAGAAATAAAAGAATCCGAAGAAAAATATCGTTTATTGTTTGAAAATATGAATTCGGGTTTTGCCTATTCCGAGGTGTTAGTGAACGATGATAACATACCAATCGATTATAGATTCATAGAAGCAAATAGTCAATTTGAAAAACTGACTGGCTTAAAAGTAAGTGAAATAATCGGAAAGACTGTAACCGAAGTATTGCCCGGAATTGAAAATGATCCTGCAGATTGGATTGGAAGGTATGGGAATGTAGGTCTTACAGGAGAGCCTCTAACTGCAGAAGATTATTCAGAACCACTTGATCGTTGGTATATCGTCTCAAGTTATTCAACGAAAAAAGGATATTTTGCGGTTACTTTTCACGATATTACTGATCGGAAACGAGCTGAAAAAAAACTAAAAGAATCAGAGGAGAAATATCGCCATTTATTTGAGAATTCTCCATTTAGTATCGTACTTTTAAATTTTGAAGGCAAAATCATTGAAATGAACAAGGCAACAACGAAACTCTTTGGTTATCAAGAAGAAGACCTTATTGATAAAAAATATTTGACTCTTACTGATATTTTTCCCAAAGAAACATTGCCTGGATTGAGAATGGTTCAGGATTTGATGTCTAAAGGGGAACCATCTGATCCAATAATGAGACCTCAAATTACAAAAATTTATAACAAAGATAAAAAAGCTATGTGGACTGAATCTGAATTGTCTACCGTTAGTATAGGCGGGGAACTAATGATTCTAGCAATAATACAAGATATTACTGAAAAAAAACTCGCTGAAGAGAAATTAAAAGAATCTGAAAGAATGCTAAGACAACAGAATATTGAATTGAAAGAATTAGATAGGTTAAAGACAGATTTTATTAGCATTGCTGCTCACGACTTAAAAACACCTTTAATATCAGTAGGAGGGTATGTAGATCTGATCCTTTTAAGGGAAAAGGGATTGAAAGAGGAGGTTAAGGAGGACTTAAATAGGGTTCTGAATAATGTACATCGGTTAGATGGGTATATTAATAGATTATTAGATGTAATGAAAATCGAAGCAAAAAAGGTAGAGTTAGTTAAAAGAGAAGAAAACATTCATAAAATGATAAAGAGTTGTCTTTCTGATTTAGAATTTCAAGTTAGCCAGAAAGATTTAACGGTTAATATTGACATCTCAGAAAATCTTAATATGAGAGTAGATAACTTTAGAATTACGCAAGCTATTTTGAATCTTTTATCAAATGCGGTCAAATTTACTCCCAAGAATGGGAAAATCGATATCTCTGTTGTAGAAGAAGATGAAAAAGTTCTATTCAAAATAAAAGATAACGGACAAGGACTGACTCCAGAAGAAATTCAAAAGCTCTTTGGTAAATTCGTGACAATTGAACAAGGAGCTGATGGATATTCTACTTTAGATAAAGGAACGGGGTTAGGATTGTATATTGCTAGGGGTTTTATAGAAGCACATGGAGGAAAAATATGGGTTGAATCAAAAGGAAGAGATTTTGGGGCTGAATTTAGCTTTACTCTTCCAAAACAATAAACCCCTTTTCTTAAAAGATTATTAAGTCAAGCCGATATCGATAATAAAAAATTATAATAGGAGGAATTTTCTTATTCAAATTAGATGTGTGTTTTTTAAAAACAATTAGAAATAGATTACAAATATATGGATCTATTGTTATTTATAAAAGCTTGAAATAGCTATAACCTAATGCCGACTTTAATAATATCTGAAAAAAATAAAGCAGCTCAAAGAATCGCAGAGGCGTTAGGTCAAGTTACGGTCATAAACAGATCAAAATACCTAAAAGTCTATCAAATACCTTCTAAGAATATTTATGTTGTTCCTCTTCGAGGTCATATTTTAGAGTATAGAAACACCGATCAATTTAAAAGCTGGACTAATTCAGATCCAAGAGAAATCATTACAAAACCAAATTCAATCGATAAAGTCGCCATCAGCTATGCTAATCCATATATCAAAGCTTTAATCGACTTCGCTAAAAAATGCGACGAATGTGTAATTGCAACTGACGCCGATGTCGAAGGGTGTAATATTGGACTTTTTGACGCACTTCCTTATGTAATTAAAGCTAATAGAAATATTAAAGTAAACCAGTTATGGTTAAGTTCATTAGAAAAAAAAGAGATCGTTTCAAAATATAGAAATTTAATTTCCCCTAAATGGAGCTGGGGAGAAACAGGGGAAGCAAGAGCAATTATTGACGCAATTATTGGTTTTTCAAGCACTAGGGAAGTCACAAATACGTTCAAGCCAATACTAAATGAGATTAATAATAAATTTGTGTCGATAGGTAGAGTACAAACTTCATTACTCTATTTGATTTATTTAAGAGACAGAGAGATCGAAAAATTTATCCCTGAACCATATTGGACGATTACCGCTAATTTAGAGCATAAAAATTATATAATAAAAGCTGTGCACAATGAGAATCCATTCATTAAAGAGAAAGAATCTGAAGCGAAAGCCATATTTCAAAAAATTAAAAACGAAAAAATAGCAATAATATTAAACAATACCAAAGAATCCGCATTAATTAATCCACCAACGCCATTGAATACTTCAAAAGCTCTTGTATTGTTAACCAGAATCTTAAGAACTAGCGCAAAATCTGTCATGAATGCCATGAATTCTCTATACTTAAATCAAATTATCTCTTATCCAAGAACTGATAGCGATAAATATAGCCCAAATTTTAACCATGTTTCATACTTAGAAAATTTCAAGCCCCATATGAATTATGGGAATTACGTAGTAAAGTTATTTAGAGGAAATCGATTGAAACCCACAATAGGAAAAGTTGACGCTGGAGACCATCCACCCATTACTCCCTTAGTAAGTTTAGAACAAGCTAGCTCTAAATTAGAAAATAATCTCCAAAAAAAAGTATACGATATTTTAGCACGACATTATTTAGCCCTTTTCGGTGAGAAATCAAAGGAATTGAGAATTAAATTAAAACTTTCAATCAAAGATGAACTCTTTTCATCCCGTCTCGTGTCGTTAACCCAGAGTGGGTTTTACGAAATCGCACCATTTTTGAAAAAACCTTATCAACCAGCATTCGAGATCGAAGCTAAGGAACTTCCGGTTAAAGAAATCCTTTTGGATGAAAAGGCAACTCAACCTCCACCACATTACACCGATACCACTTTATTGAAATTGATGGAGAAGGAACATTTAGGAACAAAATCCACTCGTCCAACAATAATAAGAATTCTGGTAGATCGTAAATTAACTTATAATATTGCTAAAAATCGCTTTAAAATAACTGAATGGGGTAAATTTCTTATCCAAGAGCTAATTAAGGTGTGGTTACCATTTTTAAAACCTGAGTTTACCCGATTTGTTGAAAATTTGCTCGAAGATGTAAAAGAAAAAAGAAAAACAAAGGAAAATGTCGTTTCAACTGTAAAAAAGATTTTTTTAGCTTTATTTGATAAATTTCGGAATGAGAAAAATGCGATAACCATAAAGTTTGATAGCGTTAAAGCTAATTTAAAAACAACAATGCAACAAACTTCTCAAAAAAATTTTCCTCAGACTACTTCAAAATGCCCAACTTGTAAAAATTATCCTATGAAATTAGTAACAACTTCACAAAAGAAAAGATTCCTAGCGTGTTCTGATAGAAATTGTAAGACTTACCTCTCAGTTCCAAAAACTGGAAGGATTACCATATTAAAATCCACGAATTGTTTAAAATGTGGTTTTAATGTGTTCAAGATACAAAAAAGGAAGAACAATAAAAGTCTTATCTATTATATCTGTCCAAAATGTTGGAGTGATAGCTTTAAAGAAGAAGGTACTAATGGTTTCTGCTCTAATTGTGCAAATTACCAAATCTCTAAAGAGCAATGCGTAAAAAGAAAGTAAAAAAAGGGTATTAATTAAAAGTTAGTCCATTTTAAACCTATACTTGTTGTATGCTGCTCGAGTAAGACCGACATAATTATCTGAGATTCTGTAAGATAATTTTCCGTTTATCACGCTTTTTTCAACGTAATCGTTCTTTAGGTGATGGTTTAAAGAGTGAATCATTGTCCCTAAGGTTACAGCACCCAAATATCTCATTTTTTGTTTAGCTACTCTTATCAAATCCAATTCAGTATGCCAATTCCCATCAAGTAAAGTCATTAAAATTTCGTTTTTTACCGGAGTTTTAATGTCTTTTATTTTATTAAACAGACCAGAATAGTCAGGTTTATAAAAGTTTTTTAGAATTTTGCTTTGTTCAAAACTAGTATTTTGAGGTTCTTCCATTTTTATTTCTCCAATCGAGATGAAACTCCACTAAGATATAATATCAGAATAATATTTTTAAAAAATTGTAATATGCTTGTAATATTAAAATGATACTTTGAAAAATAGATGCTTTAATCTTAAGTAATTATTTAAAGAATATCTTCAGGGATACCTTCGTTAAAATATTTCGCTCTGCTTATCCAATTCTGCTCGAATTCTGGGATCATTGCTAAAATCGATCCTCCAACCCAAACTGAGAAAACACGTTCCCGAGGTGCTATTATTTTGATGATTTGATTATTCTTTTTACGTCGCGCCAATTCTAATTCTAATTCTTGGTATATTCGAGATTTGAGATTTGGAAACATCGAAGACCCTCCCGATAAAAAAATGTTATTTAATAAATCTGGACGGACATCTAAGTCACACATTTCGATTACATCCAAGATTGCTTCTGGGAGAGAGGATTCTTCTAATTCGATTGAGGGATTAAACAGCAACTCTGGAACTTCGAATCGTTCTCTAGCTAAAGAAATTGTAGAACCATCAGGTAGGGAATACTCTTTTTCGTATTGTTCAACTCTCTTCAAATCTTCTTTGTAATCAAGGGAAACAAAACACGCTTTTTCCTTTAAAGCTCTGACGAGTTCTCTTCTTATAGAAGAATCTGCTGAATAACCTTTTGTACCTAATATTTTTTCCATATACCTTGTTAACGTTCTTCCACCGATTTCAAGAATTCTAATTGCGTGATCAAGTTTATAACCTTGATAGATGGGGACTATTCTTGTTAGACTATCTCCGATCTCTACTATCAAACCCGTTTGAAATCCACCAGCATACAGAGTGAGCATGGAATCTAATACAGGATAAAACGCATTACATTGATATTTCTCCAGAAATAATTTAAAAAGCTTCTCTAAATTATTGCGAGGAAACAAAGGATGTACCGCAAATAAGACATTGACTAAACTAGGGTCGACTCTTAAATTATAGAAAATGTAATCAATTATTTTCTCGAATGAGACCCAGTCTTGTATTACACCCTTATCAATAGGGTATAACACTTTGTATAGTCCTAAAGATTGAATCTCATCTCCGACGTAGTAGTCTTCTTTTCGAGCACTTCCATACTCGTAATCGATTTGTCTATATTTAGGCTTTCCTACGATTGTGAAGAATACTTGGCTTGGCATATCTTCGCCAGCAAAACCCGCTTTTGCTGAAAACTGTCCAATGTCTAAAACAACAGTAAGATTGCCCATAATATCCAATTAATTTTAGCAATTTATTCGCTTATTATATTAACAATATTTAATCTTTTTATATCTATACTAAACTAATAAAAGCTTAAGTGGTGTATAAGTTGTCTCGGGTATAAAAGCTTCCCCATACGATGAATTTATTTCGTTACCCCTTAAAATCGCAGTATCTTCCGCCCACTCCATTACTCTTTCTAGAACTTCTTTCTGAGTAAGGTAGGCAACATTAAATATCTCTTTTTTCTTACTCCAAAATTCTTCGATATCTACTATAACAAAAACTGAACTCTCAATGTATTGAAATTTACACGAAGGTCCTTCGTAATAATACACGCCTAATGGAGTCCAGTTTCTTTCGTATCCTCCATAAGCTTTACCTGTTGAACAATGATAAATAGCTTCTCTCGAGATTAATGCCAAGTTTCGATGTACTCGATGAAAATCAGAATGATGAGGCAATAAAATAACTTGAGGCTTAATGTCCCTTATGAGATTTGTTATCTTAGAGATTTTTTCTCGGGTTATTTCCATATTAGGAAATTCTAACTCGATAATTTCACATTTCAACGATGATCGAACTGAATCAAGCTCGTGTTTTCTTTGATTAATAATTCCTTCTTTTTGATCACTTTTTGCATACCCCCCAATACCACTTGTTGCAACCACAACGATTATTTTTGAACCTAAAGACTGGTATTTTAGAAGGGTACCACCACAGGATATTATTTCATCATCTGGATGACCAGCTAACACCATTATACATTTAGGAACAACGATTGGTATTTTGTTTTCGCAGATGATAGAATTGTTTTTATCCATCTATACTAAATAGTTCACAATCGATAATTAAAAATGTTATGAATTAAAAATATTGAATCTTGTAAGTTATAAAGATATGCGATAAAAAGGTATAAAAATAAGTATTAGATATGAGAAAAAGAGTTAACTCCTAATCTCCTCTCATAATCTTCTTTAAACGATTTAATTCCTCTAACATTTCATCTCGGAGAGAACTTAAACCTCCTCCTGCTTGAGTTGCTGGTGCAGGGGATGCAGCTGGTGCTGCTGGGGGCGTTGGTCTTTTAGCAAATGTGGGCGCTTGTACAACTCTTGAACCGGGAGCTTTAGGAGGTACACCAACCGAACTAGGAGGCAATTTTGGCGCCGGAGGTAAATTGGTTCGTTTAGGAGGTCCACCTGTGCTGGGTGCTTTTGGAGGTCTACTCCCTCCAGGTCTCTTTGGAGGTCCCTTTCCAGGAACTTTAGGGGGGCCACCTACAGTTGGTGAAGTTACAGCTGCGGTAGCTGGAGGCATTTCTTGGACTGGAGCAGGACTACCACTTAATAAACTAAATAAAGTACTTGCCGCTGCAGTTTTGGCCGTACCATCCACAGGTGCAATAACTTTCTTAGAGGATGTACTCACAGTTTTCACTCCTTGTTCAAGAGAAACATCTTTCAAATCTTTCAAGGCTTTATTTAACGATTTTTTAAAATCAGTAATCCCTTTAACCGTCTCTTCCAAGTCGTCGCTTAAAGAGGTTAAACCCTTTTTCATAAAATTAACGACTCTCTCAATCTTCTTATATTCTTTCGAAACCAAGGTAGTTCATTTACTCCAAAATTTTAATCATATTTTTTAAAAGAATACTATATAGCTATAGTAGTAATATAGTAGTAGTTTATTAATTTATATTTTTATTTTTGTATAATATTTGTATCATAGTTTTACCTAAATTAAATTCAATGCTTCAAAATTTTTCACAGTTAAAAATAAACTATTAAATGTTCCAAATCTAATATATTATATATCATATTTCATTTGTAATTTTAATAATTAGTATTCAATATAATAGGTGTATTAATATTCCCAAGAGAGAACTCTTCATCAAGCGAGTATATGAAATTGTTAATGAGCTTAAAATTCCCTTAATTGACGAAAGAGTCTATGAAAAAGCTAACTTCAGCTCTGGCGCTGCTATTGCTAAGATAGTATTTAAATTTGAGGAAGACGAATCAGTTATTCGAGGTTTCTTAGGTTTAGCTGAGTACTTTCATACTGTCGTGATTAAAGTGCGTGATCAATTCTATATCCCTCACGCTTCGATTCTCTTTCAGCTACTTAGCTCGTAAATTTCTATTTTTTTTACTTTTCTTTTATAATGTATAGAGGTAAAGAAACCTCAATTAATATAGATATTTTTACCGTTTATTAATTCAATTTCTATCTTTCTATTTACTTAAAAATAAAAATATGAACTCGATTCTATACTTAGAATCATTGTTTATTGAAAAGAAAAGATGCAGAATTAGAAAAATGGGATTTCAAGAATTTAAGGAAAACTATCTTAAAGCAACCGTTCCAGAAAAAAAAGTAGATTTGATAAATTCAATTGAAAATTTAATTGATAAAAATAATTTAAGCTTTTTTGCTACCCATTATAAAAATGAGTCTGACGGTGAGGTACGAGCAACAATTATCAATTTTATAGCAAATAATGTACCAGAAGCTTCAAGTCCAATATTAATTGAAGCTCTTACAGATAATTTTATAGAAGCTAGAAAAACAGCGGTGGTTGCGTTAGGTAAAATTAAAATCCTCTCTGCTCTTAAACCTTTGTTAGAAATGCTCAGTAATCCCTCTTTAGAAATAAAAGACGATGTAATTAAATCAATCGTGAATATAGGAAAATTAGGAGACGTAAGTGAAATTATAAACTTTTTCGATAAAGGGAATATATACATTAGAAAATCAATTCCAATCATCTTGGGTAAAATTCGATGCGACGATTCAACTAATTACTTAAAAGAACTGCTTCGTAAAAATGATGCTGAAGTCAAACGCAATGCCGTTCAAGCTTTAGAAAAATTGCTTCAAGTCAATGATGCAAGATTAATAATAAATTTATTAGATGATACAGATGTAGAAGTTAAGAAAGCGAGTATAAAAGCTTTAGGTTCAATTAATAGCAAACGAGCAATTGATCCCCTTCTTAGATTATTAAAAAATAAGAATGAAGATGTACGTAGGTTATCTATTCAATCGTTAAAGCAAATTTTTGTGAACATCGATTCTTATGAAAAAATATATGCCGTGGCAAATAGCAAAAATATGATAGAGAGGAAGGAAGCAATTAAGCTTTTAGGTTTACTTGAAGATAAGAAGTCTGTAGACTATATGATTAATTCCTTCAAGAGTAGTGATAATAAAACCAGAAAATTAGCTTATAATTCACTTCTTCAGATTTCTAAAGATGAGGTTCCAGATCAAGTACTTGAAGGTCTTAAGGCTAAGGAATGGAAAATAAGAAGTCTATGTGCAAAATTAATAGGAAAATTAGGTAACAAACAGCAAGTTTCATTACTATTAGATCTTTTAAATGATCCTGATAATAGAGTGCGAGACGTAACTATTAACGCTTTATCTAAAAAAAAGAATCAAACTTATGTTAATGAGGTGAAGCCTTTCTTGAGTTCTTCAAATTGGAAGACTAAAAGAGCAGCAGTTAAGCTCTTAATTAAATTAGGGAGTGAAGATAGCTTAGAAGCTCTATTACCTTTAATTGACGATGAAGATCTTTTTATTAAAAGTTGGATTGCTTTAGCATTAGGAAAATTCGAAAACATTAGCGATATTTCTCCATTTATAAAGATGCTTGAAGACAGCGATCCTAAAATTAGAATTGCCGCTGCAAGAGCCTTAGGGCAACTAGGGGATAAAAAAGCGCTAAATTCTTTAGCGAATTCGTTATGGGACGATGACTGGGCTGTTAGAAAAGAAATTGAGGCTGCACTTAACAATATCGATTCAAATTGGTTGAAATTAATTAAATCCAATGATTAATTTCGCGAATAATTCTAAAACATTTACTTTTATCGGTGGAGTTTTTAAAATTCGCATTAGCAAGAATTTTTAAACTTACAATTTCATGTTTTTGCTAACAAAAAATTTAACGATAACGGGTTAAAAAATTGAATAATTTAAAAAACAGAACAAAATCAACTGTAATCATACTTTTAGCATTCACAGCAGCTATAAATTTAAGTGCGTTTTTTACGTCAGTAAAAGCGGGTCCATATGTTCCCGAAGAACACGTAAATAACGGTTGGCATTGGGGCGTCGATGTTGATGACGAGCTCTATTGGGAAGTAGAAATGATCCTTACTAACGCTTCAAATGATGAGGTTACCATGATGTTTAAAGACATATGGATATATAACATAACTTCAATCGAAAACGTGACAACAGATTGGTTAGGATTAAACGAATTTTCGCTGGTTAACGCAACCCAATGTTATTTTAATGTTTCAGAAGGAGAATTGGAATCTTATGATGGTCCTATGGAATTCGCGTTATTTGGATTTAACAACTCAGATACCATTAAGCATAAATATAGAGCTGGAATGGGTGCTGCACCCTATATACTACCTCTAAATGGGACAAATAATTTAGAAGTCGATGTATTAGACGATATTCTCAACCAATCGTTTTATGATCCCCTTTCTCCTGATAGATTCAACCAGTTTGATGGATTTTCCTCGATTCCTTCAGCTAACTCCATGTCTTTTACAAATTCGTCTGATGGCTATTATCTTAACCTCGTGTACAATGTTACAAATGGAGTGGCAGAATATGCAGAGGGATACATGAAAGTTGAAATGGGTGAGTCAATGCTACTTAATTTTACAATACAAAGAGTTTTCGATTACGATATAACTGACGAGATTGAATGGGGAGTTACTATTGGAGACACATTTTATTACGACTGGACTGAAGGTGGTAGTAGTGCCTACGATGTAAAAATTGAGGTTACTAACTTCACAGATGTTATGCTTCCTAAATCTAATAACGGATTTATGCAAGACGATATTCCTATGGTATTCCAAGCTGTTTATTCAAATCTATCCGTGTGGAATGGAAATGCGTATGAAGTAGAAGAAGAAAATTTACCGATAGGTTATGCAAATAACTTTTATTTCCAATATGTTGATGAAAGTTTTTCACCTGAATTTAATTTTGTATATCCCAATAGTACTACTAAGGAAGATATTGAATTCATGTGGAATTCCGACACGCTTCGTATATGGGATGCTCCATTTAATAGCCTTGTGCTCATAGAAAATATTAACTTTGAGTTTACCCTAAGAAATACTTCTACGAACTTTGGAGTAAATAATGTCATCGAAAAATCAACTGGAATAGTGCAATCATTTCTGATTACTGAGCACGGTGATGTTCAACTTTATTACGAAATACAACACCAAACATTAGTAGATTGGGACTTAGAAATAGGCGATGTTGTGTATTATAAACAAAATTCTCAAGATGACGAAGCGTACATGAGAGCGACAGTTCTTTTTACTGTTAGTGAATTTGTTAATTTAACAATATGGGAAGTGGATAGCGGGGGGTTCTTTACTACAATCCCTGGACAACCGGAATTGCAATTCTTTAAAGCAATTATTGCTGAATTTGAAGAATTTGATGAAGACACAGGCACTTGGGATAATCTTGGAGATGATTTGTTTCTTGAAGCGAATATATACTGGCCAATCTCGCCATATGCTATGTTTGGAGGTACAGCACCACCACTTTTTATACCTCTAGGCTTTACAGGAGAAGATTTTGAAAATCTCTTAGCATTGCTTGGAGGCATGTTTGATGTGATGACATTTACTGAAGACCATGTGGTTCTTAGAAATTCTACGAATAATAATGAATACGACACATATCTTGATTCAACCACTGGAAGAATAACCTTTATGGGAGGTTGGATGAACATGCCTGGAGGAGACGAGACAACCTGGAATTATATGAGCATCTATCCTATGTTTAACGAAACGCTTCACTCTGGAACAAATAGTATATCCGTTCCTAACGATGCTATAACTGAAATAACCGCCTCTCGTATTGACATTATCACCACTAACACGGAAGTAGAGTTAGTAAACGCAATTTTGGACTATAGTCCTATAAACACCTCGATCACAAATGGAACAGTACTTTATTATAGTGACCTTTTAATTACCAACACCACAGGATTAGAGAATTTAACTTTTTACATCAAATTCGACGATTCTTTTGATCTAGATTACTATAACCTTACCTTTTGGGCATGGAACATGAGTGGTAATAATGAATGGGACGCTGCTCCTACATCAGCAACCGATATGTTTGTTTATGATTATGAGGATAACTCCTTGACAATAATTTTTCCAATAGGAGGTAGTTCAGGTCCATTTTCCATTATCATGGCAGTCTCATACATCTACATTGGTCCTGAAGTCGCAGCAATACCTGGTTTTCCACTTTTGATGACACTTGGATTTCTGACAATAAGTACAGTTGCTTTGATTATGATATATTTCAAGAAAGTTAAGAAATTATAACCATAAATTCAATTTTTTTTTATTTTATATTTTCTTTTTAGGCGCATCTAATTTTATTTAAAAAAAATCATCTATTTTCTTTATCCAAACCAAAATAATTGAAGATTTTAATTGATTTTATAAAGTTATATATTCTTTTCATTTTAATTAGGAATTTTTAAATAAATTCGAGCCTTAATAAATTAGTAAGAGAATGAACGAAAATTTAACTATGAGTTCATCTGATGATGATGATGACATATGGAAGCTCGAGATACTAAAGGTAGAATCGTTAAAGAAACGTTTCCATCTGAAATGGTTTCCATTGTGGGCGATATCCTTGCGGGAATCGTACTCTCTCTTTTAATAGTCTCATTTAAGAGCTTTCTTCTATTAATTCTAATTATACCGGCTTTACTTTCTCTAAGGGGTAATTTAAGTGGACCATTCATCGCCCGAACTTCAAGAGATTTCATTATCGGTGAATTTAATAAGAAATCATGGTTTGAAAATGTATTAGCTACATTATCTCTATCGTTATTAACAGCGTTAGCGATTGGTGTTTTCAGCATCCTCATTAATCTTCTACTTATTAGACTTTATATTTTTCATCTTGGTTTATTAATCGTAATTCCAATTATTTCAATCGCATTAACCTTAGCGATTTCAATTCCATGTTCTACGTTCTTAAATTTTTTAGCGTTTAAGCGCGGGCTCGATCCAAACAACATCGTAAATCCTGTAATGACAGCGATTGACGACTTTTTTACAGTTATCTGCTTCTATTTAACAATAATTATGTTGGGGGTGCCATAAATTTGGATTACTTTAAAAAAATCTTCAAGGAATCAGTAATAGTAGTTCTAATTAGTTCGGTTATGGGACTCTTTTCTGGGACACTTCTCTCTAATAATGAAATAGTGTTGTCTAGTTTTCCTATTATATTATTAGTTTTACCGTCCTTAAATTCTTTAATAGGCGATATATCAACTGTTCTGGTATCTCGTCTTACCTCTCATCTGTATATAGGTACGTTGTCTCCAAAAATTCAAGTCTCTGATCGATTAAAACAGGATTTTTATGGCTTATTTATAACAATTCTATTAAGCCTTGCTGCATTGATAAGTCTAGGATACATATTGGGAAGCGTAACTGGTATACAAATTGTTAATCCCTTGTTGATTATATCAATTTTTATTATTACTATTATGATTTTATTTGGACTAATGTTCGTATTTTTATTTATGGGTTCAATATTAATATTTAGAAAAGGAAAAGACCCAAATAATTTCTTAATTCCAATGGTGACATCGTTAGCGGATTTCTTAACCCCCTTATTTATAATAATCTTTATCCAAATATTTGTGTAATTATCTAAACGAGAGTGAGAAAATAATTAAAAAGTATGAAAAAAGAAAGAAATTTCAATATCAACCTATATCACTAAAGGACATTTTAAAAGAGATGAAACAAAAGATCGACTTGATGATTGATCTTGCTTACAGCGCTATTAAATTTAGTAGTAAAGAAATCGCTGACGAGACGTCTAAACTTGAAAAACGAATCCACGAATTAACATTTCTATTGAATTTACAAATTATTCAAACTCAAACTGGTGGTTTTAAAGAAGCAAAAGCTTTAGAACCTATTGTTGTAATGGGTGCCTCAATTGACAAAATCTCCGATGCTCTTGCTGACATCGCCCGAGTTGTATATATTAATAGCGATATTTCAGACTTCACGCAATTGTTTTGGGACGAAGTTCCTGAACCAATCGTAAAAATTGTTGTAAATGATGCTTGCGAGTTTATAGGAATGAAACGTAAAGAAGTACACTTTAGATCTAAGTACGGAGTAGATTTAATCGCGATAAAAAGAAAAGATGAGTGGTTATTTGAAAGAGATAACGAAATTCGAACCGGGGATATATTAATAATTAAAGGGGAAATTGAACCAATTAAAGAATTAAAGAAGTTAACATATGACTCTGAAGATTTTTCTTTTCACTTAGGGGAGACAAAAGAAGACTCGGATTTTGATCTAGAAAATCCTGAATTTTACGAAGAAATAAAGGAACTCAAAAAAGATTATATATTGATTACAGATATTTCAGAAACAATGATAGAATTAGCCTTAGCAGCGTTGTTCTTTAACAGTTACGAGCTTGCAGAGGATGTTTTAGAGATGGAATCTTTAATGGATGGATTGAATATAAATTTCGAAAAGGATCTTTTAGATTTAACAAAATTAATTGATAATCCAAAAATTTTAACTGGAATAATGCGCATAGTATTTTCTTGTGAGTTAATAGCAGATGCAGCTGCACATTTAACCGAAAATATTTTAGAAGGCTTTGAACCCCATGTTATTCTTCAAAAAGCCATAAAAGAAACTTCAGAAATAGTCGTACGAGAAACAATTTCAGCAGATTCTTATTTTAAAGATAAAACGTATAATCAATTACAAAATCAAAAATATAAACGAGGGTTTCACATCATAGCCTTAAAAAGAGAAAATAAATGGATTTACAGCTTTAAAACAGATTTTATTTTTGAAGTGGGGGACCTTTTAATCGGTTTAGGACCCAAAGAAACCGTGAATCAATGGAGAAGTTGTGTCAATCCCAAATTATCAAAGGAGGAGAGATAAAAATGAATAGTTCTAATTCAAAACTATTACGGGAAAGATTTCTAAATACTCTTCTAGAAATCGCAGATCAAGTAAAAAAAAATTCTGAATCTAGTGATACGAATCAAGTCTTAAAGCTAATTGAGTCGATTGTTGAAATTGATTCAAACGATGGAAGGATTTTTGTTTATGGTGCTGGTAGATCAGGGTTTATTGGTCGATGTTTTGCTCAAAGATTAATGCATCTAGGTATTAGATCTTGTTTTGTTTCTGACGCAGTTACGTATCGCTACACTAAAGATGACCTATTGATTTTGGTAAGTGGAAGCGGCGAAACAACTTCACCGAAAGCCATAGCCGAAGAAGCAAAAGAAATTGGAGGAAAAATTGCTTTATTTACAGGGAATCCTAAAAGTACGATCGCAACATTATCTGACTTAATCATCAAAGTTGAAGGTAAAAGTAAAGAGAAAGCGATTTCACAAGAATCTTTAGCTCCGTTTACTTCGTTATTCGATATTTCCACGCTTTCCATATTAGATTCTATAGGAGCCTCCTTAATGGTTCTATTAGGAATAACTGAAAACGATATTGATAAGCGACACGCATCAATCGAATAAAAAAAAACAAGCATTTTATTAGTGATTTCATGCATGAATTTATAGAAGTTAAATTTATATCTGAAATAAAAGGAAAAGGTGCCTTTGCGAAGAAGGATATTAAAAAGAAAACTGTAATCGACATAGCAAATGTAGTTTTAATACCTAATGAAGAATATAAAAAGATTAAAAAAACTCAATTATACAATTACTGCTATATTTGGGAAGACCCAAAACACAAACCAGCTTTTAAAAACGCAATCACACTGAGCGTTAGTCAGTTCATCAACCACTCCTACACTCCCAATTTACAGTATTTATACGATTATGAGAATAAAGCAATTGAATACACGGCTCTTCAAGACATTAAGAAAGGTGAAGAATTAACAGTAAACTACAATGGCTTAGTTGAAGATACGAGTCAAGTATGGTTTAATGTTCAAGATTAACAATAGGCGTCATTTTTTTATCAAAGATCTAAGAGTTGCAAGATTCATTAAATCTTCTTTCATATCTTTCCCTTTTGGAGTCTCTATAATTCCGGGAAGATCTCTAAATTTTTCATCGTTTACCAAGAATCCAAAAGGTTCTTTGCCGATTTTTCCTTGTCCTATGTGAGTATGACGATCAACTCTAGAACCTAAATCTTTTTCAGTGTCATTCAAATGAAAAGCAAATAAATACTTCAATCCAATAATATCGTCAAATTCGTTCCACATTTCGTCGCATTTTTTCTTGGTCGTAAAGTCGTAGCCTGCTGCGAATGAATGAGCAGTGTCAAAACAAACTCCAATCCTGCTTTTATCTATAATTTTATCAATAATCGTAGTTAAATGATGAAATTTATTGCCTAAACCCTTACCTTGCCCAGCGGTAGTTTCTAATAAGATTCTAACTTTTGAACTTTTAGTCTCATCAATTAATTTGTTTAATTGATTTGCGATCTGGGATAACGCTTCTTTTTTGGAGATTTCATCTTTATCACTTATAGGAATAACTCCCGGATGTATATTTTCCAAATCGATACCGAGTTGATCAGCTTTAATAAGCTCATCTAGCATAGAAATATATGATTTTTCCAATTTTTCGTTATCAATACTCGCTAAATTTATTAAATAACTATTGTGGCTAATTATCGGCCAAATTTCTTCTTTGAATTCTTCCTTTTTTGTATGAAAATCGTCAATATCACTTTGTATTAAAGGTTTTGACGACCAAGAGCGTACATTTCTAATAAATACTTGAATAGCTTCGCACCCAAGCTCTTTTCCCCTCTCAAGGGCCATGTATTTCCCTCCTGTAACGCTCATGTGAGCACCTAATCTCATTTCTATCACACCTACAAATTGAGTATTTACTTAAACCTAATATAAATTTTAAAACAAAAAGAGGTAATAAATTCTTTTAATTACTGTTTATTATCGGTAATTTCGAAGTCTAATTTATCTATGATCTCAATCAAATCGATTACTTCAAAATTCATATCAAAATTATCGTTAGCATCTCCCAAATTCGTTCTGCAAAAAGGACATACTGATGATACAACTGAAGCTCCAGTTGCACTTGCTTCTTCAAGTCTTTCTTTTGAAATCTCAACTGACCACTCGGGGAAACCTATTTTTACCCCACCTCCAGCGCCGCAACACCAAGCGTTTTCTCGGTTTCTTTTCATTTCTACAAGCTTAATTCCCGGAATTTGTTTGTATACTTCTCTTGGAATTTCGTAAATTTCCATATGTCTTCCCAAATGGCACGGATCGTGATAAGTAACTATTTTGTTATATTCTGATGTAAATTTTAATTTTCCTTCGTCTAATAATTCTTTAACTAATTCTACTGTGTGATATATTTGAAAATCATAGTCAGCACCATATTTTACCCAATCTTTTTTTAACGTGCGATAACAACCCGCACACGAAGTGATAACCTTTGAAGCGCCCGTTTTGTTTATTTGATCTATATTAAAATTGATGAAGTCTTTAACGGAATTAATTTGACCAGTTCGCATCACCGGACTACAACAACAATGTTCGTCAATTAAAGTAAAATCAATGTTAGCTTTCTTCAAAAATCTTAAAGTAGCGTCTCTTAAATTTTTTTGACGATAATTAGATGTGCAACCAATGAAATAAACCCATTCGGCTTTATCTGGTAAATCGTATTCTTTCTTCAAATCTTCGTTATCTGAATTTTGTTCGCCATATGGATTGTACATCTCAGGGTTCTCTATACGTTCAATTAAAGCTTTTTGTTTTTCTGGACAAAATCCATTTATTACAGCCTCTGCGCGGGCAGCTTCAATAATATCTACCAAGAAATCGTTAAATTTGTCAAACCTGCAATTTTCCATACAGTTTCCACAAGTGGAACACGCGTAAAGCACATTTGCTACGCCTTGACTCCACGGGATTTCCCCACTTATTAAACCATAAATGAGCCAGAGTCTTCCACCAGTGGAGTATGTTTCATATCTGTATTTTTTATAGCTAGGACAATTAAAATCAGAATAATCGTAGGTAAATTTACAATATCCGCATCTAAAGCACCTATGAATAATATCTTTCCAATCTTGTTCAGGATTTAAAGTCATTTATTTAACCTCCCAATTTCCTGGATTCATAATCCCATTAGGGTCTAATAAATTTTTAATGCCTTTTAGAAGTTTCTTGTAATTAGGATTCATCCTTTCTAGTATCATTCTTTGTCCATCAAGCTCAGCTTTCCAAGGAATTCCTCCGATTTCAAGCACAGCCTTATTTGTGTCGTGCAATGCATCTCGTGCATTTTTCATATCTTTTGGATCTGAGCGATTAAAAGAATACGAAATAAAAAACATCGCAGCATGGCCTTGTCCAATTAGTCTAGCACCCATAGTAGGAATGATTTCGTGTTTTAAAGAAATATTTGTTCCAATTTTAATCATTTCAGGGATTAACTGTAGCGGTATGAAGGCTCCAACATATTCAAAGCCACCTCCCTTTCTAAAGTCTGCTGCGCCTGCTGCAAATTGTGGTTTTTCGAGAAAAATATCTTCAATCCTATTTGGTACTTTCATGTATCTAGACTTTGCTTTGCGATACATTTTCTTAAGAATTTTAGTTTTATCATTTAATTCTTCTTCTGATTCACCTGTAATATAAACGATAATGAATGTGTAGCCTTTCATCCAGTCGGGCTTATCTTGAATCCCTAGTAAAATATCTTCGGCCACATCAGTAAATGTTATGTTTGAAATTAATTCTGGGAGTAAAGTTGCGTCTTTATTTAAGCCAAATACGATATTTCTCATCTTATGTTTGGGAAACAATTTAATTGAAAGTTTTGTGATAATACCCATAGTGCCAAATGAGCTAATAAACATTCCAATAAAATCTGGAATAGGACCCCTCGTAAACCAATAATCTGAAACCGCACAAGAGCCTAATTTGTAGACTTCGCCATCAGGGAGTATAACTTCTAATCCATTAATCATAGAACCGTGATCTCCAAACTTTTGGGACAGATAACCAGAACCATGAATTAACGCATTACCGGCAATTGTAGCTGAAGGAGGTGCATCAGGTATAGGTGGTTGTAAATGTGGATGGTTAATATTTAAGTACGCAAGTAATTGTCCTGTAGTTACGCCGGCTTCAATAAGAGCAAAGCGGCTTAATTCGTTAACTTCAATTATATTGTTCATGCGTTTCATATCCATAACAATACCTCTTTTAACGGGAATTACAAGCCCGCTTAACGTTAATCCACCCCCCATAGGAACTATTGGAATTTTTTCTCGATTTGCTAATTTAAGGATGTCTTGAACTTCTTTAGATGTATTTGGCATCACTACGAAATCTACGGGTCGAGAAAGTGATGCTCCCGGGTCTTGGGAGTATATATATAAATCTTCCGAACGATTAGAGGCAAATTCTTTCCCAACAATTTCTTCCAGCTCTTTTAAAATATTTTTCTCGCTCAATATCTACAACCTGTTATATTTAATTATTCTATTTTTCGAATTATTTGAATTTGAATAAAGATTCAAATATTAATGTAATAATTCAAAATACTTTTTTTTCTATATAAACTTATAATTTCTTGGAATTATTGAAAAAATATAGGTTGCGATATGAGTATTAAAGGTAAAAAAGAAGGAATCTATAGACTTTTAGGCTCCATTATGCTTTTAATAAGCCTTATTTTGGCTATGTTTTTAGGATTTCTGACACCTAGCAATCCGCTCTTATCCATTGCTTTAATATTGATCACAATCCCTCCTTTTGTTTTGAGTGTCCTCTTAAAACTAGAACAAGATTTTTTCGTTAACAACGCTAAAAGATTCCTATTTTTGCTCCTAATAGAAAAAATCGCAGTAGATACCATTATAATTGCTTTTTATAACATATTTGTAGCGCTAGCAACTGTTATAACTTCAAGCTCAATTATAATACTTCTCATATGCTGGCACTTTTCGCTCTCAATTTACAAGAAAAATAAAATTTTATTCTTTATTTGTGGTGTTAGTTATTTTATTTTACAGTTTCTAATATTGTTGGGTAGTATTTCAATTTCCCATTTATTTATTTTTAACTTGACTCTATTAATATCCGTATCTTTGGGCTTATTGCTAATAATCTCAGCGGAATTAATAATGAAAAAGAAGGGATGGTTGAATTATATTTGATTAAAAGTATAAAAAATTGTTTTTTATTCTAATTTCTCCCAAAAATCGTGTAATTCTTCTTTCTTGAATGTAAATTTCAAACCGCTAGGTTCAGAAGGTTCTAGTTTAAAAAATTCTGGAACATCATTCGTATCTTTGGTAATTCCTGCTTTCTCGTTGAATGCTAGTTCACTCTTAAGGATGTGTTTTCCAATATTAATTACTTCTGCTCTTGTTAAATCTGTATTATACATTGCGTTAATAGCAGCAGTTATAATCTCCATATTCTCATAACTTGGCCCTATAAAATAACAACAGCCCATCGAATCCAATACTGTGGTGTATACTTGTAATTCAAACGATAAATCAAATTTACCTTCGTTTTTAGTAAGTTCACCATAGTCTTTGGTTTGACTCGGGATTCTGCCAGCTATGGCTGCTCCACTAGTGTGATCAGCACCCATTGGGCTTGTAGCGTAAGTAACACCCATTCCTTTAAATACTCTAGGATCGTAAGCAGATATACCTTGTCCTTTTATTTCGGGTATTCTTTGCGCATTCAACTTCTTTCCAATATTTCTAACGCCATTTCCGTACAACTTACCAATTTTGGTGTTCTCCCGGATTTCTTTATCCAAGATATTAAAAACTGCCTCGGCATCTCCCCAAGGAATCTTACCACAATCCATAGCTACTCCAACTGTACCTCCGAACTCAATTGTATCAATTCCTACATCGTCGCAGAAATGATCAATTTTAGCTAAGCTGTCTAAATCATCAATAAGCAAATTAGTCCCATTTAAACACATTGTTTCGTATTCAAGACTTGAAGTTATATGGTTCCCGTTCTCGTCTACAATTAAATTAGAACACTTTATAACGCAATTAGGAGAACAAGCTAAATTTTTCTTTCCTCCTCTGGCCATTACGAGTTCATGGAGTTTTTCTCCATCAATGTTTGAAATTTTATCGAAAGATCCAAATTGAAAATTCTTGGTAGGTAACCCTTGATGTTCACTCATTATCCTCATATTTAAGGCTGTTCCAAAAGTAGAAAAAACTTTCTTAGTTTCTGCCAAATGTTTAGCAAAAGGAGTCGAAGCTTCTCTAAACTTCTTTAAATCGTGCACTTTTACCTTTGACTCCTTAGAAGGGATGATTACGATAGCTTTGATGCCTTTAGAACCCATCACTGCACCTAAACCGCCACGAGCTGCGTGTCTACTTGGATAGCCTTCTAGGTCGTTGGCAGCAACAGTTGCCGATGGCAGCCTGTGTTCGCCAGCAGGACCTATAGAATAAAGACCTATTTTTTCTCCGTATTTACTTCTCAGCTTCCGATGTAGTTCGTAGTTTCCTAACCCTTTATATTCATTACCAGGTAACAACTCAATTCGATTCTCGTTGATTAGGAGTATTTTTAATTCTGAAGATACATCTTCAAAGACTAAGGCTCTTATACCATGCTTAGCTAGCATAAATGAAGGTCTTCCCCCCACATTTGCTTCTTTTATACCATTTGTCAATGGACTTTTCGCACCGATTGAAGTGCGCGCAGAATTTGGGAATGGGCTTCCCGTAAGTATCCCATTTGCTAAAATAAGCTTATTTTCTGATCCAAGTGGATCGCACCTGGGAGGAACCTCATCGTGAACGATTTGTGAAGTTAGTCCTCGAGCACCTAATAAATAGTATTTTGAATTCTTAACTATTTCTTCGTATTTAATCGTGTTTGAATTAACATTAATTCTTACAATATTCATATATGAAATAAAATATGAGATTATTTTACTTTTTCTTTAAAAAAAAATCAAAAATCAAAAAGAAAGATTTTCAAGTTAAATTAGAATTTGTCGTAATGTACGATTTCTTCAATAGGCTTACGTTCTATGACTTCTCCTTTTTCTTTAACAGGATATCCTAATGGTGTTAAAGCCATGACTCTAAATTCTTCAGGTATTTCAAGAACTTTTTTAACTCTAGTTTCATTAAACCATCCAATCCAACAAGTAGCTAAACCTTCAGCTGTTGCAGCTAAAATTAAATGTTCAAAACAGATTCCGCAATCTAAAGGAAAATATTTTATACCATTAGTATTAGTCCCAGAACCTGATTCAGAAATGACACCTACAACGTACATGGGTGCCTCAACAAATTTTTTTCTTTGACCAACTGCTTTCCATACTCCTTTCACGGTTTCAGGGTCTTTAACAACAATATAATGCATCCCTTGCATATTTGCCCATGTAGGAGCCAATCTAGCAGCTTCTAGAATTCGAGTAACCTTATCATCTTCTGGCATGTCAGGTTTATACACTCTATAACTTCTTCTCTTCTTTACAGCTTCATAAAAATCCATAGTAAACACGTTATTTCATTGATTAATTAATAGATAGAAATATGGATTTTTCTTAAGCTTATTTCTTATAGATTATCGTAAAAAAAATTACTAGGATCATTAATTCCCATGGTATTCCCCGTCAATAAAAATGTCCAATTTCTTCAAAATCGTACAAACATTTATTAACGCGACTTGGATATTATGATATTATTAAAGTCGTAACATTCATCTAATTTTTTATAAGTCTTATGTTAAGATGGCACTATAGATGATATAATAACATAATCTTTGTGATTTTATAATGAATAGCAATTACCGTGATCGATTAATTTCTAAAGATAATGATGATCAAGATAATTTGCCCAATAAAAATATCGAGTGTTGTTCAACCCCATCAATAGAAGAACGCGATGGGAATAAAGTTTGCTTAAATTGCGGCATGATCGCAGAAAGAACCTATGTTGGCAATGAGCGAAGAGCTTACACTGTGGAAGAGATACAGAACCGCCGAAGGACTGAGCCGAGGTGGCGGGATTTTGGACCGAGGACAATGCTCCCAACCACGAAAACCGATTCAAAGGGTAAGTCAATAGGTCCAAAGGAGCAAGCTTTGTTTTCAAGATTATCAAAAATTCAAAATTCTCTTATTTCAAGTATAGAACGTAACTTTTGGGAAGCTAAACCCAAATTGAAAATGCTTACCTCAAAACTAAATATTCCTGAATACATTTCAGAAACTGCGTGGAAGATTTATAGCATAGTAGCTAAGAAAAAATTAACAATGGGAAGGTCGATTAATGGATTTATAGCGGGATCTTTATACGCCGCGATTAGAGTACACGATTTTCCACGGTTATTAGACGAGGTTTGTGAAGCTTCGTTAACTCCTAGAAGAACTGTACACAGGAGTCTAGCGATGATTATAAGAGAAGTACTTCCCAGTTTAGGTCTTAGATATCAGCCTATCACCGCTGAGAGTTTAGTCTTTCGGTTTGGTAACGAATTGGAACTTCCTATGAAAATCCAAAAAGTTGCAATCGACATGTTAAGAACTGCATCTAAGAATGGTTTACAGCGAACAGGGAAGGATCCGAAAGGATTAGCTGCAGCGTGTATCTATATCGCAGCAAAAGATGGAGCGATAAGAAGAACACAATCTCTCGTAGCAAATATCGCTAAAATAACAGAAGTCACTTTACGTAGTAGAGCTAAACAAATCAAAGGTAAGCTCTAGTAAGGGATGTCATAGATCGGGCAGATTAAATTAATTTCCTTTTTTTTGTTATAAGAAACTGAATCATAAGTTAATATTCAGCCTTAATTATCAGTGGATTCTTCTTTTTCTTCAATAAGTAGCAACCATTTAAGACCAATTCCGCTGAAAATTAATCCAGAGATTAAAAAGCAAGAAACAACAAAAGGGAAATAAAACCACATAATCGCTCCAATAACAGGAGTAATCGAAGGCGAAAGGAGAGCTTCTTGGAAAATAATAGTAGTGATACCTGTATTGATGGTGCTTTCACCTAATAAAACTATGAAACTCATGGTGATAAAACCGCCAATAATTAGGAATAAACCTATAAGCAATAAAAATTTAGCAAAAATTTTATCTCCAATGGTGTTATTGTTAACGACTTTAAAAATGGAGTATGATAACGCAATAAAGCCACAAAAAATACTGAGTAAAACAATCCATAGCAACACTGCGTGAAAAGTCATAAAGCCTGATTGAAAAATTATCGTAATAATAGTAAATTGCTCACTATCTAAAGTTAGATTAATAAGAGTGCTGAGCAAGATGAGATCAACTAATCCAAGTAATGAAAGAATAAGAAAACTAATACTAAAAATTTTTACCCATTTTATTACGACTTTACGCTCCATAAGTAATCGCTTGTTTTTTTCTGATTATATTTAATACTCATTATTTTCTTTTAAATCTTTTATATAATATTTAATTTGATGGTTTTTTTATGCTACATTTATAAATTAAAGATTAATACTTTTTTTGAATAGATGTGATAGATTATAATTAGATTAATCAAATGTTGAATCCTTGAATAAAACTAATAAAGAAATAGCTGAATGTGAACACAAGAACTTAAAGTTGGAAGGGGGATACTATGTTTGTCAAAATTGTGGTTTAATTGATAAAGATAAAATCGCTTTTGAGAATGTTCCGTCTCCTGACTTTTATTCTGAGTCCCAAATAGATTACGAAAGAAAAATAAGAATAAGTGACTCAAGAGCTACTCAGGATCCAAAAACGAAAGCTCGTTTTGAGCAAATTAAAACTTTGTCCAAATGGTTTAAGGATTCTCAGAGTAGTTTTACTGAGCAAAAAAAAACTATTAGCATGCTCAAAAGTTATGGTATTGGACTAAATATTGATAAGGCTAAATACAACGAAATAAAAGACAATTATCTCCGGTATAACAAATATCATAGACAGACATATGAAAATATGGTAATTATCTTTCTTGCAATCATTTGGATGGAAATAAAAGAAACCACAAATGTTAGGATTGAAGATTTCATCAAAGCATCTAAAGAGTTAGGCCATAAGATAAACAAAAAGATGCTCAACAATGCGATGTTAAAAGTTAAAAGAACAGATAAAAGGTTGAAGGGGTATAAAAACGCGATAAATCTAGAAGAAGAGATAAAAAATAAGATTAAAATTTTATTTCAGAAGGATTTAAACAATATCAATTTTGAACGAGTTGAACAACACTTCTCCAGCGAGCCAGATTACATAAGATTAAAATTGGAAATGCAATTATTAGCAGCTAAAATTTTACAGAAAATTTCTTACGAGCAAATCCTAAACCTGAACTACAAGGCTTTTACAGCGGGATTAATTTACTATATTGGACAGACTTTAGATAATCGCAAGATTTTTACTCAAAGTATTGTTGAACAAACAAGCAGATTTTCGAGTACAACCATCAGAAAAAAATTTCATGTCTTAATTGCTATATTAGGAGATCCTTCCGAATTTAATCTCTAATCATAACACATACCTTTGTTTTTGAGAAAAAAATATATAATTAAAAATGTTTAAATCACTATTTATTAGCAATTAATGTAATCTAAATTAGAAATAGATAGTGAAATGAATCAAACCCAACCTCGTTCTGATATAGCGTATTCTCAATCAATAGATGATTTAATTACTCAGTTTCAGACTGATTCTAACAAGGGTTTGAAAACTTCTGAAATAGAGAAAAAATACATCAAATATGGCTTTAATGAATTACCAAAAATTAAAAAATCTCTGTGGAAAATCTATTTAGCACCAATTTTCAATTTTTTAATAATAATACTGATTATTTCGGCAACAATCGTTATAATACTCGGAGATATAACATCAACAATCATTACTTTTACAGTAGTAGTTATTAATTCAATAACCGTAATAACTCAACAATATAGGGCTCGAAAAGCATTAGACGCTTTAAGACAAATTGCCGCTTTAAAAACGGTTGTCCTGCGAGATGGAATTCAGTTTGAAATTCCTATAAAAGAACTAGTTCCAGGGGATATTATTTTATTAGAGCAAGGCGATAAAATAGGTGCAGATGCGAGAATTATTGAGTCAACCAATTTAACTATTGACGAAGCGCCACTCACCGGGGAGAGTGAGCCGGTAGAAAAAAATAATAAGTCACTAAAAGATAGAGAATTACCCATTCAGAAACAAAGCAATATGGTGTTCATGGGGACTTACATAAATACTGGTAGAGGGAAAGCACTTGTCGCTGGAACAGGCCTTAATACTGAGATTGGTAAAATTTCAAATCAACTTAAAGATATGGGAAGTATCGAGGACATTCCACTGACAAGAAAACTAAATAGGTTAGGGTATATCCTTGGAACGATAGTTATCCTTTACTTAATCGTCTTAATTGTGTATAAATTTTCTATTTTAGGATTAGAAGGTCGATTTTTTGGTGATAATATAACTGAAGCGATTATAGATTCTATTTTAATATCAATGGGAATCATGCCTATTAACCTACCTTTACTAACAACGCTCGTTCTCGTTACAGGAGTACTTAATATGGCTCAAAGTGGAGTAATAATAAAAAATTTGTCAGCAATCGAATCACTTGGCCGTGTATCTGTAATTTGTTCAGATAAGACTGGAACCATTACTAAAAACGAAATGACCGTTGAAAGATTTTGGATAAATAACAACGAATACCAAGTTACGGGTTCAGGATATGATCCGGAAGGAATTATTCTCGAAAATGGAAAGAAAATGAGCTTTGAGGAAAATTCTACATTTATCAAATTCATTGATTCAAGCGTCTTAAATAATAACGCTAAATTAGTGTATGAAGATGTTAAAGTCCAGTTGAAAGAATCAAAGGAAATTGCCGTAAGAAAAGCTTTAGGCTCGCCAACAGAGGCTTCTTTATTAGTGTTAGCTGAAAAGGCAGGATACATTCCTTATGATATAAAAAATAAATACTCTATATTAAAGGAGTTTTCATTTACTTCAGAAGTTAAACGAATGACTACTGTATGTAAACTTAAAACTAATAATTCTATTATTATAGCATTCTCCAAAGGAGCACCGGAGAGGATCTTAGACATATCAAGTATAATTGAAATAAACGGTGTAGAAGAAACATTAACTGAAAGATTAAAAAAACTCTTAATCGATAAAATTCAAATCCGAGCGAACCAAGGATATCGAACTTTAGCTATTGGTTATAGAAAAATAAAGGGCGAACAAGATTTTAAAAGAGGAAAAGTTGAAAATGATCTTGTCTTCTTAGGTTTTGTTTCGATATTGGACCCTCCCAAACCAGGAGTGAGAGCTTCAGTAGAGGAATGTGAATTAGCCGGTATTAAAATTTCAATGATCACAGGCGACCATCCAGCAACAGCCAAAACTATTGCAGCTCAAATGAGAATTTATAATGAAGGGGATTTAATAGTAGAAAGTTCAGAAATTAACAATTTAAACGATAAAGATTTCAATAGAGTGTCGGTATTTGCGCGAGTCAATCCTTCAGATAAAGAGATAATAATAGAAAAGTATCAGTCAGAGAATCACATCTGTGCTATGACGGGAGACGGTATTAACGACGCGTTAGCTTTAAAATTAGCGAATGCCGGGATAGCCATGGGTATAATGGGAACTGATGTAGCTAAAGAAACCGCTGATATGGTCATAAGCGACGATAACTTCACATCTATAGTTAGGGGTGTAAAAATTGGTCGTGGTTTGTTTGCTAGAATTCGAACGATCATATTCTTTTTTATCTGCTTAAATCTAATGGAATCCGTTATTTTTTTTGCGTATGAGTTTGTCCCATCATTTATTTTGTTTAGCTCAAATTGGCAGCATATTTATATATACGCGATAGTTCATTCCTTACCTGCTTTAGCTTTAGTGATTGATAAACATCCAATAGATGTTATGAAAGAACCTCCCAGAGACGAGGAACAACTATTAAACAAGAATATGTGGGTAATGTTGGTAATACAAGCGTTGTTAATGGGAATTGGTTTGGTTTTAGTTCTTCAATTTACGTTAGGAGGTTTAGTCCCATTAAATGATTGGAATCTTAACCCTACAATTAGTTATATTCCCGTTGGAT
Organism: Promethearchaeia archaeon; assembly: GCA_029856125.1. Classification (GTDB taxonomy): domain Archaea; phylum Asgardarchaeota; class Lokiarchaeia; order Sigyniarchaeales; family SOKP01; genus SOKP01. The sequence continues at coordinate 161,713 of JAHQWJ010000014.1, read as the reverse complement.
CAACACAACCCGAACTGTTGGCACAAAAAGCAAGGACTATGTTTATTACCACGCTTTACATTGTTGAAACTACCTTCATCTGGACATTCAGACGCCCTAACAAATCGCTTTTCAAAAGCCTTAAAAACGAATTTTCGTCAACGTTACTCGTAATTAGCTTATTTACGCTCGCTTTGCACGTCTTGTTCGTTTTATTTTCAAATGCCGTTAATTATTATATAAACGATGAATTTGGCTTAGGTTTACAATTAAACTTTCTCTTTTTGAGTGGTACCGACTGGATAATATGTATTTTAATGGCGCTACCTGGCTTAATAGGAATAGAGATATTTAAATACATTACGAGGAGAAAAAATATTCTCTTCTAAATCCATATAGATAATTGTATTTTTGAATCATTTCTATTATTTTTTTAAATTATCTTTAATAACTATTTTTATTAACAAAATACTATAAAATAAAAACAAGAATTTCTATTGTGTATTTATTATAATTATTTTTTATCATAAAATCAAAATTAAGATTAAGTCCCGGGAGAATTTAAATGGAAGAAATCAAATACTATAATTTTGAGTTAGATCAAATCTACAAAAAGTTTAACACTAATTCAACTAAAGGATTAACAAGTGAGGAAGCCCAAAAACGGCTTGAACTTTACGGATTTAACGAGATTCCGAAAGCTTCTAAAGGATTTATCAAAATATATCTCGCTCCTTTATTCAATTGGTTAATCGTAATTTATCTATTCGCTTCGTTAATATTGTTTTTAGCAGCAATCACAATGGGCGAGGGAAATTTAATATTCGTCATGCTAACTTTAGGCATAGTGGCTCTCAATTGTGTAGTTGCCATCATACAGCAATATAGAGCAACAAAAAAATTAAACGCACTACGAGAAATGACGGCACCAACAACCACGGTAATAAGAGATGGTCAAAAGGAGGATATTACGACAAAAAATGTAGTAGCTGGCGATTTACTAGTCCTAAAGCAAGGAGACCGAATACCTGCTGATGGGAGAATCATTCAATCTTCTAACCTAGAAGTTAACGAATCCAGTTTAACGGGAGAATCTGAGCCGGTTAGAAAAGCTCATGACGGAGCAGCAATAAAAAACGAGGATATAGCTATCGCAAACCGATTTAATTTAGTATATTACGGAACCTTTATTGCTACTGGTAATGCAACGGCAATAGCAGTAAAAACAGGTAAAGATACCGAAATAGGAAAAATATCGCAAGGTTTAGAAGACGCAGGAACAAGCGAGATTCCAATTCGAGCAAAAATGAATAATTTTGGTAAGTGGTTAGGGTTGATCGTTATCGGTTTTTGGTTTCTTATTCTCATGATTCTTTGGGGCGCTACCGGTGAGTTAAATATAGTCAAGAGTCTTAACTCTGCCATGGATTTACTACCTATCAATATACCTCTTCTTGTAACAATTATTTTGTTAACGGGTGTTGTAACTATGGCTCGCCACGGCGTCATCATCAGAAATCTCGCTTCAGTAGATAGTTTAGGGCGAGTAAGCGTAGTTTGCTCAGATAAAACAGGCACCTTGACGAAAAACCAAATGTCGATTCAGCATGTATGGACAAACGGTTCTACATATAATGTTTCTGGTAGTGGTTATAGTCCTGACGGAGAAATTATTTTAGTCGACGATCCAAAAAATTCAGTATATGTGAAACACATCGATGACCATCCTCAACTCAAATTGCTTTTAACTTCAGGTTTCTTGAACAATAACTCAGCATTGGTAAAAAATGAGATTGAAGTATCAGGAAAAACTATCAATAACTGGAATGTAATTGGTTCTCCTACAGAAGGAGCTTTAATGGTTCTTTTTCAAAAGGGGATGGGCGATTATCTCCTAGAAGATTTTGAATACGTTAAAGAGCATCCATTCGATTCTAAAGTTAAAAGAATGACTAAAGTTTATAAAAAAGAGGGTAAATTTTATTCTTTTACTAAAGGTGCTAGTGAGATATTAATCCCGCTCTGCAAAAAAGTCTTATATAAAGATCAAGAGTTAAAATTTTCTAACGAAATTAGAGACAAAATTTTGAAGATTTCGGATATCTACGCTGGACAAGGATATAGAATCTTGAGTTTGTGTTATAAGAAACTAGATACTATTCCACAAGAAGACGAGAAAAGCAGAAAGTTGTGCGAGTCAGATATGATATACATTGGGTTTGTAACGATCCATGATCCTCCTCGGGAAGGTGTGAAACAAAGCATTGAGCAATGTCACAACGCTGGGGTGGATGTAGTAATGATCACAGGAGATTCTCCCACAACGGCGAAAGCTATTGCCCAACAAATCTCTATTATTAAAAACAAGGATGAAATTGTAGTAGAAGGAAAAGCAATAAAAAAAGTTAAATCATTTTTTGATTTTGGCAGAATAAAAGTGTTTGCTAGGGTATCTCCAGAGCATAAACAAGATATAATTGAAAAATACCAAGAAGCTAATCAAGTTGTGGCTATGACCGGAGATGGGGTTAACGACGCTCTAGCCTTGAATATGGCAGATGCAGGAATAGCTATGGGGATTCAAGGAACTGATGTTGCGAAGGAAGCGAGCGATATGGTAATAAGCGATGATTCTTTTACATCGATCGTTACAGGTATCGAGCAAGGGCGTGGCATTTTTGCTCGCATCAGAGCAGTTGTATTTTTCTATATCTGTATAAATGTTTTTGAAGGCATAGTCCAGTTTATTTTATCTGTTATTCTCAATTTCCCCTACTTTTTAGACGACGCATTTTATTACCAATGGATTTTCCTCTCGATAACCGTTCACATATTTCCGGGCTTAATTCTCACATTCGATCGCAATTCTAAAGATTTGATGAAGCAGAAACCACACGACGAGGAGGAAATCTTATCAAAAAATACCATAATTCTTCTCTTTATATTTGGAGCTTTATTAGCAATTAGTATGATCGTTGTTTATTTCACGACACTTTTGGGTCCTGAGGTTTCTGTTATCAATTTCGGAGATTTAAACGAAGCCTATTTGTTTTCTCCCCTCACATTCCCAGATGGAAGTGGAATTTCTCTAAACGAAGCTAAAACTCTTACTATGTTAATGGTGACTATTTTCATCTGCGAGTCATTTTTAGTGCTGCAAATTAGGAGACCTAACAAATCATTAATCATGAGTATTAAAGAAGATAGCACCCGATTCATGTACTTACTAATTGGATTCTTGTTTGCACTGTTTCTTGCACTCATGTATATTCCTGGAGTCCAAGTAACGCTCGCTGATTGGGGCTTAAACTTTAGATTTATGTTCCTTACGGGATTAGACTGGCTAGTGTGTTTCTTAATTTCGTTAATTTGTATCGTTTCCTTCGAATTTGTTAAATACATGGCAAGACGATCTGAGATATATTTCTAATTTTATTTTTTTTAATGAACTTATAATAGCAACCCTAAGAAAAAACGGCCAAACTATAGTAAAGGAGTAAATTTCAATAACAAATTAATTTTTAAAATAGTTAATATTCAATTCACTAATTATTTTTAATATAAGAAAAGGTGTAATTACATGAGTAAAAATTTAGTTTCTGTAGTTAAATATGAAGAACCTCTAGAATCCGTACGTAAGGTTGTTGAGTTATCCAATTTATTTGATGATTTGCCTAAAGAAGCAAAAATATTCATTAAACCGAATATTGTCTATTGGAGCAGTGGTCCTTATCCTAAATGGGGCGTTATTACTACATCCAGGGTTATGGAAGATGTTGTGACTCTTTTAAAAGAAAAAGGAATTGACGACATAACAATTGGTGAGGGCTTTGTTAGTAATGAAGCTGCTCAAGACGCTTTCAAAAAATTAGGGTATAGCAAATTAAAGGAGCGATTTGGTGTAAAACTAATTAATACTAATGATAGACCATATGAAAAAATAGATATGGGATGTGATTTTCTTGTTAATTTTGCCTCTGATGCGCTGAACGCTGATTATATTATTAGTTTACCCACTTTAAAAACTCATAGTCAAGCAGTAGTAAGTTTGGGGATGAAAAATCTTAAAGGATTTATTAATATTGCATCTCGAAAGAAATTTCATAGTGCTGATCCTATAAAAACCCTCCACTTCAACGTTGCAAAACTTCCAAATAATATTCCTCCGTGTTTAACTCTTATTGATGGAATTTATACGCTAGAACGTGGTCCTTCGATGGATGGAAAAGCTCACAAAACAAATGTATTAATCGCATCTAAAGATATTTTATCGGCTGATATGGTAGGTGCAAAAATGTTAGGTATTGATCCTTCAGATGTACCACACTTGGTCCAAGCTGCTAAAGATAAAGATAGATCGACAAGTTTATCAGAGATTGAGGTTGTCGGAGAAAAAATCGAAGCCTTAGCTTCCCATCACGAATGGGAGTTTATATATAATGAAGCTGGGGATTTACCGCTTCCTTTCTATACTAGACAATTTAAAGGATTAAAATACAGACGATATGACTCCACCATGTGTACCTACTGTAGTATGATTAATGGTTTATTATTAGTACTACTAAGAAATGCATGGAATGGGGATACATTTGGTGGTATCGAATTTCTAACAGGAAAAATTATGGAACCTTCGGCCGGCATGAATAAAACAATCCTAGTTGGTCAATGTCAATATAAGAAAAATAGAGATCATCCTAATATCAATGAACTAGTGCCTATTAGAGGGTGCCCACCTTCAATGGAAGATATTAAAAATGCTTTTGAAATATGTGGAATAAAGGTTAATCCTCTTACATTTCAAGAAGGAAACGAGGATGCCGGGGGCATCATCTTTTTACAAAAATACAAAGGTAAATCTGAATTTGAAGAGTCATTCTACAAATTAAAATAGCTTTTTCTTTTTTTAATATCAAATTTAGTTATTTAAATCTTTGACAAAAGGAGTTCACATTATTGGTAATATGATGTAAAATTTCCAAAAATAAATTACTTTTTAAAATAGTTAATATTAATTTTCCTAATAATTTTTAATTAAAGAAAAGATGTAAATTTATGAGCAAATCGATAGTATCTATAGTAAAATATGAAAAGGAAAAAGATTCTGTTCGGAAAGCTGTCAAACTTGTAAATGGATTTGAAAAACTTGATCCTAACGCAAAAGTTTTCATAAAACCTAATTTGGTTTATTGGAATAGGCATTGTGACTTTCCTAAATGGGGTATGCTAACAACTTCGAGCGTAATGGAGGAAATTTTAATATTGTTAAAAGAACATGGTGTAACCGACATTACCATCGGAGAAGGAATAGTTACTGAAAGCCCAAAAGATAGAGAAACAGCTAAGGACGCATTCGAAAAGCTTGGATATAATATTTTTAAGGAACGATATGGTGTTAAAGTATACGATATTTTTCAACGACCTTTTGAAAAAGTAGAGTTAGCAGAAGGGGTATCCGCAAAAATGAATGCAGATATGCTTCATTCAGATTTTTTAATTGATGTTCCTGTTCTTAAAACTCACGCACAATGCGTTGTTAGTTTAGGATTAAAAAATCTAAAAGGCTTGATAAATATTCCATCGCGTAAAAAGTTCCATGGTGACGATCCCAAATACACCTTACATTATAATGTGTCACACCTTGCAGATAAAGCACCTCCTGGCCTTACAATCATTGACGGGATTTACACGCTTGAACGAGGTCCATCTTTTGATGGTAAAGCTCATAGAAGCGATATTATAGTCGCTTCCAATAACATGCTCTCCGCAGATATGGTGGGTTCTAGTTTACTAGGTATAGCTCCTACTGCTGTTCCCCATTTAGTCCAGGCAGCTAAGGATAGAAATCGTCCGGTAGATTTATCAGAAATTGAGGTTATAGGAGAAAGTATAGAAGATCTTGCCGTGCCTCATGGATGGGACTATATCTACAAAAATAATAATACATTACCTCTTTCTTACGCAAAAGCAGGTATTGGGGGGCTAAGGTATCGTAAATACGATGATACTATGTGTACTTATTGCAGTTTTTACAATGCAGTTTTACTAGTAGCAATTAAATCAGCGTGGAAGGGTAAGGATTTTGACAATATAGAAGTTCTTACCGGAAAAATCATGGAACCTTCTGAGGGGATGAATAAAACAATATTACTTGGACAATGCATAATCAATAAGCAAAAGGACCATCCAAATATCAAAGAATTGATCGCAATTGATGGATGCCCCCCTGAAGTTGATAGAATACAAGACGCTCTAAGGCAAGCAGGAATCAGAGCACCTTCGTATCTTTTTAAGAATCTCGAAAAGGCCCCGTTAATCTTCATGCAAAAGTATCAAGGCAAGCCTGAATTTGAAGAACATTTTTATCAAATCAATTAATTTAATATTTATTTATATAAAGAGTTCTATCGAACTCGTTCTTCATTGAAACAAGAATAATTCAATAATTTCATTCTGAGAAATAATTTCAAATATCTCTACTCTATTGGTTAAAACTTATCATTAGACAATGGTGTCAATAATTTTAAATATGATTTTAAGTTCTTTTCTCTTGAAAAATTTTATTTTCCATTTTATAAATTATATTTAGTATAATTTTGTATTATTTTTGTATAAATAGAGGGAAGAAATATTGTCTAAAGAAACAAAAGAAAGAATTGGTTGGAGTATGAAAGGCGTATGGCATGAAGCATGCGCATCAGAAGGGCATTGCTCTTATTATTTTGGAAGAGACAGAGACACTCCTTGTAAATCATTTCAATTATATCAAATTGAAGAAGGAAAAATAGGAGATGTGGATATCGGAGGCGTATTAGCGATTCATGTAGTTGATTTATATTCTAATAAAGCCGCTGATGTGTTGACGAAAGGTGGAGAAGGAGGAGTATATCTTAGCAATAAAACTACTGAAGAACAAAGAAGATACTTGGAACCTTTTTTTACAAATAGAATTCCAGGTGGCATGATTCTATCGAAAGTATTAGGGATAAAATATGTGGATATTAATTTTAATCAAGAAGGAAATACTTTCCACGTTACTATGCCTTACGGGGAAATGAAATTATCCTATACTCCAGGACTCGATGGAAAAAATCCTCAAAGACTTGAAAATTCTCCATTTGGTATATATCTTTCAGATTTAAAAATATGCAACACTCATTTCTGGAACTATAAAGATTTTGATAGAAATTGGGAGTTTAAGAATAGAAGCGGTGTTGTAGCTAATTTCGATATGAAAGGAAAATCAAAGAACTTTTAAATCTAAACTATTTTTTTTTTATCATTTTTATCCAAAATATTTATAAATAAATAGAGCGAACTTTGTTTAAGTGAAATTTAAAACATTTTAAAAATTATAATGGCAGATTACGATCCGCTTTTTTACGAAAAGTTATTTAGCTTTATCAAGTATTTAGATAGCTTTCGTTTGGGAAATATAATAGAAATATTTACTTATCTACTTGTCGCGCTGTTAATTTACCATGGATATAAAAAATATGGAAGGAAAAAAATAATACTTTTCTTCTTAGGTGGATTTCTTTTAACGGGTATAGAAGAAAATTTCATGGTCATTCAAGGTTATTTCTACCTCTTTGGTGGTCCAACATATTATTACAATTTTCATTCCTACATGTTCTGGATCGGAGCTATTCCCCTTGTAGTTTTGAGTGCATGGTTTATATTGACATACGGTTCGTTTCAAATAGCTGAAATGGTCGTTTCGAACGAATCAAATAAAGCTCTTTTAAAGAAATTATTACTTGCGGGATGGATGGGAACCTCCATAGATTTCGTAATTGACCCAATCGTTATTAGAAGATATGCCTGGATTTGGCTAAATGTAAAAGAAGATGCTTTTTGGTTTCTCCAAGTACCTGTAACCAATTTCATTGGGTTTTTCCTGCTTGTCGTTTCATTTAATTATTATTTTATATGGTATTGGGAAAAATATGCCCCCCGACATGAAACAAGGTCGTCAATAAAAACAAATGGAGTATATTTTATATTAGTTTTCTTACCGTTACTGTTTGTGATTGGGATCATCATAATTTGTGCAATTTTATTAACGCCATTTAAAGGGAACGATTTATCATGGTGGCCGTGGTTGAATTAGGTATGGAGGGATAAACTATGACAAAACTAGACAAAAGTATAAAATTTCTACCATTTGTTGGGTATTTGGGCTTTTTTTTAATGCAAGTAATAATTGGACTTCTTTTAGTTGCAGGATGGTTGCCTCCTAATGCTATCGGGCTTACAGATCCACCAGTATATCAACCTTTGACTATCGTGGACTTATTACTATTGTTAGCTATGAACATTCCTACTTTTATAATAGTTGTAGTTGCTTTCAAGAAAATAAAAGATAAAAAGCTTTAATTTCCAGTTTTTTATTAACAGCTCTATCTTCATTTAAATCCTTGACAGAAGGAATTCACATTTATAGGCAATACCTCGTGATTATAACCACCTTCTAAAAGCGCATATCTCCGCCCTTTACATAACTTCTCAGAATATATTTTCATCAATTTTCCTAACTCTTCATAGTCTTCAGGATAAAGGAGATGGCCCCAATCTTCAATTCCTTGATCAAAACCAGCTGAAGCCACAAAAATATCAATATTATCTAATTCTTCCAAATAGTTTTGAACTTCTTTAAGATAGCTTGTTCTTCCGCTTGAATCGGGATTGAGAATTTTAACTCGAAATTCGCTATCTCTAAAGGTTAAAATATTGATGTTACCATCACCTGTGTGTAAATCGAAGTCTAGAACGAACGCAGATTTAATTTTCTCCTCTGAGAACAGTTTTAGTAGGCTTATACTTATATTATTGAAGTAACAGAAGCCCCAGCAAGAGTCTGTTGATGCGTGATGGCCAGGAGGTCGAATTACAGCAAAAGTAGGATTACCACCATAAGCCTCTTCTGCCGCTAAAATAGCTCCTCCAGCTGCAAGTGAAGCAAGTTCTAACAATAAAGAATCTCGTTTAACATAATTGAAATGCCGTTCAGTGTGAGCCCTTAAGATGTCATCTTCTGTACCTGGCTTTGGTTCGATAAACTTACAATCTTCATTTTTCGATAGGATTTCGATTATACCTTCTAAACGCCCGGGAGCTGCTGCTGGGTCCATAGCGTAATTTGAATTATAATATCTTTTATGAAATACAATTTTCATTACATATCTCACTTAGCAAAATTCACTTGTAAATCTATTAAATTATCAAAAAGAAAATAGGAATTATGATTTATAATTTTTACAATCTTTTACTTAAAATATCGATCATATCTTTTGTCATAGATTCAAGATCGTACTCAGGGTTCCAGCCCCATTCTTCTCGAGCAAGCGAATCGTCAATTGTCTTCGGCCAAGAATCGGCTATTGCTTGCCTGAAATCTGCCTTATATTCGATCTTAAATTCAGGAATATGTTTCTTAATCTCTGCTGCGATCTCACCGGCAGAAAAACTTATCCCCGTTAAATTATAAACTCGACGCTTTAGTTTTGAATTATCTGCTTCTAAAAGATCTATCATACATTTGTTACAATCTGGCATGTATAACATAGGCAGAACAGTATCCTCCTTTAAAAAGCAAGTATATTGCTTATTTTTAATAGCCTCGTAGAAGATCTCTACGGCGTAGTCCGTGGTTCCACCTCCGGGTAAGGTTTCACTGCTTATTATTCCGGGTAATCTTATGGATCTTATATCAAGACTGTATTTATTGTAATAATATTCTGCTAAGAGCTCTCCTGCTACTTTAGTTATACCATACATAGTAGTAGGTTGCAGCACCGTAATATTAGGCGTATTTTCTCGGGGTGTTGTAGGACCAAAAGCAGCTATCGAGCTAGGCCAAATGACTCTATCAATATTGTAACTTCTCGCAACTTCCAATACGTTAATTAAGCCGTTTAGGTTTATATCCCAAGCTGTTTGAGGTATTTTTTCTCCAGTTGCTGATAAAATAGAAGCCATGTGAAAGATTGTATCTATTTCATACTCAAAGATTGCTTTAGCTATCGAATTCTTATCTAAAATGTCCAAGTATATTACAGGTCCCGATTTTTTAATAGCATCGGGAAGTGGAGTTCTTCTCCCAGTAGCTATTACGTTTTCTCCGCCATATTTTTGTCTTAACGCTGGAACGAGTTCAGATCCTATCTGTCCGGCCGAACCAATAACAAGTATTTTTCTACTCATATTCATCAATTTTCATATTCATAATTCTGAGTAAATATAATGACATTCATAATTCACCCAATTAAAAAAGCTTTATCCATTTTTCTCCCACTTTGAACCCCTTTTATTTATTATAGCAAAAACTAATATAGTTTTCTAAATAGACTTAATTTATTAATTTACACATGTTTCAAAAAAATTTAAGGTGATATGAAGATATGAAGAGAGATCCAGTTGCTTTTCTTAAGGAGGATATGACCGAATTGAGAGGTAACAATCTTGAATGGGTTATTCGATATTTAGAAGGCGGTTCTAAGCCACACTGTGTTGTAAATGGAAAAGAAGTATTGATGCTTAATACAAATAATTATTTGGGATTAGCTACGCATCCAAAAATTATTCAGGCAGCAATTGACGCTACTAAAAAATATGGAGCAGGGGCAGGAGCAGTTCCAGTAATTGCTGGGAGTTTTGATTTAACCCGTGAATTTCAAGAAAAATTTGCTAAATATAAAGAAGTAGAAGCGTCACTCTTATGTCAGACGGGATTTGCAGTTAATTCAGGAGTAATTCCTATGTTGGTTGGAAAGCCTGATATAGTTGTCTCAGACGAATTAAACCATGGGTCTATTATTGATGGTGTTAGATTGTCTGGTGCGAAGCGCGTTATTTATAAACATAGAGATATTTCAGATTTAGAAAAACAATTAAAAGAAGCTGAAAAAGGTGGAGCTAGAAGAATTTGCATCATTACCGATGGAGTCTTTAGTATGGATGGTGACATGGCTCCATTAGATAAGATCGTTAATGTAGCAGAAGACTTTGGAGCGATGGTTTTTGTAGACGATTGCCATGGTGAAGGTATTCTTGGGAAAGGTAAAGGTATAGTAGCACATTTTAATTTGCAAGGAAAAGTTCACGTGGAAGGAGGCTCAATGAGCAAAGGTTTCGGAGTTTTTGGTGGTACCGTTGCTGGTTCTAAAGACTTAATTGAATTCTGTACGAACAAAAGTAGAACCTATTTGTTAAGCACAGCGCATCCACCTGGAATAGTAGCAGCTAACATCGCTTCAATAGAAGTTGTTGAAAACGAACCTCAACACTTTAAATCAGTCTGGGAACATACTAACTATTTCAAGAAAGAAGTTCAAAGTATGGGATACGACACTGGTAGATCAGAAACACCAATCATTCCTTTGATTATTGGCGATCCTGGTAAAGCTCAAGAACTCGCAAGAATCTTATTCGAAGAAGAAAATATCTATGGCACACCAATAGTCTTTCCAATGGTCGCCCGAGAACTCTCAAGAATAAGAGTGCAAATGAACGCCTTACTTACTAAAGATGATTTGAACACAGCTTTAAGTTCAATCGAAAAAGTTGGTAAGAAGTTAGATATAATTTAGGTATTTTCTAATATTTTTTTTCTTTATTTTTACTTATAACATCAAGTATTATTGAAATAAAACTCAGTGAAAATATTATGTCGAATGAAATTAATGCGAAATATAAACAAATTGGTAATATACTAAATAAAGCTGGACCATATATTCTGACAGATAGTGTCATAGAAATTTTAAAATACTCCATATCGGAAGACAATCTAGATTTTTTAGTGGCATTTAAAAAAAATATATCTCAAACAATGGAACAGTTAAAGGAGAGCATCGCAAAATATTGCGAGAAGACTTACTCTGAAGAAGAAATTTTGAAAAAAGTTGATCAGCTAGCGAAACGTGGTGTAATGTTTGACCAACCCAATCGTCACGGTGTAGTGGTCTTTCGATTAGCGCCCATTTATCGACAGTTTGAATATACTTTCATGAAAAGGCTGGAAAAAACAGACGAATATATAGAATTAGCGCGTTTATTCAACGAATCAGAAAAAAAATTAGCTGCTATAGCTCAAGATGATTACGATAATCTTCCCAATATGGTGAAAGGCATGCCAGCACAGGATCGAACAGTTCCTATTAGAGAAAATAAAGAAACTGGTGAAGACATTAAAATAATTGTCAATGAAGAACTAGAAGTTCCTGAAGAACAGATTATAACTACACAAGATATAAAAGAACTCATAGAAAAATTTGACGATATAGCAGTTGGTCAATGTTATTGCCGACAAAAAGAAGATTTCTTAGGACATACATGTGAACAAAACCCTCCTGGAGAAAGCTGTTTTACTCTAGGTAAAAGCGCAAGGCATACAACTAAACATGGTTTCACTAGGCTTATCTCTAAAGCAGAAGCGTTAAAAATTTTAAAAGACATTGAAGATGCAGGATTGGTTCATAAGGTTTATCACCTAAATTCAGATTTAAGTAAAGATGAAGTAGCAATCTGCAATTGTTGCAGCTGTTGCTGCTCAACTAGTAAAGTTTCTGTAACATATCCTAATGTTAATATAGCTAGTTTCACAGTTGATATTGATCAAGATTTGTGCAGGGGGTGTGGCACATGTGTCGAAAAATGTTTTAATCAAGTATTAGAAATAAATGAGCACGGAATTGCCGAAAAAGTTGAAGAAGAATGTATCGGATGTGGCGTATGCGCTTATTTGTGTCCTGAAAATGCGATATCCTTGATTAAAGGCCCTCATAGACGTGTTAACATTATCCCCGAAAAAGGGAAAGTTTAAGAATATTATTTATTCTCTTATTAAAATTAAGATTAACCTTGTAGGTTTTTTTTTCTTATTATTTTTTTAGTATCTGCTGAGTTAAAGCTTTATTTTCTTTACTTTAAAAAATAAAAAAAAAATAGTAATTAAGTATTTTCTTGCGACGATTCTTTTTGGATGAAACTTAGGATAAAGATGCCTAATGCTAATATAATACCTACAGAGATCATTGCCCAACCATATGCCGCTTTGCCTATTACATCGTAAGTTATCATAACAGTGCCCCAAATAAATGGACCTATTGCAGAAGAGAGTTTTCCGCTTAGCTTAGAAAATCCAAAAAACTCTCCAAACTTTTCTTTAGGAGCAAGCTCTACTACCATAATTCGTTGTGCTGTCCATGTTCCACCCAAAGCTGCACCCGCTACCATTCCCATAATAATACTAAATATAAACGGGAGATTTGCACCAACGTCAATAGATGATGTTGTAAAAATTAATACAATCCCAACTGTTAACGCAAAACCCCATAAGGCGCCTACAAGGTAAAAGGTTTTCTTTGCACCGTATTTTTCGCCGAATTTTCCAATAAAGTAAGTAAAGACAACAGCTGAAAATGTGGCAATTATTATAAAAAGTATAGCCCATGTTGTTGTTCCACCTCCAAGAATTAATCCATCGGTAACAATTGGTGTCATATATATAACTATAACATTAGCAATGTCAGCAACAAAAAAATAACCTATAATAAAGATCAACATCGATCTATGTTTTCTGATGTCTCTAAATGTACTACGTAACTGCTTAAAAGTATTACCGATTAATTGGCCTACAGGAGGTCTTTTACCTTTTTTCTGCTTTTCACGAACAAAAATAAACGGAATTGCAAAAACTAAGAATAGAATCATGGGTAGAACAAATGTGAACCAACTACCTGTATAACCATATACTACAGGCCCCTGTAAAGGATCAGAATTTATATCATTTGCTATTAAAGGCAACATAATAAAGAGAGAAATGATCGTGCCAAAATAGCCCCAAGCAACTCCAAATCCGGCAACTTTTCCAATATCTCCTCTTTTAGCAATAAATGGAAGCATCGCATCATAGAACAATAAACTAAATTGATAAGCGACATTTGCAATGATGTAAAACAAGAAAACCATCGTAAGATCGTGAGAAAATCCAAGTAAACTTGCAAAAAGAAGGATAATTCCTGTTAAGCTGATAACAAAAGGTTTTCTCTTTCCCACATTATCACTGAGCGCTCCTAAAAAAGGGATGCAGATTGCTATTCCTATCTGCATAACAAAGGCAGCTACACCAAAGAGAAAGTTAGCACCACCATAAGACATACTGTATTCGAGTTGACCTATCACCAGTATATAGCGGTTAATGATTAGACTAACAATAATCATAGAAAAAATCGTATTTGCAAGGTCGTACATACTCCAGTAAAACACGTTACGCTTAGATGTTGTAGTTTCGACTTCAATTTCTTCGTTATTTATATCTAACGACATTTTAATCATTTTTATTTAGATAATTTTAATTAATAGATTTTATAATCCATTTTCTTATTAATTTTGTGTCGTCGGATTCACACTTCCTTAGAATGTTCAAAAAATAAAAAGTAGAAAATTAAATTTTCTTTTTTCAATAAAACTATAGAGGTTTAGCAAAAATTGCTTTAACTCTAAGATTTTTAAAATCACTCGTTGGAGCAGGCTTAATTAGGCATACAGTATCAGCGCCTCTACCAGTGCCTCCAACTGCAATTATGTCTCTTTCAAGATCAGGGATTAGTCCTGCATCGCAAATTGTAGCGGATATCTCTATGCATACCTTTACTCCTTGACTGAAGTGGTATCCTAACATCTTAGCTAATAAATCGACAAATTGCCAAGCCTCTTTTTTCAATCGTATTCCTCTTTCAATGCCACTCATTGAATGCGTCCCAATATGAAATTTTAAGCCAAGTTCCTTAAGACTATTCAATTTTTCCTCAGGAAATTCTTGTCTTGTTGTACTATTTACAAAATAATAGGCATGGGTCACGATCATTATGTTATAATCCTTTGGGTTAAAAATTTCAGCAGCTTTTTCAGCTGATGTTCCTGTGGTGCTGGCGATAACGATATCCTTTATACCAAATTGATCTGCGTATTTTTTTGCTATTTCCAACGCCTTCTGTGTATTTTGAGGTCCTCCCTTTTCAAAATATGTTACTTCTAAATTTAAATCTGCCATTTTTTAAGTAAACTCCTTTATTTATTTAGCTTATAGAAACAATTATGTTTTATATAAAAAAAAGAAAAATGTATTATAGAAATAGTTATTTAATTTTTTTAGCTTCTTCAATCCAATCTTCAATCATGCTTAATGTTGGAGGTTTTCTAAACATATCAGGCTTTTCCTTATCTAATTTCACTATTCGATCTAAAGTGTTATTAGGGTTACGTTGAGCAAATTCTTTAACCGAGTCAATTCCAATTTCATTAATTACCTCGGCATATTCAGGACCTACGCCATCAATTCTCATTAAATCAGCGTGTTCTGCCCATTTATCCAGTAATTTTTCGGAAATCTTTGTTTTTTCTGCTAATTTTTTAATTCCATCTCTGTCTAATCCTATTAAACTCTCAACATCAAGAAACCCTGCTT
This sequence comes from Promethearchaeia archaeon, assembly GCA_029856125.1. GTDB lineage: Archaea > Asgardarchaeota > Lokiarchaeia > Sigyniarchaeales > SOKP01 > SOKP01. The sequence continues at coordinate 146,268 of JAHQWJ010000014.1, read as the reverse complement.
TTTCCATAGTTTTTCCGTATTTTTTACCGATTCCCTCGATGTCAATAATTGGGGTTTCTTTAGGGATTGTCTTAGTTTTCTTCACATTATTGAGTTCTTTTGCCTTGTTAATCCAATCCTCAATTTCTTCAACTTTAGGGATTTTTCTTATAACGTCAGGTTGTTCCTTATCAAACTTAACAATGCTTTCTAACGTGTTCTTAGGGTTTCGATAGGCAAGTTCTCTTGTAGAATCAATGCCAACTTTATTTAGAACTTCTGAATATTCAGGACCAACACCTTTAATAACCATTAATTCTGTTTGATCTTGCCATTTTTCAAGTAATTTTAAAGAAATACTAGTTGTTTTAGCAAGCTCTTTAATTTCGCTCCATTTTAACGGTATTAAGTCTTCAACATTTGCAATAGCGGCTTTTTCTAGTTTCTTTGCGTATTTTTCTCCTACGCCTTCAATATCAATAATTTTCATCGTTTTTCTTCTCTTTTTCGTATATTAGTTTTTTCATATGTAGTATTAAAAAATATAAATTCCTTGTTTTAAAATATATGTTTCATTTTTTAAAAAAACAGCATTTGCTATTGATTGTTCGTAGGTTTTAACCCAATTAATTCTATTTAAACTTAAATGTAAGAAGATAATATAATTGAACATCATTAGAAGAGAATATCTGAGTTAACCTTTTAAGAGCTCCTTTTTGACTTTAATTAAGCATAATTTTAAATAAAATATAATGTAATCAAACTCAATTAAAATTTAATTAGAATTTAGGTATTAAAAATGAGTGAAGAGAAATTAACATTTAAGAAGAAATTCCTTTTTGGGCTTAGTGCATTTCCAGATCAGCTTACTTACCAAATCTTTCAATTCTTGATTTTCACCTTCTATTTTACAGTCGTCAAAATACCTTTGGATTTAATGATAATTACATATGTTCTTTGGGGTATATGGAATGCAGTTAACGATCCAATGCTCGGAGCACTCTCGGAAAGGACGAAACATAGAGGAAAGTGGGGTAAAAGAAAGTTTTATCTACTCATTTCGATAATTCCGTTATGCGCTATGGTAGTTTTAATGTTCTATGTGCCATTCAATACAAGTGATAAAATGCTTGAGTTTATTTACTTTTTAACGACGATTGTTATCTTTGAGTTCTTCTATACTATGTTTGATGTAAATGTGAACGCAATTTTCCCAGAAATGTTCCCAAATGAGAAGAAGAGAGCTTCTGCTAATTTATTTATAAAAGGCCTAACCGTAGTTGCCTTAATTTTAAGCTCGCTTATTCCGATGATATTTATTTCGGATTATGTTCCAGCAGACGCCGCAATTCCCCTCGCTAAAAGCGAATATTTTATGATGGCGATCGTCGTAGCCGTTTTTACGATTTTAATCTCAATACCGTTTCTCTTGAAGGGCATTGAAGAAAAAGTAGAAAAAGCAGAAGATTTTGAAAAAAGACCATCGTTTTTTAAATCAATGAAAATTACACTAACAAACAAAACATTTGTAAAATTTGTTGTAGCAAATACAGCAGTTTGGTATTGTTTTAGCATTTTACCGATGATTATCCCCATTTACGCTGAATTCGTTATTGGAGGTTCTCTTTTTGCAGGAGGAGGTTCGCTTATAGTCGGGATAGCGCTTATGTTGGCTTTTGTCATTGCTGCCCTTGTATTGCCAATTCACAAAAAATTAGGCTTGAAATACGGAATGCGAAAAGCTTTCATGATAACATTAGGAATTTGGATTTGTACACTGTTTCCATTCTTATTTATAACTGGAGAAGCATTTCAAATCGCATTTATTCTTCTTATAGCACTTCAAGGATTTCCATTGTCGGGAGCATTGTTTTACGTAGATATTTTACACGCTGACGTTATTGACGAAGACGCAGTTAAATTCGGAGTTAAGCGATCTGCAAGCTTTTATGGAATTAACGCATTTATTCATCGAATCTCAATAATCTTAGTCATTTTAACTATTGGACTTATGTTTGGAAATATAGGTTGGGACAAACAATTTGATCCCTTACCTTCAGATCCATATTTAGTTATATTAGGTCTAAAAGCTATAATGGTTATCTTTCCTAGCATCGCACTTGTAATTGGACTTCTAGCCATGAAATCTTATGGTTTACATGGAGAAAGACTTGAACGCATAAGAGAAGAATTGAAAAAAATCTGAGCTTAAACTCAACTATTTTTATTTTTTTTATTTTTTTTATTGATACCCTATTTGATGTCCACAATTAGTACAAAATTTTTCGTGACTTTTTTTCATTTCTCCGCAGTTAGAACAAAATTGGGCAATGGATTTCGGTTTTTGTTCAGTATGAGAGGATTTTGGTTTCTCTTCTATCACAGGATCAATTGAGGGAGAGTAATATTTAGCTATTTTTCTGCATCGAATCAAGGAATAAAGACTTAATACAAATACGCCACAAAATACAAACATATAAGGAAGCATGCTAAAAAGCATCATAATAAAGTAATCATCCGGATAATAATAAGGATCGTTATACATGATGTTCATCATTAATGGGTACAACATCGTCATAAACAAAAATGCTGAAATGAAGAGTCCTGCAATTGATAATATAAATATGGATACCGCCTGCTTCTGTGTTAAATTAAATCCAAACCAAGTTAATTTTTTTCTACTCATCAGATTCACTCTTAATAGTGCTATATATTGTGATCTAACTTCAATTAATAAATGTTAGTACAAAATTACAATAGTGTCTAAAAAATAAGTCACGTTGAATAACTTCAACGATTTTTATATTATTCCTAAAATTTCTTTAGCTTCATCAACAGTGGCAACTTCTCTTCCGATTTCGTTGGCTATTCTAACCATTCGCTTGACCAATTGTGCGTTATTCTGAGCCAACTCGCCTTTTCCATAATAAATAGTATCTTCTAAACCAGTTCGCACATTTCCTCCCATACACATAGCCATTACTGTCGTTCGTAAATTAAATTTACCAACAGTAACAACTTGCCACGTTGAACCTTCAGGTAATTGATCAATCATGCGTAATAAATTAGCGGGATTAGCTTCGGCGCCTCCTTTAATTCCTAAAACTAAGCTAAAATGTAAGGGAGGTTTTAGTAAACCTGTTTCGACAAATTCTAACACATTAGTAATGTGACTTGAATCGTAAACTTCAATTTCTATACCAAAACCCTTTTTATTGCATCTTTTGATATATTTGCGATTGAAATCTTGCGGGTTTTTGAACAAAGATCCTCCATAAGGCGTTCTAAATTCAAATGATCCGGCGTTAATGGTGTGCATCTCAGGTTCAGGATCTATATTGAGAAGATTTAATCGTTCTTCTAAGGAAGGTTGGACAATTTCAGTCGTAGTTCTTCTTTTGCCAGACTTAGTAGTGAATTTATGTTCTACGACTCGCGCACCAATGCCATTTCCTATTTGTCTAATCATAGGACATTTTTCCCCAATCTGTTTGACGGTTTTACCGTAATAGTTTAAATCAGGTGTATTTTGACCGTCATCTCCACGAACATGGATATGAACAATAGACGCTCCCGCTTCGTAACATTCTAAAGCATCTTGCGCTTGCTCTTCAGCAGTTAATGGTAAACATGGATTAGCCCATTTACCGTGAATTCCACCCGTAATCGCAGCAGTAATTATAACTTTTTTGTCTGTTAAAAGGTTAGGTTTCATTTATCTTCAACAATTATTATAATTTCTATATGTTATTAAAACACGTTAGATAATTATTTAATTATTTTGAATATTTTAATTACTAAGTATACAGGACTGAAAAATAAGAGAGTATGACTGACGTAAACGAAATTTTTTTACTATCAATCTCGATTGTCGCTATTGGTTATTTAGTTAAAAAATTAAACATTTTAAAAGAAACGGATGGAGATACAATAGCAAAAATTATCTTTAACATCACTCTTCCTGCCGTCATAATTCAAGTTACAACTACGATTCAATTCGAACTATCGTTGGTTCTATTACCTTTAATCGGCATAGTTTTTGGCTTTTTTATGACATTTATTGCGTTATTAGTTTTTCGAAAACATCCACCTAATCTAAAAGGAGCTATGATTATGACAATGATAGGGTTCAATGTAGCGAATTTTTTTTTCCCTTTAGTAGAAGGCATTTGGGGTCAATCTGGCATGCAATATATCGCTCTCTTTGACGCAGGAAACGCTTTCACGATATTTATAGTATGTTATATTTTGTCAACTATTTATTCTCCAAAAAACCAAGAGAATGTTGTAAAGATTAATGTTAAATACATTTTAAAGAGAATAATTAGATCTGCTCCTATATTAAGCTATATTGTTGCGTTAATTATCAATTTCTCTGGAATTGTAATTCCGAGTTTTTTCTCTGAACTATTAGATATCTTAGCGAGGGCGAATTCAGCTTTAGCCTTGTTATTGTTAGGCGTATTTCTTCACTTTAAATTTGGAAAAGCGGAATGGATTTCAATAATCAAAGTTTTGGTATTAAGATATGGCGTGGGCCTTCTCGTAGGGTTAAGCTTGTTTTTCTTATTACCACCAAGCATTTTCAACCATCTATTCAGAATAATTATTTGTCTCTCCTTGATCCTTCCAGTGGGTCTTGCTGTTATCCCCTTTTCTGTAGAAAATGGATACGATCAAAAATTGGTTACCATGGTTGTAAATCTTACAATTATCATTAGTTTTGGTCTTATCTGGGTTTTAGTTTTAATTTTAAATTGATGAAAAAAAACACTATTTCTTTCTTCTTCTAAAAGTGTAAAACCCTTTTCCCGTTTTTAAACCTAGATCCCCATTTTCTACCAGCTCTTTAAGAGCATCAGGTGGTTTATCATTTGGGTCTCCACTCTCTTCGTAATACGACATCTCAACTGCATATGCAACGTCTAATCCAACACCATCCATCATAGTAAATGGGCCCATTTTCATTCCAGTAAAGATTTTCCAAGCAGTATCAACTGTTTTTATATCGGCGTATCCTCCGTCCCATATTTTTAAACATTCTTTTTTTACAGCGTGCCAGATTCTATTGAATACAAATCCCAAACATTCTTTATTAACCACAAGAGGCTCACACTTAATGTCTTCTATCCACTTCTTTCCAATTTCAAAAGTTTCTTCGCTCGTTTCAGAGCCACGCATAATATCAACCATTGGGCGAATCGGTATCGGAGGGTAAAAGTGTAAATTTAGTACTTTATCTTTTCTTTTAACTGCAGACTCAATCTTCGACACGGGATAAGAAGAACTATTTGTCCCTATTATCGTGTGAGCGGGTGCGAGATTATCTATCTGCGAGAAAATTTTCTTTTTCAACTCCAGATTTTCTGGAACTGCTTCAATCACGAGATCAACATCTTTCAACATCTTATCTAAATCTGAATAGTACGAAACATCTTGGATTGCATCCATCAGCTTTTTACGGTTTAGAACTCCTGTGATGTATTTTTTAGCGTCTTCTAGAACTTTTGAATCAATATCATACACTTTTACTACGAAGTTATTTTGAACTGTTTGAGCTGCTATCTGTTTTCCGGTAAAACCAGCTCCAACAATTCCAACTTTTTTAATTTCCTTTGTCAAACCAAATCACATTAATCAGTTACTTAAATTTTTTCATTAGAATTTAGCAATCAACCAAGATTTGAGATCTTTAAAAATCTCTTCAGTAAATTCTACAGCATGCTTAGCACCAGGCATTACAAAAAAGGTTTTGTCTTTAGAAAGAATTTCATCAAGTAGTGATTGAGCTGACTCAATAGAGAATATTTCGTCGTGCTCTCCAACTCCTAATATTACAGGGCAGTCTATTTCTTCTGAAAGGTCTAAATCTTGAAAACTTGCTAGCCTCATAAATCGTAATGTATATTTAAAATTGAATAACGGATCGTCTAAGCCTGAAATACCCTCTCGATAATAATTTATTACAGGTTTACTAGGTTGAAAGATTGAACTAACTAGTATTTTTAATTTCTGTAGAACTGAAGGCTTTTTGTAAACCCCTGGATTAAAAGTTTTTCCTGCACTCATTAAAATTAATCCGTCAATTTTTTCGTTGCTATTCTTTTTTGTTATTAACGCAGTGAGGACTCCAAGACTGTGTCCAAATAGCAATAGCGTACTGAACTGCTTCTTTAAGTATGAGATAGTTTCTACAAGATCGCTTATTAACCTCTCTTTACTAGGATAATCGCCTCTATTACCGTCAGACAACCCGTGTCCTCTTAAATCTAAGCCAACAGCAGTAAATCCTGCTCTTGATATTGCTTTACCAAACGGCTCATATGGTCCACTGTAAGCTGTAATCCCATGGAGAATGAGAATAGCCTTATTTGATGGACTCTGGGATTCCCATTTTCTTAAAAATAATGTTATTCCATCCGAAGTATTAACTAGATCGTGAGGTTCTTTGAAGTCTTCTCTTAACTGTTTTACATCAATTCCCATAAATATCACTTTTTTTTAAGTTTTTATGTTTATTTAGAGTTTAAAATTTTAAAAGTATATATATTTCTTTAATATTGGTAACATTATGGAGAAAAACGCAAATACAGGAAAATCGACTAGGGATTTTATTATTGTCCATCTTATTTTCATAGGTTTATGCTTCGCTGTGTTAATCATACCAATCCCAATTGCTATAGGGATTAAATTGTTTATACTTGTAGCTAGTTATAATTTGCTGATTCCATTAGTAGGTTTGTTCCGAAAAGATAGTGAATGGGTAAAGCTATGGGTTTTTGTGTTTTTAATTTCACTGTTTCAAATATGGCCAGATTGGTTCCTATCGGCTCAGTTAAACATATTAGTCTTTCCCGAGGATGGTCTTTTTAAAATTGGGACTGTTTCGGGATATATGGTAGGATTATGGGCTATCCCTTTATTTTTACTTTGTTTTATTGGTTTGAAGCTTCAAGAAAATTATTCTCACTTGAAGGCCCTTATTGTCGTAGGATTAATTTCATTTAATATTTTTGTGTTTTCCGAACAAACTATGTGGATGCTTCAATCGTGGTATCCTCAAAATGTCACCTTGTTTTTCGATCACTTAGCCGTCTACATAATTATACCTGAAGTAATACTCGGTCTGAGCACATTTTATTATTTTCAAAAGGCAAAAAATCAACACTACTTAATGCTAATTGTAGTCGCTTTTGGTATAATGCTATTGTATCTTGGGAGCGCATCGTTTTTCTACTTTCTTTTCGAGAAAGTTATTTTTATCTAAATATTTTGTTTTAAAACAAATGAAGATGCATTACATAAATTTGCTACTGATGACACAATAGTTCTCTTAAAAAAAAGGTAATAATTTAATAAAAGAAAATTTTATATGTTTTTTAAGAAATTCTCAACTGTATCTGTATATTGTTCGGTCGCCTCGTATTGAATCATATGTCCAATTTTTGGAGTGAAGACTGTCAATGTAGAGTTTGGTATCAAATTATTCATAGATTCTGCTTCGGAAGGCAGTATGAATAAATCCCTATCACCGGTAAGAATTAGAGTGGGAACGCTTATTGATTTTAACTTATCTTCCACGTCAAAGTTGTTTACAATTGATTCCATTGTTCGTAACCCTACAAAATCCTCATTTTCAAGTGTCCTATCAACAAACTCTTTAATTAATTCTGTTTGCTCTTTTCTTGCTTTGCGCTGGAAGCACAGGCCAACAAAAATGGTTTCGATCGTTTGTCTATCCTTAAGGGACATTGCTCCAGATTTCAAATCTTCGACATATTGAACTAATCCCGGATTGTTTAATTTAGGCGCTGTTGCCATTAAGATCAACCCTTCTAATCTTTTAGCCAGCTTTGGATTAGTTGCATAAATTAAACTTATCATACCACCCATCGAATGTCCCACGAGGATTATTTTTTCGTCGCCAATTATTTTTGATAAGGTCTCGTCAAGGAATTGCGTTAATTCCTCCAATTCATACGATTCTGATTCTGGTTTATCGCTTTTCCCGTGCCCTAAATGATCAATGGCGATTACTCTATAATTATTTGAAAAATGATCTACCTGAGCTTCAAATAACCAGGAAGAACCTAAAAAACCATGAATAAGAACTAAATTTTTTCCCTTACCTTTTTCTAAATAATGTATTTTATACCCTTTATCAAGTTCTACGTACGGCATATAATCGTATTAGCTACTCTATTATTTATAATTTTCCCCTCAAACTTTATCAATATGAGATTTTTTTTAAGATTACACACGTTTTAAGTAATGTATCTACAAAATATTATAGAAATAAAAACAATGATTAAGATTAACTTTCATACATAAGGAGTTAAAAAGGTGAAAAACGATTTTTAAAGGCATAAAAAATGCGGCAAAAATAGTCTCTTATGCAGCGAATAGAACCCCTATTATGACAAGTAGGACCTTGGATTCTATGATCAGTGCTAAAAGAGTAGTAATTAAGTGTGAAAACTTCCAAAGAACGGGTTCCTTTAAGTTTAGGGGTGCTTGGAACGTTATTAGCCGCCTATCCTCAACTGAAAGAAAGAACGGAATTATCACCCATTCTTCAGGAAATTTTGCTCAAGCCGTAGCATTAGTTGCCAAGATTATACATACGAAAGCAACTATAGTTATGCCTAACAACGCTACACCTTCGAAGATTCAAGCAACGAAAGAGTACGGAGCAGAAGTTGTATTATGCGGCAATAATCCTGGGGATCGAGCAAAAATGGCAGAGGAATTAGTTCAAAAATACGAGTATAAACTAGTTCACCCCTTCGATGATTATCGCGTAATTTTTGGTGCTGGAACAACTGCATATGAATTCATTAGTGCTGTAAGAAAACTTGATCTACTACTAGTTCCTGTTGGGGGGGGGGGATTGATTAGTGGGTGTTCAATTGCAGCAAAAGGGTTAATCCCCAGCATCAAGGTCGTGGGTGTGGAACCCAAGAATGCTGATGACGCCTATCGCTCGTTTCAACTAGGAGAAAGGGTACCTGTAGAAAATCCGAATACAATTGCGGACGGTTTACGAACTTCAGTAGGAGAAAAAACATTTCCTATAATTAAGGAGTTTGTAGATGACATAATTACAGTTAAAGAGGAACAGATAATTGACGCTATGAAATTCTATTGGGAGCGTATGAAAATAGTGGTAGAACCTTCAGGAGCAGTGCCTTTGGCAGGCATATTGAGCGGTAACATAGAATCACCTTTAATTAAAAACAAAAGGATTGGAATCGTAATAAGCGGCGGAAATATCGATTTAACAGACTTTTTTTCTACATTAAAAACCACACATTCAATTTAGAAAAGATACCGCTAATTAGATCACCTTTTCGAACAAGAAAAATAAGAATAAAAATAAATATTTTTAAATTATTTAATCATCTATTTCCGGAATATCCTTAATACGACTTATATCGCCTTCCAAGGCTGAAGTAAGCATATCTACAGCGTTATCCCATAATGTTTCCATTATTTTTGCAACTTTTATGAAATCCTCTTCGTTCTGGAGTTTTAACGTAATATTCTGAGCATCGTTATCGATATCTATTTCCATAGGGATATCTTCCCTTAATCCACCGTACATTTTTAACATTACGATGACTTCATCAGGCTCTGCCACATTACCGTTAATTTTTTTAACTATTGTGATAGTTATTTCGAATTTAGTTGCATCAGACGATATAACAGTCGCATCTTTTAACATGCCTTTTAACCGTGGTAAAATTTCTTCCATTTTTTTTATCACCTATTTAACGAGTTAATTACTCCTTCTTTATAATTGGCAGTTCAATATAAGACGGAAACTCCTTATTTCGAAATATAGTAATTGTTGGTCTTCCCTCATTAGGATAACGTATAAATGTATCCTTATCTGCTCCCGCAATGGCAATTTTAATTCTGTGTCCCTTTTTAATAAGAACTGATGTTACATGTAACCCAAACTTAAGCTCCATTATCTCTCCCGGAATAAGAGGTGTAGAATCTTCTTCTTTATAGCTATGGTATGGAGTCAATATTTTATACGGTGGCTCGTCTGTTAGAATTTTTCTATGAAGTGGTCGGAATTCTCCATCAGTTATATATGTAACCTTCCCACTTTCATCAACATCCTCAAAATAAGCGAAAATGGCACCATCATCGTGGGTGGAGGATAAATAAAGACATGCAATTATTTGTCCTGTGATTTCTGTATCAGATTCGAATGGTTGGCTTGTATAACATAACAATTTCTCATCGATTTTATTTCTGTTGTAGTACGTTATAGGTAAACCTAAAAGCGCCCACCACCTATTATTCCGCCCAGTTGTAGCTCGGAAATTTACTTTATAATCGTCAGATCCAATATTTTCCTTAGGTTCTTCTTTTATGAGTGAATTATTTTCCGAAAAGTACCATTTTTGATAAAAGTGCCCTTTGGGGGGCCATACTTCGGACTTCTTCCATTTTTCTTCCGCTAGGGTATAATAATATATTTTTTTTCCTTGTATTCCATCGCCATATACGCATTTATCAAAGAAATTAATCCAAGCGTTAACCTTATCTTTAGGGGTCGGAGTTACAAAAGTCCGTTCTGGAAAAAATTGGTTTGCAGGATAGACTGCTCCGTGACTCCAATCGCCCAAAATAGCAATTTGGGGGTTAGATAAATTCATGAATCGCTTAATAATAGCATCACCGAAACCAGAATCTAACCACGAACACCAGGCCAAAATTGGAACGTTTGACTTTTCAATTTTTTCTTTCCGAGCAAATATGCTAATATCATCAAAAACAGTACCATCGGGAAGCTTATCGTCGCGAAAATCTCTACTTAGTGTATGATCGTAAACATATTGATTTGATTTATGCTGATTTATAGCAATTTGTAATAATTTTAGGTCTTTGTCGCTTTTTACTCGTTCTACGCCTTTCACAAGCAGCCAAGCTTCGGGTCTTATCTGTCTAAAGACTTTGGGATTATTTAAATCTAAATTCTTACCTAAAAATGACCACAATTGCATAAATGCGTACTCAAAACATCCACCTGGAAATGCAATTTCTGTATAAGGATCCCAGCAAGCATGACCCGGTATAACCGCTTTTATTGCACGGTGATTATTCTTAGGAAATAACTGTGCAGTAATTCCCGTATAAGAAATACCTTTAGATACAACATTTCCATCTGACCAAGGCTGAGATATTATCCAATCGACTACATCTGAACCGTCCTTGATCTCTTCTTCAGAAAATGGAACTATTCGAGTACCGTCTGATGCTCCAGTTCCTCTGACATCAGTATAAATAAGGGCATAGCCTCTACTAGTAACTACCTCTGGATTTGGAGCATTTGGTACCATACTATCAAGGATCCATCTAAAAGGAATTCGTAATTCCATTGCTCTCCAATATCTCGTTTGCGTTAACACAGTCGGAATTTTAGTATCTGAAGCGAGACCTTTTGGGAAACATAGTGTGACAGCAATTTTAACGCCATCTCTTACTGTAATATATGTTGAATCAACTGTGTAGCCATCAGCATATTTTTTTTCTGGTATTTCACCTAACTCTTTAAAAGGATTGTTTTCTATAGCTTTAGGGTCTGTCATTTCTCATCAAATTGAATCATTTTTATAATTATATTTTATAGTTAGTAGTTATCTGAAATTATTAATTAAATCTCATAAAAGTTTTATTATTTGACGAATTTTGTTTTAAAAACTAAAGTAAAAAGGTGTAGACATCATATTTTATAAAATCGAAGGTCAAGAAATTCCACTTGTGTCGGTAGGAACCTCGCCATTCTTAGGTGCCTCACAATTTGGAAAGAATGCGCGAGTATATCGAAGAAAATTTTTGAATAATACGGACGCTGTGCTAGAGATATTGGAAGCGTCTTATGAAGTAGGGGGTCGTGGAATCGAAATAATCCTAGCAGGAAAGGTCACCGAAGCAGCTAAAATAATGGCTGAAACTCATAACGAATTTGTCATTACGGGCTCTACTTTTCCGGGACCTGATCCTCTCATTAAGGAATTAGCTGAACTTGGAGCAAAAATCATTTTTGCCCACGGAATGGTCGCGGATAAAGTGGATGAGAAACTAGAAAAACTTATTGATGAGATTGAGTCAATGGGAATTATACCTGGAATTGCGGCTCATAATCCCGTTTCTACCTTGGAATACGCGTTCGAAAATATTCCTTCTGTAAAAACATTTTTAATTCCCTTCAACGCTCGGGGTTATTTAATGGGGAATCAAATAGAGCTAGAGAAGATAGTAGATAGCCATAAAAATCATCACTTTATAGGAATGAAAACACTAGCAGCCGGTAAATTGAATCCTTATAAAGCTTATGAGTATATTTCTAGGCATAATATCTGTTGCACTACAATAGGGATGGTCAGTATTGATGAAGCTAAAGAATCAACAGAAATCGCATTAAAACATCTGTACAATTCCTATAAAAGTTAGGATATATAAAAATCGTATTTAGTGTTTAGTTACTCTAAATTCTTCCCAAATCCTTTGAATATTAAATAAGCAGCAATTGTTGCTAATTCTGGTATTATAAAAATATAAAATGTTCTGAAAAGTTCATTTTCAGTCCATGTGTTATACAGGAATAAAAAAACAAGCACTAACAACCCTAAAAACACGCTGATTATAAACCTATTTAATCTTCTCTTTAGAACAATACCCTCATATACTTTCAGAATTTTTAAAGATAAATATATTTGAGGAATAATTAAAAAAAGCAAGAAATAAATCCAACTAAACCCAAGAAGGAACCAACTGTAAACAGGTATCCAACCAGTGCTTTCATTTAATGTTATACCATTAAACAAAACACCTATAATAATAATGTATGATGATAAGATGCCATAAATAGATAGTCTTAAGTAAAAAGTAGTATTGCGCGATTTTACATCAAGATTAGTAAGTAACCAGCTGAAATTAATTAAAAAACTAAAACTAAAAACAAAGAAGTAAATTGAAATCACATAAACAGGGTAAGATATGGGCGTATTTGATAAATATGTTGAAATAGTTGCAAGGAAATAAGTGAGAGCGGTTGTTGCGAAATAAGCACTCAAAATATAAGTCGAACGATTTTTTGCTCTTTTTAGTAATCTATAAGCGAAATAAGAACAGTAAAAAATAGGCCATATTTGAAAAATCGAAACAATAATTAATCTTATAGTAAGTTCATTTTGAAATAGCAACGTATTGTTACTCAAAAGTGTATGAATTTTTAAAAGTTTTGACTTTATTCCATACCTTCCATATTTATTTCCTATCAAACTTATAGCGTCTTTATTTTGAAAACATCTCGATTTCTAACATTTTTGCGCGAAAGTAGCGCCAGATCGTATCTTTTATTTTTCCTTGAAGTTTTGTTTTATTTATATTTTTTGTCGGTGTATCCTCCAACACATGATTGATACCCTGAAGAAGGGTTTCTGTATAGGTTCTAAATTTCTCCATAAGTATTTCTTCTTCTTTGATCTCGTTCATGTAATCCTTTGAAAGTTTTTTTATCGATTCATTTAGATTTTTCACTGTGGGTAAGATTAATCTCTCGTATTCACTCCTTATATTCTCTTTCACATAAATTTTTTTTTCTAGAGTTTCGATAAAATTTTTATTACGCAGATTTCTTATATAATCGTACCCTTTAGTTCTACTTCCAAGTTTAAATTTTACATCGATTGCTGCTTTTAAAACTGCTAACTCCTCCCCATCGTTCTTTAAAATTATCAATAAAGCCTCAAACTCTCTCATTGACAGTGGACTAACCAAGGTTACCATTTTTTTTTCGTTTTTTTGATTTGACATATTTATCTTGCAACAAATTGTAAATATTTATTCATATAAAATTACTTAGCGTAAATATTAAATGACCTTAATTGAATATAAATTTAATGTTAAAATGATTAACAATTCCGACTCTTTTAGCAGAATTTTTGATAAAAAATGAGAACCAAGCCGTAAATTTAGAGAATGACTAAATTTTTCTCCGTGATTGAGGACATCTAGGAACCCACCGAAAAATTTTCCTCAATTCTGGGGAACAAAGCTTATATTTTCATAAACAATATCTATTTTAATAGATTTTATGACAAAAATCTATGGGTGGGGTATTTAACGCTTTAAACAGTTGTTATTCAAGTAATTTAATTAAGAGAGAGTAAGAGGAGGGCAAATTTCATTATTATTTCTCTCTTTTATACCACCCTTAAAATGATATCTTCCAACTTACATTTTGGGATATGCATCAATTTTTTTTTAATTTTCCAAATTTTATTGTAATTCAATGATAATCCGGTGGATGCTCTGTATTTAAATAGGATTGTTTCGATTACATAATTAACCAATTAAGCGGTAGGTGAATAAACTATGCAAGAACGCAAAGATTTCGTTGTAATTGGAAAAGAACGTTGTTATGTCGAATATTATAAAGATTCCAAGGGACTTTTAGATTTAGGCAGTAGAGATATAAGAGATATTGGCGATATTGAGGATCTTGAACGCTTGAACAACTTGGAAGTTTTAGATTTATCGATTAACGAAATAACAGAAATCAATGGGCTTGAAAGCTTATCAAATCTGAAAGTATTAAGGTTATCCTACAATCAAATCATTGAAATTAAAGGATTAGAGAAATTAGTTAACCTTTACGATTTAGATCTCAAACGCAATCAAATCACCGAAATTAAAGGATTAGAAAACCTAACTAATCTTACTTGCTTAGATTTGTCTGAAAACAAAATTTCAGAGATTAAAGGGTTGGAGAATCTTAAAAAATTGCGCTATCTCGATCTACAATCCAATGAAATAAAAGAGATTACGGGATTAGATAATCTTGGGGAGCTGAGGGAACTTGATTTATTAAATAATCAAATCACCGAGTTAAAGGGCTTAGAGCATTTAGGTAAGCTTGAGATACTTGAATTCGAGGAAGAGAGTATCCATCTGAGATCCTCGAGCAGGTTATAGACGAGAACGCTATTTATGGTACTGATGAACACCCTTTAAATGTTAAGAAATGCGTTGCTTATTGTCGAAAAAACAAGAAGAACTAATTTCTAAATTATTATTTCTCTCTTTTATTCCACCTTTAAAATAAGACTTTCCAATTTATGTTTTTGCATACGCCAATAAAAAATTTAAAGAAAAGGAAAAGATTAGAGATTTATAAAAATTACAAATAATTGCGGGATATGGAAGCTCTAATTTAATTTTTAAAAGATTTTGTAAATAATATCATCTAAGTCTCTTTTTGGTACATGCATAGTACCATCGGGATTTTTCCACTCTCCAATGGATTATTAGTACCCTTAGCTCTTAAATCAGCGTTTCACTCTTCTCTAGGAAATGTGTTACCCGAGTTAAAGTTTAGTGATGATAACCGGGTTGACGTACTGGGAGCCATTCACAACAACGGTACCTCTGAGTTCATTGATATAGAATTTATGTCGCCTCCTAATCAGGTTTTTTCAGGATTTACATTTATTATTGAAGGGCATAATTATATCGTAAAATAAGAATATAACAACTAATCAAAAACATTAAAACATTTTATTACCTTTTTTTTTTTAAGAAAATCTTACAGGTTAATTAGATGGAAAAAATAGAAAGACGGAGATATGGATTTTGTTTTCTGCTTGGAGGGGTTTTCTTATTAATTTTTGTAGTAGTTCGATTAATAGATTTATTATCAAAAACTATTTTGTATTTTATGTTGATATTTTTTATCATTTTAATGTTGTACGGCGTTATTTTGATTTTATTTGGTATTCTAGTTATGTCCGTTAACGCTAGAGTAAAAAAAAAGATTGCTCTTATTATATTTTTAATAGGAATATTAATCATAATATTATCTATTACAGTGATAATTATAGATTCTTTAACCATTGTTAATATTAGCGAAATTCTTTTAGGTATAGGATTAATCTATCTCGGAATTAGGTTGTTTTTTCATAAAATAAAGTTAAAAGATGAGGAAAAAAAAAAAAAAGAAAAAAAAATATTAGGGATTGTATTGTTCATAATAGGGTTAATTATTTCACTAACATATGGATTTTCAATCATCATGACAATAGTTTCATTTAGACCTGAAACTATGCTCCATGTATTTCCTTTTTTTTTATTACCTTTTCTAATTGGAATTGTTTTATTAATATTTAGTAAATATTCGATAAAAATAACACACACGACACAAGAGAGAAAAAATAAGGCTGTTTTTTCAATTTGGATGGGTTTATTTATCTTATTAATAACATTTTTTTCAATAATGAGTATGATTAATTATACCTATTATTACATTTTCTACACTCCTTATTTTCCCTTACTCTTTTATTTTATAGGAATAGTTTTAATTCTCTATGGTTTTTATTTACATCAGATTATACAAAAAAGAAGTTTAATAATAAAAATTAATTCATAATACTCTTTTAAAATAATGAGAGATATTAATTTTCACTTTTTCATATATTATACTAATAGGGTTCATTATCTATAAAAGAAGAGATATCAGCTGATTTTCAATCAAATTAAATTAAAAATAATTGCGGGATATGGAAGCTCTTATTTAATTTTTAAAAGATTTTGTAAATAATATCATCTAAGTCTCTTTTTGGTACATGCATAGTACCATCGGGATTTTTCCAATATTTATAAGAATCTTCATACGGTTCCATAAATGATTCTTCATCAGGATATCCTAAGCTGATTACATGTTTAACTTGATATTGATCTGGAATTTCCAATAGCGATTTAATTTTTCGGGCTTTAATGTTAGCCATCCAGCAACTCCCTATCCCATATTTAACTGCCCCTAATAATATATTTTCTACCGCTGCTCCAACATCAAAATCAAAAAACGACGGTTTAATTTCTGTATTAACAAGCACTATTATGTACGCTGAAGGTTCTCTTCCTGGTTCTGGAGTTCGCTGGTCTTCAGGTAAAGAACCTGCAAATTTAATTAGTTTAAATAATTTTTCTCTTATTTCACTACTTTCAACAATAACAAACTCCAAACCTTGAACGTTCCGGGCCATTGGAGCAACTCGAGCGTAATCAATTAATTTTTTCAGAATATCTCTTGAAATTGGATCTAGCTTAAACCTTCTTATAGTTCTTCTTTTATATATTGCTTCTTCAATATCCATATTTATTACCTTTAAGGTTTGTTCAAACGTAATTTTACAACTGTTTCTGCTATATCATAGAAAGCATATTCGACATTTTTCCCAGTTTTAGCAGATGTTTCAATATATTTCAAATTCAATTCCTTGGCTAAGGCTAATGCCTCAACTAATTTAACTTTTCGTACTTCTGTTAGATCACTTTTATTACCAAAAATATATCCAACCATTTGATGGTGGTGTTTCTCCATATTATTCATAACATCGTGATACCAATTTTTTATACTCGTAAAAGACATTCGATTTGTCAAATCAAAAATAAGTAATATCGCCTCAGAGCCTTGATAGAAATGTCTTCTCATCGTTTCAAACTTTGTTTGTCCAGCAATGTCCCACAAAATCATTTCTATGATTCCACTTTGAGTATTAAATAGTTTTTCAGTGATAGATACGCCAAGGGTCGGAACGTAAGTTCTTAAGAACGCATTATCAGTAAATCGCAAAATTGTCGATGTCTTCCCTACGCCAGGGTCTCCAACAACTACGAGTTTAAGCCTATAGTCTACAATTTTATCATCTTTGATTCGTTTTTCAGGGAATTCTTTCGATGCTGGTGAAGTTATTTCTTTGGTTCTAAAATCGTCTAATAGCTTACTGACGCTATCCTGTAAAATTGTAATCTCTTCAAAAATCCTTTTACGTTCTACATTTCTATTCTCTAATTCAATAATCCTTCTCGTTGTTTCATCGAAAGGAGATTTGAGGTAGCTCATATATTTATAGAAAATGACGTCATCTGTTTCTTTAAACAAGAATGTTATTGCGCTTCTTGCAAATCCACCTCTTTTACTTTCGTCTTCCCTTTCTATATACTTAATTAATCCTTTCAATTTTAAAGCTGGAAAAGGAATTATTAAAAGCGAATCTGGTACAGAACCTTGATCACCTGTAAGTATTGTTACAGTTTTAATTCCTACTAACATTCTGACAGATTCAGGTAAATTCGGCGGAAACCAATGAATAGGATTAGGGCCCAGTTCATCGTGAATATCTGTGTATATTACAGCATCAATTAATTTCTTCATGGTGAAAAGTTATTATAATTAGTTAAAAAATTGCGTTTTCTTTTCTGTTCGGAACTAATTTATAAAAAAATTAAAAATATTTATATCTAAGTTATTAGAAATTAAGGCAAGAATTTTGCTCTGACAAAAAGATAAAATGTAATATCATTAATTTTGGATTGAAACTAGCTTTCTATAACTAATTATATTAATGTATAAAGATCACCCTAATAATTTATAAACGAGAACTAGCCCGCCCTAAAACATAATATAGGTGATATTGGATTTTTTTATTTTGTTCTTTAGTCACGCAATTGTCCAAATACCAACTATTATTTAAACCTTAAATTTTTCATTTAGTACAACGGAAAACACGTTTACGGTGTAATAATTAAAAATGGAAAAAACCGATATTGTTTACGAATCAACGAAAAAGGCACTAATGAATTTTGAGAATATTAAAGACTGTATCCGAGGTCTTTACGAAGTCTTAAAGATTACGCTCCCCTCTGAAGACATATACCTTAAAATAGGGCAAGATAACATTGAAAATCTCTACGGAAACTTATTAGAATTAATGGTAAATGAAGTCGGAACAGTTGAATTCATGAAAAAATTAAAATCTGCTGAAGTAGATTTAGATTTACCATTGGATAATTTGTAACAGTAGTCGATCTTTTATTTTAACACTTTTTCAGTTTCCATATACCATAGGTACAAATCTAATTCATCTAAATCCAAATTAACACGATCTCCTATTTTTTTAAGAACTTGTTCAATCTCAATATATTTCTTCTTGGATAGAGATTTTGGTTTTTGGATAATTCGGAATTTTTCTAAAATATCTATTATGTGAAAATCTATTATAGCAATATTTTTGAACCCTATATTTCGTAAAAAATGGCTAGCCTCTTTGTACCCTAATCCCTTAATGGTTTTAGCTAACCATTCTCTTATCATCATTTCATCCATGTTTGAATTAATTTTTTTTTTAATATCTAAAATATGTTCCCTAGCCTCAACTATGTACTTTGCTCTTATATTAGGAAAACGATAACCATATTCCTTGAATTTGTTTCTTAATTCTTCTTCAGAATAATTCAAAAATCCAATATTTATTCTTTTCTGAACCTCAATACAGCTTATTGCAGCACAATTAGCAGTTAGGATACAAAAACATAGTTCTTCAAATATTTTTTCAATCGGTAATTCTCCTAATTCAGAGAATTCCTTAATACGCTCAGTTATAACACTAGAAATATTATTGTCTTTTAGTGATTCAATAGATGCTATGAGTTTATTCATACAATAGAAAGAGTATTTGATAAGTTAAAAGTAGAACTCTTAAATTTAATAAGTTAGTTATTTCATAAAATCTAAATTTAATGCTTAAAAGTACTATATTATCGCTTTACTACACTTTATAATAGGTTAAGACTGAAATGAAACGAAATAAAGTTATTGTATTGGGTTCCCTTGCCTTTGATTATATCATGGGATTTGACGAAAACTTTGTAAATGCTGTGTCTATTGATTACGAGAAAAAAGAATATCAAAGCACGGTAACTGCCAATAGTCGCATTCAACATTTTGGTGGAACTGCGGGAAACATCGCATATAATCTTGGATTATTAAATTTATCCCCCGTCTCGCTCTTAGGTTCTGTTGGTGAAGACTTCGAAAGTTTAGGGTATAAAAATCACATAACAAAATTCCTCAACATTGATTTGAACGTAGATATTCAAACCGATCTGTTTACGGCAGCGTGCTACATTGTAAACGATAAAAAATCAAATCAGATGATAATCTTTCACGGAGGAGCGTTAGATGCTGGTAAAAATATAGATTTGCGAAAGAAAATTAATGATCCTGAACAGTATGCCTATGCAATAAATTCTACCCAAGGCATCGATGCGATGAAGAATTTTGCCGATCAATTAAGCGAGTTAAAAATCCCTATGATATTTGACCCCGGACAAATCACTCCTTTATTTTCCAAAGATAACTTGCTGAACATATTAACCAAATCAGAAATATTAATAGGAAATACTTACGAAATTAATCAAGTTATGAGCAAGACAGGGATGACCGAAAACGATTTACTCGAACATGTCAGTACGATAGTAAAAACTAAGGGGTCAGAAGGTTCTGAAATTATTACAAAAACACCTTCTGGAAAACTAGAATCTATCGAAATTCCAATTTCGAATCCTAACAAGGTAATTGACACCACAGGTGCAGGAGATGGATATCGAGCGGGTTTTCTATCTGGATTGATTCTAAATATGAGTTTGAAAAATGCTTGTCGTTTAGGCTCAACTGTAGGCTCTTTTGTTGTAGAAACTAGTGGTGCTCAAACACAAGTTTATGACATTGCAAGCGTGAAAAAGCGATTCTTAAACACTTTTGGATATGTTCCCTCAGAAATTGAAAATCTATAGGCTAATTCTTTTCCATTTCTAATTTTATTTCGACTCTCTTTACTCATTTAAGTGAGGTAATATCAGCGTAGTACATAAGAAATTAAAAACCTTTTAGAAATTCATATTTGTTAGTAATGGATGTGTTTTTTTTCAAGGATTAAAAATTTTTGGAGAATTAACGTACGGATAGTCATAACAAAAAACTAAGATTCTCGTTTAGTTTAAAAACAAATAATTTTGTAATATTTTTATAGGAACGGTCAAACTTATGAATACTTCAAACAACTGTGAAAACTCTGAATTGGATTATTACTCGAATATCATAGAATTCTTCCAGAATCCGAACGCAAATAAAGAAACTATTGAATTATGGAAAGATAAATCATTCATAGAATTGATGAAGGTACTAGAAAGGACTAGTAGAAAAGAGTTTGTAAAAAATGCAATATTACTCATTCTTTCATTGTTTGACGAACATCCTCCAGATATTTATACCAGCAGAGGTACGAATGTGAATTCCTTAGACAACGGAGAAAAAAGGTCTTATATGTCAGTTCTCAAAACAGAATTTATCGATGAGCTCCCTAATTAGCAAGTAGAATTTCAAAAATAGTGATCTACTCCTAAAATTTAAACTTAAAAATTCTCAAAGAGTAAAATTTCGAATAGAAATTCATTTCACTATAACTTAAATTTATTAATTTTAGTTTTTATAAATTTTATAATTATTTTTATCAATAATGGGGATAATATGAAAAATTTTTCTAAAAAATCACTTTTAAAAAAAAGTTCAATTCTAAGAAAAGCAGGTCTTATTACTATATTAGCAATATTTCTTTTAAGTAGTTTTTTCATTCCAAATTCCAAGAATATTAAAGAAATAGACAGAGACTTTAATAATTATTCCCAAACACCCTTACTTGCTGACAATCCTCCAGTTTTATTTGAAGGTAATGAAATATCTTTAAATATAACTGATTATGGCAATTTATATAAGGATGAACAACAAGTTGATGTAAATAATCAAGAAGCAGTAAATCTAACCTATTATTTAGATGATGTTCACGACTGGGAAGTTTCAAAAGTAGCTACTGAGATAACGAACATCCAAGATACTAAGGAATGGGTGAATAACAGTGATTTTCTTCCAATAGCTTCTACTTATAGAGTTTATGAAATCCATGAAAGTGATCATTCTTATAAGAAGAATTATGATAAATCTGATAGCCTTGATACAATAACGCATACTGGGGCTATTGCTATGAGAGCTCATTTTGTTAATTTGTCTTTTGAAGATGGATGGGATGTCTTTTTAATTGAGGATGATAATGATGTAATCCAATATGGACATAGTGGTACTGGATATTCAGATTTATATACACCTTGGATAAGGGGTGAGGAATTGAATTGCTACTATGTATCAGACGACACTGTAGAGAGTTATGGATATTATATTGATTATTATGAATTTATTAATTCAAGTTCATCTTACGATATAAATTATCATTCATGGGGTTTTAATAATGGGTCTATAGCTCAAACAGATTATGGTGCGGGTCAAATAGGTGGTAGTGATGCTATGTTTACTAGATTAAGTGGACTACCATATTGGAATGATAATGATCCTAGTGATGTAAATTATCTAGAAGATGATTTTACTGAAATATATCAGAATATATCAATTCCTCGTGGTCAAGTAGTTGATGGTTACATTTCATTTGATTATTATGCAGAATCTGTAATGGGTTCTAATGAAAATTTTATCTTTTTTAAAATAAATAATAAAAGAGTATATTCAAAAGGATTGCGGGATATTAATGATGCTGGAAAAGAAGCATGGCACAATACAGGATTAATTAATATGGACTTATGGACGAATACATCGAATATCTTTGAAAATATAAAAAATAATAATGTATTTAATTTTTCAGTTGGTATAATGAGTGGAGCATCTATTGGCTATTCTGGATTTGAAGACCAATATCAGCAAGTTTTTTGGTTTGATAATGTTTCATTGGTTTTAACTACTCTTGCAAATTCAAGCCAAAGTGAAATCAATCTTAGATTGAATAATTATGCTCTTAATCAGGGAACGGGTTGGGCTAATTCTTATTTAAATTTAACAGGTAATTGGGATTTAAATCCATTAAATTTAACAGTTACTACAAATTCACCCTCCTTATCATTTGATCTTGATACTTCTCTCTATGGATATCATGAAACCAAATCACGAGTAGGACAAACCACTCTAGATGGCGTTTCATACGAAATTTTAGAAAATGGGACTATAATCTGGGAGTTTTCTCACAATTTATATATGCCAGCGCACTATTCAGACTTTGAATTCACCATTCATAAACCTGAAAATTGGAACTTTATTTCAGTTCTGGATCCTACGTTGCAATCTCGTCCATATGAAAATGGAGGAGAAGGAGATTCAATTTTGCATATTAGCAAGGAGAATGCACTGTTTCCTGGCTGGTGGACTTTTAAGGCAACTTCCCCTAATTACATTGATTTAACAAATACTAAAATGTTGAAACAAGGTAGCTGGACTCACACTAGTTTTGATACAGGTGAATCAACGCGAATTAAAACTCAAATAAATTATAGTAGTGAGATTCCTAGTAATATTGAGTCTACAGAAGTAAACTTAACAATATTTGATCCCGAAGGAAATCAATGGTATTCAGAAGTGAATTCACCCTTATCAAATGGAACTGTTTTCTTTTCAGAACTTACATTCTCTGCTTTAAATACTACAGGTGGTCAATTTGAATATAATTTATTCTGGAGTAATGGAACGGCGTTAGGTGGTATTAAATCTAATTTTATTGTATACCATCAGAGCCAAATTGAATTGTTAAAACCTGACGATGCTAAATCAGGTTTACAAACGGATGGTTTTGTGGGAGATATCATTCCTGTAAGAGTTATTTTAACTGATCTAGAAAATAACTTATCCATTTCAGATGCGATTGTTTCCTATAATTGGACGGGTGGATCAACTCTTAACTTTACTGAAGCAGCTATTGGCGTTTATGAAACTATTCTCGATACCGCTGATTTATCTTCAAGGGGTTTATACGAGATTCTAATAAGCTCATCAAAACTAGGATTTATAGAAAGTAATATTACGCTGAAAATAAATTTAGGCGAAGAAACTAACTTGCAAAGGCTCGAATCTGAATATAATATAGAATTACATGCAAATAGCTCAATTAAGTTTAAATTTACAGATTTTAGTGGTGATGGCATTGATGGAGCTGTTGTAAACATCAGCATCAGTAATTCGTCACTCTATTCCATAGCGAATACCGGAAATGGAACCTATGATATTGAGTTTAGTACGTCGTACATCGAACAAATTGGCGTCCATCAATTAAATTTTACGTTTTCAACAATTGGATACGAACCACAATACTACAACTACCAATTTCAAATAATAAAACAGTCAGTTTCAATTTCAGTATATCTCAACTCAATAAATATTATAGAGAACTCCCTTTTGGAAGTCACTTTTTTTGATTTTATCAACGTTTCTACTAAAGTTAAGTCGAATATTGATGATACCTATATCTTAGGAGGAAATATTACGTGGGTTAGCGAATCGTACGAATCAAATTTTAGCGTAATAGCAGATTATTGGTACAATTCTTCTATGCAATGCTTACCAGATAATTTCTCATCTGGAATCAATTTTGTATATTTAAAATTTCAACATCCAAACTATAGAACAGAAACATTTGGATTTGAATTACTGCTAAACCGGATTGAATTTGATGTTGATATACTTGATCATGAGGACGCAAATCCAACGGTTAAAACAGATATAGGAAGCACTCTTAATCTTCAAATCGAGCTTTTAGATTTTGAAACTAATCAATCCATAATAAATGCAACGGTATTGTATGAATGGACATATGGGGTCGGTGAGTTAGTAGAAATTACACCAGGTATATACCAATTATCAACAAAACTTCCAGAGAATCTACAAGGAAATTTCATATTTAACTTGATAATTTCGAAAGAAGGTACTGTATATAAAACAACGCAATCCTCATTTCTATTAGTAATTGGTGAACCAGAATTTCCTATGTTCATAATATGGATTATAGTCTTAATTTCAGCTGCGATTATAAGTGTTTTAGGAATTTTAAGCTTGAGATCTTACGTAATTTTACCACGAAGAAGGAGAAAAGAAGCTGATTTATTATCAAAAACCCAAAGATTCAAGGACATTCAGAACATTCAAGCTATTGTAGCAATTCATAGATACAGTGGAATTCCCCTTTATTCAAAAAGCTATTCCATTTTGGAGAAGCATAAAAAAGAACTTTTTTCAGGCTTCATCCAAGCTATTATTACTGTTGGAGAAGAAATGGTTGGTAAAAGAGAAATCGACAAAGACTTGACTAACTCTGGTGACTCGGATGGTAGTAGAACGATCTTAGAATTGGATTTTAAATACTTTTATTGCTTAATCTGTGACCGACAAGATTTACGAATGATTTTTTTACTCAATGAAAAAGCTTCAGATCGATTGAAGAAATTAATCTCGGATTTGTCTCTAGGAATCATGCTCGATCTTTCGCAGCTAATTGAAAACTGGGACGGTGCTATTCATGAATTTGAATCACAATTACCTCCTGTTATAACAAAATATGTAGAGTTATATTATAAAGACGCATTTAAAATCAACGATGCCAAGTATATTGCCAGTATAAGAAAAGAAAGTGAATTAAATTCTATGGAAACTCGAATATTAAATGTTATTTATTCGATCGCTAAGAATAAACAGGAATTTCACCTGGAGACTATTTTTGATGTGGTACACGAAAAAAATCAAGATCTCATAATAGACGCAATAGAAACGCTGATAGACAAGCAGATTATAATACCATCAAATAAATAAATACTTATTACTTTTTTCACATTCTATTAGCTATATTGGGTATTAATAATAAATTGAAATTTGAGTGCATACATTGCGGTAAATGTTGTACCGACATAAATACGCTTGTAAATACAACATACATAGATGTTCTTCGAATAAAGAATGGATTGAATCTAACTATCGATGAAGTAATTGAAATTTTAGGCTTTTATGTATTTGATCAAGTGCCCTCTGAAAAAGAAATAAATCGAATGGTGGTTCCACCGATACAAACCGAAAGAGGAATGGCATTTACTGGTTTGAAGAAAAGACCAAATGGATATTGCTTTTTTTACGATGCAACTAAAGAGCGATGTTCTATTTATGCGTTTAGACCTGGATTTTGCAGAACTTTTCCTTTTACGTTCACAATTCAAAAAGGCAAAGATAAGAAAACAGACGAGATTAACATATTTTACACCGATAAGGGGATTCAATATTGCCGAGGAATAGGCGAAGATTATCCTAATATAAATTTAGAACAATGGATTAAATTAGGTCGCGAAGTCATACAAGATTTATCTAAAAATAATCAATTAATTAAAAAATGGAATAGTAGCGTTAAAAATAAACAGATTATACCTTCAGCTAGGAATTTTATCCTGACTATTTTTAATTTAGAATAGAGTTTTACTATCTAGAGGTATTGAGAAAATGCCAGTAATAACCAAAAAAGCATCCGTAGTTCGATTTTAAAAGCAATTTTATCAGATTTCCAATCGAACTCTGGAAAATTACTTTTTACTTTAAACATATTTACGTTTAGATTCAGAAAGTTTAAAAATCCGGATATTATGTTCAATTCCTTATCTTGTAAGCCTAATAATTGTAAACTCAATAACCCTCTAGCAGTTTCAGTAATAGTTTCATTAAGAGAGCCGTTAGGTGTTATTTTATTTTTAAGCTCGAGTAAATAAGGTTCTTTAAAATTGCTGAAATCAATATTCTTATCTAATAGGTTCATAAGCCCTAGAAAAAAGAAAATATCGGAAGCTGGTTTAAATCCTTCTAGGTTAAATACATCTACTTCTGCAAGTGGTTCTATTAAATAATTCTTGTCAGTAATAATTCCTCCATTTTTTTCAAGCAATTTTAAACATAGAATTGTAAAAAAATGTAGAATTATCTTTTCAGGCACAATATTAGTTAGTTCATTCTCAAGGAGCATTTCTACATCTAATAAATCGATAACTTCACCATTATTAAGCATATCTAATTCGTAAAGAATTGACAAACCGTAAAAAACACTCATCGGATTCGGAATGTGATATCTTCCCGTGCTGAAGACTCCTCCATTTATAAAATTACTTACGATTTTTTTAATATATTCCGGTTCAAATTGATTTCTTACCCCTAACATCTTAAGAATATTAATACAATAAAAGAGATTTTCTAAATCTAAAAATTCAGGTGAGGAATTAACAAAATTTGTTAACTGCTTTACATCAATTCTAATCTTATCTATAATTGATTGACTGACAGGGGGAAAATCTAAGAAAATTGATAAGAGTGATTGGGATTCGATTTGATGTACACTACCCTCATGACTTACGGGATGTTGGAGAACTTCTAAATTATCCACGCGAGCGTCTTGCAAGCGCTTTAAGATAGAATCTTCAGAGATATCTTCTTTAGGTTCTTGGATTTTAAAATCTATTTTCTTGAAAGTTAAATTCGAAGGATTATAATAGGTTTCAATGTCATTATAAAAAGTTCTAAAACTTTTCTTGCTCTCGTCAGATATTACGATTTTCTTTCGAAGGATTCTCAAGTTGCTGAGAAATTGTCGAGGTAATAGATCAAACAAATCCAAATTTTCAAGGATTTTATCCTCGGCATCGATTATGTACTCTATAATTATTACAAATAGATGCTTATTGATATAATCCTTTAATCCAAGTTGTAAAAATGAATTGTAATCTGTAAAAATATGCCTCTTACTTAAAAAAGAGTCTTGGAATAAGTCTTGATTTGAGTTAATTTTTTCTTTAGATACTCCAATCGTCATGAACGCAGAATTCGCAGTAGATATTATTTGGTTTATCGTGCTATTTATCTGATCCTCCGTCTCATTATCGATAATCGCTGATATATTTACTTTTTTAGATATTATGAGATCTCTTATGTAAGATTCATAAATCGTATATAAATTGTAGACGTCACCTTTCAAAAAATCTAAAATATCGGATACAACATTCACTATTTCATCCATTATTATCTAGCTATTCCATGTATCTCATAAAAATTTAATAATATCTGTAAAAATACTAATTACAAATAAATTTACATTAAATTAGATAATTATTATTTTTTCTAGTATTTATTACTAAATCGGTAAGAACGAAAATTCTAGGATTAAAGTAAAGAAATTTTTTAGATAAAAAATATGTTTTACTTAAAGCGATGAGTAAGAATATTTACGATATTTTAGCACTTGATTATCATCAAAAACGATTTTATCCATGGAAGGATTTTGAATTGTTTTTTAATAAGCTAATTCAAGAAGGTGTATCCTTTGATGGATACAGTATTGATTTAGGATGTGCCAATGGGCGAAATTTTAAAGTTTTTTTACAATCTGATATTAAACTGATTGGTATTGATAACTCAGCTGAATTTCTGAAAATTTCTCGCAATAGATTAAAAACAGGAAATAACTATACGATGAAAGAAAGGAGATCAATTGAACTAATTCAAAGCGATATCAACTCCATACCGATCCGACCAGAATCGGTAAATAATATCTTTTCTATCGCAGCTATCCACCATATTAAGAATTCTAATACTCGAAATCACGCTTTAAATCAAATCTACGCAATTTTAAAGAATAATGGATTATTATTTTTAACCCTTTGGAGGAAATATCAAAAAAAATATAGATATTATTTCTTTCGCGATTGGTTTAAAAGACTGTATAGTTCTAACTATAGGATTAAACAAAGTAATCTTGATTTAACAGAACATGGAGATAAATTTATCCCTTGGACAATTTCAAAAGAAAATTTGACGTACAATAGATTTTATCACTTCTTTTCTAAGAAAGAACTGAAAAAATTGTTAAGAAGCTTTGTAATAAAGGAAATGACAAAAAGAGGCGGACCTAACAAAACTGACAATTTTTTTGTTTTGGCCAAAAAAGAAGAGGGCGAAGTTTAAAAAACTAAAACCGTTTAGTTCATTCGTGACATATAGTCGTGTTTAGGGATTTAATGATAAAAGTTTCAAAATTATCAAAATGCTTATCAATAACATTAGCATGAATGTTAATTAGACGCTCAGTAACGTCACAATAGAATATGCCGTGAATGCATTTTTCTCTATAATATCTTTTTCTGATCATTTTAGTTCTTTGTCCGAACCACGTGACAAATTCGTGGCTTAGAAGCCAATCGCTTTCCTTTTTTAAAATTACAAATCCGATTGAACTATAGAGCTCAATAGAATTTTGAACTTCTTTACCATGAAAAAAACCGGCTCTATCTTTTTTCTCCCAGGTTATTTCCATTTTTGCATTGGAACCATAAATCTCATCGTAGTCATTTTGAGAGTGAAAAGAGATAAAACCTTCATTTACATCTCCTTCAAACTTTTCTTCTCTAAACCATTTAGCTAATTTATTAACGGTTATGTTAGCTTCCTTTTTTTCGTAGGTATAGTAATTATATTCCATTATTAAACCGTTTTAATTATGTAATTTAAAAAAATGAATTTAAGTATATCAAAAAAATAGTGTCCAGTAATAAAAATCTTTATTTTCGCAAAAATAATTTTATAACTCTAAGAAAAATCGTAAAACTATACAAAAAAAGGAGAACTCAATTATAATAAGAATAGGATTATTGTAATTCTTTACATTCTTTAATCCAATTTGTAATTCTTTCTTCTGAAACTCCTTTAATCAGTTTAGCTAACTCTGAGGGATCCTCTTTAATAAGCTCTTCAGCACAATTTACTCCAAGTTCTTCAAACTTTTTGGCCGTAGTAGGACCTAACCCCGAAAGTGAAGTTAATGGTGTTGTTTCTCCTTCTGGATAGTCTTTCTTTTTTGGTTTTGGTTCTTCTTTAACTTTTTCTTTTTTAGGAGCAGGTGCTTTTTTAGCGGCTTTAGTTGGTTTAGCTGGTTTCTTGGCTACAACCTTTTTAACTGTTTTCTTTTTTGGTTTTGAAACAGTTGGTTTAAAAGGCGTCCTTTTCTTCTCTTTAGCTTCGAATGGTTTTTTCTTTTTTGCTTTTTTGCTAGTATCTTTTAATTTTTTAAGCTTTTCAATATTGCTTTCGTGTTTAGATTTTCTGAAAAAATCAATATCAACATTCAATTTTCTTAGTAATTCAACCGTTTTTCCCGCGTCTTGTATTTCTCCTAAGGAAAATCCTTTTGCTTCTCGCGAATGTGCGTCTTTTGCGGGCGAAATTACCATTGCTACAATTTTTTTATTACTCTCCATAATCTAAACATCTCATAATTGATTCTAAGGTAATTTAGATAAATATAACAACCTTTTATTTTTTTCTATTTACAATCGAATATAGGGATTGTTTACTTTACAAAATAAATTAATTTTTAATACATTTATAACTCAAGACAAGGATTAGTATGAAATTGATATCAGAAATTAACGATATCTAACTGTTCTAATTTTTTTAAAATGTTATTTACTTCGTTCCGAGATTTACCTAACTCTCTTGCTATTCTTAAAGGTGAGGCTTTTCCAGCACATTTCAAGGCAACTCGAAGCTCCTCCTCGTCAATCATCCCCATTGAGACGATTTTAGGAAGTACATTCTCGCCAATAAGCAATTTTGGAAAAATTTCTGCTACTTTTCCACCTTGACATATGTTTTCTATATCTGCGATAATTGTTTGAAACCGCGATTTCTCAGAAGTAGTTCTAAATAATTTTATATCAGATGAGTGTTTTTTATAGAATCTATTAGATATTTTGTTCATTACAGCAATTAATTTATCTATATCGTCGTCAGCATCAGAAATCGAACAATACAAAATTCTTGAGGGAGGATGGTAAACTATAATAATTGTAGAATTTTCAGATTCGACAATTCTAGTCATATCATCCCCATTTTTACCCTTAACCATAGCAGCCTGAATTTTATCGATAATTTCATTTATTTCATTAAAAAACCCAGGTATAACATTATTACCATTGTTTTTATGCTTAAGTTCTTTAAACGTAGCTTCTAGAAGTGATATTCCATTATCGCCATCAATAAGAAAAATCTTGTAGATAATAGTCCCTTACCCTTAGAATTAGCATAAATTTTAATTATTAACATAATAAAATTCTGTCTTAATTAATGTTATTCTTTAGTAAAAATACCAGAACAAATAAAAACAGAGATTTTTATTATGTTACAAAACATAATTTAATTTATTTAACAACCATGAAAGCCTTCAAACTGGCGTTATTACTATTGATAGTTTCCTTTCCATTAAATTTTAACATTGAACTCGCAGTTAGCTCTAGTGACGGCGTGTCTAATTATTCAACCAGTAAAAGTGTTACGTATCAAGTAGAAATTAATTTCACATTAACCCATTTATCGGGATCTAATGGAGATTACTTGTTTAAATTTTCAAGGTTAAATGATCGTCAACCAAATTCCTCTTTAACGCAATATTCGGGACCGTATCAAGAAAGCGAATTGCAATATAGTAGTATAAACGGTAGCGATAACGATCCTTTCATTTATCGCGATAGATTTAATAATACTTACGATGTTTTCAATGGAACTTCTCTTTCTACTAATGATACAATTACTTTAAACCAACAATACGAAGTAACACTAAATGAAGTCTCTTTTAATAATGTAAATACCTCAGAAATTGGTGTATACGACACTTCTGATGAAATGTTTTCGTTGTATTGTAATAATTCTGAAGTATATTATGAAAGGGACGACGTTAACATAAACGCTACATCTTATAGTATTGTAAATCCCAGCGATAATCCTATTGTAAAAGCTCAAAAAATCAACGATTGGGTCATTGACCATCTTGTGTATAGTGACACTCTCCCAGCTCAAGAAATGGGAGCAAAATGGGCTTACGATAACCAATTAGGTGATTGTAGCGAATATTCCAGTCTAATGGTCACACTCTTACGATGTCAAGGAATCCCCGCACGAAAAGTAACAGGATTCGTTATAACTGATAATCCAGCTATCGTACCTCAGGTCGGACAAGAATGGTCTTTTTATACAAGATCAGATGGACAATACAACCTTTTAAGACATGCGTGGCTTGAATACTACGTGCCTAATATTGGATGGATAGCCTGTGATCCAACTTGGGATGAAAATGGAGATTACTTTAATTATATCGATTATTTTCACTTAAATTTGAATATAGGAGCTTGGTTTTCTATTCCTGGATTACCTGATGAGAGTGAATTTCCTCATCCTGGCATTGTTTACGAAGTTACTTCTACATTTGATTATGAGTATAATCTGAATTTAAAAGTAATCCGCGCTGATACGGTTATTGCAGAGATGATTGTTATTATTGTTATAGTATCTATTGTTGGAATAGTAATAATCGGTGTTACTCTATTGATTAGATCGAATAGGAAAAAAAGGAAGTTACACGAACAAGCTTCAAACTATTAATATTTTTCTTTTTATTTTAAAATGAATTATATATAAGTCTGGATTAATTCATTCAGGTTTTTAGATAATTTAGGTAAATTTTTATCTATTTTATCCATATTTAACTCTTTTTCCAAGAACAAAAGTAGGTAAAGGTTATATTTCTCAACAGGAATCCTCTTAAAGATTACTTTTTTCGATTCGGAAGTTATTCCCGAAGAAATTAAAAAATCTTGTTTTAATAGTTTAAATTCTTTAAATGTTTTGTACAAGGTTTGGAAGTGAGGGGCAGATATTTCAAAAACCTTTTCAGAAATACCGGATTTAGAGAAATTAGAGAGGATAATTCCATTTTCGTTAAGTAAAAGGATTGCATCTGAGCTTATTTTCTTAGCGAATTGCTTCAATTGATTTTCGAATAACTCTCTATTTGGACTGAGTTGTGAAAGTCCAAAAGAATATGCCGATACTAAAGACCAGTGATCAAATATAGACGTCTGGAAAATCTTCACAAAAAACCTTTCAGAGATTTCCTTTATCTTTTCATTTACAGTTTTAATATTTTTTTTAATATCCTTCGCGTTTTTAATATCAGGATCGAATTTATTAAGACAGATAATTATAGGTGGAAATTCTTCTAATTCTATAAGAGAATCAATAACGGTTCCAAACAACTCAATAGCTTCTGATATTCTTTCTGAATCTTGAATGTCGATAAAATAAAAAAGTAGATCAACGTTATAGAGGTAAACTTTTCTTTGCTCAATAAACATATCCCTATATTTCTTTTGACCACCTAAATCCCAGAGAGATATCTTAGAATTTTGTTCTTCGAATATCTTCTCTTCGGTTCGTGCGACTCCTTTAGTTGGGAGGGTTTTAATGATTTCGCTATATCGTTGCTTAACGGCGTGCAAGAAACTTGTTTTTCCCGCTCGATCCAATCCCGTCATAAGAATTTTAATTTGTCTCAAATTTAGGAATGGATTCTTTATCTCGCTAGTAAAGTTGAATAATTCTTCTTTTAAATCATCCATAATTTTTTGGTTTTCTTCTAACGTTTTAGCTAATTGAACCTTTGATGCCGATTTATCTATTATAATTCTTAGGTATTTCATGTTTTCGTAGAAAAAAACCCTATCATCTTCATTTATTAGAACGGTAATCGTAGCTGCTTTTGCGTTCCCTCTTGCCATTGGATCAAGTATTAAGAAGAAGTATGTCAACCCATTCAGTTTTAAATCTGGGAAAGGTAATATCCCGAAATAATTAACGGTATCTGATGAAGTTCCATTTTGATAAACAGAATCCCCCATCAATAGAGAAATCGTTTTCATCGCTATTAACAAGCGCGATGATTCGTCCATTTCTGTTGGCCAGTAAATCTTTGGTGTGGGTCCATCGTCGTCAAATAAACTTAAAACGATTGATTTGATAATATTGTTTTCTTGTCCTGACATAATACTATGATAACCCTATGACAATCTTTGCTATTGTCTAAGATTTAAAAGAGGTTTGCGAAAAAGACACTGCTTCTAATCTAATCCTAAACCTATTATAATCCTAATTTCTTATAAAACCATTTAAAATAATATATTATATAAATATACTAATATCAAAACGGAAAACTTTTATAAATTTATTCAAGATTTATTATTCAGTTTTACTCAAAAATAAGTACAAAAATAAGTACAAAACCGCTACCAATATTGTAAATCTTTTCATTAACATATAAACAGAATTAATAAAAATTTAATAATAGTCTTTAATGAAAAGCATTTCTTTCTATAATTTAATCATTAAAATCAAAATTAAAATTCCTCGCATGTTTGACGAAAAAATAATTCAATCGTTTCCAGAAGTTCTTTATAAAGACAAAAAAGAAGGAATTGTAAAGAAAAACAAATTTGATCCCAATCGCATATATGAGCGGCTATTAAAAGAGACGAGTCTTTCTGAAAAAGATGCTGAAAAAGTGACGCTCGATGTGTTCCGTTTTATAGCGTCCTCTAACCTAAAAATCTTAACAGCGCCACTCATAAGAGAGCTGGTTAGTTACACTCTTTCAAAATTTGGGTTTGAAATAGCTCGTTTACAAAATACAAGAATAGGGTTTCCTTATCACGATTTAGAAGAGAAGATTGAAGAGTGTGATGATGTTAACGAACTAAAAGAATTTATTTATCTGGGAGTTTTAACTGAATTTAATGAAGTTAAAAAACTTATTGAGAATCCTGACGAGTCTAGTTAAGTTTCTAATAAAAGTAAGTTTAAACGAAAAATACATCAATTAATCAATATATCGATACTCTCTTTATCTTATTTTAGACCTTCTACTTCAGTAAAAATATGATTGATCCTTATTCTTTTTCGTCAATTAAACGTTTTTTCTTAGAGATTTACGACTTACTTAAAGAATCAAATTCCGAAGTTACCGAATTATGGTTTGAGTTTTCAGATATTGATTTTTTTAAGAATTTTGACAAATATGAAGTTCAGGATTTTATAAAAGGGTTTGAATTTATCACAATTCAGAAGGGAAATTACATACCTTACATTGTAATTGACAAAATTGCATTTATTACGAGATGCTTTAATTATTTGGATTTAGATATAAACCAGCTATCATATCTATTAAATTACGACGGTTTCGAAGCTCTTATTCAAGAAATTTTATCTCAAAATCATTATAAGACGATAAAGAATTATAGGTTTACGGATAGATCAGAGTTAAAATATGAAACATCTCAAAAACGATACGAAATTGACGTAATAGGGATTTATCAAAATAAAATTCTCGTCATAGACGCAAAGCAATGGAAGCGTAAAGATTCATATTCTGCAATGAATAAGGCTGCCAATTTACAATATCAACGAGTAAAAGCCCTTAAAAAAAATCCCGAAATCTTCTCTAATTTGATTCAAGAAATCTTAGGGTTAAACTATAATAATTACAAAAAACGGTTACCATTTATCCTAATTCCACTTATGGTTACAGTAGAATCAAACTGGATAAAAATAAACGACAATTCAGTCCCACTTGTGGCAATTCTAAATTTGAACTCATTTTTACAAGAACTTTCAGTAAATCTGCAATATTTTAAAACAGTCACGGTTGATAAAATTAGTGTACAGAAGCAGTTACATTAATGATTAGAATACGATTTTTATTTTGATAGACCTAGATATTGCTGTACTCGCTTCTTTACGATGCTAACAGCAAAGTGGATTATCCCGCTCTTAATTTTGGGGTGTGAGAAAATTATTAAGATCATATCCTCTCCAGGGAGTTTTTCAAAGCCGATAGGAGCTAAATCTAATACTCCATCAGTGCCCCTTATGGACATATTTAGTAAAGTCCCAGCACTTAACCCTTCAATAATATCTACTCCCATCATTGACAGGTTGGCCGCAATTGTCGCAAATAGGGAATCTGAAATCCTTGAACTAAGAGCTGAGGCTAATATAGTTCCATCCTTTTTAATAATCGCAGAAGCTTCAATATGTAAATCTAATTTTAGCAAATCTTTTAAGATTTCGCTCATACTCGACGGAGGTATAGAATCCTTAGGTTTTGTTGAAGCAATTTCCCCCTTTTTTACAGGTTTTAAGGGTTTTACAGTTATTTTTTTTGACAAGAATGAAAGCACTTTGGTCATATCTTCTTCTAATTGTTTTTGCTTTAGAAGGTTAGATTCAGTGTGTTCGGAAGTAACCGCATCTCGAGTTCCTTTTTTAGATTTAGAACGTGATACCTTTCTTGGTTGTTTAGGTTGTCCATAAACGCCTTTATCAGCAATTATCGAACCTCGGAATGGTTGTGGAGCAATTTCCTTTAGAAATTCTGTATTTTCTTCCACATTGTCTAAGATACCATCTAAAATATCGTCTAAATCATCTTCTATTATTTCTTCATTTATATCTGTCGGATCTTCAAGAATTTCCACATGATCGTTATTTAATGCTTTAACTTTTGGGATTTCGTGAAGATCCAAACTTGTAGGTTTTGATGGTTTTTTCTTAATTGGTGGCTTTTTCTGGGGTTTAGCCGGTTGTGGTTTTTTTGTTTTTGTTTTTATTTTTGTTTTTTTTCCTTGAGATTCTAAGATTTCTTTTTTCTTTGGACCAATTTTAGTTCTTGATGGTCTACGCGCTCTTGGAAGTAATGCTCCACAAGTTCTACAAACGTTACCAGCTGATTCATTGTTAGTAGTACCACAATTAGAACAAATTATCAAAGTTCTTACCTCCTCGACCCATTATTAAAATAGGGAAAAATTTCTCATAGAAAGTTTTAACAATATATAGTATTAATATATAAATTCGATTTTATTAATGTTGACAAAAAAGTTTTTAAGAAGAGTAGAAGTTAACTGTATAAAATTTCTTTTAAGAGATTAGCAAACATTTCGATTTCTTCTTTATTTATATGAGCATCTTTCTTGAGCATAAGAATATAATAAGGATTCATTCCCTCTTTAAATGTAAGCTGTTTGAAGATAAAATTCCTTCCATATCTCTGTACAACCATGTGATTCTCTTCTTCTTGGCGTCCTGGTTGAACTTCGGTAAAGACAAAACTGTCGTTGAGGGTTAGGAAATACGGGGTTGAAGCTGTTAAGAGGTTTTTCGTTTCTTCGTCTTTATAAAAGCTTCCAACGATAAGAGAGTTATCATCGAGTAAGACAACTCCATCAGAATATGTTTTTTTACCAAATTCTATTATCGTTCTGTCAATTAATTCGGATTTTGGGTACAAACTTAATAATATTTCAGACATTGCTTTAATTATACTAGGCAGATCATAAATTGAGGTCGTGTAATAAAAGATTTCCTTATAATCTACAGTTATTTTTATTTTATCCTTGATTTCTACTTCGAGATTCTTCATTTCGTTTAGGGCATTTCTTCTTAGTGCGGGATCGTATTTGTGCAGGAACACATATATTGGTGGAGCTATCTCGAGTGACTTAAACCGGTCCACTACGTCTTTTAAATAACTAATGGCTTCGGGAAGCCTTACACGATTTTGAACATCGATGACATAAACAGTAATCTCAGTGTCATCAAAGTACTTTCCTGGATTTTTCAAATAAGAGATTCGATAACTTATCTGTCCCCCAAGGTCCCATTCTGCAATTTCACGCCCCATAAATTCGAATATTCTTCTCTGAGCTCCTCTTGTTGGCTTGAGAAATGCAATTTTCGAAAATTCACGTTGGATTCCGTGAATTATAGTCGTTTTTCCGGCATTGTCCAAACCTGTGAAAAGTAGCTTACTTGGGCTTATAGATTCTTTTACTTTCTTTTTCTCATTCAAAAATTGAATTGTCAAAATAATTTCACCTGTATTAGTAAAAAAAACTTCTAATATATATTCTTATGTTGAATATTAATATACACTCTTATAAAATTAACTTAACCTTAAATAGCATATTTATGGTTTAATATTATTTTTAAGGACGATTTTTAGATAAAATATCGAAATAAAATGAATTCTTTTAAAATTCTGTCGGCATCTTATATTTGATATTGGGTTTAGTTTTAAAAATTTCGTTCAATCGGTCAACGACTTCTTTAGCTGATGTAGCTCCATATATCGTATCACTTCTCCTATCATCGATTTTTTTTCCCGCCATTTTTGAAGACCACCCATTAATCTCCCCAGTCAGAGCAATAATAGGTTTTCCATAAATCCAGGCGAAACAGATTTCAGAAAGAGTCCCAGCTTTTCCTTCTACAGCGACGCAAGCATCACCACTCAATACTACAACAATATTTCGAGCTTGAGAAAAAGGGACGGGTATTACAACGTCTATAAACTCATTTGCACGAGTTTTATCTTCGTAGGGGATGATCCCAATAGTGAAACCACCCTCTTGCTTAGCGCCCTTACAAACAGCTTCCATAACACCGTATAACCCTCCGCATGCCACGGCGAAATTATTAATCGCTAGTATCCTTCCTAATTCTACTGCAATTTCTTCTGTTCTTGGTTCGATCTGGCTCGTACCAATAATAGAGATAGTTCCCTTAAAGTTTCTTTTAAAATCTAAATTCATAGGATATCAATCATTCCTAATTAACCATTTAGCTATTCGATCTGGTAATAAGAAACCTAAATAATATTCAATCGCACTTGATATTAATAACAACCTTATAATTATTACACCAATAATTCCTAATGCAAATCCAGAATCTAGTATTGCTGCTGCTGAAAATGAGATGAAAGCGATTAATAGAAATCTTCCTTTCCATCGAATTGTTGCATCGTCTGACTTAAAGGATTTTAGAGCAAAGAGAACCCCCGTAAGTAAAGCTGATAAAATAGCAAATGCTTGAAAAATCCTTGTAAAAGATACATATCTAGCGTCGAAGGTTCCATCAAATTCTCCAATCAAATTAACATCAATTACCATAAAGATAAGAAAGAATATTAGGAACGCAGTACAAATTATTGAATAAATTATCAGTAATTTCGTTTTCACTTTATCATACGCCATTTTTGCAAATGCATATATCCAGCTTATCAATGCTACTGGAATAAATATATTTCCGATAATAAAAAAAACATGAATCTCCCATACTACACCGAAAAAAGCATATGTAAGAAATGAAAATGGCGCGGACCACCACGGGGAAGAAAGGCATATCCAAGCAATTCCAACCAAAATTAATTCTTTTGCCCGTAAAGAAAAATACTTCAATGAAATCTTAACGCCAACAGTTAAGGAAATTATCACGAAAAGCAACGTAAACGATGCTATTATTATATTTTCTTGAGATAAAATTTGTAAAATCATACCTAAAATGTGTATTTGATAAATATATAACTTTCGACATCATTAAATTCTAAAAATAGTAAGAAAAGTAACGAAAAATTAGTAGGATTAATTATTAATTTTTAAAATTAACTTATTGATCCTCAAATGTTCTGGATTGATCACCGAATGATCGAAAGCGAGGATTTAAATGAATGAAATCATACTATTATTATATGGAAATAATACATAAATTAAAACCACATTTTTTTATAACCCC
Source organism: Promethearchaeia archaeon (assembly GCA_029856125.1). Classification (GTDB taxonomy): domain Archaea; phylum Asgardarchaeota; class Lokiarchaeia; order Sigyniarchaeales; family SOKP01; genus SOKP01. Next base: position 107,072 of record JAHQWJ010000014.1, on the reverse strand, counting down.
CCATCGAAAGGATATTTCAATATACTGCCCAGCTTGTGGCCAAATCATGGAAAAAGTCCTTCACACTCCCAAAAACAGAAAACCAGTTTATCTATGTCCTAATTGTAGTACCATTACTCCGAAACAGGTTTTTACATTTTTAGATCTTAAATAGAGGCTAAAAGCGAGAATTATCGTTTGATGTGGAATATATAGTGTTTCTCATAGCTTACTTCTTATCGATTAGATTAAACCTTAGAACATTAAAATTTTAAAACTCTAATTGAATTCTTACCGTCATTAATATTTAATTCTTGTTCGCTCCTTATCCTTCCAATTATAGTAGCAGACATGTTATGATCGTTGAAAATCTTTACTACATCTTGACTTGTTTCTTCTGGTGCGGTTAAAATATAAGAAGTTGTTAAATACATTTGAATAAATGTTTCTAAATTATAACTCTTTTCTATTAATATCGGAGGAATTACGATTTTTTCGATATTTATATCTGCTCCAACTTTGGAATATTTTATCAACTGTAAAATCGTGCCGAAAATACCTCCATTTGAAATATCCTTAGCGGAATTTACGATTTTAAGCTTAGCAATTTCATTCATAGCCTTCCTCTTATTCAAAACTTCCTCGGAGCTTTTATGCGTTACCGTATCCCAATGGAGCTTACTTGCTCGTCCAACCTTTCCGCTGAAATCTACAGCTAGGATAATCTCGTCTTTATCTTGCGCATTAGTCGCAGAAATATATTCGTCTCTCTTAATCTCCCCTATAACAGTAGAACTCAATTCGTTGAACTCTTTTATATTCGTGTGACCCCGAACTATTGGAACCTGAAATAATTTCGAACCTTTACAAATACCATCGATCATTTTTTGACCAACGATTTGATCTTTGAATGATATAATGATGCTTACTGCTAACGGTTTTCCCCCACACGCATAAACATCATCTACACCGACCAAGATTGAACTAAATCCGGCGCCTAACGGGAAATTCTCTATATAACTCGTCTTTATTCTATCAGTAGTGATTAATGTGAGCATATCACTATTGTTTTTTATAGCTGCAGAGTCTTGGCCAATATCAGAAAAAACGCGAGGGCTCTTATAAGAATTTTCGTTAATACTTTGAACAAAAGGGCTAATATCGGCTTTTTCTATGATGTTCTTATTAGACTTAATATATTCAGCAATATCATCTAGCATTAATATTAGAGAATAAAGCTATATATAATTAAATTTCCTACCATTTATTATTAGAAAATAATACAAGAAACTCCGACTAATGGATAAATTAATTGAATCGTCTGTAATCAAAGGTTTATTATTCTCTGCCTTCGATAAATTCGGTCCTCAACCTATTTATATGTTTCCAGATCCTATTGATGAGGACCAACTGAAAAAAGCAAATTCAGAAAAAGGAGAGGAAAGTAAACTTGGAATTACTTCAAGAGATTACACTCAGATTGCGATTAAAAACATCACTTTACTATTAGGGAATGGAAATATATTTAAACAAGAGCATGAAGTATTGATGAAGTACCAACATTTTGGAATCATGCCATTTCCAGATTTCCATTTAACTTCTCTTAGTTATTTTCATTTTATTGACGCTAAATTTTCAGAAATACCATTGGCAAGTGCCTTTTGTATATTAATTGATGAAAAAAAAAGGAGCTTTTTATACAATAACATAAACAGGTTAAAAAATATAATTACAGATTTTTTTTCTGAATTTGATAAAAAGATTACTGATGAGCTATTACCTCAAGAACAGGTTGTTAGAGATTTTAAAAAACTCTTACAAAAAATTATTAACATCGAACAAACTCCCTCAACACCAATAACAACACAAAGAAAAATGAAAATTATTCTTTCAGGTCTTGATAATAGTGGAAAAACAAGTTTTATATTATCTGTTGATAGAAAATTCTCTAAATTAATAGGATTAAAACCCACATTGGGAGCAGTTGTAAGCTCGATAGAAGCTCTCGGAACAACCATCTTTTTGTGGGACTTAGGTGGACAAAAAAAATATCATGAAAGATACCTTAACCTTAATAAAGCCCAAATTTATCTATTTGAAGCGGATTTGCTCTTTTATTTTATCGATATAAGAGATGAAGAGAGGTTCAGCGAAAGTATTGAATATCTTAAGAATATTAGAAAGGCCTTGCAGGATTTGGAACAGAAAACGCCAATAATTTATATATTTTCGAAAGGAGATCCCGACATTATCGACTCTGTTAAAATCCAATCTAATATTAAAAACCTTAAGAAAAAATTAATAAATTTATCTTCTAACATAAAACCTGAAATTTATGTAACGAGTATGTTCAAAATCTTTTCAATTTTGAGAGCTTTTTCATCTGGTATTGCAAAATTGAGCCCGAATAGAAATCTGATTGAGCAAAATCTTAGCGAGTTTTCGTCGCTCACAAGCTCATCATTAATACTTCTTCTGAGTAGCGACGGTTTAGTATTAGCAGAGCACTTCACCCCCGAAGCAATGAAAATTACTCAAATGGAAAAATCTGAAGAATTACTAAATGTATTTGAGGTCGTTGCCCCTCAATTTACTACATTATTCAAGATTTTTTACAAATTTAAAACATCTGCGAAAGAAGAAGCAATCTTTAGAGTTTCAGACTCTGTAATCTTGTTAAAGCGAGTAGAAATCGTAAATTATGAGTTATATATCCTCTTTTTAATTGGTGACGAGAGTAAAAAAGATATCATAAACCAAAATCTCCAAGATTTTCTTAATCGCACGCAAGATTTATTATTAAGGTACATTTCTTAATATCTTAGAAGAAATACTTTAAAAGATGTGCTTTAACGGAGTCCGGTCGGATATTTCTTTTCTTAAAACCCGCTTTCGATAATAAGAATTAATACCAGAAATCAGGGATATCGAGGGAATAATACATTTTGCAAATTTAACTGGGCCAAATAACACAAAATCACTCCCTGCATTGACACAGTAAGCCATCAAAGAAGCAATGCCACCACATCTCGCTTTGTCACCGTATTTTTTAACAAAATTCCAACCATAAATTGCGTTGGCAGGTGCGAATCCGGTGGGTAACCCCAGCTCTGATTTTACTAACCTTGTTGTCTCAACATTTATTCCAATTGATGGTAAATCTAAAACTGCAGTGTCAACTAGTAAATTTTCTATATTAGCGCTTTGAGCTTTTTTAATTAATGTATTTTTTAAAAAATCGATTTTTTTCTGAGGAAAAATATACCTATTTCCGAAAGTTAACAACACGGCATGTTTCACACCAATTTCTTTTAACTTTATTAAACTTTCTTCGCTGGTGGCCTCATCAATACTGTTTAGGATGGCTCTATCCAACAATCCTATGTCTTTTAAACCCTCCATTGCGGGAATTCGGGAACTATCGTTTAACCCATCAACTAAAAACGGATAATCTACAATGTCAGCAATAAATTCGCACTCTTTTAGCAATGCCTCGGGATACCCTCCAACCACGTCTATTATTCCTTGCATTCCAGTTTCTTCAACAATTTCTGAGTATTCGTTTAATTCTTGTTCGACGAGTTTTTTATCTATTTTTCCGGTTTTCTCATCGAGTAAGGCGGCGTGGTTAGTGTAAAAAACGGTGGCAACCATTACAACTGGATTCTCACCGGGTTGACCTCCGACGGATACATTATCGATTTTGGCTACTGTTTGTTCTTTCTCAAAATTAAGCATAATGATCTCTAACTTTTTAGTTATTTAAGAATTGAACAATTGGTATGTTTAAAAATTTTATTACTATTCTTTGGGCTTTCTCACGTGTTTAAGTTTTTTGCTAATTAAAGTGCCTGTATATATGATGCTAATAATGAATTCGGGTATCCATTTATGAAGCAGGAGAATAATAATAGCTGCTATGAAAGAACTTGCTGCGCTGATCGAAACGTGGATGCTATCCCAAGGGTATCCAAGATAATATAGTTCAATTTGAATCAACATTCGAATGACATTAACTACATAGAAAATAATTGATGATACAATTAGTGCTTTAGTTTTTCTCCAAATTATGTCTTTGTTGGTTTGTTTATCTTGGGAGTGAGGAGTGCATATGATTATACCTGCGAATACACAAATCGCTTGAATGCCTGTACAAAAAGTCTCAAAAAATATACTACCCAACGGGGCTCCATCAATATTCCCAACAAAATTAAAACTCCAATGATATTTTCCACTTGGTACGTAGCTCGTAGATACATCCATATCAAAAAATAAATTAAGGAAATATACCGTTTGTTTCACAACGACCTCATGGAGCCAAAATTGAGCTTCAACATCAAAGAAAAAATAAATAGCTACTGCTAAAAGAGGCGTGCCAACTCCTAATAATATTAAAGAATTCAAAGAAAAGACGTACTTTTTGTTTTCAAATTCTATAACTGGTCTGGTTGATTTTTCTATTGACTTCTCCTCTTGCACATTGTTAAGATCCTTTGTATCTCTATCATATTTATCAGTTATAACGAGACTAAACAGTAGAAGTAAAGGAATCATAACTATCCCAAAATTATTTTTGAAATCAGATTCCATTACCGTAATAGAAAAACCAATAACAATAGCAAATAATAAATTCAAGGAGTGCGTAATGAGCATTCCAATCTTCAATCGATTTTCTAATCTATTGCCAACAAAATTTAAAAGTAGAAGAACTTGAATGCAAAAAAAGACAATCAACGCTACAAGGATAATGATGGTCACTTCTAAAGTCGAAATAAATAAAAACATGACAAGAAAAAAGCTAATAATAAGTAAAATGGATAAAATCAGCCACATTAGATATTTATTGGTGATCAAGGTTTTCATAGTAATATTGTCCTAATACTGATAATTTGAATCTAGAATAAGTTCATAGTATACGTAATAAAAAATGTAAAAATTAATGATATTTATAATTATTTGTTTATTTCATTTCAGACTTCCTTTAAATAGGTAATTAGAATGAATTGAAAAGGAGATTGAATTTTTTATAATTAAATACATTCCCGAATCAATTTTAAGAGAGTTTGTTCGGTAGTTTCAATTTCTTCTTTAGAACTATTGATTCTAACACCAAATGCTGAGCCTAATCCTGCATCAGACACCCCAACACTAATATTAATTGCTCTCTCAAGGAGATTGTCAGTTTGAGGTAGCATCCCTTTACTATATTTTACAGGGTTTCCTTTGTAAAGGTAAAAAATAGAGGATTATATTAAGATAAGTAGGAAAACGATTCTTTAATATATTTTTATTGAACCATTAAATGAAACAAAAAAGAAAATTTTTTTTCAATGGTTAATTCTTTAGATCGAAAAGCAATTAATTTATCAAACTTTTGTTAGTGTTGAATTATGGTTGAAAATAATAAAAATGATGAAAAACCGGAAGTAAAAGAAGAAGACCAGAAAAAAGAGGAAGAACAAGAGGAAGTTGAGATCAAGACCGATGCTGAAGAACCAAAAGCAAAATTTACATTTAGGTGTACTCGAACCGATAAATGTTGTCTATCTCGTGGACCAATACCTATAACCTTTTGGGATCTTGAATTATGGGCCAAAAATGGTGTAGTTGCTAATTTTTTACCATATTTAGATGTATATAATAAACCAAATGGAGGAATTGATTTGATCTTAAAACCCTTACCACCGCCTCCAAAAGAAGGTGACGAAGAAAAACCACGGGATCCATTTGGTGGAATACCAATTGAAGAGCTACTAGATGTCAAGTGTCCCCTCTATAACAAAGAGAACAAAGAATGTCTAGTATATGATAACCGCCCTCTGAGTTGCAGAACTTATCCATTAGAATTTGATGGAAAAAATTACACTGTTGTCGACGTAGATTGCCCGGGAGTAGGCGAAGAAGGGATGACTAAAGAAGACTTAAAGGACATGAGAAATACAGCAAAACAAATGTTTTACGAACTAACTCGCATGAGAATTGCCTTACCTGTTTTAACTCAATTAATTTCTCAGAAAGTAATGATGGATCTAATGAAGCAAAACATGGAAGCGATGTCGAAAATGAGCGATGAAGATCGCTCTCAACTTGACGAGATTTTAAAGAAAGGGCAAGAACCTCAACCAGAATAATTTTCTTTTTTTATTATTATATTTTATTTTCGGAATTAAATAATACATATCGAATAAAATGGATACTATATCTGTTAAAAATTGTTTAATCAAAATAGTCCAAGGAGATATAACAGACTTAGACACCGATGTTATAGTCAACGCCGCGAATGTTCAATTAATCCTCGGTGGAGGAGTAGCGGGTGCGATTAGACGAAAAGGAGGTCCAAAAATTCAAGAAGAATGCAATGAAATTGGAGGGACTTTCGTTGGCGGTGCTGCTATTACAACAGGAGGGAATTTAAAAGCTAAACATGTTATTCATGCTGTTGGACCTCGTATGGGTGAAGGCGATGAAGATTCTAAACTAACCAACGCTGTTTTAAATAGCCTCAGATTGATGGACGAACACGAACTGAAGACCATTGCGTTTCCAGCGATATCAACGGGAATTTTTGGATATCCCATCGACAGATGTGCAAAGATAATGATCTTCACAGCAAAAAAATACTTAGCTAGAGAATCTCAAATAAAGGAAGTTATTTTTTGTTTATATACCAACTCTGACTATGAAGTCTTCAATAAGGAATTAAATTTGAAGTAAAACACAAATTTTATTAAAATAGAATAAAAAGAAAAAAAAATTATTTTATTACTCTGGTAACTTTCGATTGATGCTTTCTAAGGCTTCTACTATACTAGTCCACACTCGAATTTTATACTCAAATCCCTTGATAAGCTGAAAATAGGTCATCCTTCTATAAGTCCATAATATGGCTTCCGTAAGTTTATCCTCTTTTACATTCGCAATACTTAGCGACTTTACTCCCTTAGGATTTGTTGTAACTGCTACCTGTATTGTTTCTTTTCCGAGAGATCTATCAAAAGGCATTTCTTTTAACATTTTAAAATAAGCTTCGACTACTTCATCTCTTAAATCGGTCGGGTAAGAAGATGTTGTAAAAAGATACGGCAGTTTTCACATTCACCTCATTATTAATTCCATTAGTAAATTTAATTTCGAATTTCGAAGTAATTAATAACAAGAAATAGTGATATATAAGTTTTACAATTGTGTCTAATTATATCTAATTGCTAAAATATATTTTAAAATTAATACTTGATTGGTATGGAATCTTTTTAAGGATGGGAAGAGAGGATTATATGCATCTGATAATTGACAATTTTATTAAGCATCAAAAACTTAAAAAAAAAGTAATAGAAAAATAATAGAAAATAAATTTTTAGTGATTATACGATGAAGGAAGTAAAACCAAGCTTTCGCTACATCAAATTTTTCGATGATGTTCGATCGAGTGATGTGGATATTGTTGGAGGAAAGAACGCCTCTTTAGGAGAACTTCTTTCTTTTGGAATCCCCGTACCATTAGGATTTGCTGTTACAGCAGGTGCATACGATTACATTTTAGAGACTAATTATTTTAGGATTAAAAACGAAGAGATAACTTTAAAAAATTACATTAAACGAGATATTGATAAAATTACCGAGGAACTTAAAAAAGAGGATATAAAATCAATTCAAAAGGTTGATAAATTTTGCGCTGACATCCGTTATGTCATCGAACAAGCCAAAATACCTGATAGTTTAGCTGACGAAATAGTAGAAGCATACCACATCTTGGTGGATCGAATCGGGAGTGAAAGCACTTTTGCAATTAGAAGCTCCGCAACAGCTGAAGATTTACCTGACGCCTCTTTTGCTGGTCAACAAGATACACACTTAAATATTTCGGGAGAAAATCAAATTTTAGAATACATCCTTAAAGACATGGCCTCAATTTTCACAACCCGGGCAACGATGTACAGAGAAAGAGCTGGTTTCGATCATTTTACTGTTAAATTAAGTGTAGGTGTGCAAGAGATTGCTGGGGGGTTAAAAGGTGTAAAATCCTCAGGTGTTATGTTTACTGAAGATCCAGATTCGGGAAATCCAAATGTAGTGGTGATTAGGGGAACATGGGGCTTAGGAGAACTCATCGTACAAGGTGTCGAAGCAGGTGACGAATTCATCGTTTTCAAACACGGTCCAATGCTAAAGGTTATAAGTAGAATTTTGGTAAAAAAAGAACAGATGATGATTTTTGACTCGGAAAAAGGGGGAACTATAACTCTACCGGTGGAAAAAGAAAGACAAAAACGGTTTTGTTTGAGTGAGGATGAGGTTAAAGTTTTAGCAGAGTACGCTATTAAAATTCGGAAGCATTACGGTCGACGTATGGATATCGAATGGGCTTTAGGCAACGATGGCAAAATATATATTGTTCAAGCTAGACCTGAAACAGTTCATTCACAAAAAGGAGATACTGAAGAAATATTTTATTTATTAGAAGATCCTACGAACCTCGTTAACGATGGCTTTTTAGTAGAAAATAATGGAACTGCCATAGGTCGTAGAATTGGTTATGGAAAAATTAAAGTAATTGAATCTATTAATGACGCTCACTTATTAGAAGAGGGAGATATACTGGTTACGGAAGAAACAAACCCAGATTGGACCTCCTATATGCAGAATCTAGGAGGTGTTATTACAGAAAAAGGTGGACCAACATGTCACGCAGCTATAGTATCTCGAGAGTTAAATATCGCATCAATAGTAGGAGCAGAGAGCATAATACAAAAAATTAAAGAAAAACAACGAGACGGTCTTGAAAGCGTTACAATTGATTGTAGCCAAGGTGAACCACGAATATGGCTTAAAGAAGTAGAATACGATTTTGATTCCATCGAATTTGCAAAACTTCCTTCTACCAAAACTCAAGTTTTAGTTAATTTAGGAATTCCCAAAGGTGCTCTTTCGTCAGGTAAGTATCCTGATGGTACGGGGTTAGCTAGGTTAGAATTTATTATAAACGACGAGATTCGGATACACCCTAATGCTTTAATTGAATTTGATTCTTTAGTTATGAGGTATGATGTTTTACTAGATCACAGAAAAAAAATTGAAAACATCAAGAAAAGCGATCTCTATCATAAAGATCCATTTAATAAGGAAATCGTGAAATTGAAAAAAACACTTGATGTGATTAGGGAAATTACAGCTGGTTACGAAGACAAGGAAGAATTTTATGTGGAAAAACTAGCGGAAGGAATTGCCACTATTGCAGCCGGAGTCTGGAAAACTTTACCAAATGGGGAGTTAGCTGAATGCGTAGTTCGTCTTTCAGATTTTAAAACTAATGAATACGCAAATCTCATTGGGGGATGGATATACGAAGGAGAGGAAAATAATCCAATGCTTGGCTTCCGGGGGTGTTCACGCTATGTTCACGAAGAATTCCAAGAAGCATTTATTTTAGAATTGAAAGCAATTAAAAAAGCGAGAGAATGGGGATTAGCTAACATAATTCCAATGCTTCCATTTTGTAGAAGTCCAGAAGAAGCTAAAAAGATTATTGAAATAATGGAAAACGAAGGATTAGTTAGAGGTCAGGAAGGTCTTAAAGTCTATGTGATGGCTGAGATACCGTCGAATATAATATGCGCCGATCTATTCTGCGAATATTTCGACGGATTCAGTATTGGAAGCAATGACCTTACTCAATTAACATATGGTGTAGGTAGAGACAACGAGAAAATGATCCCACTTATGAACAATTACGACTATAATACAAATAGCGAATCAATTCGAAGATCTGTAAGTCATCTGATTAAAACTGCCCATGAACGCAAAAGAAAAGTTGGAATTTGCGGTCAAGCTCCTAGCGATGATCCTGAATTTCTAAGGTTTTTAGTTAGGGAGGGCATTGATTCCATTTCGCTTAACTTTGACACATTTGCGAGAGGAAGAATAAATACTTGGCGCACAGAGATCATTGAAACTAAATTACCGAAAGAGAATCGAGCGAACACATATCTATTTTTAGATAAATGTGATAAACTAATTGAAGATATAAGAATACCTCGAGGTAAATTGAGAAATATGCTAAGAAAGCAAAGAAAAAAGGTAGAACCGAAGTTAAAAGAAATTACTGGCAAATTTAACGATATTTTCTCAGAGATATCTGAATTATCTTATACTTTCGTTAAAGATTTGAATCAAGCTGAAAGCTTAGCGTTTAGAGAAATATACGATAGATATAATAATCGATTAACTTCATTCGAAGGAGAAATTCCAAAATTAACAAAAAAAATCCGTGAATTTGGAATTTTCTAGTTTTTTATCGCTATTCTATCACTACTACTCTAGTTATTTATATTAGAAAATCAAAAAAATTAAATTTTAATTAATATTTAAAAAATCAAGTAATACAGTTTTTTAGTATTATTTTTTTAAACTAAATTAAAAAGTGAGATGGTTATGCCGAGGGGACCAGAATTTACCGAAGAAATTCTCGACACCTTTTCAAAAGTTGATTATCTGCTTACTGGTATGATTAATGATCGAGGCGTTCCAAGAAATATTAAGCGAGTAGCTCAAAAAGGGATCGAAGAATTAAAGCGTGAAGATGATTCTCCCGCTGTTCTTGCCAGTGGTGTAATGTATATGATTACAGACTTATCTCAGGATGCAAATATTCCATTTCATTCGCGAACTACTATTTATCGGATAATTTCTCTCTTAGAAAACATAAAAGATTAAATTTTATTATTTTAAACCTTCATTATTTGTATTTCAGACACACTTAAAACTTTTTTAATCTAAAAAGCGTTAATATTTATATTTCTACTCGATACTTATATTAAGAAATTTTCAATTTTTTGATCATACTATTACACCTTACAATGGAAGCTAAACAGAATATAATACACGGAATATTATACACCGAATTGGATGAAGAAGTTGGGCCAAATCCATTTGTATGGTTAGGAGATATATCACTATCAGATAGAATCCATATTAGTGTCAAAACAATTACAGTTCTATCAGGAGAAAGAGGTCTTATTCCAGAATCATTAGTAATTCTTCCATTTCCTTCTTTAAATTTAAAAGGTTTAATAAAATATGTAAAATGGAATGACGAAGAGAGACGAGGTGGAATTGGACAAGGAGCGATTACTTTATTATTTAAAGAATCTAACGATGTTATCTTTTATAAATATTTGAATCATTTTGATTCTCCATTTAAAGAAGTGGCTGAAAAAATTGCACACTTACAAAAATCAAAAGCTCCAAGAGAGAATTTTATGGATGTTTTAAATAATCTCTCCCTCATTATTAATCAAATCTTAAACGAATTCAAAAATAACGAGATTGCTGAGGAAAATGCGAAAGCTTTTCCTGATCAGAAAATAAAAGAAGCTAATTTAATTAATTATAAATTTAAAATCATAATTTGTGGCGATCCCTCCGTTGGTAAATCTTCACTAATATTAAGATTTACAAATAACGCGTTTCGAAGGCATTATATTCCAACACTGGGAGTCCACGTCTCGGATAAGATATTTCAAATTGAAGAATCTTACATACAATTAGTTATTTGGGACATAGCTGGTCAGCAAAAGTTCCAAACTATGAGACAACAATTCTATTTAGGTTCTGATGGTTTATTCCTTATATTTGATTTATCAAAACCAAGCTCATTAGAAAGCGTTACAAGTTGGCATTTCGATATTCAAAATCAATTAAAAGATAGACCAGCTTTAACGGGGTATATAATTGGAAATAAAAAGGATATTGGCCAATCTACCGAGAGTGTATCTGAAAAAGGATCTGATCTTGCGAGTTACCTTAATTTAGGATACATTGAAACCAGCGCAAAAACTGGTGAAAATGTTGAACATGCCTTCTATACTATAGCGAAATCGCTTTATGATGCATTACAGAATGATCTATAATATCATGATCGTGAAAGATTAATTTCACGAATTTTTTTTTAGGATTGTATCCAAGCTACGACTTCAGAAGCACTCCAAGCTGTTGTTAAAATATCTATTTTCGAATCCCCATTGAGATCTATTGCAGAACAACTTGAAGCACCATTAAAACTGCTAGTTAGAATATGTTCAGTAAATTCTTGAAATCCGTTATTCTCAAACCAGCTGATTTTATCGGCTAACAGAGCTGCACCAATAATATCGACATCTCCATCGTTGTCAATGTCAATTGGAAACGCACTATTTGGTCCACCAAAATTAGAAGATATTAAGTGCTTAGTAAATGTTAAGTTTCCCAAGTTTTCAAACCAATCAACGGTATCTAAGGTAGCGGAATTGCTAACAATATCAAGATCTCCATCCTTATCAACATCAACGGAGTAAAGCTCGTGAATTCTTCCGTAATTTACTGAAAGTTGTTGTTTTGAAAAGCCTTCAGTTCCATTATTTTCCCAACAACAAAGTTCACCTATTTGAACTGAAGACGAAGACCCTGTTACGATGTCTACATCGTTATCATTATCTAAGTCAGCTGCGAAAACTGAAGCGTGCCCTTCATCAGAAATTTCTGGGTATCCTAGCGAAATTTCGTGTTCTGTAAAGGTTTGATTACCATTATTCTCCCACCACGTAACTTCTTGGGCACCAGTGCTTATAATATCAATATCGTTGTCAAGATCTACATCAAAACAATTTATACCTGTAGGCGTCTCATAAGATAACGCTAATGTGTGTTTAATGAAAACGGTGTAATTGTTTTCCCACCACGCAAGTTCATCACCAGAATCGCTTACTCCTAGAACATCTATATCACCGTCTTTATCAACATCACCGATATTAATGAAGAAAGCGTTAGTAAAACTATTCGCGATAAGATGTTTTGTAAAACTCATATCTGTATTTTCCCACCAAGCGATTTGATTTAATCCATGAGATGCTGAAATCACGTCAATATCTCCATCGTTATCGACATCAGCCCCAAAAATTCGCCCGGCTTCTTGATAGTTATTATCTATCATGATTTGATTAAAGCTAGGCTTTTGCGATAGATTTAGAACTATTAGGGAGATCATAATTACTAAAATCAAACTTATAGCTATAATAACAATAACACTTACTTTGTAACTTTTCTTAATAGCAACCACCTAAATGGAAATTAATTCCAGTAAACATTTAATACTATTGTATTTTGAAGCGATTTTATCATGAACCCACGATCTCTTTAAATTCGGGTGGTTCGTCTCCTTCATCTATTGTTTTTCGCGCTAATTAGTTCATACAACCATACTACTAGGAGAACATCTACATATTAAGATTCTTACAATTAAGAAATTTATTGAAAATTTTTGAGAAAAGAAATTGTTATAAACCTACGATTTCCTTAAATTCAGGCGGTTCGCTTCCCTCATCAACCGCTACAATTTTAAAATCGATTCCATATCTATCTCGAATATTTGGCGCTTTCTGAGCAGCGATAAATTTCTGTCTGATACTAACTTTCTCGCCATGAAATATCCAGACCTTTTTATCTATAGGGTCTACAATTATGAAGATTGAGGAAGCGTCTAAATACATATATAGAGGACTATCTTCAACTTCAATTTCTATAAAATCTTCTTTTTCCTCATCTATTTCAAACAATAGAAATTGTTCCTCTAAAATAGTCATATTATTTCCCGTGAAGTAAATGTAAAGAAAAGTGCAAATAACAATTATGCAATTCTTTTTTATAAGCTTTATGATATAATTGAACATTTTGAGAAGATATTCAAATCATATAACGATAAACATTTCCAGTTTGTTCATGTAATACGCCATAAGCCAGATGAAAGCAGTATGAACAATGGCTAAAGGGAAGATAATGATGCTAGGCGTATCGAAAGGGAATATCGAATAAATCGTGTATGCGATCAATATATGGATTAAATAAAACATAAACGCATTCTTCCCCACAACGCTGAAAATCCTCTCTTTTTTAATGAAATTATAATTTACTTTCCATTCTTCAAATATAAAATACAAGAGATAATATAGCAACGACGCTACTCCTACGCTAATTAAAATATACGGCAACGAAATATAGGGTCTACTTACACCCAAAACGAAACCAGTTCCAATCCCAATTAATAGAGAAATGAACCCGCCATACAAGAAATAGTGCTTTACCTGTTCCTTACCATTCCCTACACCCTCAGCTAAAAACGAAGATAAAATCATCATGGAGCCCCATGAAAGTACTGCTAAAATACCTCCTTCTACTGATTCGTAAATTATTACGCTTGCAGGCGTAAGAAGAATTAACTGATGTAAAACCATAAAAATGGTGGCAAAGGTTAGCTTCACAAATGGTTTTAAATCTAGTAGAGGTAATACCATTAATCCTGAAAACCCTAGAACTTGAAGGGTACCCCATTGAAAATAAAAACTGTTATAATCGACATATATTGTTAATACTAAGCCTATCCCAATGAAAATTAAAAATCTGCGAATAAATCTTAACGCTGCTCTTTTCTTCCCAAATTTTTCAACACGCCGTTTATATGAGATTTTCATATTAAGCGCTAGCATAAATACAAAAAAAGGTGCCACCAAATCAATATAAGTTAAGCCATATTCCCCAGCGTGCTTAGACCAAGCGGGAACATCATCATAAGGCTGAAAAGTGTTAATAAAAACCATTAGAAGAATTGTTAGCCCTTTAAATACGTCTATGCTTAAAATCCTTCCAATTTGATTAGGAGGAGTATCTTCCTCTTTAGTCATATCTCTGCGAAATTATAATTTAATAAAAAATAAAAGAGAAAATTCAGTTAAAAGTTTTATTAGTGAATATAGTATGAAAGAAAAAAAATAGTTTTGTTTAGATTTTCCTCTATAATTTCAAACTACTTGGATAATTAATCCGAAAATTTTAAGAAATTCTATTCTTTAATCAATTCTATAAAAATACAAAAAAAGGAAAATTATGCCGATTGTGGGAATAGATTATGACAAATGTAATGGTTGCCGATTATGTATTAAAGAGTGTCGATTTTTTATCTTTGACGAAGCCAAGAAGAAGGTCCTTTTTGAGGATTTAGACAATATGTGTAGCCTTTGTGGGCATTGTATCGCAGTCTGTCCGCCAGATGCAATAATTTACGAAGATTTTGGAGATGAAGCGTTCACATTTGAAGGGATTGAAAAACTCGATTCAATCGTACCTTTTGATACTCTGTATAAATTTCTAAGAGGTCACCGTTCTATAAGACATTATAAAAAGAAAGAAGTCCCGAAAGACACTTTGAAAAAAGTCACGGATATGATGCAATATGCTCCAACAGGCAGCAATCTCAGGTATGAAAAGTACACGGTTGTATCTGATCGAGAAAAACTCAAAAGTTTATCAGATATGGTAATTGACACGATCCTAAATACTCTTGGCATGGGTGCACAATATGAAAAATCATTTATAGCTCTGAAAAAGAAGTATGAAATTCCCCTATTCTATGACGCCCCCCATGTGATAATTGTTTCTTCCATGCTGGATATGCGACTTGCGGATCATAACATTGGAATTATTATTACATACGGTAGACTCGCAGCACAATCTTTAGGCCTAGGTACGTGTTGGATCGGTTATATTCAGATGGCATCTCAGCACAACAAGAAAATAATGAAATTAGCTGGTGTTAGAGGCAAGCGTTTGGGGGCTTTCATAATTGGTTATCCTAATATAACCTTCAAACGAGCGCCTCCCCGATCGCGAAAACCGATTAAAGGATTAAAATTAGATTAAATTACTTCAAATATAAAATCTATCAGAAGTGTTAATCAAATCATTAATTGCTGATTCGGAGACATTAAAATTATTGAATAAATACATTTGGTAGACATAATCTCTTCTATAGAAGATGTCAGCATAATAAAACTGAGCGTATAAGATCAAGTGATAATTATTGAGGAAGCGAACATCTGCTTTAATGTAACTAAAATATTCGTCATTCAATATAAGAAAAGTTACATTTTGCTCTAAAATGTAATCTGCATCTTCTGGATTATTATACAAGTGTAAATCTTGTAAACTATTGGAGTATATATCGATTGTGCGAATATTAGAATAAAATGGAATAGCTCCGGCATCCCAAATAGCGAGTGATGAATTACTAAAGGAATTCTCGTTAATCCACTTTCCTAAAACAATATTACATTCCTTGATTCCAGCTCCATATAAATCAACGAAAGGATAGAACATAAATACCTGTGAGAAATTCAAGAGGCAGATTATTGTAACAGTTATATAATTGAAATTTTTAGACAAAATGTTGAGTTTAAATTTATTTCTATAAGTAGTTTCTAGGAAATTAAGCGGTTTCAGTAGTAATAAATAGACTAATGGAATCACAGGTACGCTAAATCTAAATCCTGGCATCCAGGCCGTTAAGAATAGTAGTATAATCGATAACGAGAGCGTAAGTAGAATAATGTACTGGTGAATCACGTCCTTAATCCGATAATCGGAACGTTTAATATAGTAAAACATAATTATTAATAAAGTAGGTAATAAAAAGATTATTAACGGTAAATAGAAAATTATTCGCTGTGTAAACAACAGCAAATCAAAACCCGTTTGCTTTGCTACGAATGTATGAGGGAGAATGTTATCATAATAAGCGATTCTCCATAGAAAATAGGGAGCGTAAGTAAGTATAAATGTTCCACCATAACAAAAAAGAAGAAGTATTCGTCTATTTATATTAATTTCATTACTCTTGATAAGTAAATATAGAAAGAAAATCAATGTGAGAGCAAATAAGACTGCTCCTTCGTGGCGTGTTAAACTTAACAAGAGAAAAGAAAAAGGCGACAGTTTAATCATACGATTTTTCCTAACAGATACATCTAGAATAAAAAAGTAGACGGATACAAGTAAAAGACAGGAGAATAATGAAGTCTCCAACCCACCAATAGACCATAAAGCTATGTTTGGAGTTAAAACATAAAAAAGAATTACTAAACAACTTAAATCTTTTGATTTACTTATTCGAAAAGCTAATTTGTAAAGGAGTAGAACACTCAAGTGACACAATATCAATCCCGAAATTTTGGAAAAAAAGACAACTTCTATGTTAAATACGAAACTTAACGTCATCCATATTACCCATAAGAAATTCGAATAGCCTTCAACAGGAGCTTCACCTGTATTGAATACCATTTCTTGATTTAGAAAAAGGTTTTTAGCGTATCTAAACGAGATAAACGCATCGTCTATGGTGAAATTCCAAAATAGTAGCTGGAATAGTATTAGAATTAGATGTAGCGCGATTCGAAATGAATAATTGTTTCTAATTCTCATATTATTGTTCTTTAATTACATCTCTATACTTAAGTTTTTTTTGGTAAATCTAAAAAAAAATATTATCAAAGAGAAATTACGTGCAATAATTGCTATTAACTCAAGAATTGTAATTAGTTTAATAATGGGTTATTGCTGGGAAATAAAGATCTTTAAATAACACAATAACTATGTTATTAACAACAAATTTTAAAAATTTGTATTAAAAAACAAAACTGAGGCAGAAAAAAATGTTATTTACAATTCCGGATTTTGGGGCATTAGGATTTTTACTGCTCTTACCATTAATACTTGTTGCGGTTTTTTATATTATTGCGGTAATTATCGCAATTTGGGTATATAAGGACGCTAAGAAGAGAGACATGAATGCAGCGGTCTGGTTATTAATTGTTTTGCTGACAGGATGTATAGGCTGCATCGTCTATTTAGTAGTTAGAGATTAAATTAGAATATTATTTATAAAAATCTATTTTTTTTTTTTTTATTTTGATTGGATTCAAGTAATTTTATTTTCTGAAAAAATATTGAGGATACTTTACAAACTATGGTGGAGTTTTTTGAAAAGATAAGGTTGAAATTTTCTCGTTTCCGTTTGCTTTTATCAGATTTTAAACCGATGATGTTATCCCACCATCCAAATTGCGACAAATTCTCAGCCCATGTGTATCACGTAGGAAAACGAAGCCTTTGTATTGGTTGCTTTACATTCTACCCCGTGATAATAATCACTATAATTCTTACATTATTGTTTGTAGAACCAAATATATATAATTTGATCATTATGTATCTCATTTCTTTTATCTTTTTTATACCTATAATTCTCAGTGTTATAGGTTTAACCAAGTACCGATTCTTAAAGATATTCTCTAAAGCCTCTAACGGAATAGGAGTAGGATTACATCTCGTTTCCGTATTTCTGCTACCTTTCCCATTAATCGTAAAAATTCTTACATTGTTAGAAATTAATTTTTTAGTTGGAGCAATAGCCTATATTCGAGCAAACCGCATTAAAAAGGATTGTAGTAAATGTGACTATCAAGGAAATTGGGACGATTGTCCCGGAATGAAAAATATTAGAGATAAATTATACGAACATGGTTTTCGAGAGAGGAAGAGTTAAGAATCCACAATGATTACTCCAACACATCTTACTTTAAGTTGTAAAAATTAAATATCAGTTAAGATTTCTTATAAATGAAGACCATACGAAATATTAATTTACTTTTATTCAATATTAATCTCGAGTTGATTAAGGAAAATGTCTGAACAGACAATTGTTTTGGAAGGAATAGTTAAAAGTTTCACAAAATCGTATTCGGGTAATTTATCTTTTATGTTAGAAGACTCGCAAAATAACTTACATTATTGTTTTTCAACAAAAAAAAGACCAGCTCTAAGCCCGTCAGATAAAATTGTTGTAATTGGATCTACAACTACAGGAAATAAAGTAAGGATCAACTACGTTATTAACCAATCGAGAAACACAGAAGAAAACATGTTAGAAGGGTCAAATGATTGGATGTATTATGTATCGTTAGTTTCTGCTATTTTAGTTACAATTGGGTTTGTTGTAGCAATTTTATATTCTTTAGGTATTTTTACCGTAGATTATGGGTATATGGGTATGTTTGGTTCAATTTTCACCATGATCTTTTCAATAATTTTTATAATATTTCTTCTACCAGCTATGATTATCTTTTGGGTATTAACTAATAGCTTTTCGAAAAAAAGAAAAAGTGCTGTACAACTTGTTGAAGATGTTTCTAGGATTAAAGAAAATTTTTCTAGTTCGGTTAAGTCATCAATCAAATCTCCAGAAGTAATGAAGGAACTCACAAGTGTCCAAAAACAAGAAGATGCGTATAGTTCAAGACCGCAATTTTGCGCACACTGTGGTACAAAAATGTCGTTTGAAGCAAAATTTTGCCCAAGTTGTGGATCAGAACAGTAAATTTATAGATTTAAGCTAAAATTTAACAATTTCAACCTTTTTTTTATACTAAGATTTTTATAGATCTTACACTCATTAAAGATCAATAAACTCTAAATAGAAATTAATAAAACTAAATTTAGTGAATAATATGGGAAAAGTTTTTGGGATTATTGCTTTAATTTGTGGGATATTAGGTTTCTTTGCATGGATTTTGTTAGCGACTCTCCCTTATGGTATTTACTACGTACCAGGAGCGGCCATCGTTTTTGGAATTATCGGGATTATTGCTGATGAAAGTAAGGGAATGGCAATTGCGGGTCTTATTTTAGGAATTCTCGGTATAGTATTTATTCTTTTTATACTACCATTGTTAGCAGTTCTGTTAATTCTTTTAGGACTTGGTGCGATTCTTAGCTCTTTATAACGGATCTTAAATCTATATTTAAATCTTTTTCTTTTTTTTATTTTAGTAAAAAATCCCAGTCGATTTCGCTTTCCATTAAATCTAAAACTATTTGAATTTCATCTTCCTGAATTCCTGGCTTTAATTTCTCAAGATTTCTCATCGTTGTATAAGTGTCAGAAGGGCTTAGAATTATAGGAATATTTTTATCATTTGCTACAGCAATCACTTTCGCATCGGGTTGTATAAAACCAGTTAAAATAAGCATCGATACATCCTCGTTTAACGCTGCTAACGCAAGATCTGCGCGATCTCCGCCTGTGATTACAGCCGCTTTTTTAACTTGTCTTAAATATTTAAGAGCAGCTTGGGCATTCATAGCTCCGATGATAAAAGTCTCGACAGTATTATTTAAGCCTGTTGACGCTATTTCGTTGATGAATTCTCCTCCTATTGCCTCCATCACTTCGTTCACACGGGGAGAAAATAATGCAATGCTCCTTTCTATTATACCTAATACCGGTAAGTTATACTGAATAATATGGTCTTTTTGAAGCTCTTTGATTCTTGCTATGTATTCTAGGTCTATTTTATTAAAAATAACTCCAGATATCCTAACGTTCCTGAATTCAAAGTAATTTTTCGTAAAAAATATATTATCAATGCAATCATCTGAGGATTCGGGAGAGACATAGATTAAGTCAGTGATACCTAAAGCTTTTGCGATGCTAACGTCATCGATTCCCACTCTCACAAATTTACGAATTGAAGGCGCTCCTTCTATAATTACGTAATCAACATCCTTAACGATTTTGTCGTACGCCGACTTTATCTTTTCTAAATACTCTGTTTTTTTACTTGAATCAATTAAGTCAATGTAATATGAATCAGGAATAGAAACGGGACAAACTAAATCGTAAGGGCTTCGATCTTTATAGACATTTTGTAAAATGAATTCAATATCTTTGTCTGCCTTAGAACTATAAGCCCCTCGTGGGCACCCAATCGGTTTAAAGTACGCAAATCTTTTCCCTTCTTTTTGTAATTTTTGAATAAAACCAATGGAAAGAAAGCTCTTTCCCGCTCTTTCTGTTAAAGAGCACAAATAAAATGCTTTTACCACTTTCTTCACTTCTTTTTAATTTTTTTTTTATTAGTATTATTATAATGTAATTTAACGTGAAATCGTAATTTTAATGTCAACTGCACTATACCCTTTAACAAATGAAAGCAGGGGATTGATATCTAGTTCCACAATCTCTGGAAATTCGTTTACAAGTTGGGATAGTCTTAACAAAACTTCTATTATCGCATTAATATCAGAAGCGGGTTCTCCCCTAACTCCTTGTAGTAAATTATAGATTTTAGTGTTTTCGATTAAATCCTTAGCACTTTCCTTAGTGAACTTATATGACAACGCAAAAGATACGTCTTTCATGAAATTAGCATAGATTCCTCCTGTCCCAAACATCAATAGAGGTCCAAATTGTGGATCTCTAGACATTCCGATAATAATTTCATTCACTTTTAGTTCTTCTTTAAAATCTATCATTTCTTGGACCTCTACTCCATAAATACGCGCGTTTTGGGGTCCATATTTCTTAGCATTTTCAATGATTTGTACATACGCTTCGAAAGCTTCTTGTTCGGTTTCAATATTTAAGATTATTCCCCCTACATCAGTTTTATGTATAATATTTGGGCTAACTATTTTTAAAACAGATTTTCCTATTTCATTTTGCAATTTTCGCGCTTCTGCTGGTGTTGCTGCTAATTTTGATTTCGGTGAGATAATTCCATAAATATCGAAAATTTCACTCGTTTCATGGCTTAACAAAACTGTTCTCTCATCAGCTCTGACTTTTTTGAATATTTCTGCTACCTTTTCTTTATCTACTTTAAATTTTGCTACATCTAAATCTTTTACACTTTGCCTATTTAGAAAGTCATTATATGTTACCATAGCTTTAAGCGATTTAGCCCCACTTTCGGGAAATCGATAACAGGGTATATGGTGCTGTTTTAAATATTTGGTAGCTTCCGCCATAGAGACTCCACCTATGAGTGCACACACAATCGGTTTATCAGATAAAGATTTCGAAACTATTTCATAAATTAGTTTAGCAACATCAGCTGGTTTAGTTTGAGCTTGGGGGCTCATAATAATTAGAGCACCATAGGTCGTAATATCATCTTCTTCGATATAGCCTTGGGCTCTTTCGTTTAATCCAAAAATTGTTTTAATAGTAAATTCATAACGTTTAGGTGATGCATCACCAATTATATCTATTGGATTAAATATTGCAGCCTCAGCGGGTAAATTCTCTCTTAACAAATGTAAAACTGGTTCGGAAAACTGAGCAAATTTTAATCCTTCTCTCTCAAATGAATCAACTGCTACAATTCCTGGGCCCCCAGCGTTAGTGACAATAGCAAAGGAATTTTTTTTTGGTATAGGTTGATATAAAAAGATTTCTCCATAATCAAAAAGATCTGCAATTGAGATTGCTCTTAATATTCCACACTTTTTGAAAGCTAAATCGTAAGCGATGTCTAATCCTGCCAAAGCTCCAGTATGGCTTGAAGCAGCTCGAGCACCTGCTGCACTAACTCCTGATTTTAAAATAATTATCGGTTTTTTATATGCAGCTTCAGGAACAACTCGAAGAAATTTTTCTCCGTCCTCAATGCTTTCTAAATAGCACAGAATTACTTTTGTATTTGGATCGTTAGCAAGGTATTCAATAAAATCAACTTCGTCCATATCCGCTTTATTACCCAAGCTTATATTACATGAAAATCCGAATGCTTGATCCATAGAAAAATCCATCATTCCCGTTAACATGGCACCCGACTGAGAAATCATGGCTATTCCCCCATTTTTAGGAGTATTAGCAGCAAAAGAGCCATTATAGTTTAAACCTATCAAACCTAAACAATTGGGCCCAATGACTCTCATATCATATTTCTTAGCAATTTGCACTAATTCTTGTTCTCGAGTAATTCCCAGTCCACCGATTTCTTTGAACCCTGCAGTAATAATAATTAACCCCTTTATCCTTTTCTTTCCACACTCTTCTGCTATAGGATTAACGATCTCACTGGGAACTACAAATATGGCTATCTCAATTTTTTCTGGAACATCAAGGACGCTTTTATATGACTTGTATCCAAGGATTTCTTCTGCTTTCGGATTGATAGGAAATAATTTGCCCTGATACTTTGATTCAACGATATTTCTTAATACATTATATCCTACTTTTCCAGGTTTTGAGCTCGCACCTATGATTGCAATGCTTTTAGGATCAAAGAAATAAGAAATATCGTTATTTTCTACCATAGTAATTGGGGAGTTTTTGAACTTATAATGTATTCTAGAGTAACTGTTTGAAATAAATTAAAAGCTTTTAGATTTTGTAGCGATGATTTGAAATTGGATTTTGGAGTAAATAGTTGAAATATATTAATGTAAATTTTTTAAAATAAAAAAAAAATACTTTTTTACAATACCACATTAGACAAGTATTATGACAATTGTAAAAATGATAACAACTAAAGGAGATATTAATATTACCTTATTCGACGAGGATGCTCCCATGACTGTTTCAAGTTTCTTGTTTTTAGTAAATAAAGGTTTCTATAACGGAATAAAATTTCATCGAGTAATCGCTAATTTTATGATTCAAGGGGGCGATCCTCTTGGAAACGGTACTGGTGGTCCGGGCGCAGTAGGTGTAAAATCTTTCCCCTTCCAAGGAAAAGACGTGTCTTATCCTTACGCAGACGAATTTCAATCGGGAAAAGTTTTCAATAAAGCAGGTATTTTAGCGATGGCAAATGCTGGACCTCGTACGAATGGTTCGCAATTTTTCATAACTCACATCCCTACTCCTCACTTAAACAACAAGCACACGATCTTTGGAGAAGTAGTAAGTTCTGGAGATCAAGACGTAGTTAACAAGATTGAACAAGGAGATAAAATAAAAGTAATTGAGATTGTATAAACTTAAGAAGTAAGCTGAAACTAACAGGCTTTTTTATTTATTTTTTATTTTACTAATCCTCTTCATCCCATTCTCCGTCGTTGTAGTCATCAACATCTTCGTCATCATCGTAGAGATCGTCATCGTCATCATCGTCATCATCGTAATCGTTAATCTCATCTTGTTCTTCTTTGTCTTTACACACATTAGACAAATTTCCATCTCCCATATAACAAACCTCCTTTTTGAACGCTTATATAATTTTAATTATCGTTGTTAAATAGTAGAGTATTATTTAAAATACAAATCTTGAATGTGTTTTAAAATTTACGATCAGTAAATTTATTAGCTAATGCCCTTATTAATAATTCAAATTAGAACAATAAATTGCGGTTAAAATGAGTAAAGAACTAAAGGATTTTATTGATTCGGTCGATTCGGCTAATAAAGCTCAATCTGACTTAGAAATAACGATTAGAGGTCTTAAAGAAGATGTCCAACGGTTAAACTTTACTATCGATGAACAGAGAAGAATAATTGAAGACCAAAAATCAAAGCTTTCTAATATTCAAAGCGATAATATACCCAAAGATGTTTCTGTGCTAAAAGAATTGGTCACGCAACAAAGACAAGACATTATAAAAAAAGATAAAGATGTCGAAATTCTTCAACACACGATTGCAGAAATTACTGTGGAATTAGAAAAAGTTCAAAAATTTGAAGAGGAAAACGAAGAATTAATCTATGCTAATAAAGAAATTGTCCAATTAACAGAAGAAAACGAAAATTTTCGTATAGAAGTTGAAGAACTAAATAAAGCATTGACAAATCTCCAGAAAGAATTAGATTCAAATGATTATAAAGAAGCTCCAGACGAGGAAAACTCAGATTTATTAGACGCTAAAAAGCTAATAATCAAATTTACTGAAGAAAATGGTATCCATCGCGTTCAAATTGAAACATTGAAACAAGAGATAGAAATTCAAAAGAAGCAAAATCAAGAGACCAAAGCTTTAAAAAATCAATTCTCACGCGAGTTAATTGAAACAAATAAAATGGTAGACCAATTAACGTACGATAACGATCAATATCACGAAAAGGTAAATTATATGCAACAAAAATTAGAAGAAATAATAAAACTTCAAGAAAATTTACCTAAAGACAATAGAGATAGCAATGAGGTTGAAAATTTAGATAAAATCTTATTTGAAGTAGAAGATGAGAATAACTATTTGAAAAGCCTCGTTAAAACTAATAGTTCTACGATAGAGAATTTAAAACAAAGAAATATCGAAATGGAAAAAGAATTAGGAGAAAAAGCTACTTTTGAAGATCAAAAAATCAGTGATTTGCAGGATAAAATTTTAGAAAGGGACGAAGAATTAAACAAAGTAACTCTTACATTACAGAAGATTGAGAATGCTAACAAACAACTAAGTGATTTAATCGTCGAATTAAAAGTACAAGAAGATCAAAAGGGTGAGAACATAGAGTTCGAAAGCTCTTCTAAAAGAATTGTTTATGAGGACTTACCTCCCAATCTTTTCTTTAAAATGTATAGACTTTTAAGCGAAGATGATAAAACTACAGTTGTTAACCAATTAATCGACGATTTAAATAGTGAAATAAGGGATTTCAGAACATACGCTATAAAAGTATTAAGCGTTATTAAAGGCAATCGCGTCTTCGAAGTATTAAAAGATATAATTAATGACGATGACTGGATCGTAAAACTGTATCTTATTAAAGCATTTCGGAACTTTAACGAAGCTGACACAATCCCATTATTAAAGAAGTTGCTAGAGGATAAGGATATCGATGTTCGAGAAGCTGCAATTAGCATGCTTTCGGAAATAAAGCAATCTTAAAATGTCATATTTCCTCGTTAATATGTTATTTCTAAAAAAAATAAATAGCAGTTCGAATAAAACAATAAATAATACACAGGTTTAAGCTTTGCATTTTCATTTCTCAGCATTAATTAATTCATGAAAGTTTATTCGATATGACACGAAAGTTAAGTCAGAATAGATGGAACTGGTCTCAAAAAGACCAACAATGGGTATTCATCGAGTGCAACGATAATGGAACTTTAATTTACCATTATCAGATCAATCCTCCCAAAGAATTCACAGAATTAACCATGAAAATTAAGAATCTGAATGATAAATTAATTATATGTAAAGATTCGAAAGAAAACTCTAAAATTTTCAATGAGATGATGAGAATCTCAAAAAGAATGCAATCGATGGGTAAAACTTGTTAGCCATAATAACGCCTTTAACCTTCCGTGCTAATAATATATTAATTATTTGTAAAATTTCTTATTAATGTTAAACTATTCTTATTAGACATTTACAGAATTAAATCTCAAGCTTTTATAAGTATAACCAAATTAGTACAATAAGTTCACAATTATTAGAAGGGGAAAAATAATAAAAATCGCAATATCTGGAAAGGGCGGGGTTGGGAAAACATTAGTCGCTGGAACGATTGCTCGACTTTTTGCTAAAGATGGATTTGATGTTTTAGCGATAGACAACGACTCGGCAATGAATTTAAGTTACACTCTAGGGATCGAAGACGAAGTAAAATCGAAGATTGTCCCAATTTCTGAAATGACGGCTATGATTGAAGAACGGACGTCTGTGAAGGGAGCTGGCGCCGGTGTTTATAACATTAACCCTGAAGTAGCGGACATTCCAGACAGATTTAAAGTTACTGGTCCAGACAACTTACAGCTTCTAGTTTTAGGGGGTATCGAAGAACCAGCATCAGGATGTTTATGTCCAGAAAACGCGCTCATCAGAACCTTGCTATTTAATTTGCTTGTAAAAAGAAATGAAGTAATTGTTGTTGATTTCGAAGCGGGACTGGAGCATTTAGGTCGCGGAACTGCTAAAGGAATCGATGTTATGCTCGTAGTTACCGAACCCTCTCAAAAATCATTGGACCTATGTAATAAAATAATCGACCTTTCCAAAAAGTTAGGAGTTGTCAACATATTTCTTATTGCCAATAAAGTGTTTGACGATTCTCAATTAGCTACAATTAACGAGAGAATTAAAAACTGGGAAATCCCGCTATATCATTTTATTCCTTTTGATCATGAAATCGGAAAAGCAGATTTAAAGGGTACTTCACCTTTAGATCATAATGATAAATCAGGAGCGATTCAATCAATCGGAAGGCTTTACGATAAATTAAAGAAACTCAAACTAGAACTATTTGATTTATAGACGAAAATAAGGTTCTTTGCGTTCCTTGTTTCTCCCAATTTTGTAACATATATAGTCTATATATGAAATCAATAAATAAGTAATTTTGACCCTCTTGATTGGAGTAATCCAAAAATTATTAAAATTACTAAAAGGAGGGATGAGATCAAGATGGTTAAAAAAAAAGAGAATCTACTTGTCTTAGGAATGTTCTGTTTGATAACTGCGTTTGTCGTTGAGATGTTTGGGAATGCGAATATACTTCTTGATGTGATAATCTTACTTTTCATTGGTGTTGCTATAATTTCAAACGCAAAATACTTAGTACTATCAACCATAGATAAGAAGAAGAAGTAGTTCTTTTAGACAAGTTTCTGTTATCATAACATGTCGGATAAATCGAGGCTCTGATCCTCAGAGATTTCTTTCCACATTTCAATTGCCTCCATAGCGTCTTTCTCGTCCATTTGTTCAATTGCGTAACCAGCGTGAATAATAACGTACTTACCTACTTCTGGGTTTAATACCAATGCTATAATGACTTCTTGTTTTATTCCATCGAAATCGACTATAGCACTATTCCCATCAATACTTACAATTTTACCTGGAATTGCGAGACACATGAGTAATTTAACGGAGCGATTTAACTACATTATGTAATATTAGAGTCTAATAAAATTTAATGATTATAACTCGATTAGTTCCTCTTTAAATCATTAAATCATTCGCGAATTCTTTATATTGCTTACAGTAAATAATACATTAAACAGTTAAATTTAATATTACAACAACATGAGAAATTAGAATGATATTAGAAAAATTAAAAAAAACTCCAAGCGATTTAATTTTATTAATAATAGCGGCAATCGGCATCATTATTCTTCTAGTTATTAATATGCTCGTTTTTGAACCCTTAGCAAATTCAGGTTTTGTCTATGGAATACTTGATTTCGAATTCGCCTGGAATAAAGATCAAATTTTAGTTATTTTTGCAGATTGGGACAGCAGCGGAATTATTTTACAAGCTAACGGAGTGTACTGGGACTTTCTCTATATCATAGGATACTCTGTGCCTCTCTTTGCGTTAATTTTACTGTTTACTCGTAAATTAAGTGGTAAAATAGTAGATATTGGTCTTTACATGAGCCTTACGCCTTTGGTCGCAGGAATTTTCGACTTAGTAGAAAATATCAACCTCCTTATCATGCTTAACGATACTCCTAACTTTGCATCTTTCGTACCCTTGACCGCTTCGATAACAGCATTTATAAAATTTGGTTTTCTATTGGTAGGGGCAATCTTCTTCTTAGTTGTTTTAGTCCTTACCTTAATTAAACGATTTAAAAAATAGATGCAATAAATTATCTTTTTTTCTTTTAATCTAATTAGTAAAATTTGCCCCTGAGTTTTAAAACCAGCTAGATCTTCTCACTGTACGAGGTTAATAAATCATCCAACCAGTTAAAGATTTCTTCTTTTGATAAGTTATCGAGGTTAAATTTCAATCTTTCAATCTCCTTAAGGAGATTTATCATCTCTAAGGGAATCGATCTTTCGATTAATTCAAACAATAGCTCGTTTGTTTTCGATATTACCATTTTAATTTTAGTAACCAAGGGTTCTACATCAGGGATTTCCTCGAGGTGAACGAGAAGATTAATAAGGCTGAATAAAAATTCCGTTTTGTTTCCTTTAAAGGAACTATCAAATTGGTAATAATACCTATCAAAATACTCTCTTGGGATTATTTCCTCGTATTTATTAGAGATTTTAATAACAGATTTAATATTTTTAAATAGTAGCGAAGGAGTCCAGGTAAATGTTTGAAAGTTTGATACGACATTTCCACTACGAATCACGGGAATAAATTTATGGTCTTCTTTAAAACGTCCAAATGGAATGATTATAAAATCTAACGAGTCAGAAGAAGAATAATCTTTCACATTGATATATAGATCTTTTATGGTGTGAATCATTTCGTTTCTATGGTCAAGAATGTCGAAGTCAATTCTATTAAACGATGGTTTGTAAATGTAAAAAATCAAACCCTCAAACCCTTGGATCTCTAAATCGAACGAGAAGTTTAACATCTCCACTGGGATGTCCTCTGTCTTAAATCTCAAATCCAACAATAAATGCGAATAATTCTCAATATATTGAAAAAACCACGGCGGATTTCTCTCTGCTTCAAACGATATCATTTAAGCTCTACTCCTAATATATCTCATTAAGATGATCTATATATATATTATACCTAATTTATACTTCTTCACTCGAAGAAATAAATTACACATAATAAATCGCCATCAATCTTTTTAATTTTTGCGATTTAAACCTATGACAGACACTAAAAAAGAGCATCAATTATTTAAAAATAATAAAAAAAAATAGAAAGAAATTTTTAATATTAGATTCTTTTCCTTTTACGGATAATTAACAGTATGGCTGTTACACCTATCACTGCTCCTCCGCTAATACTCGAAATTAAAATGATCATTTCGATAGGAATTCCATCGTCAGCAACACAATCGTTATTTTGTAAAATATTACCTTCACAATCAATTTCAATAATACAATCGCTATTTCCAATTAAATTATTTTTCGAAATTGTATTGTAGTTACTCCCTTCTAAAGTAATTCCTACTAGATTTAGTTTAGCGGCGTTTTCCGAAACAATGTTATCAGTACTCCAAGATAAGAGTATCCCAGACCCAGTATTGTTATTCGCGGTGTTTCCCGAAACAGTATTGTGATTAGAATTCGCTAAATTAATACCATTATCTATATTATTCCAAGCGCTATTGTCTGATATGTTGGTATAATGGCATTCATATAATCTTATTCCATTTTCTTCATTGAAGCTTGCAGTATTTCCCGTAATGACGTTCCTATCACACAATGCTAAATATATTCCACATTCAGTATTATAATTTACAGTATTTTTAGAAATGGTGTTACTATTACCATCACAATATACTCCAACCCAACCATTGTCGAATACAATATTTTCTAAGAAAGTATTATTAGTAGATTTCTGTATATATAACCCTATTTCGGTATTTCTACTGCAATCATTCCCTGAAACTATATGAGTAGTGCTATTATCTAAAAATATTCCACTATTTGTATTATCACTCGCAATGTTTCCTATAATAGTGTTATTATCAGAGAAACCTGTGTGTAGTCCATAATAGTTATCTGAACAGTTGTTCTCAATTAAAGTTCCATTATTAGTATAGTATAAGGAGATTCCATTACTAAAACCAGAAATCGTACAATTTTTTATCTTAAAATACACGTCAGAATTTGTAATCGATATGCCACTTCCCGAACCTCCGCCAACTATTTCTAAATCTTCAATAACATACGGATTTGAATAAGTCCCTTCGCCCGTACAATTTCCCGTTGCTTTAAAACTAGCCCAGCCAGAATTACCGTTAATAGAAATTTTCCCCGATACTTTTGATGTTTTCAAATTTTCGTTGTCAAAAGCAATAGCATCGCTATATTCCAAACTTTTGGTGTTATTACCCGCTATAAAACTAAAATTACTATTCATTATTGGCGATAAAGTGAATAGAATTCCTAAAATCATAAAAACTATTATTTTTGATTTTGCATTTGATTTCATATTAACTATTTTTCTTCGCATTTTCAGTCACCTTCTGATTTTCTCTCAAATTTCATTATCAAATCTAATCAGCGATAATGATTAAATATCCATTAGTAAAATTATTATATAAAAATTGCACTGAAATTAACCAGTAAATTCTTATTTTTACCGGTAGGTTTTTTAATTTTTGCGTTTTAAATCCTTGATTTTAACTAAAAATTTTACCACATTTATAATTACTTGATAATCGAAAAGGTAATTATATATAGGATATAATGCCTAATAACAATAAAAAAAATAAATTAATTAATTAATTATAAAGTCTGCATAATTTGGATCTATTAAATCTACTAAAAATAATCACGACAATAATCACAGCCGCTATCGCACTAATTATTGGATTACGGGTTCTTTTTTTAAACAAAAGTGATTTGTTGAACAAATGGTTTGCCTTATACTTTATATCCTCATCCTTAGGATTTTTAATTTATGCGATTTACCATTTAATTTTAAATAATTCGGATATTATTATTCCGCTCATGATAACAGCCCATATCTTTTTTAATTTTAACTCAATTTCCCTCCCGATGACACTCTTCGTGTTAGAAAAGCACACCAAGATTGCCATGAGCTTGAAGTATTTAGGAACCATGCTAATTTTATTCTTTATCATGAGCATTGGATATTTTATCTTACCTCCGTATTTAGATATGAGTGATTACGCTCTTGGTATAGTCAATACCCATACTCCTCCCGGTTTGTTAATTTTTGTGAATACCATTCGGATATTAATAGCCATATATGCTGTTTATAGATATATCGTAATTAACAGAAAAATAGAAGGCGAAACCAAAAAAAGAATAAAATGGTTTTCATTAGGAGTAATTATATTTTTATTTGGACTTGTTATCAATTTAACAGGGGGATTGCTCTCGTTAATTGTGATGGAGATTCTAGCGTTAATTATTATAGATATTGGAGCCCTCTTAGTCCTTAAAGGATTTTTGATCAAATCTAAATGAAGATTATAATAAAGAAAAAGGGTACCTTTCCGCTACTTTGAGTTGGGTTTTTTGAAGAACTCTAATATCTCCTTTCCATGAATTGCATTATACTGATTGCACGGTTGATGACCACAGGATCGACATCTCGGATCGTAAGTAGAATTGATGGTTCCACATTCAGAACAAGCGTAATGCGTTTCCATTTCTTTTAACCACTGCTCGTATCCTACCTTTTTGATTTGTTCTTGAGCCTCCCATAGTTCCAATCGGTGGGGCATTTTAGCCTGAAATTCTTTTATATCTTCACAGGGGTAATCTTCACATTCTCCACAAAAATCAATTCCCTTTTCCTGAGCGCACGGAAACATTTTGCAGTCTTGCTCACAAAAAATATATCTCTTCTCAGAACGACATCCATAACATTTTATCTCTTCCGGAGTGCTGTTAGACCGTTTCGCAATATACTCAAGCCTCTGAGGATCTTCTTGAGTTCCAATAAATATCGAACAAGCCGGGCAATAAAGACCACAGACTGCTGCATGTTGTTTTGAATATTTCATAGTGAGATAAAATGGCGCTTTAATTTTTAATATTTATCTTTCAACTTCAGCGTGAATTACTCGCTAATTTTGAATTTTTTCATTATTTTTATAACTTAAAATCAACAATTCTAAAAATTTTGATGTATTATTTCAATGAAGATTTATAAAGTATGATTGGTTGTTCGATATTTCTGAAAAAATAGTTGACATTCTTTTACTAATCCCGTGTTTTAACGAAGAGGAAAACATTGAAGATATATTAGAACATCTCCGTCGTGTAAAACAAAATTCGCAAAAAAGAAACGAATTCAATTTGAAAATCCTTATCATTAATGATGGTTCTACTGATGGAACCATGCAAATTTTAAATAAGAACAATCACGATTCCCTTTTTAATATTGTTAACTTTAAAGAAAATAAAGGTTATGGTTATACACTCATAAGAGGTTTTAGTTACGCTAAAGAAATGAATTTTCCGTGGATTATATCGTTCGATATGGATGGTCAACACGAACCAGAGTGTTTATACAAGTTTATTGATTTAATTCTTGAAAATCCACCAGAGCAAATAATCTCTGGTTCAAGATATAAAAATTCAAACCATTACTGGCAAAAACCGTGGAAAGATAGATTTCTTGTAAACGCGATCATCACGGGAATTCTCAATACACTCGGATTTTCTATTTCAGATGCTTTTTGTGGACTAAAAGCATATGAATGTAGTGCGATTAATGATTTGGATTTAATAGTAAATGGTTACGAAATACCCATCGAAATCTGGATTAAAGCAAAGAAAAAAGGATATAAAATTGTTGAAAAAGGGGTTCCAGTAATATATAAAGATAGAGATGCAATTTTAAAAAATGCAAAAGATAGCTTTTTGTTTAAGAAAGGAGAAGAAAGAATTGAAAAGTATATTCAGTTAATTGAATCACTCATCAAAGCTCCTTTAAAAACAGATATTAATGTTTTTAAGTCAATTTTTTCAAATTACTTCAATAGTGTGGATGATATTAATAAATATAACTTTAAAAAAATACAAGAAGCAATATTTACACAAATTAGAGAACTGGAAACTTAGTAGGATTAAAATGAAGCCAGAGTTAGATATTTTAGTAATAGGGGCCCATCCTGATGACGCAGAAATTGGATGTGGAGGAACAATTGCCCATTACAAGAAAAGAGGTAAAAGAGTTGGGGTTTTAGACTTATCAAATGGGGAACCCACACCATTCGGTACTGTTGAAAAAAGAAAGGCCGAGGCTAAAGCAGCTTCTGAAATTTTAAATCTAGATCTAAGAATTACTCTCGACATGACAAATAGATATATTGAAAATACTATAGAGAATAGAAAAAAAGTTTCTGAAGTGATTAGAAAATATAAACCCAATATTCTTATTACCCACCCCCCTAATGATTGGCACCCAGACCACATTGCTTGCCATCAGATTGTAAACGCCGCTAAATTTCAAGCAAAACTAACAAAAACCGAATCCGAATATCCGGAACATTACCCTAAATATGTATTTTATTTTGATCATTCACATTTAATGGACAAGAATCGAAAACTGGACTTTTTAATCGATATCTCTGATTCTATCGAAGAAAAAATAAATGCGCTTAAAGCCTATAAATCACAGTTCGTTGATAATAAAAAGCATTTAAGAATTTTTGATTATATAAAGGAACGTGCTGGATATTTGGGATATCAAATTGGGGTAAAATACGCCGAAGGATTTATTAGCCTTGAACATTTAATGGTGGATTTTGAAAACTTGAAATTGTAGGTAAAATAAAGATGTCAAACGATAAATTCGAAGACCCATTAAAATATTACCTCTTATATGCCTTAGAAGGACAGAAATCTTGGATTTCTGAAGGAATGAACGATCTTATACCCCAATCTATGAGCGATGCCATTTTCCTTGCCAAGAAAGTAAACAGAGAAACGAAAAAAGATCCAAATAGCGATGAAATAAAAGGAGCAATGGGGAAAATATTTGAAAACACAAATAAGAAATATAATCTACTAACTGACAAAGCTAAGAGACATTTGAAAAATTTTCTTACCGATAATAATAGTCTGAGTTTAGAAGTTTCGCATCAACCAAAATTTTTAGGTGGTGAAAGGTTTCTTTTTAACAAAATTGCTTGCGGAGCAGCTTTCGCCAATCTTGATACTAGCGTAATTCCAATTTTTTACGTTGCTGATTATGATAAGGTCCATTCAGAATTAATAAAAACTAAATTTTCGCAAAGCGATTCTCCTAATGGATTTTCAATTTCAATAAAACCTGAAATAGAAAAGGAATTTCTTGGTATGAGAATTAGAAATCTGCCGCTACCATCTGTGTCTTATCTCATGGAGCAATTTCAAGAAATTAGAAAAAAATACAGTAATTCCATTAATTCCAGCATAGAAGATAATTGGCATAAAAAGCTATTAGAAGAACGGTTAGAAGAAGCGCTTCGATTAATCAAGTTAGCCCACAATAACGCAGAGAACTATACAGATTGGTTCATCAACATAATTGGGACAATTTCCAATGTTATCTTTGACCAAGGATATCTTTTCATTTCTGCTTCAGATATAGAATATAAGAAACTATTAACACCATTTTATGAAACTCTATTAGAGAATCAAAGCCGGTATGTTGATACTTATATCAATTTGAAAAATCAATTTATGGAGCATAATATTCGCCCTCCCTTAAGAGAGATTAGACCTGATTTTGTCCCCTTTTTTTATGAATGCGCGAATGAACAGTGTAACTGCAGAAGATTGGAATTAACCGGGCAAGATTATACCTCAATGATCCACGTTAAGTGTGAGTGCGATAATTGCGGAAATTTAATAGATTTTTGTCTCGAAAAGAATAACCCCGATCTATCTGAACATGTTACTTTTTTTACTCCCAGAGTTGAATCACGCCAATATTTAGTTTCAAAAACTATCAAACCAGCAATACATATTGCAGGTACTGGTGAGGCAAGATATTATACAATGGGAATTCCGTTAATTAAACAGTTTGACAAAACAATCTCTTTACCAGTTATTTATTTTTACAATAAAATAACAATGAATACCTTTATAACTAGGAACCTGGAACAAGATTTAGTCAAGTTAAATATACCACACTTTTTAGACAACATTAAAGGTCTTATGAAAAATCTTGGGAAGTTTAGTAAATTAACCAATAAACCCAAGGATTATCCTCAAGATAGAGCTAAAATATTAGAACTCTTAACAAATTTTAAATCTTACATGGTGCAACTTGAAAACATCTTAGTAAATATCCAAGCAACAGATATACCTTCAGAGGATAAAAATACAATCGGAAGTTATTTGAGTAATATGTTCGGAAAAATTTCTAAAGAAAAACATGGGCAAGAAGTAGTATTTCATTGGTTAGATTTATGTTTAAAAAACGGCTTCTCAAATTTCTTTACAGATCATATGCGAATTTATAAACCGTGGCTTCCGCCTGGAATGGAGATTTTTCTCTAAATCTAAAGGTTCATGAGAGTTTTAAGAATTTATTCGCATTTTCCCAATAAATTTTCTTTAAGATATCTAAGGGAAGATCCAACCCATTAATCTTTGTTTCATTATTATTTTCAGGATCTGGAAAAGGTAAAGGTAAATCTCTGACCGAAGTCTCTAAAATTGCTTGAAACGTAAAATAACGAGTTCGATAATAGCTGGAAACTGGTTTGTTTCGATCCTGTACAAGATCGGACCCAAAAAGAATCCTATCTGAATATTTAATGAAAAATTCCCGTGCTTTTTCTGGATACTTCCCAAGCTCTCGTGCCATCCATCTTGCTGAAGACATATCTACATAGTAATTTGGATATGACTCAAACCACCTCGATAAATGGTCTAGATCTTCTGGTTGACTCCCAAAGTGTGCTTGGAGCACTTTTAAATTTGGAAAACTTGACAAAACCTCCTCAAAATCGTCTAAATGTTCTTTCTTTGTACCATATCGGCTAACCGGTTGATACACTTTCTCATACCATTGATCAGGATCGCTAACGTGAATTAATAAATAGAGTCCCAATTCTTCCATCTTAGCGAATATGGATTTAAAAATGGGATCAGATAAATGAATTGTTTTTGGTTCTAATTTGAAGTATTCTTTTACGTAGTCTCTCACTCTCGGTCCAAACCAGAATTTGACAATTGGAAATCCTTGTTGGTAAATTTTCTCTATCTCATCTGTTAACAATTTAGAATCCGGATTTGCAGCAAACATATGCTTACTTCTAAAATACTTTGCCAGCACAAACTTATCTGGAAATCTTTTCTCGTATACATCAGTCTTATCGTCCCAGACAATACCGACCGATCTTTTTATATTAAATTCTTCTCTGTACTTAATTAAATTAGGAATGCCTTTCATGCTCCCTAAATGAACATGGGCATCAAATTTCGGGCCATTATACTTCGAAGAAACAGTTGTATCATCATCATCGTAGTCTGAAATAAATTTTTGCATTCGTAAATCACACTAAAAAACTATTCTCTTATACTTATTAGCAGCAATTCAATTTTCAAATAAAAAATCTGCTATTTTAAAAATTACTAATTGATACTATAATTCTTACCCTAATTATTTTTTGATGTATAACATATTCAAAATTAAAAATATCTTCTTCAATCTATTTTCAAAATAACAACACAAATGTATAAAAATTATGTTGACCTCACTTTTATCTAAAATCAAATAGAGGTAATGTTAAAATGAGAATGGAAAAAAAAATTGAAATTAAATCTAGTCCAAAAAGAATATATGATATTCTTATTGATGCTGAAATTATTACAAAATGGAATCCTGGTGTTAATGAAATAACAGAAAAAAAGGAAGGAGAAGAATTCTTTTTAAAATCTTCTATAGGAGATATTTTAATTGTAGGTTGGGAACAGGTTGAAAATGAAAGCGCAACTTGGCATATGAAGAATAGCACCATGAATTCTTTGGGATATGTTTTACAACCTAAAGGAGATATCGTCGAAACAACCTTATGGGCTGATATGGATAGCGAAAAATTGGCAAAAGGCTATGAGAAGGTTGGAGAGCTGACTTTAAAATGTTTAAAGAATTTTGTAGATTTCCTAGAAGAAGGCGGGGATCCAGAAGACTTTGATAAGAAAAAACTCATAGTAAGCCAATAAACAATTTTAGAATAGAATCATTAAGAATTAAACGCATGTTTATTTCGGAAATAAGCTCTTCATAAAATACCTCTTTAAAAAATTCTATTTCTTCTTTTTCATTCATTTTCAATCACTTTCTCTTTTGTATTTATCTTTCTCATTTTTGATGTAATCTACTCAAGAGAAAAAAAATAAAAAAATAAAGTTATAAATTTGATTAGTTATAAACCAAGTTTTTCTAACGTGGATTTCAATCGAACTCTGTGAAATTTTAAGCCGATGTCGTCTGGAGTGAAGCCCATTGCTAATGCGTAAAGCTCTGTGATATATAACACGGGAGTTGCGTATTCGGTCTCGTATGCCTTACCTAAATCTCGTTGTCTCGTATCGA
The DNA here is from genome assembly GCA_029856125.1 of Promethearchaeia archaeon. Classification (GTDB taxonomy): domain Archaea; phylum Asgardarchaeota; class Lokiarchaeia; order Sigyniarchaeales; family SOKP01; genus SOKP01. Next base: position 69,565 of record JAHQWJ010000014.1, on the reverse strand, counting down.
ACTGTTGATAACACGCTGGACAATTTACAGCAATCACATCTGCGCCCGATTTTTTGATAGCGTCCATCTTAATCTTTAAGTTTGCAAACCCGTGTTCTTCGTAAGCGTTAGTCACAGCACTTCCGCAGCACAATATTTCCTCCCCGTAATCAACAACTGTCGCTCCACTTGCTTCTACGAGTTTCTTTAGCGTAGTTGGCCTCATAGGATCGTCGGATTCCATCCATTCTGCAGGTCGCATATAGTGACACCCAGGATGGACTGCGACTTTTAGACCGTCAAGTGGTTTAGTTATTGCTTCTTTGACTTTGTCTAATTTATCGCTCAGCACATCAACGAAATGCTTAATATCTATTGTGCCTTTGTATTCTTTTCCGATCTTAGCGAGCTCTTTATTGACCTTATCCATTTTCCATGAATCGTGTTTTAATTGATGTTGGACTCCTCGAAGCGTATTAGTACAACCATTACATAGAGAAATTATGTCTTTTCCTTCAGCTTCCGCTAAACATAGATTTCTCGCACCAATGGCTAGCCAAGCGTCGTTATCAAACGATTTCATGCCGGTGGGATCTGGACAACAAGTAAAGTTCGTTTGTGAAGTCTCAATTCCAACTTTATCAAAAACTTTTCTGGATGCCGCTTCAATGAAAGGAATACGGTTTCCGATAGTACAACCTTCAAACATTTTATAGTCTGTCATTTTTCTCATCATTCCTCTTATTTTAGCTTTTTTTCTACTCCAATATTTTTTAATAAAGTTTGGAGTTCACTAATGTCCGGCATTGCAACAGGGGGTAGACCCAATTGTTCTCGTCTACGCTCTATAGCAGGTTGAGATGGGATCGCTTTCGCACTATCAAAAATTGCTTTTGCTTGCGAGTAGATAAAATCAGGCGCATCTCCGTTTGCTACACTTTGATTTTTTAATAGTGTAAAAATCTCAGTTAATTCGATATTCTGAGGACAAACCTCATCACATGTATCACAAACGGTACAACCCCAAATGGTCAAGGCATCAGATGAAAATATTGCTTCCTTATATCCTAACAAAGCATTAAGAATGTTGCTTCTTGGATTGTATCCTGTAGTCGTATAGAAGTCTGTCGTTACGTTAGTAATTGGACAGTTATCTGCACAACGACTACATTGATAACAATACTTAATTAAATCAGACCCGATATGATAATCCATAACTTGTTTTCGAAATTCAAAATCTACTGTCATTTTTTTCACGTCTTTTCCAATTTTTCATTTCCATTTATTTTATATTTATTGGCTTTTACCCCGGGCAGGGGGCGTTATATCCAATCTATTGTTTTTATTGGATATTCATCCTAAGCCAACGTTCAACTTGCGAGAGTAAACCTCTTCACCGTTTTCTTTAACAACGGTTATGTGGGCTGCGCACGATAGTCAACAATCGAAGCAACGCACAATCATTTCTAAAAGGTTTACTACTCCTTCCGGTATTTCTTCGCTCATTTTTTAATCACGGTTTCCTCTTTTTTTTAATCAATCCAAGGGTCTGGTAATTTTAATCCTTCTAACGCCTTATCTTCAAACACCTGCTTTGCTACGTGCATAAGTGTTTTCTCAATTCCAGCAATGTTATGATTTGTCGCTACTAAGAGATTTGCTTTCTTACATATACCATCAGCATCAGACCAAATGTGGTACAATAAATTGCCCCGCGGGGCTTCGGTCATACCTATACCCTCTCCTTCTCTTGGTTGGACATCTAATGTTTTACAATCAGGATTTACAATGTCAGGATCCTGTAATAGTGTCGCAACCATCTCAATCGACTCAACTAATTCAATTAATCGAGCCCAGTGATAAGCAAAGGTGTGATGGGAAATTGGTCCAAGTTTATCTCTCATGTCTTTAAGTGCGCCATCTGCCAAAGGAGTTGCCATTTTATCGGCACAATTTATCATTGCTAACGTGTTAGAACGATAAATACCCTCAGGATATCCTGCAGGCTTGTAATACATGTGTGTCGCATAAGAATGCTCTGGAATATGTTCACCAAGTGCGTCTAAGTAGTTATGAACATCGTAATCAATCTTCTTTCCATCAGGTGTAACAATTCGAATATCTCCTTCGTAAATATCATGGACACCTTTATTGGTCATGCCTAAGTAATAAGTAGGAACAACACCTACATTAGCAACGACATCCCAATAATCGGTGACGACTTTTAATCCGATCTCAACAGTCTTCTTTGCAAATTCGACTTGTTCAGGAATCATTTTCAAAAACTTATCCCGAGCAGCTTCGCTCATTGGCTTTTTCATGCCTCCAACTATCGCAGAAACAGGATGAACAGATTTTCCTCCAATCTCCGCACAGAGTTTTTGACCGAAATCCATCATTTTCAAAGCCATTGCTCCAACATCTGGCATTTTGTTAATTACATGAACGACATTCCTTAACGCAGGATCCGCAAACGGACCTAATAAGAAATCAGGTGCTGCGAGTGCGTAGAAATGTAACGTATGACTAGAATATTGTTTCGCGTTCTGTAACAAAATTCGCAATTTTCGAGCTGGTTCTGGAATAGAAACGCCCCAAGCGTCTTCTACAGCTTTTGTGGGAGTTAAATGATGTGGGATTGGACAAATTCCGCAAATTCTAGGCGTGATTCTAGGTATGTGTTCGCAATAACGTCCTTCAAGAAATTTCTCGAAAAATCGTGTCGAAGTTATGTTAAACTGAGCATCTTTTACCTTACCGTCATCTCCAATGACAATTCTTAATCCACCATGTCCCTCTAATCGAGTGACTGGTTCTACTGTTATTTCTTTTACCATCTTTTTTTCACCTACCTATAATTTTTGTTTGTAGCTAATGTAAACTTTTCCATGAAGCCGAGCTTATCCTTAACTTGCGCAAGCAATTCTTCTTTTGATAAAGCCACATTGAAGCCCTTCGTTACTACATCAGCAAAGCGTTCAGCTTGATCAACATTCCAAGCTGTTTGACCAAAGCAACCTGAACAAGGTGTGTTTACTTTCATACACAAACCACCACATCCTGCTCTTGTTATCGGACCTGCACATAGGTAACCTTGTTCTATTAAACAATCGGTTGAATTTGGAAGTCCTTCGTAATCGCGTTTAACTTTCGTCATTCGAGATTTACTTCCGATCTCAAGGTCGCACTGGTCGCACACATTTGAAATACTTATGAACTCTCTATTGTTCTTTAGATATTTCAGGATGTTTGCATATATATCTCCCGTGTCAACAGGTACGTTAGCTAAAGCGGTTTGAGCCTCACCCGTTTTTCTTACTTGTTTTAAGATATCCCCCGCTAAATCAAATCCTGACATTAACGGTACATTTAAAAACAAGGTTAAGAACTCGTGTAAATTCTTCTTGTCGCCGGAGCTAAGCTGATGCATATTTTGTGTCATTGTTTTCAATTTTTCTGCTCTTGCTGAGACCGTTTTTGCTGGTCCGAGACAGCCGACGCATGGGCTTCCATTATCAGTACATTTTAAAGTACAACCAATACTAGTAATGGGACCAAAACATAATTCGTATTTTTCAAGTAAACAATTTTCGTTATTTAACGAACAATCGTTACAAAAAGACAAATCTGCCATTGGCTGTGGCTTTTGACCAAGCAAAAATTGAACTGCGCTTATGATAGCTTCTGGTTTCGGAGGACAACCTGCCATAAATACGTCAACGCTTATGACTTCGTCCAATGGAACGATTTTTCCTGTAAATCCCGGCATATGTTCTTTTGGTTCGTGCGGAGATTCGTTAGTAATCGACTCTACTTGCGTATACTTTCGTTTGATAGCTTCTTCAATATCCCACTCATTAGCTAATCCGTGAACATTGCCGTAGCAAGAACAACTACCAAAAGCTATTATGAGTTGGCACTTAGCCCTCATGAGTTTGGCGTTTTCTACATCTGCTTTTGTTCTCATACTTCCTTCTACGAAGCCTACTAGAATATCACCGTCTGGTCGCGCTTTTAGTGAATCAAGTTTGAAATCTACAACTGCTGGCCAATACACAAATTCGAGCGCTGGAAGAACTGGCAACAATCCTAAATGTGCGTTCAATAAGGATTGATGACATCCCCAGCAATCACTACTCTGCATAAAAGCTACTTTTACTGCCATTTTAATCATCTATTTTTGTTTTTTTTATTTGATTTTTAAAATTAGCTAATTTGATTATTACAATTAGTTGTGTTAATTTAATCATAATTTAATAAAAAACTTCTCCTTTTGCAAATAGATGTTGCGATAAAGTTTCAAATTACAGTAGTTAAAAAAATGTATGATAACAAAACTCTCCTTGTTTGGGTTAATATTTTTTGAATAATTATTCTTAATCTTCTGGATTTCAATTTAAATTTTGACATTTGCTTGAACAAAATTGTTAAACTATTAAAACTAACTGAAGAGAAATAGTTTTTCGTAAATGTGATGGTTTTTTTGAATGATGATTATTATCAAATTCGACGGAAAGGGAACCGTTTTTCGTAAATTTAATGTTTCATTTGAATGATTATTAATAAATTTTAAATGTATTTGAATGTACTAACACTTATCTATTTTAATTGAATAGATATTCAAAAAAATAATATAAAACAACTTGGTTTATAAAAAATGGTTGACATAACTGAAACATTGGATTGTTCGGGCGAAGTATGCCCATATCCAGACGTAAAAAGTAAAAGAAAAGTTAAGAAAATGAAGTCAGGAGAAATTTTAGAGATTATAGTTGATTATCCTCTCTCTGCTGAGAGGATTCCTGAAACTATGGAATCTCTAGGTCATGAAGTTATCTCGTCGGAAAAGACTGGGAAATCTGCATGGAAAATCCTGATAAAAATAAAATAAGGTGAAAAAACAAATATGGAATTTATGTATGCATTAATTGTTGGACTTATAGTCGGGGCTCTTTTTGGCTTCGTCTTGCAACGCGGAAGATTTTGCATGAACTCTGCTTTTAGAGACATTATACTCTTAAAAGAGTTTAAGTTGGCAAAAGCAGTCGTTGTTGCATTGGCAGTTTTGATGGTAGGATTCGCTATTTTTGCTTTGAGTGGAATAATAAATCTCACTCCAAAACCCTTAAAAATATGGGGGGCAATTGTTGGCGGTCTAGTATTCGGTATTGGAATGGTTCTTGCAGCCGGATGTGCGAGTGGAACTACTTACCGAGTTGGAGAAGGTATGATGGGATCTGTTGTAGCAGCCTTTGGGTTGACTACAGGAGCTTTAATGACAGCAGGTGGTGTTTTAACTGATTTAAAAAATGCTTTACAAATGGCTACACCAATTGCACAAGCTACACCTCTTACACTTTTCGGAGCAGCTGGAGAACTCACACCGATTTTTATGCTTATTCTAGGTTTAGTCGGTATGGCATTAATGTTCTATTTCTGGGCATGGCCAGCGCTTAAAAAGAGAAAGGAAGCTGATAAGGGAGCCTTAGTCAAATTTGATAACGCTTTTGAATCCATCTTTAAAAAAGGATATCCTTGGTGGGTTACTGGAATCGTTATTGGAATAGTTGGAATCATCGGATATGTTGCCGGTGGGGGAGTACTAGGTATTACTGGCGGCTGGATGGATATAAGCAAATGGCTTACTTTAAACGATCCTATGGCGTGGCCAGGCTTTATAATCGTTGGTGCTATCCTCGGATCGCTTATTGCTGCTGTTATTAGTGGTGAATTTAAATTAAGAGTTCCAAAAGACGCTTTTACATTATTGAAGCAATTCTTTGGCGGAATTTTAATGGGATTTGGCGCAGTAACAGCAATGGGATGTAATATTACGAACATCTTAGGCGGCGTTCCACAACTTTCACTACACAGCATTATAACTGGCGCTTGCATTATGTTTGGATCCTGGATAATGGCTTATCTTCTCTTCATGAGAAAATCAGATTAAGAGATGGAGTTGACAAAATAAAATGGCTCGATTAGGAATTCTTTTTTTTGATGGACCCTATCAAACACAAGCCTCTGAAACAGTAGTGAAACTAGCTGATGCTGCCTTAGACAAAGGACACGAAGTTCGTATCTTTTGTTATATGGATGCCGTAAATGCGCTCTTAGAGAATCAGAAAAAAATTGAAGGAATTTTCAATATTGAAGAGGGTTTCAGAGAAATTCTAAATAAGGGAGCTACGATAAGATTGTGTAATCTTTGTCTCTTAGTTAGAGGAACTATGAAAAATTGTTTAAAAAAGGAGTGCGGCGATGTGAAACGGGCAGGAACTCCCGATCTTGCTAAAATAATAGAAGAAACCGATAAACTTGTAGTAATTTGTTAAGGTGATAAAAAATGGCAGAAGAAAAAAATGTAGTTATACTTTTACGGCAGCCTCCTCACGGAACTCTATATCCCGTTGAAGGATTAAGAATGACGGTTGCTGTTAGTGCTGATTTCGATCCGATTACAATTGCGATTAACGACGCTGTTTACACCTTTACAAAGGATGTCGATAAAACAATGTACGCTATGCACATAGAATTTATTACAAACATTGATTTAGATATATTTGTTGACAAGAAATCGCTTGATGAGCGCGGCTTAACTAAAGACGATCTCATCGATAAAGTTCAAGTAAAAGAGCATGGAGAAATATTAAAAATGATTGCGGATTCAACCGTAACCATACCATTCTAGGAGGATTGAAAAAAAATGGGAAAAAAAGTATTATATTTTATAACGAGTGAAGATATTACAGGCGTAGAGCTTGCAATGGAACACACAGATGACGACGACGTTACAATCCTTTTACTTCAAAACGCGGTCTATTTTGCAAATAAATCTAATAAAGCGGTTTCACAAGCGCTTAATCAAAAGAAAACTGTTTTTGCGTGTAAAGAACACATAGATATTCGGGGACTCAATAAGTTTATTTCTGATAAAATCAGGCTGGTTGCTTCTGATGAGGTAATTGACTTAATTTTTGAGAACGATTCCATTATCAATATGTAATCCAGAAATTTCAAGAAGCTAAATTCAATTTTTTTTTATATATTTTTTTTTATATTTTTTATTTGAACGCAAACCAAATGAATTTTATATCTTCTAAGATTTTTAGGAGTTAATTCTATTATAAAATAATAATATAATGTGAATAGTGATAAATTATGGTATTTAATCCGTTAGGAAGTAATTTAGTTTTTGTTTGGGATTTAATTGCGACTGTTATATCCATAGTAATACTATTGGCTTTAGTTCAGATTAACGCATATATGCAGAAAAAGGGAAAAGTTTCGCAAATTATTACGAGAAAATTTGTGCATATTTTTGCGGGCCCCGTGTTCGTAGTTACGTGGATGCTCTTCTCAGGTGAGATCGTTAGTCATTATGTAGCTGTAATAGTACCATTGTTATTCGTATTACAATTCATTACTATCGGTATGGGTGTTATAAAGAACGAAAGTTTTGTGGCATCTATGTCGAGATCGGGAGACCCTCGGGAACTTCTTCAAGGAACGCTCTACTATGCGATTGTTATGGTATTAATGACTTGGTTTTGGTTTTACGTACCATCTACCGGGATAAGTAACGCAAATCCTACCGCTCTACTTATAATTGGATGTATTTCCGGTGGAGATGGGTTAGCAGATATAATAGGGCGTAAATTTGGTAAAAAAAAGATTGGACTCAAAGGGAGCGAGAAAACTATAGTAGGAAGTATAGGTATGCTAGTTGGATCGATATTAGTAAGCTCTATTCTCGTGTTGATTTTTTCTTTAGAAGTTCCACAGTTTGATATACTCATACTAATTTTACCGATAATAGTTGTTAGTATAGTTGCTACGATAGTAGAAGCGGTATCACCTAAGGGCACTGATAATTTCACAATTTTTCTGGCGGTTGTAATCGTTATCTTGATACTTGAATTCGCATTTCCAACCTTTTGGCCTTATTCTTTTAGTTTCTAATATAATATCTAGGAGTACAAATGACAGTAGAAGATCCAATTGTTTTAAAGCTTGGCGGTTCATTGCTTACGAACAAATCAACGCCATATAAACTTAGAGAGGAAGTTATAAAAGCGGTCGCAGTAGAAATAAAAGAATGTATTGATTTAGGATTAATCAAAAATCTTGTGATTGTCCACGGGGTAGGTTCTTTCGGTCATCCACCCGTGCTAAAATACAACCTTCATAAGGGATTTAGAAACAAAGATCAATTAATTTCTATGTCAAAAACGCAACAAATCGTGAATGGGTTTCGAAAAACAATTGCTACTACATTTCTGGAAGAAAGAATTCCTATTAACTTAATGCACGCCTCTTCGATGGTTGTGGGCAGTAAGATGGTAATAACTGATTACGCATTTAACTCTTTAAAAGGCTTTTTATCTTTGGGGATGGTCCCCCTGATAGGAGGAGACATGATGTACGACTCTAGTATGGGGTTTAGCGTTTGTGGCGGAGATCAATTGGCTGTAGTTCTTTCGCGCGTAGTAGACGCTAAACAACTGATATTTGCAACAGATGTGCCTGGTGTATTCGATAAAGACCCAAAATTAGAAGCACATGCACAAATGCTTAGAGAGATAAATATCAATGAGATTGAGCAATTGGTTCACAAATCGAACGAAACAGCTAATGATGATGCCTCTGGCAAAATGCGAGGTAAATTGCTTTCACTGGCTTCTATTAAGGATAAAATACAAGAAGGACTTGAAGTAGTTATTCTCTCGATGAAGAAGAAGGGTGTCCTCAAAAATTATCTTAAAGGACAAGAAAGTGAACTGACTAAAATAATTTATAATTAAAATTCAAACAAAACTCTGGAATTCTTAGTCTACTAAATTTTCTTTTTTTTTCATTTTTTTAAACAAGTGCCGAAATCCCATAATAGGATGCGTGTAAATCATCCGCGGGCCGGCATAACGCATAGCCTCTCGTATTTTCTCCCTCATATCAGGCTTATAACAATGAATTGAGCACGTATCACATGTGGGTTTATCTTCACCATATTTACAATTATTTAATCGTTCTTCAGCGTAATTGAGAAGATCAGAGCATTCTTGACATAAACCTTCTTCACAGTCATGAACCTTTTTACAATACATTCGAATCATAGTTTTAATTGTTTTGTATTCTTGTTTTAAGCGCTTATTAGAAGGTGTCATGTTCATTCACTTAACATAATAAAAACTAACATATAAAATAATTTGATTTATCATAAAAAATTTTAATTTTGATGTGAAATTTCAGAATGTTAACGGGAAAATAAATAAAAAAAATACTTCTGGTGAGAAAACAGATTTCACATGCCTCTTTAGATGTTGCAGAAGGGAAAAGCCAAAAAAATCTAATAATTGAAAAAAAACATATTTTTTTAGCACTTACGTTGTCATTTTTAGTCAATTTCGACAGCAACGCAGCAATTCCGATAATTGCTACGTATTCGTTAGATTTAGGAGCCTCGTTACTATTCATGGGATTTATTGTAGGAATTTACTCTATGGTCCATATTCCCTCAAATTTAATCTTTGGAAGGTTAGTTGACAAATTCGGTAGAAAAAAATTAATAGCTTTCGGAGTATTTTTAGATGGCGTATCAATGCTTCTATATGCGTTAGCTCAAGACCCTTTTTTCCTTTTATTTGGAAGAATAATTCACGGAATAGGGGGTGGTTTTGGAGGACCTGCCACAATGTCTTATATCTCAGACGCTACTTCCGAGAAACGGAGCGGAAGGGGGATGGCACTATATGGAATGTCCATCGGATTTTCAAATTTGGTAGGATTCATGTTAGGTGGATTAGTTGCTCAAATAATTGGAGCAAGCAATTTGTTTTTCATAATAGCAATTGTTTTATTCATCATGTCATTTACCTCGCTACTCCTTCCTGAGATTTATCAACCCTCTAAAGAGAAATTAAACTTCCGCAAAGAAATCAAAAAATTTAGAAAAGTCGTCTTTAGAAAATCTATGATAAGTCCTTACTTTTCGATGTTAGCAATGATGTTTAATATGGGAATTGTTACGGCGGCTTATACGGTTATACTGGAGTCCGCAGATTTTACCGCTGGTCAAACAGGAATGATACTTAGCATAATGGTTATCTTTTCGATACTAATTCATTATCCCGCAGGTATATTGAGCGACAAAATAGGATACACCAAAGTAATGTTAATTGGATTATTGTTGATAGCATCTGCATTTGGAGTTTTCATGATATCCCCAGAAAAACCAATACCTATGTATATACCTATGATTGGTATGGTCTTCCTTGGTTTAGGACATGGATTGATTTTTCCTTCTTCAGCAGGTGCTGTTAAAGAGAAAACCAAGGGTTCTGAGAGCGGTATAGCAACAGGAACATTCTATGCTCTGATAGTTGCTGGAGTAGCCATTGGAGCGCCAATTTCGACTCATGTTTACGAAGTTTTTAATGCCCAATTAACTTTGGCATTAGGAATCATCGTTCCCTTAATCATGGCTATTGTTTTCGTAGTGCTTTTGAAATATCTTAAAAATGATTAATTTCATTTTACATTTTTTCCTTTTGTGTGACCTTCTTAAATTATACTTGAAATCTTTTTTTTTATTGAAAAAAAGAGAGCTGATTCTATTGATGATTTTAAATGATTTTAAAAAGATAATTAATAGTTAAAGTTAAATATTCTATAGACCTATTTTTATTATAACTCTATAGAAATAAAATGATATGACTACCACAATTCAAATTGACGACGAAACCAAGAAATTATTATTTAGGATCAAATTAAGATTAGAGGAACAAAAAGGGGAAGCTATAACATATAACGATCTTATTGGATATCTCATAGAAAGCCAACCATCGAACCTGATTAGAAAATCTAATTTACAACAATTCAGAAGCTTGAAAGGAATATTACCAAAATCCGCAAAGAAGTCTTATATAGATGAAAAAAAGAAAGATTTGAAACAAGAAGAAAACCTTGCCCCATTTAAAGAATAAACAGAAGTGATTCAATGAGTATTAGACAAATTCTAATCAATACCCCTAATCTAGTTTTGGACACCAGTGTTTTACTTGGTTATTTCATAAGTGAAGCACGCGATATTAATTCTTTATTAGAGGAGTATCTTTTTACTCAAGAATCAAAGATAGTACTCTATGGGCATAATTTAATCAAATCAGAACTATTCTACATAACTTGTCGCGAAATATCTATGACTGAAGCTGAGATGGTTTTAAAAAAGACAGAGAGCATAATGAACACTATAGGTGACACATGGTTATTCAAAAAAGCAGCCAATATTAAATGTAGATATCCAATCGCCATTTCGGACTGCTACTCAATTTCCTTAGCAATCCTCCAAGAGTGTCCCGTGTTTTTTCTTCCTGAAGTAGAACTCTCAAGGGAAATTGTAAACCAAATTAATAAAGAGTATAATGCGAAAATTCATATAGTGTAAAGAGAGTAATTAATATTGATCACTAAAGGTCTTTTTACATTTTGGTTCATTTTTTAGAAATAAATGAAATTTCTATCCAATTTGCTTGCAATTTAAAAATATCTAAAATATAAACTAAATGTAATGTAAGGGCTTCTTGATCTTTTTTTTTCATATTAAAATCTTCTATTTATAAAATTTTAAAACTAGTTTTATAAATCAAATGAGATAAAGTAGGATATACCAAATATGAATAAATTAATCAAAACTAAGGTGAAATACAATCGAAATTAAATGGAAATTTTCCAATAAATTACTTATCTTACTATTATCAGTTATTATCGTAATTAACCTTTCTATTGCGTTTTCGTATCATATGCTTTATAGCGCTTGGCCTTTTTACTACACGCCAGTTGTGCATCACAAAGCCCATAGAGTAATTATGACCTACCACTCCATGTCAACGCCGTTCATTGGAATTGTAACGCTTTTATTTTTAGACGTAATCGAAATGCGATCGAGGGTAATTAAACCAATTAAGTACATGGCTGCTATAGGTGGAATTTGTGGGGGTATTGGTGCTATTTTTTGGGCATATTCTGATAATTTTCTTTTACATCATGTGTTCTTAGTTGGTCTTAGCCTCTTATTTGCCTGTGCTGTGTTGTTGGTTTACGGTTTAATTCCTGGAAAAGAAGTAAAAGAAAGTGAATATTATCGGGACATTCCTAAAATTGCTGGTTTCAATATCCTACACTTAAGTGCCGTAATTGTCATCGGAAGCATGATAGTATTTGCAATATTTGGAGCTGTCGCTGCAATCATAATGCTGGAAATCGACGAACAATTTTTCCTAGTGGAAATAGCATATTTAGATCGAGTGACTCCCAAGGAATTGTTTCAAGAACTCGCCAGTTTCCACATGCGGTTAATGAATGCGTTATTGTTAACTGGAGTCTTAATTCTGATTTTTAGATATACGGGAGTTAAAGGTAGATTAGCTAAGATTGGTCTTTGGTTACTTTTGCCTGGTGTAATTGCTATGACAGTAGGTTACTTCCTCGTGCTTGTTATGGGTAAAGCTGCAAATGCCATTCTAATGCCAGCTCGAGCGTTAATTTTGTTTACAGGCGTGATAATTGCTGTTTACGGGTGGAGAGAAGTAGCGAAAGAAGAGATCGGTTCGGGATATAATTCTTCCTCTCTTAGCTCTAAAATTACAGCAGTTTTAAAAAACCCATTGAGATTAAGCATGTTCGTTCCATTTTTCTTAGCCGGCATAATTGTGGTAATACCTGGCATGGTTATCGTAGCAGACCTTGAAACTTATCGCGACCTATCTAATTACGTAGTTGAACGCAATTTTGCTACTGGACACCCCCACATTCTTATTACTCTCGGAGCAATCGTAGTTTTTTGCCTAATAATCCACAACTTAATCCCTAAAAACATATTACGGAAGATCATAGGATGGTCATTGTTTGCAAGCATGTTGCTCGCTTTTCCCGCAGCAGCTTTTTATTTTTTAAGATCACCAACCGATGCCGCTGGCGAATTAGTTTTAAAATCCATAATTCTGGGAGGCCTATTCCTTCTCTTTTTTGATGTACTACTGTTCTTAGGCTTAATCGTATACCAGGCAATATTTAAACGGGAAAAATTCTCTGAAAATATTATTCCTCTCGTTATAGAATAACGATACTAAAAAGTGTTACTCAGTTTTCTTTTCTTTTTTTTTTGCTCAACGACCAAATATTGTTTATATGTGATTAAAGCGTCGAGTAGGTTTGAAAAAAGTAAAATATTAAATTGCTAAACTATTTTAACAATTCATAAATTTATAATTTAAAAAAAAACCCGAATTAAGATGTCAAAAAAAAAAATATTTTATGTTTTGTCCGTTTTTTTAATCCTCGGTGTTACGATGAGCGTTCTCAACGTGAGAGCGCATCCTCCTATAAACATAGATATGGAATACGATACTAATACGGAACTACTTAGCGTTCAATATACCCACGGAGTTTCGGATCCTCATTATCATTATATAATAACAATCGAAGTGTGGGTTAATATCACACAAGTGTGGGAAGATCACGATCATAACACATATTACGATGATCAGGATAATTATGCTCTTGCTGTACTTCCTTCAGTAGCGCCTAATTATACGTTTGTCTACACTGAACAACCAACCGATATAACTGAAATTACAGTCTCACACACAATAGCTCGTTATTACCTTAATCTTCCAGGACTCCAGAAAACCGGAGAAGTGGTAGAGGATGCACCGATAGACAAAAATACCGGATTAGTGGTACCATATCTAGGTGAAGGTCGGACTAATATTACTCTATCTGCTACTTGTTCCCTCGGGGGAGTCCTAACAGAGCATTATTACGTTGGACTACCATACTATAACCCACATCTAACCTTCGCTGAAGCTGCAATTCCTGCAACTGTCTCGACGATCATAGTACTTGTGTTACTTTTTACCTTACCGAAGTTAGGTCAAAAAAACGCGCCAAAATTAGAAGTAAAAGGCAAACATTAAACAAATTAAAAATAAACAAATTTTTTTACCTGTTTTATTTTCTTACTTTTTTACTTACAATTAGTTTTAGAATTTTACATAATACCACAATTTTTTCCCTCTTGTTTTAATACGAAATATAATTCTTTATATAAATCATCAAATAATCCATCTTTTCTATAGTTAAAAGAGAAAATTAAGGTCAAATTTTACGATTTAACATATGAATAGTCAATTACCAATACAATATCATCAATACTATATTGATTAACAACATTTTCAACCATTTTTCAAATTCTTTGTTCTAATTTTCTTTTAGAAGAAACTATCTTGAATTCTTTTAATGAATGATACAATATCCAAAAATTGTTAAGATAACATGGATTATAGTCATTTTTAAAACTTATTTAATCATTTTCGGTATGATTAATTGCTCTAAGGAAGAGATTATAACTATAATGAAATTGTTAAATGTAATAAAAAGAAGTATTTGAAAAATGTAAAAACCACTAATAAATAACACGTCTTAGACCCAATATTTTATATTCTTGCTATTAAATTAAAAGGCAATTCTTTTTCGATAGTTGGATAGATAGTTTAAGTCAATAAACGGCGAATAGAAAACATCTGAAAAAAAATATGAGAAAAAATAAAAAAATAAAAAAATAAAAAAAGAAAAAAAAATTAAACACTCCAATCACTTGCGGAATGCTACATTATTAATAATATCTCTTTTGTTACTGCGTTTACTTTGTTGTTATGAGTGCTGAAGATGGTCGAATTTGATTGTAAATCAGGGCGGTTGACAACATTGAAGCCCCGATGAGTGACGTAACTACACCACCAACAAATTGAATATCAACAGTTGTCCAAACATTGATTCCACCAACAACATGTGCATTTGCCATAAAAGTTGTTCCGAGGAATGAGGCAGCTCCTAACCAGAAGAAAAACAAGGACATTAAAATTAATTGTTTTACATATTGTCCAGCTACACTTCGTTCTTCGATAAAACTTTTGGTTGCTACCTTTAACCTTGGCACAAAGTTCATCGCTAGAAGTACAACTAACATTAATGCATTTCCTATTGTTCGTCCCCAATTTGGTGAACCAAAGTCAAAAGCTTCACTGAATCCAGCAGTATCTGAGACAAGTGCGGGGAGAAGTCCAGTAATAAATCCTAAGAAGGCGACAACCATAGCAATTATAAAGAAACGCTTCCAAGGCATTTTTGTAAAATACGAGTAAATCAAAAAGCCATAAGCAAATGCTATAATCCAGGTTATTATATTCGAAGGTTGATAAATCCAACTAAAAGTACCTGCATATGAAAACATATCCCAATATGTATGGTCTGCTGGAAACGGTGGAGAAGGCATACCTGAAGGAATATCCCACACTACACATATCGCACCATAAGCACTTAAAAGCTGAGTAGCCGCAACAACCGCAAAAAGAGCTAATATTATTAAATTAAATATCAAATCAGATCGTTTTATCCGCGTTTTAAACACCAACTATTTTTTTAATATATTTTTTTTGTATATTTTTTAAACTAATAGATAAATTTCTATTAGTATATAGTAGGATGTCAACTACTATTTAAAGATTTATTCTTATTTTGAATTATCATTCAGTAGCTCTTTCAATCACAAACTTTTATATAGAACCTTCTTTCTAATATTAACTATTATTTAAAAAATACATCAAAAACAATTTTTTTAAATAAATATAAAATTAAATTAAAAAAAAAACAAATAAGTGATGAAATAAAATGGTGTTATTTGCAACTCCCTGGGAATTCTCGTTCTATGAATGGGGTCAAGCAATTGAGATTGTCTTATGGATAGCAGCAATTATCTCTGTTATTTTTGCGTTATTTCTTTTGTCTTCCTATCTTAATACTAGGAAACCTGAGCATCTCTATTGGGGAATCTCTTTCGCTTTGCTTTGGATAAATACTCATCTCGCTATAACCTATGTTGCTGTCGACGTACGATCCATGTCAATTACCCGACTCGCCGGTTTCTGGACTTTTACTGATCCTGTAAACTCGGTCTTTTTTGCATTAACGGTAGGACTGTTTGCCGTAGGTCTATGGAAAAATGTGAAACCTGAAAAGGATAAAATTGGTAATTACCTTTTATACTACGTAATTGTTATGTCCCTCGTAATAGGATTCTTTAAAAATGAAAACATGATTATAGTTCTTGGCACTCCCTCATACCTTGTACCGATTTTAGTAATGGCCTTACACGTTCCTAGTGCAATTTTAATAATTTGGCTTCCATTACAAACGAGAGATGAAAACGGAAAAGCAGCGCTTGCATTCCCAATAGCAGGTGTTCTAATGGGTCTCGTTGGAGTTCTATTAGCTGGTGCAACCCTTGTTGAAATGGCGGCGCCTCTAGAGGAAGGATATCTATTCATAGTCTTAGCAGCGTTTCCATTCATTTACCTGTTAGCTGTTCTATTCTTTGCTTGGGGAACTTTTGTTCCTAAAAGATGGGGCTTTAATATTCCGGGTATTGAATTAGAAGACTAAATTAAATCTATAAATAAGCATTTTTGCAATAAATTTTTTTTTCTTTTTATTTTTTTTGTTGACATCTACTAATTTTCTTTTTGAACTACAGGTTACTTCATCCTAAACATGAAATTGAACTAATAAAACTCAATTCATTCAAAATGTTAGGGATTAAAACGCATCAATTTATCAAAAATTTTTATTCTACCATTTTTCTATAAGCAGTTAATAAAAATTATTTTCTGAATTACGTATTCTTTTACGCTAAGCTCAAGGAAATTACAAAGTAAGGTAAACAAAAGATATATTAATCAATAATTATTTAATTAGTAAAAAAATACTTTTTTAATCTATATTACAAATTAAGGTGTTAAAAATAGAAACAGAAATAACGGAAACAGTCCCAATGGAAACTGGTGCAGAAACTTCAATGGAAACGCAGGAGATGAGAATTGACCCAGAAACGCATTTTAAGAAGATACACTTTATCATGTTTGCATTTGTCTTCATACAAGTAATGTTCTATATGACCTTCTCTGAACCTTTAACCGTTCTAATTGGTGGAGAACCGATCTGGCCTTGGATGCTTAACGACGACGTAATATCAAGAACAGCTCGACTTGTCATGATATATCACTCGTTAGCTTTACCATTTTTTATCGCGAACGTATTCTGGATATTAGAACACTACGAAATCCGTCAGAAGTGGCTACCAACTTTAAAAATTCTTTTTATACCTAGTGCATTTCTTGTAGGTATAAACGGAATGATTTTTGCCTATACACGTCTAAGATTTTTCCACGAGCTTTTCACGTTCGGTATGCTGCTCTGCTTTGTCGGTGGAATAGTATTTCTTATAGCCGCTTGGCCAGTGAAAGGTAGATTTCCAAAAAGTAATCCAGATGGATCTACGTTCCGTGGGTTGAATTTGGAATATTTTAATCTCGTAATTTTAGCGATATGCATTATGGTTTCGGCAATATATGGCGCTCTCTCCGCTATTGAAAACTTTACTGGTACTATTTGGGGGTTAGATCGCGAACCTATCGCCTTTTTAGCAGAAGCAATCATTAGAAAAGGTATAACATTCGGGGGACATCATGATATCGTCCAAGACATGATAGTTGGTCACCTTCACATACAGCTTGCTCAATCAGCTGCTATGGTAATGTTGGTCGCCTTCCGTACGAGTAAATTGTCAGGTAAACTTTATACATATCTTTTAGCGATTACTCCGATTGGCGTTATAACATTGTCTTATGGTGCTTGGGTCCTAAACCATTACATAATATGGGTGGGAGCAGGGATATTGATCCTCGTCACGATTATTATGTCAATAGTTGGCATGAAGACCACTATTAAAGAACATTTAGGAGACGATTTCCGAGACGCATCGCGTGGGACAAGGCTCAAAGCATTGTTTAAGGAACCTGTAAAGTTGTCGTATTATTACCTTCTTTTCATTGCAGAAATTTTAGTTTTCCCTCAAATCTATGTTGGTCTTACTACAGACGGTTATTATAGATTGCATGATATGGTAATGCTGGAATATAATTTTAACGTTGCTCACTGGCACCAATTGGCAGTGATGATCGCTGTGGCTCTGATGATACATGCTATTGACTTTTTTAAGGTTAAAGGAAGGATGAAACAAATTCTGGGTTGGATATTTTTTATCGGAGTTAATTTAACG
Source organism: Promethearchaeia archaeon (assembly GCA_029856125.1). Taxonomy (GTDB): domain Archaea; phylum Asgardarchaeota; class Lokiarchaeia; order Sigyniarchaeales; family SOKP01; genus SOKP01. The sequence continues at coordinate 51,414 of JAHQWJ010000014.1, read as the reverse complement.
TTTCCTTTCGCAATGATACATATGGTACGTCCGCTACCATTGGAAAATTTCGATGGCTTTCGAACCATAACATTTATAGGAGTATGGTTTCTCTTAACAGGCTTTGTCATTGGATTATACGCGCTTGGGAAAAACGTAAAAACTATCCCACCACCGGCTCACGGATCAAGTGGTTCTAAACCTCTGATTCTTACTGAAAAAACCGTTTAAAATTTTTTTTTCTAATCTTATTTTTTTCTATTCTTACTATTTTCTAATCTTATTTTTTCTAATTTAATCTTATATTTATCGAAATAAAATTTTATTAAGCATTCTTAATTTCACTATTCAACTTTTATTTGGTATTTCTTTCATTTATAAACTGAATATTAATTGCTAACGCTCGGGGATATTCTTGAATTTGAAAAATGTATTAACGCTCTTTGGAGAACTTATTAAAGCGAGACAGACGATACTTTTAGTTTACACTGGCGTTTTTACTTATTTGATTACTGTTGCAAGTTTAGCAGTAGAAATTAACTGGTTTAATTTACTCCATTTAGCAATTTCTTTGTATCTTGCAGTATCGGGTACTACTATACTAAACATGTACATAGATAGGGATATCGACGCAATCATGGAGCGTACAAAAGATCGACCATTACCGAGCGGAAAGGTTACGGCCTCCGCAGTGCTTACATTTGGAACCATATTCACTGTTTTAGGGATTTTCCTTGCGTTTTTGACTCTCAACTGGTTAGCAGCTTTAATCGTATTTTTAGGATTCTTTTTTGATGTCGTTATTTATAGTATTTGGTTGAAAAGGAGAACTAAATATAGTATTATCTTCGGAGGGATAGCTGGTGGGCTCCCTGCTTGGGCAGGTAGAGTTGCAATAACCGGGAGCTTAGATTGGATTGGATTTTTATTGCTTATCTTCATTCTTACTTGGATACCCGTACATATTCTTACGATAGCGCTAATTCCTAGAAATTTTGAGGGGTATAAAAAAGCAAAAGTACCTATGTGGCCTATTGTAAGTTCACAAGCCCAAACTATGCGCGTAATAGCAATTAGTGCGTTTCTTAGTAGCGTAGCGCTATACGAAGCTGCGAGGCTATTGGGCGCAAACTGGATTATCAGAATCATCTGGGGTGTATTGTCGTTAATTATTATAATTTTATCAATCAAAAGTTTGATAAAACCGACGAATAAACTTACATTTCTAATCTTCAAGATCGCTTCACTTTACATGGTCTTAGGATTTTTATTAGTCTTTTTAGGTGTAATCCTAAGATGATTATGGAATAAAAAGGTTTATTTAGCATTATAAATGATTATAAAAAATATCAAAAATTTAACTACAAATTTAAACAAAACAAAAAAAAAAGGTAAAGATTATGGAACCTGAAATACAAATAATCCTTTCCGTTGCAGCTGTTGCAATATTTATAGCATTGATTCTAATATTGAACTTTAGGAAACGAGATCAAAAGAAAGTTCTCATTTGGATTATGGCAACGATATTCGGAGTTTTGATGACTGTAATAATCGTATTAGATGGTATTGAAATATTTGCTCTTAGACTAAGTGATTATCAATCTCCTGGGTTTGACCCAGATTTTGGTAGTTGGCATATAGGATTAATTCTAGGTTTGCCAGCTTTAATTTCATTATCGGTTGGCACAATTCTTGTCTTATATGACGAGGCAAAATATGTTATGTGGCACGGATTAGCTGCTGGAGGAGCATTGATTGTAACGATAATAAACGTTATTCTATTAATGTTCTTGACTCCACCGGAAATACTTAACTATTCCGGAATGATCCACACGCTTCATATAATTCTTGGAGCCTTTGGATTAATGACAGGTGTCGCAAGCTTCTTATTTGGGGCTTCTGGACAACGAAATCTCGCAAGAATGACAGGATACTTTACGTTAGCAGGATGGTGGGGGGCCTTTCTTTTAGGGCTCTTATTAGAACTACCCATTCCTCCCATATACTGATGAGGTGAAAAAAAGATGAATGAAGCAAAAATTGATGAAAAAGAAGAAATTGGAAAGACACAATTTACAAAAGATGTAGAAGAATTCATGCCCTCTCCACACGTAAGCACTGATATCTACGAGATTGAAGCAACTTCTGGTGATCTTTCATTGTTATCGAAGTATCACTATAAGTTTAAAGAAGAATATCGAGCTACTCACGTAATCCGTCCTGGTAATACCGAAGAACTTTCTAAATTGATGCAAAAATGTGATGAATATTCATTACCTATGACCCTACGAGCCGCAGGAACTTCGTGTTATTCAGCTTCTACACCTACTAAAGGTGGTGTAATAATTGATTTTCGACGAATGAACAAAGTTCACAATATTGACAAAGAGAAAATGGTTGTTAAGTGTGACGCTGGAATTTCTTGGCAAAAACTCATGGAAGAACTTCTCGAATATGGATTAGCTCCAAAATGTTATCCTACTAGCTATAGAGCTAGTTGTGTTAGCGGATTTGTTGCTACTTCTGGTAAAGTAGGAGTGGGTGTCTTAAAAAATGGATCAATGAAAGATATATTACGATCTATTGTTTTTGTGAAACCAGATGGTTCTACTGAAACTATAACTCGCGAATCTCAAGGAGATTTATCGCTTGATGATGTTATAGGCTCTTTTGGAATATTCGGTGCTGTCGCTGAAGTAGAAATGGAAGTAACGTCTCTTAAGACTTCATTAGAGATGGTAGGATACAGTTTTCACACATTTAAAATGGCAATTGAGTTCTTTCGAACGCTGAAAAATAGCGATGCAAGCAAACCGCTTTTCCTTTCGCTTTCAGACAAACATTTTGAGAAATATGCTCACTGGACTTTTCCATCGCGAGATTATTTCGTCTATGCGGTATATTCTGACGATCCTAGTGCGACCTCTCAAAGCGTTTCATTTGCGAAAGAAACAGCTTCAAAGTTAGACGGACTTAGCGTTGAAGAATGGTATCTAAAGGAAAAATGGAGAGACATGGCTGATACTGAATTAAATGTTGGACGTTGGTGCGAGAACTTAATTTTTCAAGAATATATGGTATCTGACGGTCGAATCGAAGATTTTTACAACTTTTATACTGAAACCTCTAAAGAAAAGTATCGACATGCATTCTACATGATGTCTGGAGCTAAAGGAGAGAACAGAGTTAAACTGTTTGGTCTTTCTAATATTAAGGACTCTCGAGAATTTTTCGGAATTAAAGCAGTTTTTAACGATATAACTAAAAATAACTACGAAAATGGAGACAGCTTATACACTTTAGGCGTAGTAAATACGTTCTACTTTCTCAAATACAATCCTGAAAAAGCAGCGGCCTTACTAGCAATGAAAAACAAATTAGACCCAAAAGATCTCGTTAACTCTTACAGATTGGTGAAAGCAAAGATGAGAACTTGGAGGATGGGACTTCTATTTTGGATAGCAAAACGACTCTTTAAAACAATGAAAACAATCTAAAAACAAAAATGGAGTAAAATTAATAATGAATGAAAAAGTAAGTGATGTAAAAAAAGTAATTACGACTGGTTCTCCAGTCTCAGGATTTTTTGCACCAGACCAAGAGAATTTAGTTGATCCAGGACGCAAAACAGACAACGATTTCGAGAAATGCATACAGTGCGGTTATTGCCGTAACGTTTGTAGAGTATATAGCATAACCTTTTCCGAAAGAGACTATGCTGGTGGACGTAATAGAATCCTCAAAGCCTTATCTAAAAGAGAGCTTGATTTCGATAAAGAAGAAATCGTGCCTGCGTTATTTCAATGTATGCTTTGTGGCCATTGTAGAACCGTTTGCCCAGTAGGAATCGATACTTTAGAAGTCTTTCAAAATTACAGAAGAACTGCAGTGCGTAAAGGTGTTCTACCTGAAAAATTAGGAATCTTAAAAAACTCGATACTGACAAATAAAAATCCATTTCTCGAAAGTGGAACAGATAGATATAATTGGTGTGATTCGGAAACCTGTAAAGAAGGATACGAGGCTTTACAACGTGGAACAGAACGTACTAGACAAATAGAATCTGGAGAATTAAAACCAAGTGATATTGATGAGCATTTAGTTGGTTATTTCGTTGGTTGTACAAGCTCATATCGTAATAACGAGTTAAGTACGGCAACTGCTCGAATTTTAGAAAAACTAGGCGTGAAGTTCATTTTATTTCCTGATGAATATTGTTGTGGCTCGGTTATGTTCCGAACTGGGTTAGAAGACGATGCTCTTCAATTAGTTGAATATAACCTTGACATGGTCCGTAAGTTAGGAGTAAACGAACTCGTTTTTTCTTGTGCAGGCTGTTTTTCTACATTTACAACAGAATATACTAAGTTTGCTGGCGGAGATCTTGGGTTTGAGCTTTCTCACTTGGTTCAATTTGTTCCTAAAATCGTAAAACAAAAAGGTCTTAAGATTAGGTACACGAAACGTACAAAAGAAGACCCTATGGTTATCACATATCACGATCCATGCCACTTAGGACGATACTGTGGAGTTTACGACGAGCCAAGAGAGCTAATGAACATGATTGAAGGCGTTAAGTTTATCGAAATGAGACACAACCGAGAAATGTCGTTATGCTGTGGTGCGGGAGGCGGAGTAAGAGCCTTATACGGAGAAATCTCACTTGATATTGCTAATAATCGTTTAGATGAAACTGTAGCATGCTGGGAGAACATTAACGAAGACCGCTTAAAGGAAGCAATCGAAACCGATGCCGAAGTTTTAGTTAGCGCTTGTGTCTTTTGTAAAAATAATTTACATTTAGCTGCCAGTCGCAACAAACCTGATTTACCGGTTATAGATTTGTCTATGATACTTGAAGATTGTGAATTTTATTAAAATTTTTTTATTATTGAACTTTTTATTTTTTAACTTTTATTTTATTCTAAAGCATTCTTAGATATTTTCTTCATGTTTTTTGGGGTTTATATAAGAAGCTGAGTTAGACAAGGTCTCAATAAACTAGGTTTCTAATTCGAAAAGATAATAAATTTACGGTATTTATTCCTACTAAGTGTTTAACTAAAATTTAATTACGATTAACTTTGCGGTATGAATGATTATGGAATTAAAAAATTACAAACTTTTGATTTCTGACGGTTTAGCTCAAGAGGGAGTTGAGATATTAAAGAAGTTTAAAAATTTTGAACTTACGATTAATAATAAAACAAGTAGAGAAGAACTTCTTGAAATTATAGAACATTTTGACGGTATTATAGTTAGGAGCGCTACTAAAATCACTCCGGATATAATTAACGCAGGGAAAAAATTGAAAGTTATTGTTCGAGCTGGAACCGGATACGATAACATTAATATTGAAGAATGTAATAAACATGGAATTGTTGTTTTGATAACTCCATTAGGCAATACTAATGCGGTAGTTGAGCTAACAGTTGGTCTTATGCTGAATTTTGCGCGAAATATTTATAAAGCAAACTCTTCTATGCGTGAAGGCAAATGGGATAAAAAAATCTTAAGAGGTTCAGAATTACAAGGTAAAACAGTCGGAATTATTGGATTAGGAAATATCGGGGCCGCTGTTGTAAAAAAATGTCAAGCGTTTGACATGAATACAATAGCTTTCGATAATTTCGTTCCAAGAAAACGAGGTCAGGATTTGGGGGTTGAGTTATTAAATAATTTTGACGATTTTTTAGCTCGATCAGACTATATCACGATTCACGTTCCTTTAACAACTCAAACAAAAGATTTAATTAGTTATGCTGAGATAGAAAAAATGAAATCTACAGCGATTATTGTTAATGTTGCTCGAGGGGGTGTTGTAAATGAACAAGCACTATACGACGCTCTAAAAAACAACAAAATTGGAGGAGCATGTATTGATGTTTATTCTAAAGAACCAGTTGATCCTAAGGACGCACCTTTTATTGGATTAGATAATTGTATTACAACGCCTCACTTAGGTGCTAGCACATTTGAGGCGCAGATTGAGGTCGCGAAATTAGCAGCTGAAAGAATAGGCCAAGCTCTTAATTCTAAAATATTCGTAGATGCTGTTAATATTTCTTTTAACATGTCAGAAGAAATGGCAGATTTATATCGGCCTTATATCGAATTAGGGGCTTCTTTAAGTAAGTTCATTACTCAGTTTAACCTATCAAAAATTATTAGTGTGAAAATTAAGTATAAAGGAGAGATATTTACTAACTTTGATCCAATTAAAGCTGTGATATTGCAGTCCTTATTTGATGGGAGGCTGGTAGATATAATAACCTATATTAATTTAGAAGAGATTTTACAAGAAAATGAAATTAACGTGATTGTAGAAAAGTACGGTAAACCAATTAATTACGAAAATTACATTAAAATTTCAATTATGGCTGAAGATGGTTCTATTACAAAAATTGCAGGAACAGTTTTCTCGGAAAATCCTCGAATAGTCGAGATAAACGGCTTAATTTACGACTTTGCTCCCACAAACTACATGCTTGCCTTAAGAAACAACGATGTCCCCGGAGTGATTGGGAATATTGGAAGTTTCTTAGGAAATAAAGGAATCAACATAGCCGGGCTACAATGCGGAAGAAAGGAAAAGGGAAATACTGCAATTTCAATTATCACACTAGACGAAGCGGTCTCTAACGAAGATCTAAATGAACTCAAGAAATTTCCCGATATAATTGACGCTTATGGAATAAAACTATAAAGTAATCCGTAATTCGTATGAATGCTACGATTTTCTACTCTAAATTCTAAATACTTTTAATTTTTAATTCTTATTCTCTAGTATGAGTATGAAAAAAGTGAGCTCAAATATAATTACGTTAGCTCATGGTGCTGGTGGCAAATTACAAGAAGAACTAATCTCGTATGTTACGAGAAATATTACCTTTAAAAATGTAAACAAAGGTATAGGAGTTCAAGAACTTGACGATGGAGCAACAATTCCTTTAGATGAGTATGAAAAAGAAATTGTAATTACTGCCGATGGACACACTGTTTATCCACTTTTTTTTCCGGGGGGCAATTTAGGGACATTAAGCGTTTGTGGCACGGTAAACGATTTAATAATGATGGGTGCTCAACCTATAGCATTAACGTCGATAGTTATTATAGAGGAGGGTTTTAAGTTCGATCAACTAAACAAAATCCTTAATTCATTTAATAACAAAGCTAAAGAGGCGAACGTTGCGATTATCGCTGGAGACACCAAGGTAATGCCTAAGGGGACCCTGAACGAAATGATAATGGCAACAACGGGGATTGGAATCAAGGATAAAAACATAAAAGTTTTGGATGCTAACTTAAAACCGGGAGATACCATTATTGTTACGGGGAGTATTGGTGACCATGGGAGCGCACTAATTGGAAGCCGTGAAGGCTTAAATATTTCAACTGACTTGAATTCTGATGTAGCGCATTTACTTGAGATTTACAACGTTCTTAAAGAAGAAATTGAAAATAATCACATCCACGCAATGAAAGACCCAACAAGAGGTGGGATAGCAGGGGCACTCAACGATTGGGCAAATAAATCAAATGTAAGTATTACTTTAGAAGAAGACAAGATTCCAATCAAAAAGCAAGTTAATGCCATATGTGAAATGCTGGGATTAGATCCTTATGCGATTGCTTCTGAGGGGAGAGCTCTTATGTCTGTAGATCCAAATCGAGCGGAAAAAATCTTATCTAAAATACTATCAACATCAATTGGAAAAGACGCAGAGATAATCGGCGTAGTCAAGTCAGACAATCCTAAAAGGGTACTTTTAAACACCATAGTAGGGGGAACACGGTTTGTAGATATGCCTTTAGGGGAACCAATACCGAGAATTTGTTAAGATAACTACAGAAATTTAAATTTTAATCGTAAATAAAATAAACCATAACAATTTGAGAAAACTATGGATATAAGAAAGGAAGAATATCGAAAAGTTCTTGAGAAATTTCCAGGTGCTATTTCAGTTGGCGGAGATAACTATCTTTTGCATTTTGAAATCAATAATGAAATTTCGTTAGAAGTCGATTTTAGAAGATATCCAAAAAAACTAAAAGCTTATTTAATTAAAAATAGAACAGATCAATTTAAACTCAGTCGGATCGTATCCTCATTACGGAATTGGAACAAACATTCAACAGACTCCGTTTTAGAAATAATTGATGAAATTCTTTTATTAATTGATAATATGAAATTAAATCAAATTATGATTAAAAAAGATTTTCTTGAGGGATTAGTTGATATGTGTCAAAAGGGTCATCCTAAAAAAATGAAGGGGATATTGGGAGTCCACAAAGGAGTTGTATCTGAATATATAATATCATCAAGAGCTTGTACTGATAGTGATAAAGATTTTGAGATAATCAGACCAACCTGTAGTATTCCATTAGATTTCTCATATGAAGGAACTTTCATATCACGCCCATCAGGCACGCTCTCAACGAATGAGAAACTAAACCAGATTTTTAAAAAACGAAGATTTACAATGTTATTGGCCCATCCTTACAATCGTTCTGATAGTATAAAGTGTTTTGATACTTCGGGTCAAATTTTAGAACACATCATTATTGATTAAAATAGACTGAAAAAGATGGATATTCCAGGAATTAAAATTTTAAGAAGCAGAGAATTCACTGAAAAAATAATTAAATCAATAAATAAAATTGTAAAGGATATAAATAAACCAGTTAAGTTTATGCACGTGTGTGGCACTCACGAACACACTCTTTCGAAGTATGGGCTAAGACCGTTGTTACCTAAGGAGATCGAAATCCTTTCAGGTCCGGGGTGCCCTGTTTGCGTATGTCCTGCTGCAGATATCGATAAGGCAATTGAGATTGGGAAACGAGACGACACTATCATCACTACTTTTGGGGATATGATACGCGTTCCAGCTACCAACCTATCTTTAGCACAAGCAAAGGCGAAAGGTGCAGATGTAAGAATAGTTTACGGGCCGCACGACGCAGTTAAAATCGCTAAAGAAAATCCAAATAAAGAAGTAATATTTTTTGCTATTGGCTTTGAAACCACTGCTCCACTGATAGGATACGAAATTCAAAGCGGACCTCCTTCTAATTTCTCTGTAATTTGTGCCTATAAATTAATTCCAGCGGCTTTGGAACTTTTAATCAGTCAATCGCAGCTTCGGATTGATGGATTTATATCACCGGGTCACGTTTCTACAATTATAGGTTTACAACCATTTAAGATCTTTTCAGACGCTTATAAAGTACCTAACGTGATCGCCGGTTTTGAACCTAACGACGTATTATTGGGTATCTTAATGCTTCTCCAGCAAATAAAAAATAAAAAATTCGAAACGTTAAACGAGTATTCGAGAGTTGTAAAACCTGAGGGAAATAAAATTGCTCAGGGAATTATAGCCGATGTTTTTCAATCAGTATCAAGTCCTTGGAGAGGAATTGGACGAATTCTTGACGGAGGATTGGCTATACGAGACAAATACGAAGAATTTGACGCTGATAAGAAATTTGATATAAAGATTAATAAATCGCAAGATATTCCTCCAGGATGTTCTTGTCACTTAGTCATGGTTGGTAAAATTTATCCCACTGAATGTGAACTTTTTAGAGAATCTTGTACTCCTCTTAATCCTATCGGGCCTTGCATGGTTTCAATGGAGGGAACTTGTAGTATATATTATAAATATCACTAACAATTGCTCATTTTTAATTGTAGTAATTAAGTTATCAATTTTTACTATTTTATAGCATAATTTTATATACACTTTTATTGAAGTGTAACTATGACAAGTGTAATTGATGGTTTTTGTGAGGAGCGATTCAAGTCCGTAAAGGAAGTTTTTCAATCTAATTTTGACGATAATTTAGAGGTTGGTGCTTCTTTTGCTGTAACTCTCAACGGCAAGCATGTAGTTGATCTTTGGGGTGGTTACGCTAACGCCGCTAAAACTAAAGAGTGGAAAAAAAATACAATCGTAAATGTTTACTCCACAACTAAAGTTATGACAGCAATATGCATTCACATACTTATAGATCGCGGATTATTGGATTTAGATGCTCCAGTTGCTAAATATTGGCCTGAGTTTGCACAAGCAGGCAAAGAAAACCTACCAGTTCGGTATCTCCTTAGTCATACTTCTGGTTTAGCAGGTTGGGATAAACATTTTCGGAGTAAAAAGCTCTACAATTGGGATTTAATGGTTGAACTCCTTGCAGCTCAAAAACCTTGGTGGGAGCCAGGAACTAAAAGCGGATATCACACGATAACTTTTGGACATCTTTTAGGTGAATTAGTAAGACGCATAACCAAAAAGTCACTAGGGACTTTTTTTCGAGAAGAAGTCGCAGTTCCTCTTGGAGCAGATTTTCACATTGGTTTGTCCGAAGAACATGATGATAGAGTTGCTGATTTAATACCTCCTCCTCCAATAGATTTGAGTACTTTTGGTGACATCGATCCAAAATCAGTTGCAATGAGAAGTTTGACTAATCCAATTATTGATGTTCTGGCTACAAAAACTAGAGAGTGGAGGAGTGCTGAGATTCCCGGTGCTAATGGTCACGGAAATGCGAGATCCGTCTCACGAATTACGGCAGCATTAGCTTGTGGTGGGGAACTTGATGGTGTCCGTCTATTATCCCAAAAAACTATTAAGCAATCAATTGAAGAGCAGTCTTATGGTACTGACTTAGTGTTAAACGTTCCTATTCGTTTCGGATTAGGTTGGGGGCTTCAAAGTAAGGAACTACCTATCGGTCCGAACCCAAACGTATTTTACTGGGGAGGGTTTGGCGGTTCTGTAATAGCGGTTGACCTCGATGCGAAATTGAGCATTTGCTATGTAATGAATAAGATGGTTTCAACGCTCACTGGTGATCCTCGTAGTGAGAAGCTCATAAAAGCGTTATATAATTCATTATGAATTTAAATCGACCAAGGATATGAGTTTTCATATTCTGTTGTCGCCCAAGAATCAGTCGCCATGAAATTTGCTCTAAAACCACTTTTATAATTTTTTTCGTAATACGTTTTCACATGACGCCCCATTCTTATTTTATCAAAATCAACTCTCGTGGATCGTTGTAATTTCACATTCTCTTCATAATTTTTAGTGCTAAGCTCTATGCTACATTTCCAAAATGTTGCTTTCTCTTTCATAAATAATTTTTGTTTTCCGCGATCTTCTTCGATCCAAGATACGAAGCAAATGTCATCTTCACCTTTCAGACAGTTGTCTAAATATTGTAAACGGGATTCGAACCCCCCTTCACTGGAAGCCCAATAACCGCCCCAATAACTGGTTAATACAATAATTACGCATCCTTTTAATTCTCCTACTGTTGGCCATTGGTATTCGCTTTTTCTAAAATCGCTATGAGAATATAGGTATTTAGGTGATAATGTATCAAGAATTACTTTATTTAACCTTTTAATGCCATATAATTCACTTGGCTCGTTATTTGCGTCAACAATACAATCTTTCAATTCGATAAAAAGAGTTATAGGTGCGTGTTGGTTACTCTGATCATTTGACCAGTCTTTCAATAATAAGAGCCAATTAGATAGCAATAAGTCTCCAGGATTTCCGTCTACATTAAGTGCAGCGTCAACATGTTTGGGTAAGTGATATACTTCAAAATCGCCAACTTCTTGAATCCTATCGTCGTGTATGTCGTATTCAAGCCCTCTAACACCGTGATTGAGTTGTTTTCGAACAGAAATATTGAAAGAATTATGACTAGTTTTGAAAAAAGCTTTGTGATAAGGGATATCCCATCTTAAATCGTTATTTGTCATAGTAAATCAAATATGTGTAGTTACTTAGAAATTACATGTTTGTTCTATATTTCTTATCATAATAAAATATTAATTTTATTTTTGAGGGATACTTTATTAGATTAGTTTTAAAATATAGATGGATTTTAACGGTTCTACTTGAAGCATATAACTTATAATCTGGAAATAACAGGAATAGTTCAAGGAGTAGGATTTCGTCCCTTTCTTTATAATTTAGCACGATATCACGATTTAAAGGGTGTTATCCTTAATCGAGGAAATGCGGGTGTTAGGCTTACTTTACAAGGAAATCGAGAAGATTTTGAGGAATTTATTGATAACGTGAAAAAGAAGAAACCTAATATATCATTTATTGAAAAACTCATTGTTAAAGAAAGCGAAATAAGCGATATATTTACCGATTTAAGAATAGAAGCCAGCGAAGAAGGAAGGGGTATTAGTCTAACTTTACCTCCAGATGTTGCAATATGTAATAATTGCTTGAAAGACATGCGAAACCCAGATTTACAAAAGTATAGCAATTATCCCTTTATTGCTTGTGCCGTTTGTGGACCACGATTTACGACAGTAAAAGAACTGCCTTACGATAGAGAAAGGAGCACAATGATAAAATTTCCTTTCTGTAAAGAGGCAAAACCAGAATCGTGTGTAGCAGAATATTCTGACTTTCAAAACAGGAGATTCCACGCTCAAACTTTTGCTTGTTCCGTTTGCGGTCCTAATTATCAACTTTACGATAAAGGAAAAAATGCCATTAAAACAGATTCGATTGAGGAAATATTAAAGATAACTGCGAAAAGGATAGAAGAAGGAGAAGTTGCAGCAATTAAGGGAATCGGTGGAGTCCATTTGGTTTGTCTTGCTAACGATGACAAAACAATCTTAAAACTACGCAGGAGGAAAGGTAAGCGTAAGAATAAACCGTTTGCTTTAATGGTTCCGAATTTAAACATTCTTGAAGATTATTTAAAGATTTCAAATAAAGAAAGAGAACTTCTTACATCTTTTCGAAGACCAATCGTGCTCTTAGAGAAAAGTAGTAATTTCAGTGACTCTAATATTAGCGAATTCGTGGCACCTGGTTTAAACAATGTAGGAATTATGCTCCCATATTCAGGTATTCATTATTTACTTTTTGACCATATTGGAAAACAGCCATTAGTTTATACGAGTGGGAACAAGTCAAATATCCCTATGGCAATTGAAAACGAAAAGATATTTGATCAACTCAACAATTTAGCCGATTTCTTCCTACTTCATAATAGACCCATATACCAAAGAGCAGACGATAGCGTCTTAAGGATACATAACGATAAAGTGAAACTCATAAGGCGATCACGAGGTTATGTTCCAGAGTATTTTGCATTACCATTTGAAGTAGAAACACCAGCAGCCATATCAACTGGCCCGGAATTAGCCGTCACAGGGGCTATACTGCGAAACAATCGAATCTTTCCTACTCAGCATATTGGAAACGTAACTCACCTAGAGACCTACGATTTTTTAAAAGACTCTCTACACCATATGAAAAAGTTGCTACAGATAAAAAATTCTGAGATAAACTATATCGCTTGCGACGCTCACCCAAGCTTCACAACAACCAAACTAGCCCAAGAACTATCTACTCAGTACAATATTAAAACCTATAAAATTCAACATCATTATGCTCATATTTTAAGTTTAATGGCAGAAAATAGCATAAATCTGGACGAGAAGATCGTTGGAATTAGCGTTGATGGGGTTGGGTATGGAGACGATGGAAATATCTGGGGAGGAGAGATTTTTTTAAGTGGTTACGAAGGCTACGAACGATTAGGTCAATTACAATACCAACCTATGATTGGAGGTGATCGCTGTACTAAATTTCCAGCTCGAATGGCAGCGTCCATTATTTTAAATTCTCTTGAACACAAAGAAAGCAAAAGAATTTTTGAAAGAATTAGATTAGCAAGTGACTTGGAGTACGAAAATGTGGAATTAAATGCTATTATTTCTCAATTTGAGCATTATACAAAATCGTCGTTAGGCAAAAACATACCATTAACGAGTTCCGCTGGAAGGATATTTGATACGATAAGCTATCTCTTAGGAGCGGCAAGCCTTAAAACCTATAGAGGTGAACCTGCTATGAAGCTTGAAGGATTTGCTTCAAAAGGGAATCCAGATAGAATTGACTTAGAAATTAAATATTACAAAAAAGATGGAATGTTTTTCATAAATACTTCAGAATTAGTCATGAATGTCTTAACCCTCCTTGAAAATCCTAGTGTTAATCGAAATGATATAGCGGCAAAATTTCACGTGGTTTTTGCAGAAGCTTTTGCAGATATAGCCATATTAATTGCTGATCTTAATAAGATTGATAGAATTGGTTTAACTGGAGGAGTAGCTTATAACAATTTATTTTCAAATGCAATTAAAGAAACAGTTTTAAAAAAAGGATTGATCTTTTTAGAACACAATAAAATACCTCCAGGAGACGCCGGAGTTAGTACAGGCCAATTAATTGGTGGACTTTTCAAGCATTCGCTTTAAACTTTAATTAATTTTATCTGTTATCTTAAATTACTATTAACTATAAAACCAGCTTTTAAAATGAATTTAAATGATAGCATCAGAAGAATATAAAGAAGATCTTATTAAAATTGCAAAAAAATTAGAACGATCCTCTCAATCTTATCCTAAAGACGAAAATGGAGAACCAACAGGAACATATTTGGAATACTTAAGCTTAATGTACAATCCTAAAATAGCTGAAATAGTCAAAGAACTACCTGTTTTTCCTGGAACTATGTCAATAGTCAGACTATCTAAAAAAGTAAACATTAATAAAAGCAAACTAGCAGAAATGTTAGAAGAACCAGCAAAAAGAGGATTTGTTATAAATATTGGTAAACAGTATGCACAACCAATGCCATTATTCATCTATGATATGCCTTTTATCTTGAAAAAGAATTACGAAGACCATAAGGAAGAAGCTATAAAATTTGCAGAGCTTAGTCATCACTTCTATGAGAAAGAGGGTTATTATAAAACTTGGCAAAACAGTAGAAAGGGAACTCCGAGAATGCGGGTACTGACTGTTAGTGAGGAAATCGAACCTGAAAGAGAAATTTTACCTATTGAGGAAGTTTATAGCGTAATCGACAAGTGGGATGATTTTGCTGTAATTCCTTGTCCTTGTAGGATGAGGGCAGGATTAGAAGGCATAAGAGAATGTACAGATAAATATCCTATTCATAACTGTATACTTATAGGGCCTATTGCTAAAGCGGTTTTAGCAATGGATGATCCTATAATTCGAGAGGCTTCGAAGGAAGAAATTAAAAATTTAACCAGAGAAGCTGCTGAAATCGGATTAGTTCACTGTACGGATAATAGAGCAGAAAATACAGCTATCCTTTGCGCATGTTGTGAATGTTGCTGTGGTATGTTAAAAGGATTAACAAGGCTAGATAATCCCAGAGCTATAGCACGAGCTAATTTTATCTCAAAAGTCGACGAAGAATTATGTGTTGCTTGTGGGACATGTCTAGAGCGCTGTAAATTTGAAGCAATCACTATAAACGATAAAGCCGAAATAAATCCAGATAAATGCATAGGATGTGGATTATGTGCAGTCACTTGTCCGGAAAAAGCACTTACAATGGTTCGATTTGAAAGAGAGATGATACCTGGAGCGATTTAGTGTTATTCAATTTTTTTTTATGTATAATCTTAAAAAAATACTATACTGTCAAATCTTATCATATTAATAATTCATTTTAATAATTCTAATAAAATACAATACTTAGTGGATGTGATTTAAAAGATGGGAGGATTATTTGGCGTTTTCTCGAATACGGACTGTGTAGAAGACCTTTTTTATGGTACTGATTATCATTCGCATTTAGGAACTAAGAGAGGTGGTTTGGCTGTAAAAAACTCTGGTGGCTTTCAAAGGTTCATCAAGGATATAACGAAGAGCCAATTTAGATCTAAATTCGATAAAGATATCAAAAAAATGCATGGAAATAAAGGGATAGGAGTAATAAGCGATTACGAAGATCAACCCTTAATAATAAATTCACGACTAGGTGTTTTTGCCATTTCAACAGTAGGTAAAATTAATAACCTAGAAGAACTCGCAAGCGAAGCGTTACAAAATGGAACTCATTTCTCAGAAATGCATGGAGGAGAAATCAACCCTACGGAAATGGTAGCAACAATAATTAGCCAAGCAGCGACATTTGAAGAAGGTATTCAAAAGGTTCAAAGTTTGATCGATGGTTCGTGTACCCTTCTTATCTTAACTGATAAAGGGATATTCGCTGCGCGCGATTCACTAGGTAGAACACCTCTCGTTATAGCTGAAAAGCCCGGTTCTTATGCTGTTGCAATGGAAACTTGTGCATTCCCTAATCTTGGTTTTGAAATAACAAAATATCTAGGACCTGGAGAGATCGTTTTTCTAGGTGAAAAGGGTTTCGAACAAAAGGTTGCACCAAGTAATAAATTGCAAATATGTTCTTTCTTATGGGTCTATTATGGATATCCTGCTTCTAGTTATGAGGGTATAAATGTTGAATCTGTTCGGTATAAATGTGGTGCTTATCTACGAAGAGAAGATGATCTGGAGATTGATCTCGTAGCAGGGATCCCAGATTCGGGTACAGCTCATGGATTAGGTTACGCTAACGAAGCACAAATTCCCTATGCTCGACCCTTTGTAAAATATACGCCAACATGGCCCCGAAGTTTCATGCCTCAAGAACAATCCATTAGAGATACAGTCGCAAAGATGAAACTTATACCAATTAAAGAGCTTATCGCGGATAAACGTCTTCTCTTTTGCGAAGACTCGATCGTGAGAGGTACTCAATTGAGAAGACAAGTTGAAAGGTTGTTTGAATCAGGAGCAAAAGAAGTACACATGAGAACTGCTTGTCCTCCACTTGTTTACGGATGTAAGTTTTTAAACTTCTCTCGATCTCGTTCTGAGCTAGATTTAGCAGGAAGATGGGCCATTAAAGATTTAATCGGCAGAGATTTAGAGAACCCAGTAGAATATACAAATCCAGAGTCTGATAATTATAAGGCAATGGTCAATGTTATTCGCGAAAAGTTGCATTTAACGACGTTAAAATATCAGAAGTTAGAAAACTTAGTTAAAGCTATTGGGTTGCCAAAGGAAAAACTATGCACATATTGTTGGGATGGAGTAGAGTAGCATTTTTTAGGTAGATTAGTTAGTTTCTATTAGACGATATAGCCTTTTCGAATTCTATAATCCTGTTTACAGATTTTAATGGATAAATTCCGGTAAGGCAAGCCATACATAGCTGGTCTTTTCCTTTTCCTATTGCGTTCATTAGATCCTCGATAGTTTGATATCTCAGAGAATCTGCTCCGATTTTTTTCCTAATTTCATCGATATATGCTTCATTTCCGTATAATTCTTTAAAACGACCAGCTATTAACTCAGAGGTTGTAGGAAAATCGATACCCATATAACACGGTCTTATTACAGGAGGACAACTTATCCTTACATTTACTGATAAGGCACCAGCTTCTCTAATTAAGGATATAATCTTTTTTGTTGTAGTACCTCTTACAATCGAGTCGTCCAAAAGAATTACGTTCTTCCCTTCAACAAAAATTTTTATAGGGTTTAATTTCTCTTTAACTGCCGCTTCTCTTTTTTTTTGTCCAGGCATTATAAACGTGCGCCACACATAGCGATTTTTCATGAGCCCTTCCATGTAAGGTAATTTTGCTTCCTGTGCGTAACCTACGGCGACACTTCGTCCAGAATCGGGTACTGGAACCACAATAGCATTTTCTCTAAAATGAGGATCAGCCAGAATTGGATCGTTTTTGGCAAGGTTAATCCCTAACTGTAGCCTAGTTTGAGCAACAGAGACTCCATCTATAATTGAATCAGGACGAGCGAAATATACGAATTCAAACTGACAAAGGGCAGTTCTCTCGCTTTCTATAACCATTTCTGAATGAATTCCCTTCTCACTACTTAAATGAATTATCTCTCCTGGCCTTACATCCCTAAGTAAATTACCGCCGACAACATCAATGCCGCAGGATTCAGAGGAGACTATGTAATGTTTTCTTTCTTTAGTTATCATTTCTCCAATGCATAAAGGCTTAAAACCTAAAGGATCTCTAATAGCATAAATATCGCTTTCACTCGTCAATATTAGGAGTGAATAGGACCCATCTAAAGACTTACTCATTTCTTTCAATATCTCGGGCCAGCTATCAGTTTTATTTGCAGTATAAGCTATTAATTGAGCGATAACTTCTGTATCAGTGTTAGTTATGAAAATTCGACCGTGAGCCTCTAACTCTTGTTTCAATTCATGGTAGTTTGGAATTGTTCCGTTGAACGCTAATGAAAATTCGATTTCATCGTTTTTAAAATGGTAAGGTTGAATATACTCTAATGAATCGTATTCTTGAGCTCCAGTTGTAGCGTAGCGGTTATGAGCAATCCCTACATTTCCCCACAACTTAGAGAGAGCTTTATCATTTAATACTTGAGAAACTAAGCCTTTATTTTTATAAGTAACAATTGAACCACCGGTTTTCAGGATAGATATTCCAGTGGACTCTTGACCGCGGTGTTGTTGAGAAATAAGCCCAAGGTAAAGCTGCCTTGAGATTGTAAAAGTTTTATCTTTGCTTGCAACACCAAATACGGCACATTGTTCAATAGGCTTGTCTATTTTAAGATTTTTTTTACAATTAAGAGCCATTTTATTCCTATATGGTATAATCAGAATTAAAAATCTAGTTCATCTGCTATTAATTTAAATGATTTATTATTTTTATTACTTGATTTAATAGATTATTAGTGAATTTTTAAGAAAGTTGGTAAGAAATTAACGATACAAATAAATATCTTGCTTTTGCTATACTTATCGGTGGTAAGAGTATACGTTTCGGTTCGGATAAAGGACTCTTTATCTATCGAGGAAAATCTTTTATTTCTTACCTATTAGAAACGGTATCTCGCTTTAAGCGTGATATTTTCCTCATAGCTAATTCACAACAACAAGTTCAAAATTATCTAAATGAAATTGACTACACGGACATATCAGCATTTATAGTAGATGATTACGAGATTAGTATAAGTCAAAAAATAAGCTCACCACTAATCGGACTTTATACTACATTTAAAGAACTCCAGAAATTAGGCTATAAAAAAGTTTTTGTGCTTTCTTGCGATAATCCTCTAGTTAAATCCGAAGTTATTGAGAATATTATAAATCATTGCGATGGATTTGATTGCTGTATCCCAAAATGGAAAAACAAGTTTTTAGAACCTTTGTTCGCAATCTATCCTATTGGAAAAGCGTATGAAACCTCGTTAAGAAATTTAAAAAAAAAGCATTATAAATTGACGAGGATTATTGCCCCAAATTGGAAAATTAACTACATCTCAATTGAACAAGACATTAAAAAATTAGATCCTAACCTTTTGTCATTTAAAAATATTAACAAACGTGAAGATATTAAAATATTAGAGTCCATCTTAAACAAAAGTTAATAAAAAAAAAAGAAATGTTATTATTTCTTATTCTCGAGGTAGAATACTACCGACTAATCCTAAAGTGCCTCCACCAAGTAGAAAGAAGGCTCCTAATCCTATTCCATCTCCAATATCTACGATAATTGGTAGAAAACCTCCAATTGATTCGCCTACAAAAAAGAGTCCAAACGATCCGCTTATTACGCCTAAGATATCAGTGTAAAATAGTAATAGGAACATTACTCCAACTCCTATTGGAAAGAGTGAGAAGATCACACCAACAATTCTAGATTTCAATCCGACTAATTGGAGAATCCCGGCAATACAAAAGATTAAAAATACAATCAGGAGGATCCAAAATAACCAAACCTCTATACCGGCAAAACCAGCATATAAAGCAGGATCTGAAATAAACGAAGGAGCCGACCCAAAAAGAAATATAAATAGAGCATTTCCCCCTACAATTGTATTCATAAAGAATCCAATACCGGATGCTGGATATCCAATAGCGGAAAAAAGACCAAACACATAAGTTCCTAGGATAGAAAGAACCGCACCTATTACTATTAGTAAAACTCTAGCTACTCCCAAAATTTAATCACTTAATTTTTTTTGTTTTTTTTTTTAATTAAAATGAAATTTAATTATGGTTATAATGCTCTTTTATCCTTATATAGATTTAGATATTTTTTTAAGGGAAGAATTGTCAAAATTGTCATCAAAAAACTTTTTTGAATTTAACTCTAAAGCCATAATGCCTCAAAACTTCCAATCTAAGATTTATTGATGAATAATTTTTACATCTCAATAATCTTTTGAATTGTGTGGTTTATTTTTAAGTCATAAGTTATTCAATTAATTTAGCAAATATCTAAAAATAGATTTCTAGTGAAATATTGTGCCACAAGAGTCAAAGGAATTTGAACCTCGATTGATAAAAGAAGACGATATGTACGGCGAACTTGAAGGATACAGACTGAACCTTTTAAGACCGAATGTATACCAGTTTTACTCGAGAACCGCAGGATGTCATATTTTTCTGATCATTGGCGATGATCTAAACGTTTTAATAGATACAGGTATTATTACTAAATTCAATAGCTTTAACTATTTGCTCACTACTGAAATTGGTTTAAAAGTAGAAGACATAGGATTAGTTATCAATACACACGAACATTTCGATCACATAAGCGCTAATGCCTATTTTCATTGTCCCATTGCTGCACATCGATGGGCTGCGGTTAAAATACAACACAGTGATGAATTAATAACGAAAGGGAAAAAATGGGGCATCGATTTAACCGATATGAAAATTAATTTGTGGTTGGAAGATAGAAACATTATCGATTTAGGAAACACAATGTTGAAGGTGATCGAAACACCGGGACATACTTCAGGGTGTATCTGTCTTTATGAGCCTTATAAAAATTATCTTTTTTCTGGCGATATGTTATTTAAAGGAACCTTATCAAATATTTACGAATCAGGCTCGATTTCTGAGTACATCGATTCCTTGGAATTATTAGACACTTTAAAAATAAACACCTTTTATCCTAGCCATGGACATTCAGTAATCGGAGCCGATTTAGTAGCTCAAGAGATTAAAACATCTATAGAAAATGCAAAAAATGCATTACATACATTTGTTAATCGAATTAAGAGTAAATCTCTTGGTAAAGCAAGACCTCCACCCTCACTTTACAATAGAGAAAAAGAAGATCTATAATATTTTTTAGAGAGGACTGAGCCTAACTTCCACTTTTTCTCCACAATATTGACAGTTCTTCAATTTTTTATTAAAGATTTCATCACATGATTTACATGTTTGTAGATTGTTCTTTATTATCTTTTTAACAACTAGAACAAACGAATCTTCAACATTTTCTCCAGTCTTCGAGGAAGTACTGGTGATCTCTGTACACCAGTCATATTTTTTAAAATATTCTGCAGCATCGTCTTTAGAAACTTCTCTGTCACTTTTTAAATCGATCTTAGTTGCTACTACTTGCTTTACTATATTAGAATTCGCGTTCTTATCAATAATTTCGACCCAGTTATCGATATCTTTTAGAGTTTCTTTCCTAGTAGTGTCAAACAGAATGAACGCTGCTGATGCACCGTGAGCATACGCAGGAAATAATGTGCGATACTTTTCTTCTCCCGCAAAATCCCATATGTGTAACTCTAAGGAAATATCATTATGAGCCCCTTTTATTGTCATATTTTTTCTTTTAAAGTCGACTCCAATTGTTGCTTTCATATCCTCTTTGAATACATTGTCGCAAAAACGAGCTATCAAGGAAGATTTACCAACGTCTTTCGCTCCAGCAATTATGATTTTATATTTCAACAATTTAACCACTCCTTTCTTAAACCTATGTAAAAGTAATAGGAAGATATTATTAAAAGATTTTTGTCTGTGATTTTTATTCATAATTTTAAATTACGATTTTTAACTTACATTTCATAAAAAATGAATTTAAAATATAGAAAGAGTTTATTAAAATAGGAGTTTTTTAATAATAATAGATTTTGAGAACAAAATAAATTTGAAAGGATACTTACGATGAGTGATTTAATAATCAAAAACGGCTTAGTTTACGACCCTTTAAACAAGCTCGACGGTGAGAAGAAAGATATCTTTATTAAAGACGGCGTTATCGTTGATAAGGTAAACGGGGATGCCAAAGTTATCAATGCTGCAGGCATGATAATTATGCCTGGAGGCGTAGATATTCATTCTCACATCGCTGGAGCGAAGGTAAACACGGGACGATCGCTTAGACCCGATGATAAGCCCCCAGAATATAACGATAAGAAATCCAAGGTAAGACGTTCTGGAACCGGATTTAGCGTTCCTAGTACATGGTCTACTGGTTATAGATATGCTAAAATGGGATATACAACCGTGTGTGAGCCTGCAATGCCTATGCTGGAAGCTAGACATACCCACGAAGAGTTTTTAGAAATCCCGATTATCGATAAGCTCGCCATGCCAATTTTTGGAAATAATTGGTATGTTTTGAACTTTATAAGAAACAACGAGATTGAAAAGCTAGCAGCGTATGTAAATTGGATTTTAAAAGCTACCAAAGGGTATGCAATTAAAATCGTTAATCCTGGAGGCGTAGAAAACTGGGCTTGGGGTAAAAATTGCGACAATGTAGACACGCCCGTTTTATATTGGGATGTCACTCCCAGACAAATTGTCGAAAATTTAGCGAAAGCTAATGAACTATTAAATTTACCACATTCCATTCACGTTCATTGTAACAACTTAGGACATCCGGGAAATTATAAGCACTCAATTGAAACATTCAAAATTTGCGAAAAAATTAAACCAGCAGGCGACAGGGATAGTTCATTTCATGTTACCCACTGCCAATTCAACGCATATGCGGGTACCAACTGGGGAGATATGAATTCAGGAGCAGCAGAGATCGCTGATTATGTTAACTCACACAAACACATGACTTTAGATAGTGGGCAAGTTGTTTTCACGAAATACGCAACCACAACAATGACAGGAGACGGTCCGTGGGAGTTCGCTCTCCACCATTTAGGAGGTATGTCTGCGTGGGGTTCTAAACCAGGAATTAAATGGGTTAACGGTCAAGTAGAGGCAGAATCTGGATCTGGTGTAGTACCATACTTTTTCTCACCAAAGATTGGCGTTAACGCTATCCAGTGGGCAATTGCTCTTGAATTAATGCTCTTGATTAAGAATCCTTGGCAGCTTAGCCACACAACAGACCATCCAAATGGAGCGCCTTTCACTACCTATCCTATTGTATTCAAATGGTTAATGGATAGAAAATCTCGAAAAGATATGTTAGAAAATGTTGTTTCCAAGAAAGCCAGTACGGCAACATCGCTTCCAGACATAGACAGAGAATATACGTTAAGCGAATTATGCGTTGTAACAAGAGCAGGAAACGCCAAGACCTTAGGATTGAAAGATAGAGGCCATCTTGGTGTCGGAGCGTTAGGCGACGTAGCGGTCTATAAGTTAGATCCAAAGACGATGGATGGGAAGGCAATCGAGAAAGCGTTTTCAAGTGCTGCTTACACCATAAAAGACGGCAAGATCGTGGTGAAAGACGGTAAAATAATAGCCACAACTATGGGAACCTTACTCCGAGCAGAGGGCCAAGTTAAAGACCATGTTCACGAGGAAATGATGCAAGAAGTAAAAGCACGCTGGCGCGACCATTACAGTATAAACTTTAATAATTACGCGGTTCAAGACGTATACGCCCCTAAAGAAAAGATTTTTACCGGGAAATAAAACTTTTTTATCTCTTACTTTTTCTAAAAATATTTTTGACTCGATATGAGAGTTCGATAAAAAAAAAGATTAGAATTGATTAATGTCTTCATTTTTTCTTCTTATCAATTAACAATTCTCCATTTGTTCCTATATTTTCGGGGGCATTTTCGCGAATAATTATTGATACGTGAGAAAAATCTTCAGGGTATCCATAAACTTCTTTGAATATAGCTGTAAATTGCTTTACAAGCTTCCGTTTAGTTTCTTTATTGCGAGGAGGCCCCTCAATTGTGATTACGGGCATTGTTTATTATCTCCTTGTTAAAATTTATTTTTTGTATTGTGTAAATAAGGATATTTTGAAATATATTTATAATAGTTAAAGCAATATTGAATACTAGAAATGTACGAAAAGAAAAAGACAAGAAATAATGTCTGGGTAATTCCGTTAATTGCTGGAATTTTGGTAATACTCGCAATTTTGACTCCAACAGCTTATTTCAGTTATATGGGTGTAACTTGGAATTGGTGGATGTGGAATCTTACGACAATGGGTGTAGTGGGGTATGATTCCGTTAGCTTGTTCATTACTGATGTGGATTTTATTATACCTTCGATAGTTACAACTGTCGTTGCATTATTTAGTGCGGTTAATTTATTGATACTTTTTAGTTCAACAAGAAAGAGAAACTTAGATACAAAAAATTTTGGATTAAGGTCAATCATTAGCGCTGTTTTATCGATTGGCGTTACAATATATTACATGATGGCTATGGACATCGCATTTTATAATGGATTAACGGTGGAGGGTACTATATTTCCAGCAGGGTATCATTTTTGGGACGTATTCAGCCCCGGTTTTGGTGTTGTTTCCCTTTTTTTAAGTGCAGCGTTATCATTTGTAGGAGTCGGAGTATTTCAATACTATTCAAAACGAAAAGAGGATATTATTCCACCTAGAATGGATACCGGTAAGGATTATATCCCAGCATCTAAAACAATGGGAAGCCTACATTTTTGCCCCGAATGCGGATTTAAAAATCTACTAACTGATGCGAAATTTTGCACTAATTGTGGTTTTAAATTATTTAAAATATGAAATTGGACTTTTTCTTTTAATACGAACTCTTTGAAAGTCTCAATTATTCGTGCTTTAATAATTTTAAATAGGATTAAATAATAGTTGTTCTATCTTATTGTGAATACAATTATTGTAATATAAAGGTAATTTATATGAAAAATTCAAAACCAACAATTTTTCTATTATTGATCAGTTTAACATTAATAGCTTCGATTAGACCTGCATTGGCAGCAAACCAATATTCAGTTGATCCTGGAGCACATTTTAGATGGGACGCAACGAAATATTACTATTATAAAGATGGATTTGGACTAGATAATCCTCTTTCTTACACTCATCATTATTTCCTTGAGTTTAATTTTACGAATTGGGCAGGATCATCGGGAGCAGAATATTTGAATGGAACTATCAATAACAACGGTACGGTTTATGAGGGGGAAATTAGTCATGCATTATATTACTTTGGGACTCCTAGCCAAAATTGGGTGACGCCAATAATCGATACATCAAATCCTTATCCAGTACATGTTTATTTAGTTTGTAACACTGAAATTACACAAACTACAAAACCTCAATTACAAACTCTTGCCGATAATTCATGGCTTACCTTTGGAGAGGCTCCGACAAATAATTTCTCTTTATCAGGAACTTTTGTCGACGGAGATGAGACAGATATTTACACAGGAAATATTAGATTTAATTCAGATAAGGTTTTAAGCTATGTTTTTGACGAAATGGTGGAGAAAGATTTAGGTGTAACAATATATATATGGCGATACATTTGGACACTTACCTATACAGCAGGAACACCCCCAAGTCCCAGTGACGGTGCTATACCGGGATTTTCAATAATTTCCATAATAGCTGCTATAAGTATAGGAATATTTATTGTTATAAGAAAAAAGTTAGGGCGTCGTCTCAAATAATAACAAAGAATGCTCTTAAACCTTTATTTTATTTTTTTTGATTGTTTTTATCTTAACTTATTAGTTCGATATCATCAAATCGTACTAAAATTTATATTAGAAAGTCTCCTTTTTAAGCAACAAAGGTATAATATATATTTAGTGTATATATCTAATAATTTCAATAAAATTCTTGTGTGATGAAAGGGTTAAGGAAAAGAAGAGTTTTTAAATCTTCTCTAGAGGAACTCTTAAAGGATATCATGGATAATGTTGAAGGTGTAAAAGCAGCTCAACTTACGGCAGACACAGGTCAACCTCTCGCCTCAATTCTACCAGCAACTGCGGATGATATGCGCTTTGCGGCAATGACAGCAGCACTATGTTCGTTAAGCGAACGAGCAATCGGAGAAATGGGATTAGGAGAGTTTGAGCAATCGTATATTCAAGCTGAAAAAGGATATCTTTTAGTGCTACACGCTGGAGAAGATCAGGTTTTAACCGTTTCTACTACTAAAGATGTTAAACTTGCCCCAATTCTTTATAAACATTACAAAAATCTCGAAGAGCAAGAAGAAATAGTAAATAATACCGCAAATCTTTAAACTTACGTATTAAAAGAGATTTTTATTTATTGGAATTAAAAAATTAGTTATTTTACTTTTTTATCTTCGATATCAAGCCCCAATTCTTTTAACCGTTCTCGAATTAAGTCGCTTATATCATAAAGCTTCTTTTCTCTTATCTTAGCTCTCGTTTCAATAATTAAATTAATAAGATTTTTTATGAGGATATCTTTCTCATCAGCGTCAACATTTGAAAAAGGTAGCGTTTTAGATTTTAAAAAAGGAAATATCCCGAAAATTTCTTCAATAAACTCAATATAATTTAAAAATTGGTCTTTGAATGATTGATTAATTTTTAACCCATCTTGTAATAAGGCTTTGTTTATTTCTCTAAATAGCGTTAGAAGTTCAGCCAAAGCTACGGGAGTGTCGAAATCGTCGTCCATGGCTTCAATAATTTTATGTTTAGATTCTATAATTTTATTCGTCAAAATATCAAGCTGGTTAGACGGTTCTTCGCTAAACTCGGCATCGTTAACTTTCTTGATCGTATTAATTAATCTATTGTAAGTCTTTTTTGCTGGTTCCATACTGTCCGGAGTGTAATTATTTGAACTTCTGTAATGACTCGATATCAGATACCAGCGGATAACCATCGGATCGTAATTTTTAATAATGTCAGCAACGGTAAAAAAATTATTAAGGCTTTTTGACATTTTTTCGTTGTTTACGTTAACATAACCATTATGTAAAAAATATTTAGCAAATACTTTACCTGAATAAGATTCCGATTGGGCAATCTCGTTTCTATGATGAGGAAATTTAAGATCCTGCCCTCCGCCATGGATATCAATCGTTTCTCCTAGGAAATGTAAGATCATAACTGAACATTCGATGTGCCATCCAGGACGACCCTTACCCCAAGGACTTTCCCAAAACGGCTCACCTTCTTTCATTTTTTTCCATAAAGCAAAATCGCGTTTATCGAGCTTATCTTCGCCGAAAGCCGTGTCTTGATCGACCATGTAATCCTCTTCTTCGCTTTCAGTATCGTGCTCCTTTATTCTTTGAAGTATTGTAGTATATTTGGGAAAGGACTTAACTGAAAAATATACCGATCCATTTCGTTCATAAGCGTGACCTTTAGAAATTAATTCTTGAGCGAATTTGATAATAAGATCAATTACTTCTGTTGCTCGGGGATTTTGAGTGTCTTTTTCAACATTCAACAATTTCATGATTTCTTCGTATTCACCGATATGGCGTTCACTTAGTACTCTATAATCTTCATTGTTTTCTTGCGAGCTCTTGATAATTTTATCGTCTATATCAGTGTAATTTTTTACTATGTTCACCTCGTATCCTTTATATTTTAAAAACCTATGAATTAAATCAAAAGCGACGGCAGACTTTGCATGACCTAGATGTGGACTCCCATAAACTGTAACTCCACAAACATACATCTTGATTTTTCCGGACTCTATAGGAACAAATTCTTCCTTTTGGAATGTTAGACTGTTGTATACTTTCATGATTGTTGATACACCCAAATTAATTAATTTAGAAGATGGTTTAAGAGCCAGCGGTGGGATTTGCACCCACGATGCTGAAAGCAACGGCTCTGCAGGCCGCCTCCTTAACTACTCGGATACGCTGGCTAGTTCAATAGTTAAATTGTATAAGATTCAATTATTTATTTAATTTGATTTTTTGATTGAATAAAGATCACTATCAAATTCTAAAAAAGTAGAATATGCTAAAAATTTGATGTTAATGGAATAAAAATGCTTGTTCTATTCTATAAATCGATGTTATCCAATTCTAAAATTTTATTGGAATTTTAGGCAAAACATTTTCCACAACACTCATGGTTTGAAGTTAAACCACAGTTATCGAAATTAAAATCAAAAGGGAGGACAAAATCGTTCGTCACATCGGTTATAATATCCATATAAACTTCTGTTACGTTAGGATCTTTTCTAAAATGATGGTTTACAATCTCGTCTAGATCTGCGAGTTTATCACTTACTACTAGGATACTAAGATTCGATGTGCCACTTAATCTGAAAGCGTTTAACATGTGAGGACAACTTTTTACTAACTTAACTGTTTCATCTGGTTTTAACGTCTGAATTTCAACCCTTGCTAACAGTAAGTCCATAGTTTTCACATTGATACCAGCTTGAAATTTTAAAACTCCTGCTTTTTCTAGTTTGCGAATTCTCATTCCAATTGTAGGCTGGCTTCGATTCACTTTCTTTGCGATCTCAGTATGAGTGAGCATTGGCTCTCTTTGTATTATTTCGATTATGTTTTTGTCTATTTCATCGATTTTAAAAACTTTACTTTCCATAGGAATTGGTGAAAAAATTTTATTTTATCTATATTCATTAATAACGATATGCCGATATATAAATATTGCGGTGATCTTATATTTAAATATTAATACTTAATAATTAATTAAAAATAGGTTTAAATGCGATTATACCCAATAATCCTAAAATACAGCTGAATAGAATTTATGAGTGAACTTAAAAAAGATATCATCGAATTTTTAAAGGTCCTATCCGATCAAACTCGATTAGAGATACTAGATTTACTGTATCATGAGAAGAAGACCTCTTCTGAAATTCAATCAGCTCTGAAAAAATCTCAATCTACAATCTCTCAGCACTTAAAGGTTTTAACTAATATGAATCTCATTATTTTTGATAGAATTAACAACATTAAGTATTATAAAATCAAGAATAAAGAAGTTTTTAAACTCCTAATTGATATAAAGTCATTCGTTGCGGAAATTAATAAAGAAAAACTTCAAGTTATGAGTAATGAAGATATTTTAGACACCCTTTTTTAAGTTTTATTTGATATGGTATAGGATTTTAAATATGCAAAGAAACGATTCTAAGATTACTAAGAAAATAGTTATAATGGGTTTAGATAATAGTGGTAAATCATCTATAGTGTTATGTTTGAAAGGAGTGAAAAATCTTACGTCATTTAGCGCTATAAAACCAACAAGAGGATTTGAAATCAACAAATTTAATACTATGGGCTCAGACTTTAATATCTGGGATTTTGGGGGACAAGAAAAATTTAGAGAAGATTATGTTAAGGACTTTAAAAATCACATTAAAGGGACGAGCAAACTTATTTATGTGTTAGATATTCAAGATCGAGATCGATACGATCTATCCTTACAGTATTTAGCTAAAATTATTGCGCTATTACAAAAAAATAAATTAAATCCGGATTTTTCTTTATTCCTACATAAATTTGATCCTGACATAGAGCTAATAACCCAAGATATAAACGAAGAACTAATCCAGACTTTGATAAAACAGATCAAAAATATTATTCCACAGAGCTTTCCGCATCAAATTTATAAAACATCGATATATACCGTCTTTCAAAAATCGATTATATAAAAATAAATAAGAAAAAAGTGAACTTATATTGTTTCCTCAAGAATCAGAATCAGAGAAATCAGTACTTTGGCGGGATTTTATAGAGTATTTCATCCTTATCATAGGGATATTGCTTACATTTTTGCTAAGCACCTATAGTTATTTACTTTTTCATTCGATTGCTGAGGTTATTAGCATCGTAATTTCGGGTGGAATTTTTTTTATTGGCTGGAACTCTCGAAAATACATGAATAGTTCCTTCTTCTTAATAGTTGGAACTTCCTTCTTATTTATAAGCGTAATCGATTTACTCCACACGTTATCCTATTCAGGAATGAACATCTTTCTTGATTACGATGCGAATTTACCAACGCAATTATGGATCGCAGCAAGATATTGGCAATCATTTTCTTATCTTCTTGCTTCGCTTGCTATTAATAAAAAAGTTAAAGCAAGTTATTTGATGGATAGCGGTTTAATTATTATTTCAATTCTTTTTTTTACTATATTTACGGGATTATTCCCAACCTGTTTTATCGTAGGTGTTGGACTAACACCCTTTAAAATTATAAGCGAGTACGTAATAAATTCAATCCTATTAGCTTCAATATTAATTTTATATAAGTTTAGGAACGAATTTAATAGGAAGATCTTTTCATTAATCATTATTTCCATTAGCATAACGATCGTTTCAGAGCTTGCATTCACATTCTATGTGAGCGTATTTGACTTCTCAAATCTTATCGGTCATATTTTAAAAATATTAGCATTTTTCTTCATATACAAGGCAATAATTGAAATAGGCTTAACGAATCCATTTGGATTGTTACTTAGAAAATTAAAGTTAAGCGACGAATCATTAAGACAAAAAGCAGAAGATTTAGAACACGCATATTCAGAATTTACCCAAGTTTTTAACGCTTCTCTTCCGCTGAGAGTTATTAGTAAAGAATGTGAAATTATACGGGTAAATCAGACATATACTGATCTTTTTCACATATCTGAAAAGCAAATATTAGGGAAGAAATGTTACGATCCTACTTTATCGCCCCTTGGGCATCTTTGTGATACTGATTTGTGCTCAATGAAACAAATCGAAAAAGGTAAAGAGTATTATGAATACGAATTAACTACTAAATTGGACGAGGGTACTGAAATCGTAAGTATTGTGCAGTCTGTCCCTTACAGAAATACTAAGGGGGAGTTCGTAGGAATAATTCAAAATTTCACAAATATAACTAAACGCAGTAAGCTTGAAGTGGCGATGAAAAAATCGGAAGAAAAATATAGAAAGTTAGTTGAAGATTCCCTGGAAGGTATATGGGTAATTGACGATGAAACTAATACTACTTTTGTTAATCAAAGCATGGCAAAAATGTTTGGCTATGAGATTGATGAGATGATTGGAGCTAATCTTTATGAATTTACGGACGAGGATGGAAAAAAAATCGCAGAGGCAAATTTTGAAAGACGTAGACAGGGGATAGAGGAAGATCACGAGTTTGAGTTTATTCACAAATCAGGTAAAAAGGTATTTGCGAGTGTAAGATCTTCTCCAATATTTGATGAAAATGGAAATTTCAACGGTGCTATGGCGTTTGTGACAGATATTTCTGAGCAAAAAATTGCACGAGAAAAAATAGCAGATATGGCAAAATTTTACACCGAAAATCCTAATCCCGTGCTAAGATTAAGTAGAAATTATGTCCTCTTAGCTAATAAGACTGGCCAAACTTTATTCAGAATAGGGGAAGGTAGTAGAATTCCAGATGTCCTTATAAAACCTGTTAACGAAGCATTTTCTATGGATAAGAATATAGAAATGGAATTAAAAATTAAAGATCGAGTTTATTACCTCTTCATAGTGCCTATTAAAGGAAAGGAATATGCGAATATATATGGCTTGGATATAACAGCTCGGAAAGAAGCCGAAGATAATTTGGGTCGTTTTGTTTCTACGGTTTCTCACGAATTGAGAACACCAGTTAGTGTATTAACAATGTCGATTGAATTTTTAGAAAACCACACTGATAAAATTACTCCAGAAATCGAGAAAAAATTGAGAGAAGGAATCTCAAGAAATATCTATCTTCTGAAAGACTTAATAGAAGATATTTTAACGCTTTCGAGAATAGATGAAGGAAAAGCTAAAATGCAATGGAAAGAATACCAGCCATTTCTACTCCTTACGGATATCTTAGCACTGATGGAACCAATTGGAAACCAAAAAAATATAACTTTTAGGGTAGATGTTAGCGAAAACATTAAAATAAATGGGGACAGTAAGAAAGTTGACCAAATATTTCGTATATTTATTGACAATGCTATAAAGTATTCTAAAGAGAAGAATACTATCGAAATTAAAGCAATTGATCATTATAAAGGGCAATATAATCCTAGTGCCCAGGATGGAGTCTTATTCCAATTTGAAGATAATGGAATTGGAATTTCAGAAAAAGATATTTCTTTCATATTTCAGAGATTTTTTAGGTCAGATCAGGTAAGCGATATCCCCGGAACAGGTCTGGGATTACCTATTGCGAAAGAATTGATCGAACTTCATAATGGAGGAGTGTATGTTGAAAGCGAATATGGAAAAGGAACAATTTTTTTTGCTTTTTTTCCGAGAATTGAAAAAGACATATATACTCAATAATCCCTACTTCTAATGTAAAAGAAAAAAAAATTCAGTTAGATTCGATTTGAAACCTTTTATACTTGTAGTTGAAGATAATGTTGATTTGTTGTATAACTTAAATTTATTACTAGAATCTAACAATTATAGACCTATCACTGCGAAAAATGGAAAAGAAGCTCTAGAAATCCTCTCTAACCTCGAAGAAATTCCTGAAGTTATTATAAGCGATATTATGATGCCTGAAATGGATGGTTACGAATTTTTTAGAAAAATTTCGAACAATCCACTTTGGAATAGGATTCCATTCCTATTTCTTTCAGCCCGTACCACCCCTAAAGATATAAGATTTGGGAAATTACTTGGTGTAGACGCTTATTTAACTAAACCATTTAACGAGAAAGACTTACTCGCAATATTATTAGGTAGAATTGCTCGTAATAAAAGAATAAACGCATTAAACACCAAAATTGAAGAATCATTTTCAACTTCGAATACAATAATGAAAAGTCCTATTGAAGGTCAACGAGAATATTTTATCTGTTTATTTTTAGCATTTTGGGACGATAAATTCGGTCCAGAATTACATCAATATTTTCCTGAGGAAAAAATATTTCCAATTCCCTTAAATGACATAGTAAATCAATTGTTTACGGTAGCGACTTCAATTTATGGTCACGATAAGATTACAAAGGCAGAGGGTGTTTTATTAGACATAAAAAATCTAAAAAGTCGTGGCTATCTCTTTTTTGATTCTTATCTTGACAAAAAAGAAAGATTTGGAGAAAAACAATATATGATTGCGGTTATAGCACCGTCAATTAACTATTTTCACACGTTAGAAATAAAAGAGATTTTTATTGATCTATCTGAAAAAATTAAAAACAAAACTAATTGGAACATTGAAGAATATTGGAAGAAAATTTACGATATAATGTTATTAGATACAATAAAAATCGAATAAATTTTATTCCTACTTAAAAACGAAATAATTCAGTTGAGAGATATTTTTCCCCACCGTCAGGTAGTAAAGCTACAAGGTTATCTCCTTCTTCGAAATCTTTTGAGGCCTCGTAAATAGTTGCCCACGCACAGGCTCCCGCAGAGATACCAACGAATATACCTTCTAATTTAGCTAATTTTCTTGCTGTTGCGACAGCATCCTCGTAGGCTACAATAATAATTTTATCGTATATTTCGGTGTTTAGCACTTCTGGTACAAATCCCGCACCTATGCCTTGAATTTTATGTGGTCCTGGTTCTCCTCCTGATAAAACCGCAGAATCTTTAGGTTCCACAGCATAAACTCTGAACCTTGCTCCTACTCTATCTTTTAATATTTCTCCTACACCAGTTATAGTTCCTCCCGTTCCAACTCCAGCAACAAATCCATCGACTTGACCATCTAAGTCGTTAAATATTTCTTTAGCCGTTGTTCTCCTGTGGATATCTGGATTAGCTAAATTTCTAAATTGTTGAGGTATATGCACCTTTCCCCTCTCTCTTGCGATTTCTTCTGCTTTCTTTATGGAACCTTTCATCCCTCCCTCTTTTGGTGTGAGAACAACTTCAGCACCATACGCAAGAAGAATTTGCTTTCTTTCGACAGTAACGCTTTCAGGCATCGTAAGGATTAATTTATAGCCTTTTGCAGCACATGTAATCGCAAGACCGATCCCTGTATTTCCCGACGTGGGCTCAACGATAATAGTGTCGCTATCAATTATACCTTCCTCTTCCGCTTTAAGGATCATGTTCATACCAATTCTGTCTTTAACGCTACCACCAGGGTTAAAAGATTCTAACTTAACAAAGATATTTGGTTTAACGTCTTTGGTAATTCGATTAAGCTTTACTAATGGAGTCTTTCCTATTGTTTCTATAATACTACTATAATAATTAGCCATAACTTTCACTTTTTTATTTATTTATTTTGAAAAAAGCCCTCAGGATTAAATTCCTTCACCGTATTCGCCGTAAAATATTTCTAATTCGTCTTTACTCGGTTTTTTGATATTTGGGAATTGGTTCTCGATCTCTTTAAGTCGTTTATCTAGCATTTCAATAGCAATTGAAATAGGATCTGGGAGATCTCCGTGTCGTAGATCTATCTTATCTATTTTATCACCTTTCTTTGATACTACTTTTGCAGGAACCCCAACTACGACGCAATTTGGAGGAACATCGTGTACTACTACAGAATTAGCGCCCACTCTTACGTTATCACCGATTTTGATGGGTCCTAAAATTTTGGCTCCAGTACCAACAACTATATTATCTCCTAAAGTGGGATGCCTCTTAGTTTGTTCTAAATTAGTACCCCCTAAGACTACTCCGGCGTAAAACGTCACGTTATTGCCAACTTCCGCGGTTTCACCAATTACAACTCCCGCTCCGTGATCTATAAAAAATTCGGACCCAATTTCAGCTCCTGGATGTATATCTATTGCTGTTAACTCTCTAGCAATATCCGATATATATCTTGGAATATATGGAACGTTTAATTTCCAAAAAAAGTGAGCAATACGATACAACAATACAGCTTTTATTCCGGGATAACTAGTTAAAACTTCAATCAAAGTATGAGCGGCAGGATCTTTATTAAACGCTGCGCTTACGTCAGATACAAAGAAATCTAATATTCCTTGCAGATATTTTTGAATGAATTCAAGATCTGTATCTTCTGTTTTAAATTCTAGTTTCAAAAGGCATTCTGTGCATTGTCCATGGTTATGCTTAGATTTTGGACCTAATTTCTTACCACACGACAAACAATTTATAAAACCTTCCATAGATTCTTAACACACTCCTATATTATTTTGGAAACTTCCCAATTGTTATAAATTTTGATAATCTGTTATCATCTAATAATTTTTGTAAGAATAAAATTTTAGTGCTATTAAGATATAAGATTCTTTCCATGATCTTAAGCCTATCCCATTACTGATATCGTTGGAAAATTATACTTATATATAAATAAAAGTTTCTTTACTTGTTTAATTAGGAGTAACACGAAGGTTAGGAAAAAAAAAATTAGTTTTAACTAAGGATGCAAGAATATGATTTCTGACGACAACAAACAAGGCAACATCAAAACTCAATTTCAAATTTTCATGGAAATTGTAAACGATCTGGTTGTTGTTATTAATCAAAATAAAGATTTCGACATAGAACTCATTAACCAATGCCCTTTATTAGACAAGCTTGAGTATTCTGAAAATGACATAACAGGTAAGCCCTTTTTAACAATTTTTTTTTCTGAGGATATCAAAAAAGTTTCTAAGTTTTTTAAAAAAGGTGTTGAAACATTTGGTCATTTCCAAGAAATAAGGTTACTATCAAAGAAGGGCGAAATTATTTGGGCAGAAATTAAAGCAAAAAAATTTACTGACGAGAACAAGATCGATAAGATCTTAGTAATTCTAAAAGATATCTCAAAGCAAAAGAAAATCGAAGTAAACCTCAGGGATACAGAGGACCGTTTTAAAAAAATTACTGAAACCATTCCTGAAATACGATTTTGGAAATTGTTCAATCCGAAGAAATACGAAGAAGCCCTCCAAAGTTCATACGAAATGCTCCAAATGGTTATGGAAAATATTCCACAATACATTATCTGGAAAGATATTGATTTAAGTTATTTAGGGTGTAATGACAATTATGCAAATTTGATAGGAATTGACCACCCCGAAAATATTATAGCCAAAAAGGACGAAGAATTGCTCTGGGATAGTAAACAGATTGAGTTTAATAAACAACAGGAGAAGAAAGTTATCGAATCAAATCAAGCAGTTTTTCATAAAGATGAATATTGGATTCGTAGAAATGAACAAAAAATCTGGATCGATGTGAATAGAATCCCGTTGCTGAATTCTGATGGGAAAGTAGCAGGACTTCTAATAACATTTGAAGATATAACAGAACGAAAAAATGCTGAAGAAAACTTACGTCGCCAACACGAAAGACTGGAACGGATCATGGAAACAAATCCCGCTGGTATTTTATCTATAGATACAAGTGGACAAATTATTTACGTAAATTCACAAGCTGAGAAAGTTTTACATTATCCTAAAGAAGAATTATTAAAAAAGTCCTTTATCGCATCAAAGTTCAAGCTTATAGACTCAGAAGGTAATTCCATACCAAAACACGAGCTTCCATTTCAAATTATTATGCAAACGAAAAAACCATTATTTGATTATCACGCAACCTTTAACTTAGCTAAGGATGAGAACATCCTCCTTTCAATTAACGGCACTCCTCTTATTGGAACCAACGGGAAGATAGAGAATATAATATTTACTGTAGACGATATAACCGAAAAAGTGTTTTCTGAACAAAAAATTAAGGATTCAGAGGAAAAACTTAGGGATTTATTAGAGACGTCAACAATTGGAGTTCTAGAAATTGAACTAAAAAAGAATAGCATCTCCTACCTTAACCCTCGATTGTTAGAATTCATTGGCTATCAAGATATCAAAATTGTTAATAAAAAGTTAATGAATGAAATTATCCATCCTGACGACTTGCTAAGATTATTAAATTCTGAAGAAGGAAAGGAGATAGAGTTTAGAGTTATTACCAATGATGGTAAGATGAAATGGTTACAGGGTAAAAGATTAAACCAACACGACGAGAAAGGCAATTTGATAAGTTTTCGACTGTGGTTAGAGGACGTAACTGAGAAAAAGATTTACGAAGAATTAATCTATGAGCTAAATATAAACTTTTTAAACTACACGACGGATACTCAACAAAACATTGAATTATTGCTAAAAACTTGCCTAAAATTACTTGATGGCGATGTTGTTTTGTATATCAATAAAATTATTCGTGAAGATGAAGAAGAAGAACAATACAGAGTAATGTCTCATAAAGGGGATGTGAAATTATATTCCTCAGAAGAGTTTAAGAAAAATTTATTTGTAAGTCAATTCTTTGTAGAAAACCACGATTTTACTCAAGAATTTTATGACATCGATAAAACGGAATATGCTAAAACAGATAGTTTCATTATGGATCAACAAATTAAAGCTTGCTACGGTAAATTAATAATGTCTGGGAACGATTTAAACGATTTGTTAGTTGTCTTGTTTACCGAAAACCCTACGATTTCTAACCAAAACAAGTTGGTACTATTCTTAATTTGCGATGCTCTTGAAATAGAGCAAAGAAGATGGAAGTCTCAACAACATCTAGAAGAACAAAACAGAATGTTGAGCGAAATCAATAAATTAAAAAGCGATCTCTTTTCCCGAACATCCCACGAATTAAAAACGCCGTTAATTTCCATTAAGGGATTTACTGATTTATTAATAAATTTACATTCAGAAAAGTTAGATGAGGATGTTATTTCAATTTTGGAAGAAATTAAAGACGGAAGTAAACGCCTTGAGGATTATATTAATTTACTTGTAGAAAGCTCGCAGTTAGACCAAGGTTTACTAAAAATACATAAAGTAAAAGATAATCTTACCGATCTAATAAATGATTGCGTTAAACAACTTCGAGGAAATACTGAATTAAGAAAACATGTTATTGAAGTAAATACTCAGGACAATCTTTTTACGGAATTCGATAAAGAAAAAATATACAGAGTGATTACGAATTTGTTGATAAATGCTATCAAATACACTCCTGTGGGTGGCCATATCACAATCGACTCTACTAAAGAAGACAGTCAATACATCATTTCGATAAAAGATACGGGTATTGGATTAACTCAGAAAGAAATTGGCCAACTATTCACGCAATTTGGGAAAAT
Source organism: Promethearchaeia archaeon (assembly GCA_029856125.1). Classification (GTDB taxonomy): domain Archaea; phylum Asgardarchaeota; class Lokiarchaeia; order Sigyniarchaeales; family SOKP01; genus SOKP01. The sequence continues at coordinate 13,497 of JAHQWJ010000014.1, read as the reverse complement.
CGAAAGATATGGCCAAGGCTGGGATGTAGACATCGAAGGAACCGGATTAGGATTGTATATCTCAAAAGAATTAATGACGCTTCACGACGGTAAAATTTGGGTGGAATCAGAAGGTAGAAATAAAGGAAGTACTTTTTTCTTTTCGTTGCCTATTATTGAAGACTAAAATATGGACTCCACATTTTTTAATAACGCTCATTTCATTTCTTAATTAGACAATACATGAAATTTTAACATCACATTAAATGTGCATTTGGTGAGCATGATAAGTAGCGATGAAAATAATGGAGGATTTGAGAAATTAGAAGTTGTGAAAAAATATTTCTATAGAATCTTTACAGTACTATCCAAAGAAGTTAAAGAAGAATTAATGAAGCTAAACCTTTCTAAAGACGAGCTAAAGGAAATTAAGAAAGAATTAGCCTTTTTACCAGAAGAAAAGCAAATAGAATTTTTAAAAGAACTTGCTAAAGATAATAAATAAGTAATCAAATTTCTTCAAAATTGTCAATTTTCTCTATTTTATTAAATTTGATCATTAAATATTCTCAGAAAACGGCTGAAATTATAAATTAACTTATCTTTCTTCTTTTTAATTAAATATAAATGGAAGCTTATCCTACCTTTTTACGACTTTAATTGAAGAAAAGATGAAACTTCTTTCTTTTTCATGGTTAGTTGTTAGTGTCTCTTTAGGTCTGTCGATTTATTCCATATTTGGATATGGAACTTTCTTGTTTTTGCACGAGTATGCATTAGTAGGGGGTTTAATAATGATATTAGGTTACTTTTTTTATAAACGCGTAAATAAAGGTAATTCTATATTTGGCCCTCCTTTAGTTAAAGAGAGAGAGGAAAGTGAGCCTAGATCAATGAAAGAACAATCCCCTATTATCGTTCATGCAATATGTTCTAATTGTGGATTTAAGTCTGGAGAAGAATCTTTAAAGTTCTGTCCAGAATGTGGCAGAAAATTGGTTTCTAAATAAAAAATCTATTTTTTTTGTTTATGCATCCTTAACAATTCTTTCAAATCGGAATTGCATGTCTGTACTCTAATTTTAATAAAAATTTGTTCCTTAATTTGATATTTCTAATTAAATTCCTTATAAAAATATTCGATATATGATATAGTCAATATTAGGAATTTGGTTATTTATTTATCATAATAAATTTTTTTAAGAAAAGTTCTTTTTCAACTATAAGATTATCAATTGATTTGTTTGATCAAACACGTTTATGTGAAGACTTAGTTTTTTACCATTTAGTAAATCTAATTAAAAATGGGGATTTGAATTAATTATGAGCGAAAATGTAGAAAAATACATAAAAAGAAAGGTTTATAAGTCCACGGGCTCAAGTATTACTCAAAAATTTGTTGACGCCGGTTTAGAGAAGCTTAGAGCGTGTATTAATTGTGGGACATGTACAGGGTCTTGTCCATCGGGTAGGCGTACAGCAATTAGAACGCGCTCGATTCTTCGTCGAGCTTTAACAGGCGATGAATCTGTTTTAGAAGATATCGATATTTGGCTTTGTAGTACATGCTATACTTGTTATGAGCGATGTCCGCGAGACATTCCAGTAACTGATATGATTATTAAGCTAAGAAATATCGCTGTTGAAGAAGGACATATTTTAGACGCTCATTTTGGGTTAGCTAATAAAATATTTTACGAAACAGGCCATGGAGTACCTGCCAATGGAGAAGCAAATAAAAAATGGCGAGATTTACGCGAATCCTATGGATTACCCCCATTACCTCCAACCGTTCACACGCATCCTGAAGCTGTCAAAGAATGTCAAGAATTAATGAAGTCTGTTGGTTTTAGAGATTTGTTGGATAAAATCGAAAAAATAAAGGAAAAAGAAAAAGCTGAGGCTGAAAAAGACAAAGAAGAGGAAAAATAAGGTGATATATAATAATGAGTGAAGAAAATAAATGGAAATACGGTTTCTTTCTTGGTTGCGTAGCCCCTAATCGCTATCCCATGATTGAATCATCTATCAGGGCAGTATTTGATCATTTAGGTGCTGAAATTTTGGAATTAGAAGGAGCCTCTTGTTGTCCTGCTCCAGGAGTTTTTCGAGCGTTCCACATTCCTACTTGGTTAGTAATTGCGGCTCGAAATATTACAATAGCAGAAAAACTGGGAGTTGATATTATAACGGGGTGTAATGGTTGCTATGGTACGCTTCGAGACGCCTGGGTTGAGTTAGAACACGAACCCGAATTAAAGAAAATGGTAAATGAACATCTCGCCAAAGTTGGAAGAGAATTTAAGGGTTCAATTGAACCCAAACATATCGTTCAAGTATTATATCAAGACATGGGTTTAGATTACTTACGAGGTTTTGTAAAACATAAATTTAAGGATTTAAAAGTTGCTGTGCATTATGGATGCCACATAATAAAACCAAGTGATAAAAGACCTTGGGGTGGCGAATGCGAAGACCCTACATTTCTTGATGAAATCGTAGAAATTACAGGAGCAAAAAGCATCGATTATAATGATAAACTTATGTGTTGCGGAGCAGGTGGCGCAGTAAGAACGGCAGTAAAAGAAGTTTCAGCTGACTTTTCTCGAGAAAAATTAGAGAACATGAGGGATGCTGGCGCCGATATAATCATCGATTGCTGCCCCTTCTGTCATTTGCAGTTAGATTTAGGCCAAATGGAGGCTAATGACTTTTATAAAGATATGATTGGAGAACCATACAAAATCCCTGTAGTATACATTACTCAGCTTTTAGGCTTATCTTTTGGAATTGATCCTAATCTTTTGGGGTTAGTAAAAAATCACGACCTAAAAGGAGTAACTCCGTTTATCCCTATAGAACCGTTTTTAGAAAAAGTAAAAGACCAGTTAACTTAGGAGGATCGAAAAATTGACAGAATCAGATAAAAAAATCAGTATCATGGGAAACGAAAAACCAAGGATAGGAGTTTACGTTTGTCACTGCGGCGTGAATATTGGTGGAGTAGTTTCAGTTCCAGATTTAGTTGAGTATGCCAAGACGCTACCGGATGTTACGGTGGGTCGGGAATACAAATTCTTTTGTTCAGATGTCGGACAAAAAATGATTAAAGAAGATATCGAAGCGGGACTAATTAACCGGGTTGTGGTTGCAGCGTGTTCTCCGAGAATGCACGAACCTACGTTTCGAATAGCTTGTAAAGAAGCAGGCTTAAATCAATTTTTGTTTGAGATGGCAAATATTAGAGAACACTCTACGTGGGTTCACATGAAAGATACTGAAGGTGCCTATGAAGTAGCAAAAGATCACATAAGGTTAGCAATTGCGAAAGCAAGAGAATTAGCACCTTTAGCAGTACAAAAAGTAAAGGTAGAACCAGCAAGTTTAATTATCGGTGCTGGGATTACAGGAATGAACGCCGCTTTAAATCTTAGCGCTGCGGGATACAAAGTATACTTAGTGGAAAGATCTGCGACGATTGGAGGGCATATGGCCCAGCTTGACAAGACCTTTCCGACTATGGATTGTTCTTCTTGTATTCTTACACCTAAAATGTCAGAAATTTCACGAGACAAAAATATTGAATTGTTGACGTATTCTGAAGTAGAAGAAGTAACAGGATATGTAGGCAATTTTGAAGTTACGATTAAAAAAAAGCCTCATTATGTAGATCAAGTTAAATGCACCGGGTGTGGAATTTGTGTAGATTCATGCCCTATATCAGTTGCTAACGAGTTTGAATTAGGATTAGCTACAAGAAAGGCTATTTACGTTCCATTCCCTCAAGCGGTTCCAAGCGAATATACTATCGACATGGACAGCTGTGTTTTATGCGGAATTTGCGCGAGAGAAAGTGTATGTGAACCTCTTGCTATAAATTACGACGACAAGCCTGAATATATTAATGTTAAAGTAGGCACCATTATAGTAGCGACAGGATACGACGAATACGATCCGTCGGGGCTAAAGCAATATGGCTACGGGAAATACCCCAATGTCATTACAGGCCTTCAAATGGAACGATTACTTAGTTCGTTTGGTCCAGTTATAGGAAAACCTGTAAAACCATCAGACCTTAAAGATCCGCATAGTATTGCGTTTTTACAATGCGTTGGAAGCAGAAATTTTAGAGAAGGCGGAAATAAGTATTGCTCTCGAGTGTGCTGTATGTATGCTACCAAGCAGGCAAGGCAGTACAAAGAAAAGCATCCAGAAGCGGATATCTACATATTTTATATGGATATTCGAGCGTTTGGAAAAGGATATGAAGAGTTTTACGAATCCGCAGCAAGGGATTATGGTATTAATTACGTAAGAGGGCGAATTGCTGAAGTAAGAGAAAATCCTCTGAATCACAATATAATTATTCGATCCGAAGATACGCTGCTCCAACAACCCATTGAAGTAGAAGTTGAATTATTTGTTCTTTCGACGGGTATCGAGCCTCGAGCGGACTCAGACTCTATTACTACTCTTTTGAGAATTCAAAAGTCAGCCGATGGATTCTTTTTAGAAGCGCACCCTAAACTAAGACCTGTAGATACTTTAACCGAAGGTATTTTCATAGCGGGGGTTTCTCAGGGACCTAAAGACATACCAGATTCCGTAGCTCAGGCTAAAGCAGCAGCTGCTAGCGCAATTGCGTTAATGGCGAAAGGAGAAGTAGAGATTGAGCCATTTTTTGCCGTAATTCATGCTGATCGATGTTCTGGTTGTGGAATGTGTATTCAAAATTGCGCGTATGGAGCTATTGAATATGTTGATGATAGAAGATTTGGAACGATAGCTTCAGTTAATGTAGCACTCTGTAAAGGATGTGGTGCTTGCTCGGGTAATTGTAGAAGCTCCGCAATTGATATAATAGGATTTTCATCTGAACAATTACATTCAATGATAACTAAGAGGGTTTAATAATGACAGAACCAATAGTAGAAACAAAACAAACTGAAAATAAAGAATGGGAACCAAAAATTATCGCTTTTCTATGTAATTGGTGCTCCTACGCCGGAGCAGATTTAGCGGGAGTAAGTCGAATCCAATATCCCCCAAACATTAGAATTGTAAGGGTCCCGTGCTCTGGAAGGATTAACGCTTATTTTATTATAAAAAGTTTAACTGATGGTTGGGACGGGGTTCTCATTTCTGGATGTCACCCTGGCGATTGCCATTACATTAGTGGAAATCTGGTTGCTCGTAGAAGATTTGCGATATTAAAAGAACTTTTAGAATTTTTTGGTATCGAACCCGGTAGAGTTAACTTTATGTGGGCTTCTGCTGCAGAAGGCGAGCGTTTTGCCGTGTTAGTTCGAAAAGCAACTGAAATCGTAAAAAAATTGGGTCCAAACACAAAATTTGAAAAGAAATGGTGAAGATTATGGGACTTGAGACAGAAAATAAGGATATTGAGACTAATCTAAGAGAAATAGCAAGAGGATTACTTAAGGATAAAAAAGTTGATGTGATTATTGGTTATATGGAAGGTACTTTACCCATGCTCTCCCAACCAATTATAATCGACAGCGAAGAAGATGTCGAAAAGTTGATTTGGAACAATTTATGTTACGTTAATTTAGCCAAATACTTAGTTCCTAGAGTGCCAAAGTTCGTGGATTCCGAAAAAGGCAACTTAACGGTAGGAGTTGTTTCTAAAGGCTGTGTAGGAAGAGCTTTAATTCACTTAGCGTCAGAAAATAAGATTAAATTAGACGAGATAAAAATTATCGGAATTCCGTGTAACGGAGTTGTTAATAGGCAACGGATTGAGATGGAAATTGGAGAAAAAGAGATTCTTGAAGTCTCCGTATCGGGTAATAATGTAATTGTTAAGGGAAAAGACTTTGAAAAAGAGTTTCCATTCGATGAATACATGAACGATTTATGCAAAACATGTAAAATTCGAAAACCACCTCTCGTTTCTAAAGCGCCTGACTTATGCGTTGGCGAATGCGAAGAATATTCGAACATCGTAGACGATTTTAGCGATATTGCCGAGTTCGAAGCGTTAACTCCCGAAGAAAAATGGAACCAGATTACTGAAGAATTAAGCGTGTGTACCCGATGCTACGCGTGTCGAGAAGCCTGTCCTATGTGCTACTGTAATCTTTGTTTTGTTGATCAAAACAAACCGGTTTGGTTCGGGAAGACAACCGATTTACCGGATGTATTTGTCTATCACTTGATCCGGGCGATGCACATGGCGGGAAGATGCGTTGCGTGCGGTGCGTGCTCGTTAGTTTGTCCTGTGGGCATCGATTTAAATAAAATTAATAGAAAATTAGAAAAAATCGTGAAAGAACGATTTAATTTCACTTCAGGGCTCGATCCAGATGTGCTACCACCCATGGTAGATTTCAAGATGGAAGATGCCCAAGAATTTATGTTAGAAGAGGATTAAGAGAAGTGGTTAAGATATGGCAGAAAAATTATTGAAAAAAGACGACATTGGTAAGTTTTATAGCGAGCTAGAAAAAGAATACAAATTTTACGCTCCTACTAAAGTAAAAGGTAACATTGCTTTCAAAAAGATTTCTAATGCAGAAGAAATCGAATTGGACTATTTGAATTCAAAGGTTCCTCCGAAGGATGTGCTATTTCCACAAAAAGAAACTATTTTTGAGTACAGATACGAAGGAAAAGAAGTAATCATTGAAGAGAGAAAAGATCTCGAGGATAAACTGATAATTTTTGGAGTCAGACCTTGCGATGCATACAGTTTTAAGTTATTAGAAGACTTTTTTGCGTCTGGCGACTTTCAGGACGATATTTTTCTAAAAAAACGAGAAAATGCGACTATTATCGGCATTGGTTGTAATAGTCCGAGGCAATCGTGCTTCTGTACGTCTGTAGGTGGTCATCCCTTTCAAAAAGAGAGTACAGATGTATTCTTATCAGATTTAGGAGATACATATTTAGTAGAGGCCATAAGCGAAAAAGGAGAGAACCTCTTGAAGAAGCTATCTTGGCTTGCTGACGCTAAAAAAGCAGATGTAGAAAAATCTAAAGAGTTAGCAAAGCTAGCGGAGGAATCGTTTACGACTAAATTTGATTTTGATTTAGTAACAAAAGTATTAGACGAAAACTTCGAACATCCGGTCTGGCAAGAAATTAGCGAAAGCTGTATCGGATGCAGTTCGTGTACTTTTCTATGCCCTACTTGTACTTGTTTTGATGTTATCGACGAAAACGACGAATATAATAATCGGGGTAGACGAATTAGAATTTGGGATACTTGTCAATCCTGTCTTTATACGCTCGAAACGAGCGGTCACAACCCCCGCCCAGCTAAAATACAAAGGTGCCGAAATCGAATAATGCACAAGTTTAGCTATTATCCCTCGAACTACGATTGTTTAGGGTGTGTGGGGTGCGGAAGATGCATTACCGCCTGCCCCGTTAATAACGAGCTCAGATTAATAATTGATAAAATACTTGAGATTCAAGAAAAAAGTGGTGAGAAAGTTAGTGCCTAATCCGTATATTCCAATGTTGACGAGAGTAAAATCTATTATTTCGGAAAATGAAGTCCGAGATATAAAAACTCTCGAGTTAGAATTTCAAAAGAAGGAAGAATATAAAGCCTTCGATTATATTCCCGGTCAATTTGCAGAAATTAGTATTATTGGTAAAGGAGAATGTCCTATTGGAATTGCTTCTTCTCCCACTGAAGAGGGTACGATCAAATTCACGATCAAAAAAATGGGAACCGTGACTTCTTCCTTTCACAATAGTGATATTGGAGACACAATTGGTGTAAGGGGTCCGTTGGGAAACGGGTGGCCTATGGAAGAGTTAAAAGGACAGAATATTGTTGTAATTGGAGGGGGTTTTGCGTTTTCTACGCTACGATCGCTCGTGTTATATGTATTAGATGATAAACATAGGAAAGATTACGGTGATATAACGGTAATTTATGGAAACAGAGATTCAGGCGAAGTTCTCTATCGAGATGTTCTTGAAGAATGGGAAAAACGAGACGATATTAACGTAGTTTTGACTATAGATCGCGAAGAGGAAAGCTGGACTCGAAAAGTTGGTTTTGTAGCTGCTGTAGTCAAGGAAGTTGCCCCTTCCCCAGATAATGCCGTAGCAATTATTTGCGGACCACCTATTATGATAAGAACTGCCGTAGATGAGTTAGTTAAGATCGGTTGGAAAGACGAGAAGATTCTTAATTCATTAGAAATGCGAATGAAATGCGGAATTGGGAAATGCGGCAGATGTAATATCGGTGAGAAATTTGTCTGCATCGATGGTCCTGTTTTTTCACTCGCTGAACTCAAAAAAATGCCTAATGAATATTAGGTATTCATCAAAATAAAATTACAATTCTTTTATTTCTTCTTTTATTATTATAATTTATAAAATGATAAAGAACATCATATTTGATTTAGGAAACGTCTTAATAAACTTCAAACCTTACGAATTCTTGCTAAGATTTACCAACGATAAAGAGTATATCGACCAATTTATTTCAAAAGTCACTCGGAGCAAGACATGGTTAGAGCTAGATCGGGGAACAGAATCCTTAGAAAATGCCAGAACTATTTTTCTATCTAAATATCCTCAGGAAAAAGATTTTATTGAGCAATTCTTTGATCAATGGATGGACATGCTAGCCCCTATTGAAGAAAATATAAAGATTTTAGAAGAATTAAAGGAATTGGGTTATAGAACGTATATTTTGTCCAACTATATTATAGAAGCATTTAGTTACGTTAGTTCGAAATATAGTTTCCTTTCTCTGTTCAATGGTCAGATAATTTCGGGAGTTGAAAAAGTAATTAAACCAGAAAAAGCGATTTACGAACTTCTCCTAAGTCGGTATAATTTAGTTCCTGAAGAAAGCCTTTTTATCGATGATATCCTGTTTTTCCTGAAGCCGGCAAAAAAACTCGGTATGAAAACCATATGGAATCGTCCTGAAACTGATTTAAGAGAAGAATTGAAAAAACTCTATGTACTTCCTCAGAATTAGAAATCTATACGCTCAAGAAAAGCGTCAGGTGTTTTTATTATGATTTTTCTTTTTTCATACTTGTCCATTTTTATTAACCTCTTTTATTGGGGGTTTTTGGTATTCATAATTTTAAAAAATTTAAAAAAAATAATTTATTCCTTGCTTATTTCGCAAGCAAATTTAAGGTATTGAAGTTCAAATGAATTGTAGTTCGATTGAGCTTTTAACGCTTTTGTGTCGGATTTTTCCATTAGCTTTTACCTCCTTCTTATTATTTTTCTTTTTCTTGTTTTTTTTGTTCTTAATTAAAACAAGGTAAGGATACATAATTAGTTTTTAATGCTAAACTATGAATGGACTCTTCAACTTTTGATGAATCGATCTAAAACACTTGAAGAAGCAATCTACTATTAATTCCAAGGAATTATTAAATGTTTTTACATAAATTTTTTTAACAGCAGACTCATTAAGATTAATAGGAGTAAGTATATCTTAAAAATCTCATAATGATTGATAGCTGGCTTTCTAAGACGAAATTTAAAGATGCGTATGAGAAATTTGTGAGGAAATTTTTTCTCGGTAAAATTTCGGCCAATCAACTCACTATAATTGGGCTAATTTTTGGTCTCATAGGCTCGTTTTTAATATATCTCAGCAGTCTCTTTGAAGATCTCCTAATATTTATGATTATAATCTCCGTTAGCATTGTTTCAATTTCTTTTTTTATAGATACCATAGACGGCTCGGTAGCAAGATATGAAGGCCCTACTATATTTGGTGGTATATTAGACATTTTTTGCGATCGTTTAGTCGAAATATCGATAATAATTTCGCTTGTTGCATCAGATTCTCTGAATCTAATATGGGCAGGAATGTTTTCATTAGCTGCTATTATCCTTTGTATTTCTATGTTTCTAATTGTAGGGGGCATAACTAAAAGAAACAGTGTAGAAAACAAATCTAAAGTCATCACATACCAAACTGGTTTAATGGAGCGTTCTGAGACCTTTCTTTTTTTCTTGGCTATGATTATCTTAATTCCTTGGCGTTTGATATTATTGTGGATTTTTTCTAGCCTGGTATTTACGACTGCGATATTACGGTTGATAAAGGCACGTAAATTATTTAAAGAATAAGCTTTCCTATCTAATTTGTTTTTTTAAGATATTATGAAAGTATTTTAAACTTATTCATCTAATAATATCAATAATGAACACTGAAAATCTATCCGACGCAGAAGAAATTTTAAGGATTATAAGAAGCGATAGTGAAGGGAAATTAGGGATATTATGTCTGAACTGTTTAATGGTAAGAGCCAGGTTTAAAGAAATTTATGCCTTTATGGAGAGGCATACTATTCCTTTACCAGAAAATCAAAAGTTATCAAAACTGGAACTACTTGATTATATTAGCTTTTTTTTCTATAAACAATACCAAAAAAGTCCGACTCTTCATAAACAATTTAAGACTCCAATAGATTACATCGGAAATTTCATTTTAAATGACGATATTTTAAGTGATTATTTAACAAGATTTGATTTCATTTCAAAACAAGAATTAATAGACGCCTTCGCTGATTATTGTGCTGATTATGGAATTTCAGTGTATAATACCGTGGATATCAAAGATTTTTCGCTGGACTTATACTTAATTAAGAAAAAACCGTTCCTGAGAACAGAAGCTGTTTTTGTTAGAACAGGAGCAGAAATGACCGAAGAAAACTATAAGAACACATTTTACCTAATTAATGAAGCTTCAAAAGTAGCAGTTTGGTCTGTATTTGTAACAACTCCTCGAGGCGTGTGTAATATTGGTTACGAACGACTAAAGAGTGATATGGAGAACTTAAGTACCTGGTTATATGTAATCGACCCAATTCATCAAAAAGTTCTAGGTATTCTTAAAGGTAAAAAATCGAAGAATCACGAAACTTCAATCAGAGACGATTTTATTCAAAAATTACCGCACGAACCGATAAGGGCACCTTCACGATTGGCTAAAATATCGAAATATAAATTTAAAGAATCAGAATCGTATAACCCCAAAAATTTTGTCATGTTTGAACTTTTTCCAAAAGAGACATTAATTCTAGAAGACCACGCAGTAACTATAAAGCCTCTGTTTAAGGACACATTTAGAACACTAATGGTAATAGACAAAGACTCTGGGTTAAATATGATTTCACATTCCAGTGAAGATTTTCCTATGGAACAAGAATTAGTATCTGGCTTTTTGTCAGCTATGGACTCCTTTGTTTCAGAAATAGGAGGCACTACTTCAATGAATGAAATTAATTACAAAGGGTTTTATATACATGCCGTATATGGAAAGTTCGTAAAAATAGCGTTATTTTTATCGAAACCAGCTCCTCAACGCTTAAAAGAGAGATTAGCATATTTTTTAAATCAATTTGAGGATCACTACCACGATCAAATAGTACAATTTAACAAAACAGGTAATACAGCCGTTTTCGATAAGGCTCGTATTGTCGAACTTGTAAAAGAAATTATTAGCGTTTAAATCGAAATAGACGGAGAATCAATTTTCTCCTCCTTAGCGCTCCTTTTTCTCGTGTCCTATAGATTAAAACCCAAATAAATATAATGGATTAAATGATGAAAGTCTTATGGCAAAATCAAAAAAACCAATTGGAATTGTAAACGGAAAATTACATCCTTGTCCTAAATCTCCAAATTGTGTCTCTACGCAAGCTATTGATGAAAAGCAAAAAATGGAACCTATTAATTATTCTGGAGATCTTGAAGATGCTAAAGCTAAAATAATTGACATAATAAACTCGTTAAAAAGATCTAAAATCATAACAAATGAAGAAAACTACATTCACATAGAATTTAGAACTGCTACTTTCAGGTTTGTCGACGATGTTGAATTTCTTTTTGACGATAAAGAAAAAGTTATCCATTTTCGCTCTCGAGCAAGAATGGGTTATAGCGATATGGGAGTAAACCGAAAAAGGATGGAAGAAATTACAAAACTGTTTTAATTAAGAGAGGGGTGCAAGCCTAGTTAAGAGTATGATTCTAAAATAGTATATTATTGTTTAACTAATAATTTAGCAATTTTTTTAGATAATTACTTATCTAATTTCTCTCACATTTCATAATATTTATAGATAATAATCAGTAGATTAAAATCTCAAATCAAGCTCTATATATTTAGATAAGTTTTTCTTGTCACGGGTGATTTGTATGAGCGAAAAAAAAAAAAAAAAATTAATTTTTATATATAATGCGGATTCAGGTTTATTAAACACCGTAAAGGACTTCTGGCATAAAGCTCTTAGACCTAGCACGTATCAATGTAATTTGTGTCAAACCACCTTTGGAACTTTCGGAGCGAAAAAAGAGTGGAAATCTTTTATTAACACCTTAGAAGTTGATACGGAATTTCTTCATAAAGACGAATTTTTAGAAAACTACGACGTTCAAGACGCAAAATATCCTTCTGCTTATTTATTAGAAGATGGCGTTCTTAGGTTACTTATTTCGCAAGAAGAAATGGATAAGGTAACAACGACTACTGAAATGGAAAATCTCGTATCTTCTAAAATAAATTAAAATCTCTTTATTTGTTCTATTTTACTTGAATTTCATCAATACATTAGAAATGATAGTTTTATTTAGAAAGAATTGTTAAAAAATAAATGGAAAGCAATCGAAGATTTTTACATTTTTTTGACAAAGATGAATATGAAAGGTTGGTTCCAGAATCAGACGAGCAAAAGAAGAAACCTTTTCCTTTATTCCAAAAAGATTTTGGTCAAGATTCAAAACTAATTGATTTAATACCTCCTGAAGAATTTGAGATTGGTGGAAAACCTTTCTTAGAGGTTGTCAATAGAAGGATAAGTCGCAGAAATTACACAGATGAGTCACTTAATCTGGAAGAATTATCATTTTTACTTTGGTGTACACAAGGAGTGAAGAAGACTTTTAAGGATAAAACTGGTGTTTTACGAACTGTTCCATCTGCAGGAGCAAGAAGCCCCTTTGAGACATATCTCGTAATTAATAGAGTGGAAGGGGTTGAGCCCGGGTTGTATCGTTATATTTCTTTTACTCACAAACTGTTTTTCATTAAAAATATTGAAGGTGCTGAGAGGAAAATCAGTGAATTAACGTACGATCAAAAGTTTGTTGGAAAAGGAGCAGTAATATTCTGTTGGGTAGCTATACCTTACCGAACTGAGTGGCGATATACTATTCTTGCCCATAAATTCATAGCTGTAGATTTAGGACATGTGTCCGAGAACTTATACCTTACCTGCGAGGCGATAGATCTTGGAACAGTTGCGATTGGGTATTACGAGCAAAAGAAATTTGATGCTATGCTGGAAATAGATGGAAAAGATGAATTTGTAGTGCTAGTTGCTCCTGTAGGAAAAAGACCAATTTTATAAATGAGAAAAAAAAATCTATACTTTGGAACTTAAGTGTTTTAAAGCTATGTGTATATCGTTTGTAGGTGCTTTACAAGTTTTATTAATGCATACGAATGCAGTAGCCTTTCCTTCGTATTTGTCAAAAAATTGAACAAAATTA
>JAHQWJ010000018.1 GCA_029856125.1 Promethearchaeia archaeon | reverse complement strand
AATTAAAATTCATGGTCTAAATCTAAAACAAGGGTAATTCATGACTGAACACAAATTTGATTTTCATTTTATTAAAAATGAAATAAGAAAGAAAACATTTGGTATTATAACTACATTAAATAAAGATGGAAGTCCTCATACATCTGGAATTCTCTATGGTGTTTCTAATCAAGATGAAAAGTTTGCATTGTATCTTTTAACTTATAAAAAAAACAAAAAAGTAAGAAATATCCAGAGGAATCCTAAAGTCTCCTTTATTATACCTTTTCCGCATCATATCTTGCGTTTTGTTCCTTCAGGCGCAATAACAATTAATGGTATTGCAAAAATACTTCCCGTCAATACAAAGGAAATCATACAAACATTTTCAGAAAAAAAGATACTAAGACAGCTTATTGCTGATATTGACTTTGAGAATGATATGAAGTATGTATTTGTTAAAATTGAACCAGATCCTAAGATCTTTTGTTATGGAGTTGGATTTAATATTTTGAAATTAAGAAGTTCTCATACAACTGGAGGATATTCTGTAACTATACCTGATGAAAGCTGAATCAGAAGGTGAGAATTAGAAAAAAAATATTAATTTAATTTTTTACAGCACTCGTCGCATTTAAGTTCAGCTAAGCTTAAATATCCGCAGTTACCACCCATATTGCACTCAAGCTGATTTTTTTCTTCATTAAAAACCATATCTTGACTACAACATTGTGGAATAGTTTCCATTATTTTTCCACAGCCGGTACATTTAAAAGTTTCCATTTATTTTAATCTCCTCATTTAAACTTAGTTTATTCAACAAGTTCCATTGCCTTACCGTGATGTTCGGGGATTGATTGAGCTCCACAAGATGCACCCATCCAACAGACTAGTTGTTCTCCTTCTTGATGCATTGGTTGACCACAATGCATTGGCAAATCTTGCTCCAATCCACATTCAACACATTTTAATTTACTCATTTTTTTTTCTACCTCTTTTTCTTCTTTATTTGTATTGATTTCTAGAATTTCTTGCTGATCTTTAGAAATTTCTAACTCATTTTCACTACTTTTCATTTGCATCAACTTAGGATCCATGTTATCGTAATTTTTAAACCTTTCTGGATCTCGTTTGAAGTGAGTTTCGCAGTTAGGATTGCAAAAATGATACATTTTACCTTCATATTCGTGTTCAATTGCTTTTCTTGGATCAATTTCCATACCACACACCGGATCTACAACTTTTGCTTGGGAGATTAATAGTTTTTCTTCTTCTATTTGTTGTGGTGTTTTTGGTTCGTATTTCTTCAGGAAAAGCGCATTAGTGACTACAGAAACACTACTTGACGCCATAAAAACAGCGGCTAAATAGGGTGGTAAGAAAAATCCAGTTACATAATATAGAACTCCTGCAGCAATCGGAATTCCAATCAGATTGTAGATAAATGCCCAAAATAGATTAGTTACCATTTTGCGGTAAGTTTTTTTAGACAAATTAATTGCGGAAACCACATTCCTGAGATCTCCTCTCATTAATACGATATCTGCAGTTTCTATAGCAATGTCTGTTCCAGATCCTATTGCAATTCCAACATCTGCTTGAGCTAAAGCAGGGGCGTCGTTGATTCCGTCGCCAACCATACCGATTATTTTTTTGTCTTCTAATTCTTGTAGTTCTTTAATCTTTTCTGCTTTTTCGTTTGGCAACACTTCTGCTAAGATGTGATTCTCGTCAAAGCTTAATTGTTTACCGATGCTTAAGGCAGTTTGTTTATTATCACCAGTTAGCATATATATATCTAATCCCTTCTTCCGTAATTTCTCTAAAGCGTAAGGAGCTTGATCCTTCATTTTATCTGAGATTCCAATAATTCCCTTAATCTCTTTTTTAACGCTTATTAAAACTGTTGTTTTTCCTTGCCCTTGGAATTCATTGAACTTTGCTTTATAAGAATCAATTGAAATGTTATTATCTATCATCAACGCCTCATTTCCTACGAGAACGGTATTGTTCTTAATATCAGTCTTAATACCCTTCCCAGGTATAGCATTAAACTCAGTAGGAATTTCAAGATCTAAACCTTTTTGGTTCGCTTCTTCTATGATAGCTTGTCCAAGAGGGTGTTCAGACCCCATTTCGGCACTTCCAGCATAAAACAATAACTGTTCTTCGTCATAACCGTTACCATTCAAATCTTTTTCAGTAAAAATTGCAGATACTTTTGGTTTCCCAACGGTTAGAGTCCCAGTTTTATCAAAAACTATAGTGTTAATTGTACTAATTGCTTCTAAAGAATCACCACCCTTTAACAAAATTCCATTTTCAGCACCTTTACCCGTGCCAACCATTACTGCGGTAGGTATTGCTAATCCTAGAGCACATGGACACGAGATAACAACTACAGATGTAAAAACCAGCAATGATATTTCTAATCCTATACCCGCAATTAAAAGCCAATAAAGAAATGCTCCAGTTGCGATAATTATAACAGCTGGAACAAAATAATTACTAACCTTATCAGCTAGTTGTTGTTTTGCTGCTTTTTTACTTTGGGCTTCTTTAACGAAATTAATTATTTGATATAAAAGCGTATCTTTTCCTATTTTTTCAGCTTTTATGTTTAACAATCCATTTTGGTTAACAGTGGCACCTATAACTTCGCTATCGATTTCTTTTTTTACATATTTACTTTCTCCGGTAATCATAGACTCATCTACTTTTGATTTTCCTTTAACAACTTGCCCATCAAGAGGAATTTTTTCACCCGGACGAACAACCAAAATATCTCCAATCTCTATTTCTTCAATCGAAATTTCAGTTTCTACTCCATTTTTCAGCAAAGTCGCTGTCTTTGGTTGTAACCCTATTAGCTTCTTAATTGCTTCAGAGGTTTGTCCTTTTGTTTTATGTTCAAAGTATTTTCCAATTAGGAGGAAAGCTAAAATCATACTCATTGCTTCATAGAAGGTATTTCCTTGAATCAGAAAAGTAGTTAATATCGAATATACAAAAGCAGTGGTAGTTCCTAACGCAACTAATACATCCATGTTAGTGGATTTATTTCTTAACGATTTGTACGCACCTACAAGGAAGAAAGATCCCGCTATGCCGTAATCAGCTGTAGCTAAAAAAAACAGAAATACATTCCTTATAAAAGATGTGGGTACGAACCAACTTATTGGTGTAATTACTAGGGCGAAAGCTAAAGCAATTAGCAGTATTCGCAATCGATATTGCATTTCTTTTTTATGTTTCTCGATTTCTTTATCAATCGCTCCAGCTGCTTTTTCAATTTTATAACCAATCTGTTTAACTGTTGAATATATTTTACTTTGATCCAGTTTTAATTCGTTAAATTCGATAAAAAGTTTACTAGTTGCAAAATTGCCCCTAACATCGTAAATACCTTCAATTTCAGAAACTTTTTTAAGCACATTATTAAATTCTTGTTCAGAAATTAAATCAATTACTTCAAAATCTATTTTTGCTAGAGACGCTTTATACCCCAGATCCTTTATTGCTTTATTAAATTCATTATAATTAGTTTTAGTTGAATTGAATTCAACTGTGGCTTCCTCATTTGCAAAGTTTACTGCTGAACTACTTACTCCCTCTAAATTTTTTAGTTTGGTTTCGATTTTGAGAGCGCAAGAAGCACAAGTCATTCCGCTTAGCTTGATTTTCACTTTTTCATTAGATTCTAATGCCATTTAACATCACTCTTCTACTAAGTCATTAATGTTAAAGCAATAACATATAGATTTCGCTTATAATTTGAAAAGATTATAGTTCAATTCTTCTAAAATTTAAATCAAATTACCTTTTTGAATTGTATAATAAAAGGTTTTTAAAATTGAAGGAGAGTCATCTCTAATTCTTTTTGTACTATAAAATTAAAGATGAAATGTGAAATTTAAATAATCGAGAAAATAAAAAAAAAATTCTTATCTTAAGTTTGTTCTTTTATTCTTTTCTTTCTTGATTATAATTATTTCTCACAATAAGATATAGAATTAATCCAAAAACACTAAAAAATAATCCAAAAACTAGCCAGAATTCAGCGTTTATACCTCTTTTTATAGCGTCTTTGTGCATATAATTAGCGATCAAGATACCTACAACCAAAGCAACTATTCCTCCAATAAGCATAAAAACCCAACCAAATGGACCAAATACTCCGGAGTACATAGGACATTGTAATAAACTCATTTCATTATCTCAATTTATTAATTTTCAATAGCGTTACTTGCTATATTAATCAAGAAAATTAGCAGTAATAATTAAACCTAATCATTATAAAAATGAAGCGTGTGAATCAAACTATAGCTGAATTTTTTTTTTTTTTTCACAATATTTCTTAATAGCATCTTGAAGAGCCTCAGCTGCTAAATTGCTGCAATGCATTTTAATTGGAGGTAGCCCATCTAAAGATACAGCAACATCGTTTTTAGTAATTTTCAACGCTTCATCAAGCGTTTTATCCTTGGCTAACTCTGTCATCATAGAAGAAGTTGCGATTGCAGCTGCACATCCAAAGGTTTGAAATGAAATATCGCTTATTATTTCTTTTCCATCCCTTTCTTCGACTTTAATATAAATATACATGAGATCTCCACAAACGGGATTCCCTTTTTCTCCAATTGAATCGGCATCTTTCATTTCTCCCATATTTCGTGGATCTCGAAAGTGATCCATAACTTTTTCAGAATATATGTTTAATCAACGCTTTAACTATTTTCTAATATATATAAAAAAAAATCCTTAAAATTAATTTTTTATGATTTTAATATGATTACTTGTCAATAGTAATTATATTAATAGAGTAGAATTAATTTAATATCAATAGTTTTCTTTTCTTTGGTAACGATACCTTTTCTACACCTAACTCCTTTACGTAATCCACTGCCTTAATAAGCCTTTTTACCGATTGATGGAAAAAACATACTTCCTTGGGTTCAAGAGCTTTTATCATTTCTGCGAGTTGGACTTTGTCAGCGTGTAGTTTAATTTTTAATTGAGGCATAAAAGTATTGATTAAAAATGCCCTAAAGGGGGCTTTCCAAGTTTCCGAAAATTCTATCTCAGTTTCCCCAGATATTAAATCCATGCCGGGTTGTTCGTGAATCGCTCCTGCAAGAAACACTAAATTATGAGGATTCCGACCGACTACATTAATAATATTTCTTATTAGGCCATAGGAAAGATCGGGAGGATGTGATATGATTATATTGTTTTTATTCCGCAGAAACTCTAAATCTTTGCGATCAAACCATCTAAATTTGATGCTATTAAATGGATTTGCTTTATCTCTTATCAATCTCGAAATTGGACCATAAATATATTCATATCGATGATTGATGACTTGAATGTTTTTCCTTACCATCATGTCGACGTAAATATTTGGCCGCTTTGTGTATCCTTTTCTTAATTGAAGTTTACGAAAATAACGCCAAAATGTTAGCATAAAACTTATTGCTAAACTTGATGGATCAGCTCCAATTAACACATTATCTTCGTACTCGGCTTTCTGCTCTAAAAACAGAATTAAGCTGTGAAACTGATCAGCTATATTTCCATATTCCTCTTGTGCACTTGTTCCGTCAATTAAAAGATAATCAATTGGGCGGGATATCTGTTCTAAAAATCGCTTAGTTCCCGCAAATGGCGTTATATCGTAATATGTATAGTCTCCTGTATATAAAAAACGAAAATCGTTAACTTTAGCCAAGAACATGAGTGCTCCTGGCATATGACCAGCATGGAAAAATGATAAGAAACAGTTTTTCTCTTTAAACTCCAGTTTATCCCCGTTTTCTACATATATTACATTTTCAACGATTTTACGATATTCTTCTTCTTCAATAATATTGCTGTGTTCTTGTTTCAAGAAATTAGAATCTCTTAGAAGAAATAAATCCAATGTAATGCGCGAGCATAAAATAGGAAGTTCAGGATTTAGTTTAATTAACTTTTTTAAACCCGAGATGTGATCAAAATGACTATGGGAGACAAAAACAGCGTCTATTTTCGGTAGATAAGGAAGCAGAGTTTCAATCTCATCACCATCTGAACCTTCATTTTCTGCTTCTGAAATAAATTGAGGGAGATTCTGGAGATAATCATCGATATGCTTAAAATCATCAGGTTTTGTTAAAATCTTTTCTTGGTCAGCTATGTCTTCATTACTTATATCTTCTTCATTCTCAGGTTCATCAGGTTGTTCAGTAGGTTCTAATTTTTCATTTGATGCTTCATTCTGGATTATCTTTGGCTCAGAGATTCCACAATCTAATAATATATTAAGTTTACCTAAACCTAATATGTGACAATTATGATTTGGTTTTAAAACAATCGGATATATGGTAACTCTCAACTTCCCATCTATACTTCCGTCTGAGAGAGATAGGTTTTTAAAATAATCTACATCAAATTTTCTTTCTATTTTATCAATAGCTTTCGAGATATCACTTTCTCCAACAGGAACGCCAGTTATATAAAAATACCAGCCATATTTCTTTACCATACTTTTTAAATGCTCATACATCTTATCTCCTATTAGGGATTTAACGACTATGACTCTTTCTTTTTGGTAATAAATGAGTTTTCCAATAGATTTCTTCTCCTTCATGGGGATGTCTTGGTTTTCTAGTAAAAAATCATGCAAAACTTCTTTAATTGGTTTTTGTGTAATATTATCTGATTTAATAAGCTTTAAATATTGAATATACTCTCGAGAATGATATAACGAACGCATATTCTTTTTTTCCTTTAACGGAATAGACAATTCTCCAATATTGAGTATTTCTTTACTTATGGTTATTTCTTCCTTTTTCGGTTCTTTCTTTTTTTTTCCTTTTTTTTGTTTAGAAGGCTTTGTTTTTGGTTTGGAAACATAAAAGAACCACCCATATGTAAAGATCAATTTATTTCTTTTCCATATAATATCTTGTCCGAGAGCCGTGATTAGGATAATAATTCTGTCGTTTGGAGAGTATATTATTTTTGAGATGGAATTTTTAGTTTTTGTAGTTATTTCTTTATTTTTAGTGAATAAGTGATTTAATACGTCTATAATTGGTTTTTGAGGAATTTCCTTACTTTTCATTAGGTTCATTTTCTCACTATATGATCTAACTTTATAGGAAGAAGCTAATTCTTCCCTTTTTTCGAGTTCTATTACTTTTTCTAAAAATTTAAATTCCTCAATAGCCATTAAGATTAACAATATACCAACAAAAAAAACGATTTCGTTTTTGGATTGATCTTTGCTTAAAAAACCATATAAAGTTCATCCAGAAGATTAGACTTTTTGTTAGGGGAT
Source organism: Promethearchaeia archaeon (assembly GCA_029856125.1). GTDB lineage: Archaea > Asgardarchaeota > Lokiarchaeia > Sigyniarchaeales > SOKP01 > SOKP01. Next base: position 2,081 of record JAHQWJ010000018.1, on the reverse strand, counting down.
CTGAATTCATTTGCTCATGGTATAAATGCGAGAAGTTTTAAAATTACGAGTTTAATAAATTTTTACTGATATAGCTTAATTACCTTTTCAAGATCGATTGGTCCATTAACGTTAATTAAAGATACTAAATTTTGATCAAGTGGCTTTATGGATTCTTCAACTGATATATAATTAATATTTAAGGATTCGTCGATTATCTTATTTAACGCGTAATTGCGTTCTTGAATTGCTTTTTTCGCAAGTTTATAAGTGCTTTTAACCGGGTAGATAGCAAAAAGAGGTTCTAAATAACCGTTATTCCATCTTGGAATACCACAGTCATATCCCTTAACTCTATTAATCATAAGTTCAATTACTTTGGGTTTGATTAAAGGCATATCTCCAGATAAAAGAAACCCTTTTTCGAACCCTAATCTATCTAACTCTTTAAAACCAGAATAAATACCTAACATTGGAGTTCTTAGCTCCGTATCTTCTAAAAATTCCGTATCGTCAACGGCGAAATTAATATCTCTTGGAAAATCTATTTTTTTATAATAAGAGTTAATTTGATATTCTGAATGGGCGATTAAGAAAACATCCTCATCAAACTTAGAAAGTGTTTCTATCTGATGAAGAATCAAAGGTTTACCAAGGACATCTAAAACAGCCGCGGACTCATTTCCGAATCTAATGTTCTTCCCGCCAATAAGTATTATTATAGCAAGTTTTTTTTCAACATTCATTTCAATTATTACCTCATTTCGGCTATGATTTTATTTTTTTTTATTATTTGTAAGAGGTGACATTTTTCTAAGCCTATCGATTATTGGCGGTAGTTTTTCCAAAAAATAATCTACATCGTCATCTGTAGTGAACCTGCCAACTGACACCCTTAAAGAACCATGAGCTTCTTGAGGTTTCAACCCTATTGCTAATAGAACATGTGATGGATCTAATGATTTTGAGGAACAGGCAGATCCTGTAGATGCTGCTATGCCCTCTGAATCCAAATCTAATACGATCGATTCCCCTTCTATAAATCTTATACCCAAATTAACATTATTGGGTAATCTTTTAGTAGGATGTCCGTTTAGGTAAGTATCTCCAATATTTTCTAACACATTTTTTATAATCTTATCTCTATAATTGGTATGTATTTCAATTTCTTTTGGCATTTCGTTTTTAGCCAGTTCTACTGCTTTAGCGAATCCAGCTATACCTGGAACATTTACAGTGCTTGGTCTCATGTCTCTTTCGTGCCCACCACCATACATTAAAGGTGCAATAAATTTTCCCCAGCCATCTCTAACTCCTTTATTCCGTATGTACAGCATCCCTACACCCTTAGGACCATATATTTTGTGAGCAGCCGCTGAAAGCAAATCGATGTTCATTGCTTCAACATCTATTGGAACTTTCCCAAACGCTTGAACTGCGTCAGTATGGAACACCACATCGTGTTTCTTTGCTATAGCTCCGATTTCTTTAATAGGTTCTATTGTTCCTATTTCGTTATTTGCGAACATAACACTAATAAGAGTCGTTTCATCGGTAATCATATCCTCCAATTCATTTAGATCTATTAAACCGTACTTATCGACAGGTAAGAATGTTGTACTAAATCCCTTCTTCTTTAAACTTTTACATGTGTTTTCAACTGCGTGATGCTCTAACGCTGACGTTATGATATGTTTACCACGATTTTGATTTTTAAGCGCTACACCTAAAATCGCGATATTATCTGCTTCCGTACCTGAAGATGTGAATATTATGTCATCTCTTTTAGCGTTTATTAAAGACGCTACGGTTTCACGGGATTTAACTAATGTTTGTGCCGCCTTTTGGCCAATAGAATGCAAACTTGAAGAATTTCCGTAGGATATTTTAAAATGTTCGTTCATTACTTCAATTACTCTTGAATCCATGGGAGTTGTAGCAGCAAAGTCTAGATAAACATATTTAGAGGCTTTCATATTTGCTAATGAGTACTTTTTTGGGTTCTTCTATTTTAATAAAAATAATACTTAATCTAAAAACTCTTACCATTAGGTTTTATATTTAAAGGTAGATTCTTTAAAAAGTATATTTCCAAATACTTT
>JAHQWJ010000017.1 GCA_029856125.1 Promethearchaeia archaeon | reverse complement strand
GTTGGATCGATACCGTTAAATGTGAGGGCATCTACAGCAGCACTGAAACCTGTTTCACCATTTTCATATAAATACTTCCATCGCAGGTTAGTCTCTTCAGGAGTTCCATGCCCGGAGAATAATCTCATCGTCCATAATCGACCGCGGTACATGCTCGGATAAACTCCCCGTGTAAAAGGTTCTTGTCCCGGAAAATTTACCGTATCTAAGTAGTCTCCCTTAACATCTAATGGAGTGTATAATCTTTTTATAGGAATTTCAGAATCCGTTACGAATTTGACATCGCGTTCTTTTGATTCTTTTAATTTTTCTTCCCACTTTTCCTTTTCTATTCTTATTTTTTCTAAATAATCTTTATCAAACATGGTTAAAATCACATTAAATTTAACTATGTACTGTTAAATTTTCATTCAATTTAAAATAAATTTATGAACGACTGAAAAATTTTGATTATCAAATAGTGAGACCTTGTTAAGACGATAACAATAATATTAGTTAAGAAACGCTGGAAATTAACTAAATTATACAAAATTTCATTTAAAGGAAGATTGGTTTTTTATCTTGCCAAGGAGACATATCTTCGAAAGCTTTTGAGGCTTGAAGTACAGTCAATTCATCAAATCTCTTTCCTACAATTTGCATTCCAATTGGCAAACCGTCACTAGTCCAGCCACACGGAATAGAAGCGGCTGGATGACCACTTATATTGAATGGATATGTAAATGATAACCAGCCTAACATTGAAACTCTTTTTTGATTTATAAATATATCTGATTTCATCGTTTCTCTATCATAAATTCCAGATTTACCTATTTCAAACGCAGGACACGCAACAGTTGGAGTAATAATTATATCAAAATCTTTAAGAAGCCTGGAAATGTTAATATATATCATTTCTCTTTGGACTTCTGCCATTTTCAGGTCTACTGGGGAATAATTTAATCCAATCTTAATAATCTCTACAAAATCAGGATCCATTTTATCTTTCCATTTTTTCAAAAAAGGTTGAAACGTATAACCAAATCCCGATGCCCATAAAGTCCAGAATAGTGGTTCAGGATTTTTTACTTTAATCTTACTTTTTTCAACTGACCAGTTTAACTGTTCAAATTTTTGAATAGCATCTAAAACTGATTTTTCAACTATGGGATCGAGTGCTTCTGCAAATCCTAAATCTAAGGAATATCCAATTCTTAATTTTCTAGGTTTATCATTAAGTTTTTCTAAATAACTGTAATTTGGTTTAGGTAAAGAGTATCGATCCGTGAAGTGCTCTCCTACCAACACATCCAATAATAATGCAGCATCCTTGACAAACCTAACAATTGGACCTTTATGAACTAATGTACCAAGATAACCAAATAATAACATACCACTTTGAGGAACTCGACCAAAGGTAGGCTTGAACCCATAAGTACCACAAAAACTACTAGGAATCCTAATAGATCCTCCACCATCCGAGCCTATTGCTAATGGACTCAGTCCAGATGTTACAGCTGCTGCTGCCCCGCCACTAGACCCTCCAGGAGTTCTTTCCAAATTCCAAGGATTTTTGGTAACCCCAAAAATTAAATTATCTGTTTCTCCCTTAAATCCAAAAGCAGGAGTGTTTGTTTTGCCTAAAATCACAGTGCCAGCATTTCTAGCTCTTTTAACAACTATATCGTCTCTCCGCGGTTTATTATTCTCAAAGATTTTACTACCAAATGTGGTTCGTATTCCTTCTACTTCAGTTTCATCTTTAATAGAAATTGGAATTCCATTCAAGGTTCCTAATTTTTTACCTTCCTTTACTCTTTCATCTGCTTCTTTTGCCATCTCTCTGGCTAATTCCAACGTCGGAGTACAATAAGCGTTGATTATTGGGTTTATCTTTTGGATTCTTTCGATGATTGTCTCTATAATTTCTTGAGATGTTAACTCTTGTGTTTTAATTTTTTCTGCCATTTCGCAAGCAGACATGAAACAAATATCTTCCTTTTTCATATTTAAAATCACATTTTATTTCGCTATGTAAAGTTAGACTTTCATTTTATTTAAAATAAATTTATGGCGACTTGAAAAATTTTGATTATAAAATAATTGTATAATTGGTTGACTTTGTTCTGCATTTTATACACTAGGCTTTATCTGTAAAGCAATAATTATAATGCTCAAAGAAAATTATTTTTAAGTGCTATTGTTTTATTTTGTAGGATGTTATTCATATGGCAACAAAAATCCAAAATCCAAATAGAGAAGAAAACTATGCGATTGAAGTCTTCAATCTTAGCAAAACATTTGAAGATCTTATTGCTGTAGACAAGGTTTCCTTTAAAATTAATAAGGGAGAAATAGTAGGTATCCTTGGTCCAAATGGTGCGGGAAAAACCACTACAATTCGATTATTGACGGGTATTTTTAAATTAGATGACCAGGCGAGAATTGAAATATTTGATAAGGATATGGCAGAAAATCCAAATAAATATAAAATGAACTTTGGAATTGTTCCAGAAGTTAGCAATGCGTTCTCAGATTATACAGTTTGGCAAAATTTGAATTTCTCAGGTGGTATTTATGGTATATCTAAGGAAGAAATTGAAATTCGAGCTAAAAAATTATTGAACCAGTTTGATTTAATTGAAAAAAGGCATTCTAAAACAAAAACACTGTCGAAAGGGCTCAAGCAACGCCTTAATTTTTGTTTAGCATTACTTCACGAACCACCAATCCTTATTCTTGACGAACCAACAAGCGGTTTGGATCCTATTTCCGCCAAGATGATGAGAACCTATATTCTTAAGTTAAAAAAAGAAGGGAAAACAATCTTAATCACTACTCACGACTTACGAGAGGCTCAAACTATCTGCGATAGAATTCTAATTATGAACAGAGGCAAAATAATAGCTGATGAGAGCCCTAATTACCTGCGCGAACGATTTAAATCTACAGATTCTATTATATTTAAAATTGATGGTGTTTTATCAGACGATCTAAAAAATAAGATGAAGAATATCTTTAAGAATTTGAAGGAAAACAACGATTATCATGTTTTTTCCAGTGATAACGCCCTAAAAGATATAACTAAACTAAGTAAATTTGCTGAAGAAAATAATTTAAAGATTTCTGATTTAAAAATAGAAGAGACATCGTTGGAAGAGGTATTTATCCATCTAATTAATAAAGATTCTAGAGGGGAGGGGATTAAATGATAAAAGATAGTTTACAGAGGATTTGGATATTAAGTAAAAAAAATATCTCTCTCTATATCAAAAAAGGTCCAGTTTTAGTTTTTGGTTTAATGTTTCCTTTCTTTATGACACTTTCTTGGGTCATTGGCAGAGAAATTTCTTTCAATCAAGTATTTATTGGAATAATATCTATGACTTCGTTCTTCACTGCGACAGCAATTAGTCCTGTTGTTTTGCCAATTGAAACTCGTGAAAAATCGTTGGAACGGATTTTAGTTTCTCCCATTTCGTTAAAGGAAATATTATTAGGGATAATAATTGCCTCATCTCTATATTCATTGATAATTACATCAATAATAGTAATTATTTTTACTCTACTATTTTCCATTGTATTTACCTCACTTTTTGGTGTATTTTTAATATTTTTGGGGATAATCCTTATGTCAATCTTAGGTTCTTCACTTGGCCTGTTAGCTGCAGCGAACCCTACAGATATGACTTCTGATGTAATGATAATCATGAATTTAATTAAGTTCCCTCTACTTTTTTTAAGTGGAATTTTTATTCCGCTTCAAACCATGCCTTCTCACTTATTGTTTTTAGCATTTCTTTCTCCAATAACATTTCTAACGGATTTACTAAGATATTCCGTAGGTGGGAGTAATTTTTTTACATATCAATTCGATCTTGGCATGTTATTCATTTGGATCATTGGTATAATCATTTTAGGTTATTATCTACATAAAAGAACAATGCCAAAAAGGTTAGCAGAAACAGGCAAAAAGAAAAAGATGATGATGATGAAAAAAAAAATGGAAGTGATGAAAAAATGAAAGATTTTCTCTCAGATGTAAAATTTTTATCAGGTGAACCTCTGTTAAAGACGATTATTAAATCTAAAATGTTTAATATTAATCGCGTTACATTAGAAACAGGATTGGAAATAGAACCACACCCAGAACCTTACGCAGTATTTTTTTTAGTGTTAGAGGGTTCTGGAATATTTACAAATGAAGCTGGAGAGGCCACTCTTGAAAAAAATGGCTTTCAATTTATTAAAGCCGATGAAATAAGAGGAATTAAATGCCTCGAAAACTTAGTGTTTTTAGCTGTGCAAGACGGACACTAAAACTATTTTTTTTTGAATTTGTGACCATTCTAATTAGTAGCTATTTTCATGGAGTTATTAGCTCCATAATATTAATCAGATTATAAATTAAAAAGAAGAAAACAAAAGAAATTTTTAGTTTTGAAATTCATTACGGAATTTTACTAATCTATCTGGTTGATTTGACATTATTGCGTCTATGTATTCACCATTATATTTCATAGTAAGAAAATTTTTCATTGATCTTTTAAAAAGAACGCCCCATACACAAAATTTGAAACCATGTTCTTTAACTCTTTTAAACAGTTCGAAATTTGCCAAATTGTAGTTTATATTAAAACCTTTGATGTTTAATTTTCTCATATCTTCGAGTTCTAGATGTTTATCTTCAATTACTGGATGTTTTACGAAGACAGAATTGATCAAAGTTACATTTTTATCGAAATTTCTAACTTCAGTAAAAAAATCGCTGAGAGAATCTGGGCGTGTTGAAGGTTTAGCGAGTTCTATATGATCTACTAATCCATACTCCTTAGCGGTTCTGATGATTTCTATTCCCTCTTCAGGATTTGCAATGTCAAAATTATATTTAGTTCCATAACTTTCAAACGCTTCGAGAACTTCGCGTAGAGTAGGGATTGTTTCATTATTTTCGAGTTTAAATTTTTTGATTTCTTCTATAGTTAATTCTTGGATTGGAACATCTTCCCCGTTTATTTTAAGAGTATTAAAATAACTTAAGACAACTTCGCCTTCTTTTGATAGCTTTGTTTCAGTTTTTATTCCATCGACTCCCATATCAATTGCATTCTTAAAAGAAGACATAGTATTTTGTGTACCTGTGAATCCAGTTCCACGATGACCCCATATAAATGTCCTATTCAAATTACACACCTCCTATTTCGTTAGTAATTTCTAATGCTAACTTTACGATATCAAAAAAAACTAATGTATATTGAAGATCGCCTTCAACTTTAAGATTTCCATTGAAAAACTCACCAAACCATACAAGTTTTCCTTCAAGAATTAGGTTCATGCTTTTCTTAGGGATAGTGAATGTTATCGGTGGATTATCCTTTACACCTTTATCACATAAATAAGCTCCGTTCCCAAACTCGACCCAGAATTTAAAATCAGAGTCAGGTGTATTTATTTGGATGATATTCTTTTCGAATAATGCTAGTTCTTCCTTGAATTCTTCGTTTTCTGAGGATAAGCGCTCGAAAGTTTTATTTAATTTCATTATATTCCTTTTCGTACAACAATTCTCACATATATATTCGTTAATCGAGATAACTCCACAATTTTCCATATAGCACTCCATTTGATTCGTCTCAGTATTTTTGTTAAGGCTATGAGCGCATTGTAAGGGTAGTGTTTCAATTTCGTTTCCGCAGCCAGTACAAGTTAAAATCAATTTAATATCACCTTTTTATTTATTTTTTTTTTTACTACGATTATAGTTCATACTTATTAGACTTTTTAAAGGTAAGGGCTCAGAATTATAATATTCTTAACATTCCAATTTATACGATTAACATAAAATTCGAAAAAAATTTTTAAAAAGTAAATTTCATCTCAAATTTAGGATAAAAATAGTTGCAGATGTATAACCTCGAATGAATGCCTAAATTATTTCTTTTTTTTAATTTATTCACTGTTAGAAGTTTAATGAATTTAAGTCAAAAATTATTAAATTACGAAAAAATATAATACTAATCATGGCAGATTATAAATACTGGTTAATTAAACTCGAAAATAATATTTTTTGGCTCTATTTAAATCGTCCTGATAAGAAAAACGCGTTTGACCTTAATGTAGTTGACGAATTGGAACAAATTTTAGAAGAAGATATAACAAAAAATTTAGGAGAAGTTCGCGTTTTAGTAATTACTACATCACTCGATGAAATCTTCACTGTAGGTCTTGATATTAAGTGGCTTGTAACTTTAGAAGAATCTAAAGCAGGAGATATGACAAGACGTCTCCAGAAGATCTACAGGATGGTTGAAAATTTACCTATTCCTGTTATTTCAGCAATTAAAGGGTTAAATCTTACTGCCGGATTTGAGCTTATGTTGTGTACTGACATTATTCTAGCCGCTGACAATGCAAAATTTGGGCAGGTTGAAACAAAATGGGGGATGACTCCTGCTGCTGGAGCTACGCAAAGATTGCTCCGTCTAATAGGTCCTTTAAAAGCTAAAGATATCATATTTACTTCAAGAATCATAAATGCAGAAGAAGCTCTAAGGATGGGATTAATTAATGAACTCGTTCCTTTAAGAGATCTTGAAACTAGAGTAAAAGAAATAGCAAACATGATGATCAAAAATTCAGAAAAAGCAATCGCATTAAGTAAGCAACTGATAAAAATGGGAATTTACAGCAATGAGGAAGGATTTCAGAAGGAAAGTAATGCGTTCCATGAGCGGTTTTCCTCTGGAGAACCTAAAAAAAAGTTAACAGAATTCTTAAAAAAATCAAAAATGTAGATAGGAATAATTTTTATTACTACTCTTAAGTGGTACGATTATATCTATTAAGGTAATTTAAATTATAGTATGCATTTTAAATATAAAAGTAAAAAAACTTAGTTGATGAATATATGGATTTTTCGTTAAGTGAAAAACAAAAAATGTTAAAAAATGTCACGAGGAAGTTTGCTGAGGAATTTATCGTACCTGTTGCTCGTGAAAGCGATGATAAACAAGAGTTAGATGATAGCGTTTTTCAAAAAATGAAGGGAATGAATTTTTTTGGTAGCTGTATACCTGAAGAATACGGAGGAGCTGGACTCCATAACGATTCAATCGGATTTTGTGTTGTTATTGAAGAAATTGCGAGAGGAGACGCAGCCTGGGGTATTACAACAGCAGTACACAATGGTGTCGTCGCTTATCCTATTTATAAGTTTGGAACTGAAGACCAAAAACAAAAATTTCTGATTGATCTCGCTAAAGGAAATAAAGTAGGAGCCTTCTGTTTAACAGAAGCAAATGCAGGTTCAGACGCAGGTGGTGTTCAATTAACAGCTGTTAAGGATGGAGACGAATACGTTCTAAATGGTACTAAAATTTTTGCGACATCCGGGGGAATCGCTGAAACGCTTTTAGTTGTAGCTAAAACTGGTGAAAAAGATAGTAGGAAAAAAATGACTGTTTTTATAGTAGATTCTAAAACTCCAGGCTATTCTGTTGGCGTTAAAGAGGATAAAATGGGAGTTCGAGCCTCAAACACATCTGAGCTTGTGTTTCAAGATGTTAGAGTGCCAAAAGAAAACATTTTAGGTAATCCTGGTGAGGGTTTCAAAATGGCTATGAAAATTTTAGACTTTGGTAGAATAGGTATTGCTGCCCAATGTGTAGGATTAGGACAAGCCGCTTTAGAAGCTTCTATTAAATATGCAAACGAAAGAGTCCAGTTCAACAAACCTATTGGAAGGTTTCAAGCTATCCAATGGAAAATTGCTGATATGTCTTGTGCTATTGAAGCAGCGCGGTTATTTACATATAAAGCTGCTTATTTGCATGATTCTGGTTCGGATTTCGGTATGGCAAGTGCTATGGCGAAATTAGTTGCATCTGAAGCAGCGATGCAAGCTTCTCATGGTGCCGTTCAAATTCACGGCGGGTATGGATTAATGAAAGCATACCCTGTAGAAAGGTATTTCAGAGATGCTAAAATGGGTGAAATTTACGAAGGAACTAGTGAAATACAAAGATTAGTAATTGCTGCTAATTTACTTAGAAAAGGAGCGTAAGTGGTTAAAATGAAATTCATTATTATTATTTAACTAATTTTTCTTTCACATTTTTGGTTTAATATCGGAAAATTTATTTTTCTTAAATAAATTATTCGTTTTAACAAAAAATTGTATGGATTAAATTAAAATAGGTTTATAGAAGTTGTGATTTCGATTTGAAGATATTTATTTGCGTAAAGCAAGTTCCGGGTGTATCAGAGGTCAAAATCAATCCCAAAACCAATACACTCGTAAGAGAGGGAATTTTATCTATACTCAATCCCAACGATCGAAATGCAATTGAAATAGCTCTTACATTAAAAGAAAAATATACTGCCGAAGTTATAGCTTTAAGCATGGGACCCCCTCAAGCAGAAGAAGTTTTACGAGAAACTTTAGCGATGGGTGCAGATAAAGCTTATTTATTAACGGATAGAGCTTTTGCTGGAGCAGATACGCTAGCTACTTCATATACATTAGCTTTAGCGATCAAAAAAATATTAAGTGAATCAGATCCTGAAGAAAAGTATCTTGTTATATGCGGTGCTCAAGCAGTTGACGGAGATACTGGTCAAGTTCCTCCAGAATTAGCTGAAGAGTTAGAAATACCGCAAGTTGCATACGTCTTAAATGTGGAATTAAAGGAAAATAAATTAATTGCTGAAAGAAAATTTAGAGCAGTAGAAATTGTGGTGATTGAAACAAAATTACCGGCTTTAATTTCAGTTTTAAACGACATCAACGAACCTAGATATCCTAGCATGGCCGGAATTATGAAGGCACACAATTTAGAAATTGTGCATTTAGATACTGCTGATTTAAACGCTGATCCGTCAAAAATTGGATTAAATGGCTCAAGTACCGAAGTTTGGAAAATCTTCGTGCCCAAACGGAAGGGAGATCGAATTATTTTAAGGGGAACTATCGAAGAAGTTGTTCAAAAATTATGTCAGAATTTAAAGGATGATAAAGTTTTATAAGAGGAATTATAGTTGAGCATTATCATTGACGAAGACCAATGCACCGGGTGCGGGAACTGTGTTGATAGTTGCCCGTATGGAGCAATTGAATTAGAAAACAACAAAGCAATAGTGTTACCAAATTGTAATCTTTGTGGGATATGCGTAGAAGACTGCCCTGTGGAAGCAATAACTCTAGAGCGAGATAAAACGTCAAAGGAAAAAATAGATTTATCTCAGTATAAAGGTGTTTGGGTTATAGCCGAACACTACAAAAAGATAGTTCACAAAGTAGCATTCCAATTGTTAGGAAAAGGACGAGAACTATCAAATCTATTAGATTCAAAGTTAACATTCGTAATTTTAGGCTGCAATTTCGACGAACATATTGGAGATTTTAGCGAATATGGAATGGATGA
>JAHQWJ010000016.1 GCA_029856125.1 Promethearchaeia archaeon | reverse complement strand
GTCTTTTTATATATACAATAAAGTCATCTATTTAAATATTTGGGGTATAAATTTCTCTGCATATTCAGAAAACAAAAAAGAAATTCTTCTTTTAAGTTATTTTCGTGTAATTTTTTTCAATAATTAGGGCTAATAATTACTGCTATATCAGAGAACATATCAAAAAACAATTAATGGAAAAAAGAGAGATTATTTTAATACGAAGACTGTTATTTTTCAATTGAGCAATAGAAACTTTCAATTATCATGGCAAAAAAGTCGTTAAAAAAACCAGAACTACTCGCTCCAGCACAAGATTGGACTTCCTTAAGAAATGTTGCTGGATTAGCTGATGCTATTTATTTTGGCGTTAAGAAATATAATATGAGAGCGAAAGCTAAAAATTTCGAAAGAAGCGAACTTAAAGAGATCGTAAAATTCTGTCATCATCAAAAACCACCATTGAAAGCATATTTAGCGACAAACATCTTAATCTACGATTCTGAATTGCAAGATTTAGAAAATTTAATATTAGAAGCAAAGAAAGCGGGTATAGACGCTATTATAGCTCACGATTTAGCTGTAATAAAATTTGCAAAACGCGAAAAACTAAGATTTCACATTTCAACTCAAGCAAATGTATCTAACGTTGAATCTGCTAAATTCTTTGAAGACATAGGCGCTGAGAGAATTATTTTAGCTAGAGAGCTATCTCTTAAACAGATAAAGCTGATTAAACATCATTTAACTAAGACGCAAATTGAATGTTTTGTTCATGGCTCGATGTGCACTTCGATTTCAGGTAGATGCTATCTATCAGCTACAATTTGTGATTCTGAGGAATTTTCGGCAAACCGAGGTAATTGTGTTCAACCATGTAGAAGAGAGTGGCGAGTCATTGACGACGAAAATAAAGAACTCATATACGATGGACAAATGTTCTTGAACGCCAAAGATCTCTGCATGATTGAATATGTTCCAGAATTAATTGAAGCTAATATTAATGTCTTCAAAATTGAAGGTAGAATGAAAAATCCATTGTATATTGAAACAGTAACTAATTGTTACCGAGAAGCAATTGACAGTTATTTTGAAAATACTTTCTCAAAAGAAAAGGTTCGCGACTGGTTAGAAAGGTTAACCAAAGTATATAATCGCGGGTTTCACACAGGATTTTATTTCCGTAGACCCACAATTGAAGACGTTGAGCTAGAAAGAAGAGGAAACGTCTCTCCGTATAGAAAACATTATCTTGGAAAAGTATTATCATTTAATAGGAACAGCATGACAGCAAATATCTTGATCGAAATCAAGGAATTTAACTTAAAAATTGGAGATGAGATAATAATAATAGGGAATGAGACATATCATCATCAGAAAGTTAAGCATATGGTCTTTAAAGGAGAAAAAATTCAAAATATATACAAAAAACGATACGATAATCCTTTTAAAGTGAATCTGCGTTTAAGTAATGAGGTTCAGATAGATGATAAAGTTTATATCATATATCAAACATAACTCAAATGGTCTAAATGAAGAATTGGGTACATTTAGCTAGTATAGGTTGATTTAAATAATGGGTTATAAAGAAAAGAGGGTTAAATTAGTAGAACGTCTTACAAAGAGAGACATATTAACTAAGCCCAGCGTAATCAAGGCTATGCTAAAGGTTCCAAGACATGAATTTTTACCGAAGGGTGCTATAGAATCTGCATACATAGATTCTCCACTTTCAATAGGAATGGGACAAACAATTAGTGCTCCACACATGAACGCTATGATGTGTGAACTTTTAGACCTTTCGGAGGGAGACAAAGTCCTTGAAATTGGAACCGGTTCGGGCTACCATGCTGCGTTATGTGCTGAGCTTGTAGCACCAAAACATTCAAAAAATCCTGGACATGTGTATACAATAGAAAGACACCAAGAGTTAGCAAATGAAGCTGAAGAAAGCTTAATTAATACTGGTTACGGGGATGCAGTTACGGTTATTCATGGGGACGGTACGTTAGGATACCCAGAAAAAGCTCCTTACGATAAAATTTTAGTCACCGCATCCTCGCCAAATAAAGTACCTCCCCCGTTAAAGGAACAGTTAAAAGACAAAGGAATTCTTTGTATCCCTGCTGGTTCAAAAGACTGGGGTCAGGATCTGTATATAGTGTCTAAAATGGGAAAGAAATTCGAGTCTAAGAAAATCACGGGAGTTAGATTCGTTCCTTTAATAGGAGAATGGGGATTTCCGGAGTGAAATGCTTAATTTATTTAGAAAAAGTTTTCTTAATGCGGTCTTCTAGCAATTTTTTTCGAATTACTTTGATGAATTCGTTATGTTCAATATGTTGCTTTATAGATTTAGATGAAAATTCGTAGCCATTCTGTCTTTCTTTACTATAATTCTTCATTACCGAACTGATTTGAAATTTTTTTGATGTTATTATTCATATTACTCCCTTAATATATTTAAAACTATGTAAAATCGACGAAATTAGCGGTTATTTATACGTATTTGTAATTTATTGACTTAAAAAACTAATAGATTTTAATTTCTATTTCGATCTCCAGTTCTTTCCTTAATTTAAACTGAGCTATTACATTTATGCCTTGGTAAATAGTTTTATACCCTTCGTCAGTGAATGCGTATGCGACAATCGGAAATTTTAGTATTTCAATTAATTCAGTGTCTGCCTTTGTTTCACTTTGTAGTAAATATTCGAGGTTTAAATTATAAGATAAATCATGGGCTTTAAAATAGCTCCCTGTATATTGGAATGGTTTAAGTAGGTCATTTTTTGACTCGTTTAAAAAGAGCAATTGATTGCTTTCCCATTGAAATTTATCAGGATCACCATTAAAAAAGAAAGGAAGATCAATTCCTAAGTTCAAATGAGTGATGATTTTTTGGACTAAATCTTCTTTCTCAGGTATTTTCTCGAACTGACTTTTTATAATTATTTTAATTTTATTTTCCTCAACATGAATTTTCTTAAGGATAGAACAAGGATGAGTTTCATTAGAACCTGGAACAATTACGCTTCCTTTTTGTTCTAATTCTATCACGGCAGACATTCCATTTTTTTCGTTTCTAATAACAGAAAATTCACCATCTACAAACGATCCATATTCTCTATATTGGTCTGCTTCGATAGCTTTAAAAGGATCGTTGTTGTGATAAAATCTTATCCTTAACATATTTCTCTTAAACCTATCTACCATAATTTTATCTTTATCATTGATGTCGATCTCCTCGGAATCGTGATACGCTTCAGGCCACCGGGTTAACGTATTTAAAAGGTTATAGGATTTTGGTTTATAGTCTATCTCAAAAATAGTACCCCCATCAGATGGATTAAGATACATGTTTAAAAGATCAGATTCAATTATGATATCCATTCTACTATCTTTGTTGAAGTCTAAAGGTATAACTGAGATATACTTATTTTCTAAGGAAAGGAACTTCTTATTCAAACTGTCAATGATGATTTCAGAATTGATGAGGTGAGTATAAACGGAAAACCGTAGAAATTGTAAATAGACGCCACCAAATAAGCCATGCCAATAGCAATCGTTGCATTGGGATTTAAATATTTCTGTCCAAGCGTCTTTTATCAAGTTGTTGGCTTTATTTCTACTTTCTTGCCCCACAACCTTATCTAAATTGTTTTCAAAATGTATGAGTTTATCTCTAACATGAAGCATTTTCTTGTGCATATTATTTGACTCGGGATACTTTACTAAGAAATGCCTCCAGAAGCCTCCTTTCAAGAATAGATATTCGTCATGTTTTTCAGGATCGTCCTTTATCTGTTTTCTAATTTTTTGAAAAGTTTTCCTTTCCTTAGTTGGTAAAACCCATTCTTCCATTTTATCGTAAGTTGCTGTTGGTAGATATATTAAACTTTTCGCAGGATATTTTTCCATATATTCTGAAAGCGTAATAGACTTTATCCAGTTATTGTTGATTATTTGATCGAAGAACGCGGGAATAAATGGTTTCCCATTGTCTCCCTCTTCATGGCCACACCCCTCTACATAGCATATTTGGTGTGTTGTTGGCCAAGCTCCCATTTTTTCGGCATCAGATATGAATACAACGCACCTATCACCTTTTTCATCTGCAGTATTTTTCAGATATTCAATTGACATATATGTAGGCTTCCAGGGGATCAAATACCTTAAAACCTCATTAATTGAAAAGACTCTTAATGTCTTTCCTTCATCCTCCGTAATATAGGAATAAAAAGTCTCTTCTTCAGTAATACCTGTAGAGCGAAAATGATTATCATCAACAATCACATATCTTAAGCCAGCATCATTTAGGAAAGAAGGGTAATTTGGCTCCCACACTCTTTCCGATAACCAAGCCCCTTTCACGTCTAATCCGAATTCTTTTTTAATTAAATCAGATAGTTTTTTCATTTGAGCTATTCTATCGCGATAAGGGATAATTGCGAATATGGGCTCATAATAGCCCCCTCCAATAATCTCGATTTGTCCTCTTTTTGCCATAACTTTTAGTTTGTCAATAAAATCTGGCTTATTCTCAAGAAACCATTTTAATAAATTCCCAGTAAAATGCAGCGTGAATTTAATTGCCTTAAAATGGAATATATTTTCGATAAGGGGCATATATGATTTTTGATAGACATTTTCATAAATTGAACCCTTTTGATCAACCGGTTGATGAAAATGGAATACAATGGGCAGGTGAATTTGTTTTTCAGTCATACTAACGATGTTATATTTTTGTAATATAACAAAATTAAGAAAGTATAACTATAAATCTATTTGGATTGATTTATTCTGTTTAGAAGAAATCCTTAGAAACCTAGTTTCAATTCCTTAGTTATAATCGAATTATATTTCTAATGTGTCTTAAAATAGAAAAACATTTTAAAACTCTAAAAATATTAAAAACTTTAAGGATAAACATATATTAAAAAAAATATCCATGAAAACTTTAGTGGATTGTATCTTTAATTTAAACTGAGTTGTATTTATGATTATGAAAGATTTTTTTGATAAAAATTTGTTCCAAGAAGTATTTAATTCTAACGAATTTAAAGGATGGCTTCTTTCGAGAAGATGGTTTGGTGATAAATCGTTACTATCCAATTTATTGTTTAAAATAACGGTTTACTACTTCAATATCATCTCAGAACGTATTTTTTTAACGATAATCGAGGTCACCTACGATGATTATTCTAAAAAATACTTCCTTCCCATCATAGTCTACGAAAAAATTCAAGATATACTTGAACCTAACGAAACTACAAGAGAAAATGTTGTTAAACTAACTGAAAACACGTTCAGCAAAATATTAGCACTAAGTGTGCATGATAATCAAAAAGAAAAGATAACTTACCTAAATCTTGTTGAAGCAGAGTATTGCGTTTTATTCTGGAAGAAAATATTATTTGATAAAACGATTTCTGAAACATTCCCTAACATGTCCTTAGAACTCACACTATATACTGAACAGTTTGAAGACGAATTTAATATGTTGAAGGTACGCAATTTAATTGAAGCTAGTTTATACCCTGAACGATATGAATATGAGTTACAGCAGTTAGGTGGTGGGAACACAACAAATTTGTTATTTGCATTAAAAGTATCAAATAAGAAAAATTCTCATGAAAAACCTATTTCATACGTTTTAAAATCGTATAAAGACTTTTCAGGAAGTTTGGAACCAAGGAAGTTGTTTGTTTTAGTGAAAAACAATTTTCCAAATGCTCCAAAAATATATGGTATGATAAAAATTCAGGATAGAGAAACAATTGGGATATATGAAGATGTCCCAAACAGTGGAAATTTAGGAGATATCTATTGGAATGAACTTAATAACATGGTGAATTCGATTTTTAAAGTTGTTGATGACGATGATCCCTCCTTAGGTGATAAAGAGAAAATATCTGGATATATAAAAAACTACTGTGCTAATTCTTTACAAGTGTCTGAAAAAATAGGACTCCAGATCAAAAAGTTGCACGAAGCCTTAATTCTACAGAGTGATCCACTATATTCTAAGGAAATAGTTTCAAGCGTGGAGTATTTAAAAGATTACACTGATAAGCTACTTGAGATGGTAGAAAGAATGCAAGAAACCATGAGTAAAAGTTCTGAAGGTGCTTTTTATTCCTCCCCTAAGGTATTATCTACTTTAATTGATATTAAGGATATCATTGAGAAATTCCGTTCCGAATTTAAAGGTGATACAATTAATATCCAACCAGTTCATCAAGATCTCCACTTCCAACAAATTCTGGTTAACAAATCTAACGGCGACTACATGTTCTATTTTATTGATTTTGAGGGAGATCCGCAGCTCGATAACAAGGAAAAAGAACAAAAGTTCCCTATAGAAAAAGATTTGGGCAGTTTTTTAAGATCACTTAGCTATATTAAATTTAATACTCTGCTTAAATTTATTGAGGATAGAATAATAGACAAAGATAAGATTGAAGTTCCAGCGGAATTCCTTTTTAATCTCTACTTCAGAAAATCTTCAAAAACCACGAAAAAGCACAAAATTTTGGAAAATGCCTTAAAAATCCTAAATGTTTGGGAAAATAAATTAATGGGTAAAATTTTTGAACAAAGTCCAGATCTTCAAATCACTTTAATTAATTATTTTACTATTGAAAGAGTGTTACACGAATTATCTTACGAACTGCTTTTTAGGCCTGACAAAATTCTTGTCCCAATTCTTGGTTTGAAGGAAATTATAGATAAATATTAATTTATCTCCTTAATCTTTAGCTTTCTTTATCGATTCTTGCGAATTCATAAGAATAATGCGAAGAGGAAATATCTAATTGTTTAATCTGATTTTTATACTTTTGACGTAGACTTTTATTCCCTTTCATTTCTTCTTCGATGTAATTAGGATTCATTTCTTTTTGTTCAAATAATCGCCATAAAAAAGCTTCAGCAAATTTTGGTGTTCCAAATTTCTTTTCTACCAGCATGTAGTTGCTTTCATCTAGTAAATTATTAAAAAATCCTAGATTATCGCAAAAATCAATCTTGAATTCTAAATCCTCTTGTTTTCCATAGATTCTAGCAATATCGTTAATGAATCTTCCTAGTTTATCTCCAAAGGTTATTTGTTCTGTTTCATCCAACTGTTCGATTAGATTTCGAAGAAAACTTCTCTTAATAACGACTAAATCACGATCGTTCAATGATTGAATAGTTGATTTGCGTTTTAAGAAGTATTTACTAAGTTCTAAATAATTTTTTATGAGACTGTTTTTCGTGATACCCATTCTTTCTTTCATTCTATCTAAATTTCCATTCAATTCTTGATCTATCCTTATTGTAATAACTTTAGTTTGCTTTTTCAGTTCATGTTCTTTACTCAATGATCATCATCTCAAAATAGATTAGTAGTAATATTTGTATGCAATTATAATCATATGCAACAATTGTAAGTATTGTAACCTAACTAATATAATTTTGTGATATGGTAGTGGGAAATTTATGTGAAATTATCATCTTTAAATTCTCTTACTAAAAATGTGTATAACTACAGTTAAAAGCATAGACCACTAACAACCAGCTTGTATCGATAAGCAATCTTAGATTGCATAACCAAGTTGCCCAATTATTGTTGTATTAATAATAGTGTAAAAAAATATGTAAATCGTTTTAAGGAGTTCTATATTAAATAAACACCTTTTTGAATAAAATTAACTATCATGTATTAGGCGAACATGAATAAAAAACGCTTATACAAGATAAATCAATCGATTTCAGAAACTTTTTAATCAAATTGAGTAAACTTATAGTGACACGACAATTTTGATAATTTTCAATTTATACTCTTTCTTACGCATCGTTTGTAATTTTTGTAACTATTATAGTTAAATGTTATCAAATGAATATTGAATTAGACTTATAAGGATAACTTAACTTTGTAAATATGTATCCTAAGATCAAAGTTCTCCAAAAAAATTAGTTATGGGTTGTATATTATTAATGGAATTAAGTGAACCTAACCTATCGAGTAATGAAATAACAGAATCAGACGTAAATGAAGTAGAAATCGAAAATGTTTTAGAATTAGGATTATACGATGATAATCATAATTCATTCGCTAATGAATCGAAAATTAGCATTGAAAAGGTAGTAAAAGCACTTTCTTCACCAACAAGACGCCATATTTTATACCAGATTCAGCACTCGAATGATGGGATGGATGTTTCTAACATTGCTTCTTCATTAAAAATGACCGAAGCTAACATTTCTGCTCAAATTAAAAAACTCTGGGATGCAGGTTTAATTCTGTGCAACTATTGTTCGGGTAATCATGGAGTAAGAAAAATTAGTAAAATAAAATTTAATCAAATTATTATAAATTTTTAACTTTACTTATTCCTTTTCGCCAAATAACTTAGGGATATAGTTAATTCGACTGAAAGTTCGAAATCAAAAAATTTTTGATGGTTTCAAAATGTCCTAAGTTAATCAATAATAAGTCGTTTAAAGCTTCTGTCAATCCTGCAATTTCTATTTTTTCGACAATTTTATAGTAAGGGCTTTTTTTAAGGCTTTTTGTTAGAGCTTTATTCTCTTCAATTCCACTCAACAAATAATCTCTGCATTTTGTTTCCTCGCTTCCGATTATCCTTTGAATAATAGCAAGCAACATCGTATCAAAAGTGACTCTTAATATGATTTCTCGGTCAAAATCTTTTTTAATTTTGAATAGATAATCTTTAAGTAACGAAATTGATTCTTTAAAAAGATTAATTGAATCAATCCCAAGTTTTTCTATTCTTTCTTTAAAATTAGCCTTTTTTGTGGTAATTAAGCAGATTGCTGACACCGTTTGGTATTCAGCAACAAAATGGATGAACCTTGCTTTGGTGTTAAGCGTAGTATCTTTAGATTCAGCATTTTGTAGCAATTCGTCGAGATTAGTTAATGATTTTTTAAAATAAGTAGAAATAGTATAAAACTTTTCTGCCGCAGCTTCAAATTCTTTATTTATTATTAAGGTTCGAGCTCGTTTTTCTTCTTCTTGATAGAGATCGTCAAATTCATTTATTTTCATGACAGCTTTTAATATTAACCGCTTTCCTTTATCTTTTGTAATATGAGATCTTTCAAACGACTGTCCGGCCTCTAAAAGAAGTATTGAAGCCAAACTAGAATATTCTTCTGGATCTGATTCGATTAAATAATCTGATGCACTATTCCAACTTTCACCGGCTGTTTCCCAGTCTTTCATTCGAAATGATATGTTACCAAGCTGAATTAATAATTTTGCTGATATTTCATAGAGTTTTAATTCTTCAGTTTTTCGAATAATTGATTTTAAGCGATAAGTTGCTTGAATGTTGCTTTTAAACTGTGATATAATATGAGTTATTCTAATATAGATTTCATCTAACTTAAGGTAACTCCCTAAATCAAGGTAAATCTGAGCTGCTTTCTCATATTCTTTAATCGATTCATCTCCCTTCCCTTTATCGGCTAATTCTTCAGCATAATCAATTAATCTGATCGCTTCA
>JAHQWJ010000015.1 GCA_029856125.1 Promethearchaeia archaeon | reverse complement strand
AAGGATCTTCGATAAGTTTTTTATAATATTCTGTGTCTACTTCCTTTCGTAAAAAACCTTCATCTTCTAACCTTTTTCTTTGTTTTTGTGAGATTTCATCAACATCTCTTATTTCAATTAGATTTTGCTTAAGTGCGTTGTGAATGCCAGAAACATCATCTATATGGGCAATTTGCACAATTATTTTAGAGTTTTGTGAGTTAATTTTTTTTTCATCCAATTGAAGCTCACCTTAGGTTTCTTTAATATTTAACAAATTAAAAGTTAAATCAAAATTAATCTAAGAAAAGGAATATTTTATATTTCTAATATAATTAGAATTAGATAAAACTTTTCAATGAAATAATTATGACAATCTCAACTGAAAAAGAATATACGTTTAAGGTAACTTTAGTATTTTGGAAATTTTATGAGTTAGGGCTCTATTTCGAGCTGCCAGAAGTGAGGAAGTTTTTAGAACAAGAAGGTTCGCTAAAAGTATACAAAGATTATCGTTGTAAAGTCGATGTTCCGGGGCAAGAAAAAGGTTGCAATCAACCATTAAAGTGGACTTCAAGTCAATCTAAGAATTTTGCTCCCGTTTGTTTTAAAATAGGTAAAGCAGATAAATTTTCATGCGCTAACGCTCCAAATATAGCTGGAAAAATTAGATTAGAAGGACACATCCATTATGGTTCAGTTTTAGTTATTCACTGCGAATTAGTTTTTGATAATTACCATACTATTGAAGATTTTATAAAAATATCTCAACCTTCAAACATGATATTGGAAAGCACCGGAAGACCAATAACTGAAAAATTCATAGAAATTAGAGAGAATGTTATAGCATTATTGAAAAAAGCAAATTATCCGGAAAAAGCAAAATTAGAGTCAGCTTTAGAGCCATGGCATCATACTTGGCTTATCTGGGACGCAAAACCTGATTTTAACAGAGCAGATTACCGTTTTATTGGAAACCAGATCGGGAAAAACGCACGATATTCAATAGGGCTAACATTAAGAACGGATAAGTACAGAGAATTAGATCCTATTGCGTATCGAGATCAAATTAATCTTAAAAATTTATGTCCTTATACAGACGAATTTGTAATGATAACCCACGCGGGTAATGTTGTTATTCCGGGGCCTGGCCTTTTAGACCCAAATTCCATGAAAAATTTATTAATTGATACACTTTATGGTCCAGAAGTGGGTAACGTTCAAAGGTTTCTCATTCTGATGCATATGGAAAATATCCTAATTGTAGCGGATAAATTTGATACAATTATTTCAGAGACACGAGCGATTGAAGAAAACTTAACTTTAATGGATAAGATCGATAGTTTAGAAAAATTGGAAACAGAACTTAATAGAATAATTCTCGAATTAAATAAGGATATAATAATCTCTAAAATTACTCGGTTATTATTTACCAGTACCTTTAAAACTAGCATGTTTAACGAAATGATTGATAAATTGGATGGATTTAAGTTTTCGAAACAAACAGACGATGTAATCGCGAGAATTAGAAAAACTCTTAACAGACAAAGGAACACGCTTAATACAAAATCGTCAGCAATAGAAAACAAATTTCTCGCAATTCTAAACTACCTTGCTGTTTTTGAGATAGCAATTTTGGTTATATCTTTAGCTTTAGACGATTTGTTCGGAGGAACATTCTGGGGTATTGTCCAAATCGTGATAGCAATTTCTTTCGTTTTTGGAGCATTTGCAATATATAGATCGCAAGAAAAAAGGCTTTAAAATCTAATTATTTAACTAACTTAATACAAATTCTTTTTTTTTCTAAATCTTAAGAAATGAAAAAGAAAAAGGAGAAAATAAAAACTTCTTTTAATATCTTGTTCTTGACGCTTGAATTCGTAGTTTTGCTTTAATATCTTCTTTACTGTCCTGTAAAGTAACATATTCAGTCTTCGAAGGAAGATTTATTACATATTCTTCTTCTGCAATTGTGGAATCTTTCTTTAAATGGTCTTGCTCTCTCAATAGTATTGTAACTCTTTCTACGGCTTCTCTTCCGACCTTAACTGTTTTAAATTGACTCCATATGTTCATATCTGCTTTAGATGTGAAGTTTTGATTCCTCTGTAATTTTATTGTTCCTTTATTTGGAAATCTCGATTTAAAGACTTTCGGACCGTCTGCTTTGAAGTAAAATTCGCCCCGCCATCCTAGTATGTCGTAATCCTTGAGAGTTTTTAGGCTCATCAAATCAATACTAATAAGGTACCGCTCTTTTTCTTTTCCGAGTTGATCTTGTTCAAAGCTTTGGTCTTTTGCGTAAGTTTTTTTACCTTTTGCATAATATCTTCTAGACATTATAAAACACCTTTAAAATATCATTTTATTAAGATTTTTTTTATTTTTCATATAGTGTATTGAGTTTATATTCTTTTTTAAGTTAAATAATCTGGTAATAACCGAATAATAATCTAGGCTTTGTTATAGTAAAAATTAAGCGAATCCTTTTGAAATCCGAAATTTTAATTAATTAAGCTATGTATTGAAATAGTATAAGCAAAAAGTTTTTAGGAGATATTAAAATGGCTCAAGAACAATTATATGGTGAAATTTCTGATGCGATTGTCAATTTAGACAAGGATAAAGCAATTGAACTAGCAAATAAGGCGGTTGCTGAAAAACTGAATTTGCTAGAAGTCATCGAAAAAGGTTATGGAGACGGAATTCGAAGAATTGGTGACTTATGGGAAGAGGGAGAGTTTTTCTTACCAGAATTAATGCTTGGTGGAAATATTATGCAAGAATCAATGGACATTCTACTACCAAGCTTGAAAGAGAGTGGTACTTCTGCATCCCAAGGAGTCGTAGTAATTGCTACAATTGAGGGAGATATTCATTCTATTGGGAAAACTATTGTAGGTACTATGCTTAGTGCAAATGGTTTTGATGTTTACGATCTAGGTGCTGATGTTCCAGCGGAAAAAATCATCGAAACCGCAGTAGAAAAAAAAGCTGATGTAATAGGAGTTTCGGCTTTGCTTACTACAACTATGTTCGGTCAGAAAAAAATCATAGATATTTTAGAAAGTAGAGGAATTCGAGACAATTTTAAAGTAATTATTGGAGGAGCTCCAGTTACCAAAGAATGGACAGAAGAATGTAAAGCTGACGGATTTTCTGGTTCTGCTGTAGCTGCTGTCAAATTAGTTAAAAATCTTCTAAACAAATAGTGCTAAAATAGATTTGTAGGTCGGTATGTTATGATATTTCGCGATTGGTTAAATAATAATTCTAAAATAATATTGTTTGATGGCGGAATGGGTTCAGAGGTATTTAAACGCGGTATTAAACCGGGAATGCTTCCTGATACGCTCAACTTTGAACAACCAGATATTATTTACGAGATTCATAAAGCCTATTACGATGCGGGAGCAGATATGTGTCAATCAAACACTTTCGGGTCAAGCTTTATAAACCTAGAAAATCATAACGAGGGAGAAAAAATCAGAGAAATAAACTTAAGGGGTTTAGAAAACATAAAAAAAGCTTGCCCTCCAAATCGTTTAATTGTTGCAGACATTGGTCCTTCTGGTGAATTCAGACCTCCAGTTGGAAAAGCATCGCCAGATCAATGGGTTTCTAGCTTTAAAAAACAAGCAGTTATCTTAGAAGACGGAATAGATTTATGGCATATAGAAACGATGTCAGATATCGAAGAGATGAAGGCTGCTTTAGAAGCAGTGACGAGCATTTCGAAAAAACCTATAATTAGCTCTATGACTTATAAAAAGACGAAAAGAGGTTTTTTTACGATAATGGGAGATTCTCTAGAAAAGTGTGTGCAATTTCAGGAAGATCAAAACGTAGATGTGATTGGAGCGAATTGTACGTTAGGTAGTGATGAAATGATAGATTTAATGAAAGATTTGAAACCTCTCACTGATAAACCAATATCCATAAAACCTAACGCAGGCCAACCAAGAATTGACAGTAATAATGTAGCAGTTTACGATCAACCTATAGAAGATTTTGTACACGATATAGGAGAAATGATTCAATTAGGTGCCAAAATCGTTGGAGGGTGCTGTGGAACCTCTCCAGCTACAATAAGAGAAATAAGAAGACTTATCGATTCACGAAAGACTTAATAAAATAAGAGTGTGTAAGTTAAGATGGGAATATTAAGACCAAGAATTAATGTTTTAGATGAAGATTATAAAATAAAGATATTAGATGAAGCTAAAGATATTTTAGAAAATCTAGGAATATTTTTAGAAAATGAGGATGCTAAAGAATTATTTGACAACGAGGGAGTTAATCACGAAGGTTCTCGATACTACATTCCTCCTGATTTAGTAGATAAATGTCTCAAATCGGTTCCAAATGAAATTAAGCTATATGATCGAGAGGGAAAAGAGCATATTACTTTATCGAACGATGAGGTGCATTATGATCCTGGCTCCGCAGCGATTTTATACCTCGATGAAAATACAGGAACGACTAGAAATGCGGTTGAAAAAGATTTCGTTCGATTTTCAAAAGTAGTAGAGCATTTAAAGTATATCGAGGTTCAAAGCACCGCTCTTGTTTATCAAGATGTCCCCACGCAAGCACAAGATTGGCATAGATTATATGTAGCCTTATCAAATTGCTACAAACCGGTCGTAACCGGGACATTTCGAAAAGAAAGTTTTCAAATTATGAAAGAATTATTGTTAAGTTGTCGATTATCAGAAGATGATTTAGCAAGGAAACCTTTAGCGATCTTCGATGCTTGTCCTAGTCCTCCGCTGAGATGGTCAGACTTGACTTCTCAATCACTTATCGATGCCGCCAAGAGTATGATACCATCCGAGTTTGTATCTATGCCGTTAGCAGGGGCTAGTGCTCCAATAAGTTTGATTGGGTGCATAACTCAACACTCTGCAGAATGTTTAGCAGGGGTTGTAATTGGACAGCTAGCAAAAACAGGAGCTCCTTTGATTTGGGGGGGATCACCCGCAATACTAGACATGAAGCAAGGTACAACTCCAATGGGGGCAATTGAGACAATGATGATAAACTTGGGTGATGTTGAAATGGGAAAATTTCTGAAAATGCCCACTCATGCTTACATGAGCCTTAGTGACTCGAAAGTTCCAGATGCTCAAGCAGGATTCGAAGGAGGTATGGGTGCTCTATTAGCGGGACTTGCTGGCATTAATATGATTTCGGGACCTGGCATGTTAGATTTTGAATCCACTCAAAGCATTGAAAAATTAGTAATTGATAACGAAATAGCAGGAATGGTAAAAAGACTCCTAAGAGGGGTAGAGGATCACGGTACTCCATTTGCTTCTGAAATTTTAAACGACTACACTGAAAAAGAGGAATTACTCTCACATCCATCTACTTTAAAGCTTTTTAGAAAAGAACTTTTTATAGTTAGTCCGGTAATAGATCGCATGTCTCGAGACGTTTGGAAAGAGAATGGCTCTAAATCTACAAGAAAAAGAGCAAAGGAGCAAGCGACTAAACTTGCTGAGAAAAGCTCATTAAAACCTATTGATGACACACTTTCTAATGAGTTAAAATCTATTACTTCAAGGAATTTGTAATCTCTTTATTTTTATCTTCTAATTATTTTCCTCTAATCAAGATCTTTGTTAATTTCACAGCTAAAACTGATCTAAAATTCGGGATATTACTTTAGCATAAATTATCGCGCCTTTGCTATTGAGGTGTCCTCCATCTATAGTCAACAATAGCCGTCTTTTTCTGCTTATCTTTTCTACCCAGTTCATTCTTTTTGATCTAAAATAATCGAAAACTAAGTTTAAAGGATGATCTACGAAATTGTAACTCGAAATGCTTTTTTTTAATATCTTATCAAAATTTGGACTCACGTCTGCTATATATGCCTTGTGTTTAGAACCAACTTCCTTAATTTGACTATTTACTAATCTTCTTTTTTGGTTAATTGGAGAATTTATGTCTTCTCCTAAGCAACTTAAAGTAGTTAGTATTATCTTTGCCTTGGTATGTAAACTTACCGTTCTTAATCCATTATCGTAAAAGTCTTTTATCTTGTGTAATGGAGTTACTTTTCTAATGTTTGTGAAATTCCACTTTTGTTTAACATAAGGCAAGAAAAGATCGTTATGCCCAGCTTCAATTACTATAATGTCATAATTTTTAGCATTTGTTTTCAAAATTTTTAAAAGTCTTCTAAAAATTCCAGATAGGGTATCACCACCGCGTCCATAATTTTTACACTGAAATTCAGGGAAATACTGTTGAATTATTTCAACATAACCTACTCCTATTTTTCCCTCAGTAATGCTATCACCAATAAAAAGTATTTTTTTTGCCATCTCAGTTCATAATCTATTTTACTTATAATTTATTACTAGAACAGCTACAAGAACAATAATTCCTCCGACGATGTTCCATATCAATATTGTCTCAGACCGGTTTAAGATAATTGCAAAGATGAGAGTTAGAAACGGTTCTATATAGAGAAACGAAGCGCCTTTTGAAGATTTAAGTTCGTTTTGAGATTTTTGCCAGATAAAATATCCAATTATATAGCAACCAATTCCTAAATATATCCCAGACATTAAAACGGCAATATTAGCCAGATTTTGGGTAAAAATTAGTAATTCATTATTTAATAAAACAAAAAAAAACAGTTCCACCGTCCCAAAATAAGCTATATATTTGAGTGTAGTTAAATTAGACTTCTCTTTGGATATTTTTTTTGTAGAAATTG
The DNA here is from genome assembly GCA_029856125.1 of Promethearchaeia archaeon. GTDB lineage: Archaea > Asgardarchaeota > Lokiarchaeia > Sigyniarchaeales > SOKP01 > SOKP01. The sequence goes on along the minus strand of JAHQWJ010000015.1, from coordinate 3,058 downwards.
TATATATCGCCCACAACAAAGGCGTTATAAGAGCAAATAAGTATCCTAAAAAATTAGGTGTTTCTGGAGTAAGCGTTCGCAAATCTCCTCCTGTGACTAACAAAAAACCTCCAATTGTAGCGATGAGGTAACCTACAATTTTCAGCTTAGTTAGTCGTTCGTTAAAAAATACTAAAGCTAAGACAGTAATTAATACGGGTGCTAATAGACACACGAATAATGCTGGCAAAGAAGGTCCAATCAACTCTATCGCTGCATATTGGATGAGGAAGAAGAAAGATGTACCGCTAAAGCTTGCAATAATTAAATATATCCATTCCAGCTTCGTATATGGGCTCTTCTCAGCCGTATTGGAGGTTTCCTCACCTCTTTGTTTTCGTCTTATAAACAAATAAAGATCTACGATTAAAAATGCTAGGGAGGCTAATAAGAATCTGGTCAAGGCAAGAGATGTTGGAGGTATAAATCCTACAGCTATATCCACAAGAACGAATGAAAAACTCCAGAGAAATACCATTAACACTAATAAACCGTAAATAAGTAGCATTCTAAATTGAAAGTTCAATCAATAATTTATATGTACGATATTTTATTATACTATTAAATTAAGAGCTTTAATTATTTTTATTTGATAGGAAAGTATTGAAAGACTTCCATTTTTCTTTAAATCTGGGTTTAATAGGAACTGATGATTCAAGAATCGATATTATCTTAGATTACTTAAAAGAAAAAACAAAACTAACTAGTTCTAAAGATTCGATAAGGGAGTTTCAATTTATCTACGAGAACGTACCACTAAAAATGAAGATTTTTCATTTTGAACATTTTGAAGATCTTACCGATAATATTAATCATCTTAAAAAATTCGATGTAATTATTGTTGTCGTAAATCTCTATAATGATCAAGCCATTTCTAAGCTAAATTTAAATATTTACAAAGAATTCTGTGATATATTCATGTTTAATGGAATTACAGCATTAGTTGGAATCGATCCTTATTTAATTGAACAGAATAATCCTCCAACATCAAGAAAAATAAATGAATTTTTTTTAATTCAAAAAACTAAGGAGTTAAAATTTCACTATTGTTTTAAAGTTCAAAACTCGCAGAAAGATATTTCTGATATTTTCAAAAAAGTTCTAAACAATGTGATTTTAAAGCTAGAATTTATTAATCCAGAAATGTTCGAGCGAGTTAAAACAAATGGCAAAGATTCTGTAGGAAAATACCTGTAAACTAAAATTAATCCAACTTATCTTTAATTTTAACATTTAAAACGGTTCTAAATGTTAAATTTTTCATTATTGAGCTATAATTTCATATTCTTACAAATCGAGAATTTAATTGTTACTAATGATTCAATTTTTGTTCAAATAGTCGTACAAACCTTTAAAAAATAAATTATTAAATATAGATAAAAATTATTACGCTTTATAGGCAAAAGGTTTATGTTCTATATTATTTAGGAGTTGGAGATATTATATTATGCTTCTGGCGCAAGCGATGGATATTGCACGATTTATTCAAATCTTTCTAGTACAAGGTTTAGCAGGGCTATTTTATTTGCTTATCGCGTATAAGATTTTAAAAAGGGAAAGAAAAGGTTTAAACTTTATTCTCAGCAGTTTCTATTTATGCGTAGCGTTCGCAGTAATCATAAATGTTGTCTATGTCTTCATTTTTGTGGAGGAAATAGTTTATATTTTGCATGTTACAACCTACTTCTTATTATGTTTCTCTTTGATTTTTTTGTTGGTTTTTGTCTTAATTTTGCTTAAATCAGAGGAAATTTTCACTCCCAAACTTCAATTAATTCTAGTAGTTATTTTTGGTATTCTGTTAGTAGGTTTGTGGTTGATTCCAAATGGAGTGACAATTAACGAAAGCACTAACTGGAAACCTGATTGGAGCTGGATTTATTTATTATATAGTTTTTCTATTTGTAGCCTATTCGCAATCTTTCCCACGATATATTTATCAATAAAATTGTATCGAAAATTTGAGTATAAGGAGCTAAAGAAGAAACTAAAGTTTTTTTTAATAGGGATAAGCGGCTATTTTTTCTTATACTTCGGTACTTCGATCTCTAATACATTAAACGATCCATTATTTAGAATAATCTGGTCACTTCTCTCGCTCCCCGCCTTAGTTTCACTTTATTTCGTGTATTTCGGTGTAGCTAAGAATTTATGAAATATTTATAGATGTATATTTCAATATAGATATTTTTTATTAACTCAACTAATATACATAAAAATTACAGTTAAATAAGAAAACTACAATAATAATTCATAACAAGTAAAAAAAATCAATAAAAAAATTATTGATTAAACAATAAAACGAGAGTGTTTATGTAATTGTGTATTTTCAATTAACGCCTGGTCGAATTATAACTGTTTATATCGCCCAAGGAGTAATTTTGCTGGCTTTTCTTTATTTGGCTATCAGAATCTTGCTAAGAGATAGAAAACGATTAAATGTCATTTTCGCAGGACTTTATATATCTCCTGCTATAGGAGTTCTTATTAATTTTATATATGCACCTTTAACCGATCCATCTATTGTACTAATACTTAACTTTTTCACCAACTTTGGATTCTTTTATGCTCCTATATTTATCGTGGTCTTTGACTTAATACTTTTAAAATCTGAAAAAGTAATTTCAACGGGCAAGCAATTGGTAATCCTTATTGTTTACGGAATCGCAATGTTTGGTATGCTTATCTTCATTTTTATACCTGATTTTGGGATTACTATCAATCAAGGAACAAATTGGAGTCCTGTATGGAGTTTACCGTTCTTTACATATGTTGTCTTAGTCGAAACCATTGGTGCACTCATACCTTCACTTATTTTCTCATTTCAGATTTACAAGAAGTTCGAGGATGAAGTATTAAAGAAAAAGTGGAGATTTTTCATATTTGGATTCATTGCTCTAATGACCTTTATGTACGCTATCTTTATTTCTAATTATTTAGGCGATCCAACAATTAGATTAATAATAGGAATAATGGGCTTGATACTAGCCATCCTTGGAGGCTTTTTAATGTACTTCGG
>JAHQWJ010000013.1 GCA_029856125.1 Promethearchaeia archaeon | reverse complement strand
GGATCTTTATCTCTAAATTCTTCCATAATTTTTCTCCATATGATTATTGATCATATGATCATATATCAACTACCCTATTTAAATGTGATCATTGATCATATCATGAAGTATTTATAAAATTTTCACTATCAAATGACTAATTCCATTATAAACAAATCGTTTTAAGACTTTACTAAGGTTTTATATGAAATTCACAATTAAATTTAAACAATGGAAAAAATGAAGAATTTAACAAGTCCTACAATTTTAGAGCTTAAAAAAGAATTAGCAAATGGACAAAATTCAGCGCTTAAGAATTTCTGGATTAAAATAAAAAGAATCGGTACTCCCTTAATTGAACCAGTAGGCGAGGATAAAAACCATAAACTTGTAACTTTTATTATTCAAGCTGATAAAGAGACTAAAAATGCGATTATAATTTGTTCGCTTGCCGATCAAGATGATATGGTATCGAATAATATTTGTGAGCGAATTGAAGATACAGATGTTTTTTATAAGAGTTTTGTAGTTCTGAATGGAACACGAACAATCTATACAATTAGCAAAAACAACTCACTTAAATTTCACAGGTTTTATGACAATTTAATGGACAATTGGGATACTTTAGCACCTGATCCACATAATCCAAAAAGATTTACGCAGAGATATAGGAGAGAGGGGCAGAAATTTGTTGTTGAATACTCTGTGCTTGAAACTACAGGTGTGAAATCTGTCGAATGGGTAGAACAAAAAAAGAACATAATCCCTGGTAATTTGAATGCTATGGATTTCCATAGTAATATTCTAAATTCAAAGAGAAAAGTGTGGATATATACTCCAAATAATTTTGATTCAAATGATAAGCCAATGCATTTACTAATTGTTTTTGATGGAAAGGCATTTATTGATTTTACCAAAGCACCACAAATTTTGGATAATTTACAAGCTGAAAATAAAATTCCGCCATGTATTGCTATATTTATTCATAATTACAGTGGGTATAGTAGAGGAAAAGATTTACTTTGTTATCCACAATTTGCAGATTTCATTGCTAAAGAGTTAGTACCGTGGGCTCATGAGAATTATAATATTAGCTCTAACCCCGCACACTCAGTATTAGTTGGTAGTAGTTCTGGAGGTTTAGCAGCTTCTTTTATTGGATTCAAACACCCCGAAATGTTCACGAATATTCTTTCACAATCGGGTTATTACGAGTGGTATCCCGGTATTAACTGGTTTCAGTATAGTCAAAAGTTTTTTGGAGATGACTTTGTACGTTGGTGGAGTAAAGAAGAAGAAAAAGAAGAAGAGTGGCTTACAAAACAATATTTACAAAATGAAAGATTAAATTTGAAATTTTATTTGAACGTAGGTAATCTCGAAACAAGAGCAATCAAGCCTATTCGAAATTTTCATAAAATGCTTCAAAAAAAAGGATATACCCATTTTTATAAGGAATACCCTGGAGGGCACGAATACATTGCTTGGCAGACCTACCTTCCTGAGGGGTTAATATATCTAATCGGATTTCAATAATATCTGAATAGAATAAATTTTTCATAATTAGAATTAAAACAAATTTGCTGGTAACTAAAGTGATAAATGATAAAGCAGATATGGATGAGGATTCTGAAAAAATTATAAATACGGGATGTTGTCATGATTGTGGAGGAAGATGTGTCCTTAAAGTTCATGTAAAAAATGGAAAGATTACGCGAATCGAAACAGATAATGAAAAAGAACCACAGTTAAGGGCGTGTTCACGAGGGAGAGCGTATAGACAACGCGTATATTCTGAAGAAAGGCTAAAATATCCTCTGCGACGCGTTGGAGAACGTGGTGAAGGTAAATTCGAAAGAATTTCGTGGGAAGAAGCTTTAAACCATGTAGCTTCAAAAATTTTAGATATAAAAGAGAAGTATGGTAATTCCGCAATATTATTCGTCCCTGGGGGTGGAAATCAAGGGATGCTCCATGGTGTTACACCCGTTGGTTTGATGTTAAACCAAATTGGGGGTTATACTCGCCATTGGGGGATACCTTCGTATGAAGGAGCTCTTTTTGCCTCGATGGCAACATATGGGACTATGATGACGGGAAACGCTCGTGACGATTTACTTAATTCTAATTTAATAATTATGTGGGGATGGAATCCTGCCAATACAGTGTGGGATCCTGGAACAAGTTTATGGCTGGCTAAAGCTCGAGAAAAAGGAATTAAAATAATAGCTGTTGACCCCATTTTTACGGATTCAGCAGCTGTATTAGCAGATGATTGGATACCCATCCGCCCGGGTACTGATACTGCGATGTTGATAGCAATGGCTAATGTAATAATAACTGAAAATCTCCAAAACCAACTATTTATCGACAAATATACTGTAGGATATGACGCTTACAAAGATTATGTGCTTGGTCGCGAAGACGGGCAACCAAAAACACCTCGATGGGCAGAAGAGATTACTACTGTGCCAGAAAAAACAATCATAGACCTAGCGCGTGAATATGCTACTAGTAAACCAGCAGCCCTTATCGCGGGTTGGGGACCTGCGAGAGCAGCATTTGGCGAGCAATATTCGAGGGCGGCTAACGTTTTATGTGCAATTACCGGTAACATTGGAATTAATGGAGGTTATGCTTCTGGTTTTATGAGGGCATATTCTAGCCGAGAGAGCGTAAGTTCAACAGGTAAAAAGAAAGAAGGCCCTATTAAACAAACCGACGAAACTTTAAAACCCAAAAAGCCTAGACCTCAAGATAATCTTGTTGACTTTAACGCTCCACCTCGTAAAGATGCGCTATTTAAACTTCGAGGTGGAACAAATCCAGCAAGTACACGAGTACATTTTAACGATTATTACAATTTAATTTTACAAGGGACTAAAGGAGGTTATCCTGCAGATATAAAAATGGCTTATATATGTGGTACAAATCGCCTTAATCAATACGGTAACGTAAATAAAGGAGTAAAAGCTTTAAAATCGCTAGAATTTATAGTTACTCACGAGCAATTTATGAATCCAACTGCTAAATTTGCAGATATTATCTTACCAGCTAACACATTTATGGAAAGAGATGATATTGCAGTTCCTTGGCTTGGATCACCGTATTATATTTACCTGAACAAAGCGATCGATTCACTTTACGAAACTAAATCTGATTTAGAAATATGTCGGGAGCTCTCTAAGAAGCTTGGAATCAAAACGAGCCTTCTTTACTTACCTGAAGACCAGATTTTACGAATATTTGCATCTCCTCGAAAAGATATAAAAAACTACAATAAAATGAAAAAGGAAGGGTATTGTAAGGTTAAAGTGGAAGAGCCCTTTGTTGCTTTTAAAAAACATATTGACGATCCAGAAAATACTCCTTTTCCAACTTTATCGGGAAAAATTGAAATCTATTGTGAACACATAGCAGAGAAGAACGATCCACTTATGCCAGCTATTCCTAAATATTTTAGTCATAGCGAGCATTACGATTCTCCTTTAGCAGAAAAGTACCCATTACAATTAATCACACCTCATAATAAAAGGCGCACTCACTCATCCCTCCATAATATTCCGTGGTTGGAAGAAATAGAGCCACATTCGGCTTGGATTAATCCAACTGATGCCTCCATCCGTAAAATAAAAAATAGAGATTTAGTAGACGTTTATAACGATCGAGGTAGATTAAGAATTCCTGCGAAAGTCACAGAAAGGATTAGTCCAGGAGTAGTATGTGTTTATCAAGGAGCGTGGTACAAACCGAATAAAGACTCCGTTGATCTTGGAGGCTGTGCTAATGTTTTAACGAAGGATAGTTACTCACCAGGAGGAGCCTTTCCTTTAAATAGCTCATTGGTAGAGGTAGAATTATATCAAAAAGAACAATTAGAGGGGAACTTATGACTCAAATTGGATTTTATTTTGATCAAACACGGTGCACTGGTTGTTTTACCTGTGCGGTAGCCTGCAAAGATTGGCACGATATACCTGCTGGACCAATAAATTGGATAAGAGTTAATTCAATTGAAAAAGGAGAGTTTCCTAAGTTATTCCTAACGTACTTAACTATTGCGTGCAACCACTGTGCTGATCCCCCGTGTGTGAAGGCGTGTCCTACAAGCGCTATAATAAAAAGGGAAAAAGATGGAATAGTGGTGGTCGACAGCGAAAAATGTATTGGAAAGGACGAATGTGGGTTTAAATGCTTAAAAGTTTGCCCTTGGAATTCCCCACAGTTCAGCAACGAAATAAATTCTAAAATGGAAAAATGTGATCTTTGTCTTGAACGGTTGGAGAAAGGTCAACAAACAATATGTGTAGAAGCGTGTCCTATGTACGCTCTTGATGTTGGGACAATGGAACAATTACAAGAAAAATATGGGGGCATTGTTGAAGCTGAAGGATTTCTTAATAATGATAAAATAAAACCTTCTATCATTTTTAAACCAAGAAGAACTAAATAACTTGTTTTATCCTAATTAACCCTGAGATGTAAGAAATTTCTTATTTTTAATATAGAATTGAAATAATTAATAAACTATTAGAAATATAAATTAATTAAAAAAAATTATTTAAATGTAATATGTAAATTTAACATGTGGTAAAAATGACTAGTTTGGATTTAGAGATTATTGGAAAAGAAACTGATGAGAGGACTTTTACATATACTTGGAAAGACGTAGTACTTTATAATTTAGGGATTGGGGCTCAACCTGACGAGTTAGCATTTGTTTATGAAGGAGCTAAAGGGGGTTTAAAAGTTTTCCCTAGTTACGCTTGCATTGTTGGGGGATTTGGGTTCCCAAGATTAAGTAAGAAGGGAATTGATGGGTCTCGGTTTATTCATGGAGAACAAATGATTAAACTTTATCAACCTTTCCCTAAAGCGGGCGAAATAAAAGTAGTAGGAGTAGTTGAAAATATCTTTGATAAAGGAAAAGCAGCAGTTGTTCATACGAAAATGACAGGTAAAACTGCTGATGGTACTAATGTGTTTGATGCTAAATACGTTCATTTCTATATTGGTGAAGGGGGTTTTGGAGGAGAAAGTGGACCGAAAGCAGAACCGCTAAATCCTCCCGAAGGGGTTAAACCTGATTTTAGTATATCTTATAAAACTAACGAAAATCAAGCTGCCATATATAGATTAAACCAAGATTTAAACCCGTTACATATTGACCCTGAATTTGCTAAGGGAAGTGGAAAATTTACTAAGCCAATTCTTCACGGGCTCTGTACCTATGGTTATGCCACGCGAGCAATAGTTTATGGTCTTTGCAATGGAGATGTTACTCGGTTCAAAGAATTCAAAGCAAGGTTTACGAGTGAAGTGTACCCAGGAGAAACCCTAACAACAGAAGGTTGGAAGAATAACGGACGCTACATAATTCAAATGCGAACAGATCGTGGACCGGTAGTACTCGGAAACGCTTATGCGATTGTTGATTAATCGAGCTAAAAAAATTAAAAAAAAGAATAAATTGATGCTTCTTTTTATTTAAAATTAAACAAGTTTTATTTTTAATATATTTATTCGGGTCGAGGAGGTATTAACCTAACAATTCTTTCGTTCTCTTTTAGAGAAATTGCTTGTTCTGGACACACATATGCACAAACGCCGCAACCAATGCATCTTTCTCCTACTTCGGCCACATTATCCTCATTCAGTTTCATCGCAAATGTATGACAATTTTCAACGCATATCCCACACCCAGTACAGGATTCTTGGTTAACTTGAGCAAGATACTTAGTTACATTGACATTAACAGAATCATGTCCAGCTTGGCCACAACAACAATTACAGCAAATACATAAGCTAGTTTCATCCCTAGCTGTGTCAAAATGGGGATGATAAGCTTTATGAACTAATCCATCCTCATCTGATTTCATTATTATATCTAAAGCTTCCTCTTTGGAGATTAATCTAGTAAATCCCTGTTCTGAAGTATAGCGTGCAGATTTTCCAAAAGTAAAGCAATTTTCTCTAATATCCGTCTGTTTGCAGGGATTATCTAATAAATCTTGTTGGTGGCGACAAAAGCAATGACCAACCGCGATATCATCAAATTTTTCAACAAGTTCTTCTACTTTTTGAACTGGTAAAATCTTCTCTTCAGGAACATCTAGAATTTTGTCTATTACGATTTCGATTTCGTTTCCAGTAGCTTTATTAATTGTGTACGGTATAGTTCTATCAACTGGAGCCCTTTTTTGCACGAAGGCTTTCACAGCATCGTAATTATTTTTTAATATGTCCTTAAGTCCTCCCGTTAATTCGTGATATAATCGTGCTAATTCCCTGTTTGCTTCATTATCTTCTAACACTCCCATAAATGTGTATTCAAAGACACCAACATCAATGAAAGGCATTAACCGGTATACGACAACACCGTGTCTATTAGGTTGGTTAAAAATTAATCCTACTTTTGCCAACTTAATAAGGTTAGGTAGAATTTCCTCTTCAGTTTGGCTACTAGTTTCTTTTAATTGTACCATGGTTTGGGATGTCTTAGACTTAAAGTATTTTATATAACTGAGAGCCTCTTCATCAGGTAAAATGTGTCTTAAAATTTTAATAAGAGTGTCACCGATGGCTAAAGGCGTACCACCTGCTCCATTAATTATCTGAGCTGCTTTTTTATATTTCTTATATGTTTCTTGATCTATTGTTTCTGTCATTTTTTTTCTTCCAAATATTATAAATTATTTCAATTTGTTTTCTTGAATTATTTTTAATTTATTTAGCTTTCTTTCTATTTTTTTCCATTTTAAAAAATATTCTATCAATATAATGAAAGAAAAAATAATTATTTAGGTTTAAAAATTACAGCTGGTTTAAGCTTTTTAGAGTAAACAAATCCTGAAGTCTCTTGAATTTCTCCATACTTAGCTTTTAATTCTTCTAGCGTTCCTGAATCAAGGGCACGAGCATAACAAGATTCGACGCATACGGGTTGTTTTCCTTCTTCATGTCTATCAATACAGAAATTGCATTTTTGCATTTTAGCTTTTTCTTCGGCACCAAATTGAGGAGCTGAATACGGACAAACATCCTTACATAAATGTCCCGCACAATTCAGGCATCTTTTGGCTTCAGCTATCGCAGCTTCTTGGCTGTATCCCATTGCAACTTCTTTAAAGTTAGATACCCTTTCTGTTGGGGGTAAATTTGGCATAGGTTGGCGATTTGCTTTCACTATATCTGATGGGATATCAACTTCTACTTCAGTTGCTTTACTCATGGGAGATGGTCTTTTTCTAAGCACATCCCCTTGCAAAAATCGATGTATGTGCGAAGCTGCATTCTGCCCACTGGCTATAGCGTCAATGATGCTTGCGACTCCACTAAAACAATCCCCAGCAACAAATACACCCTCTTTGTTGATTAACTGAGTTTCGGGATCAGCTTCGATAGTACCGGTAGAGCTTACTTTAATTTTACCCGAATTCGAAAAATCTGGAGTTTGACCAATCGCAAATATTACGGTATCAGCTTCTAAAATGTGTTCTTCGTCGTTTACAATATTAAATTGAGGTTGACCGTCTTCGTCAAAAGTACATGCGGTGATGTCTAAGCATCCTACTCCAGATACTTTTCCATTATAACCTTCAATGCGAGTAAAAGTATGAGAATCGTGAATTTGAATTCCTTCTTCTCGAGCGTGTTCAACTTCGGAATCTGTTGCAGGCATGTCATCACAACATTCAAGACAGGAGACCGCTACTTCTGCAGCACCTAATCGTCGAGCAGTACGAGCACAATCCATGGCAACATTTCCGCCCCCGATTACTATAACTTTACTGCCTATCTTCACGTCTTTACCGAGGTTAACATCCCGCATAAAGGAAGTCCCAACTAGAGCGCCATCTAACTCAACGCCAGGGATTTTAAGTTTGGTTCCTCTGTGATTGCCGATTGCTATTAAAACTGCGCCATAATCCTGCTTGAAAAGGTCATTAATACCATTTTCCAAATCAATTGGCGTATTAATTTTAATTTCTACTCCCAATGCTTTTATGTAATCAATATCCTTTTTTAGAATTTCTCTTGGAAGGCGATGGTTTGGTATTCCAACGGTTAGCATCCCCCCAGCTAAAGGTAGAGACTCAAAGATAGTTACTTCATAACCTAACCTAATTAGATCGTACGCGGCAGAAAGACCAGCGGGTCCAGAGCCTATTATCGCTACTTTAGCCGATTGAGTTTGTTTAATTTTATTTGGAGTTTCTAAAGGAACATGATCGGCTACGAACCCCTTGAGCGATTCGATTGCGATCGCTTGATCTACTTCTTGTCGTTTACATACATCTTCACAAGGGTGAAGACACACTCGACCACAAACCGATGGTAACGGCATTCTTTGCCTGATTAAATCTAACGATTCCTTAAACTTACCATTAGCGATCAGAGTCGTATACGCTGGTATATGAAGATGAACGGGACATGCAATTTGACAAGGTGCTTGTGTTTCCCCATATAGGAAATTTGGGCCCATTTTTTCTTTTGAAATAATACCGCAATGGTGTTCCTCACGACATTTATCTTGATCAATTACTACGATCCCATCGTTTTCTCGTTTAGTTATGGCCTCATTAGGGCAAACAAAAGAACATACGGGTTCTTCGCAATGATAGCAAGGTGAAATCAAATAGCTACAAAAGATGTCTGGGAAAGGACCTTCCTCATGATAATTGATCCTCATCCATGAAGCGGGACCCGCTGGTACATCGTGCCAATCTTTACATGCTATTCTACATGCATGACATCCAGCACATCGTGATTGATCAAAGTAGAATCCAACTTGCAATTTAGGCACCCTCCTTCTCTAATTTAACTTGAACTAAACACGTCTTTAATGCCGCAGCACCCCCCTCGCTCATAGCGTCCTTAGTCAAAGTATTTGCACACCCACCTCTATCAATCCCTTCTTCATCAGGATCATACCACGCCCCTTCTGGCATTGCGACTACACCAGGAATAATTCTTTTTGTCACCCATGCATTAATCGAAATTGTTCCACGTTCATTAAAGACTAACACTATATCTCCATCTCGGATTTTTCTTTCCTCAGCATCAACAGGGTTTATCCAGATCCTATGTAATCCAATTTCTTTTAACCATTCAACTTTTTGTAATTCTGAGTGAACTGCATGTCGAGGATGAAAACTTAGAAATTGAAGAGGATATTTCTCTGCTAGAGGATCATCACGATTTTCCCAAGTAGGAACATATTTTGGAATAGCGGGACACATTGGGTTATTCCAACTAGCAATTTGATCTGAGAAAATTTCGATCTTTCCTGATGGTGTTGGAAAAGGATTATTCTCAAAATCCTCGATATTCTTTTTAAATGCGATATAGGGCTCTTTGGTATCAATTCTATATATACCCTCTGCTTTATACTTCTTATAGTCTTTTATGTGTTCTTTTAAATCGGGAGCGACTAATGTAAACACACGTAACATTTTTTCTTCAATTGTGTCATATCCATCAATCTCTTCTTTTGCACTCTTACGTGTCGCTTTTAAAAATTCGTTAAAAACAGTTTCTAGTTCGAAGTTTTCGATACCTAACCGTTTTGCCAGTTCCTCAGCAATCCTTATATCGTCTTTACATTCTCCAATTGGCTCAATTGCTTTATTCATATGACCAAAATATGGCCCTGAAGGCCACGGTCTAGTGAGATCACTTCTAGCTGCAAAACTCGCGACTGGAAGAACTATATCAGCATATTGGGCAGTAGGCGTTAACCAAAGTTCAGGAACTACGGTAAACAAATCCTCTCTTTGCATGGCTTTCCTTGAAAGGTTTGCGTTTCCTATCTGGTTTACAAAATCACATTGAAAAAACATAGCAAACTTAGCGTCAAAAGGATAACCACCAGCCTTTCCTTTGAGAATTGCATCAAATACTTTATTAACGTGCACTCTTGTGCCTAGACGATCTCTTGGATTAATATTACCCCTTAAAGAAGGACCTTTGGGGTAGGCTTTATTAACACCAGGAGGAATTGCAATCGTTCTGAACATATGTCCATATGGGATTCCATGAAGACCCCCACAAGCGCTTCCTCCAGATTTTCCTATGTTTCCTGTCATCGCAGATAAAGTAATAGCTGCGCGGTTATATTGTCCACCCATATAGGATCTTGCTGGACCTTGAGCGTCTTCTAAAGCAGCAGGTTTTGTGGTAGCATATTCTCTGGTCAATGCTAAAATAGTGGAAGCTTTTACACCACAAATCTTTTCAGCCCATTCTGGGGTTTTTGGTATACCATCTTCATCACCCATTACATAAGCTTTATACTTGTCAAAGCCATGAGTATATTTATCAAGAAATTCTTGATCATGAAGATTTTCTTTTATCATTACATAAGCCATAGCAGCCATCATCGCAACATCTGTTCCAGGAATTATTGGAATCCATTGATCTGCTACTGTTAAGGCGGTATCTGTATATCTAGGATCAATTACAATAACTTTTATGCCCTTTTCTTTTGCTTTAATAA
>JAHQWJ010000012.1 GCA_029856125.1 Promethearchaeia archaeon | reverse complement strand
ATATTCTCCATATCTTTCTAAAACATCATGTTCTGTAATCTCTTCACAAACCGTACATCTTAATTTAATTGTCATAATTCTAAATAAATATTTCAAGCTAAAATCATGTATCCATTGCTGAAATAAGAACCATTCCTAATAAATAAATATTTTTACATTATAATTTTCTCTTTAAAATCTTAGAAAAGTATAATTTGTCGAAAAAATAATTATTTCTTATTAGAAGTTCAAGAATCCTGTTAATTCGGTAGGTTTTAACTCGTACTTATCTCAGATTTGCATTAAACTTAAAATATTAAAGATCCTTAGCGCACCGAAACCCTACAGCAAAATCGACCCAATTTGAAGGAAGTCCTTTTCGGTAATATACTTTTTTACAAGTTTTGCCAGAATGCCAACTTCCACCGCGAACAACCCTCAGAGTACCCTTTTCGGGGCCTTTAGGATTACTATAAGGACTTTCATTATAGTATTCTTCATTATATCTATCCCAAACCCATTCCCAAATATTCCCTGACATATTGAACAATCCATAAGCATTTGAATCATGACTGTCAACTTCTATAATTAAATTTTCCCAACCTTCTCCTGGCATGTTTCTTCTTAATGGAATAGTCCATTCGTTACTTGTAGGATATTCATTATCAATAAGTTTTCCTCTAGCAGCATATTCCCATTCAGCTTCGGTTGGTAATCGCTTTCCAGCCCACTCAGCATATTCTTTTGCATCAGACCAATTTACACCAACTACCGGATGACTCGGAAAATCCTTTCCGCAACGAAATATTTCAACTTCCCAAAATTCTGGTAAATTATGCCCTGTTTCCTGGCAAAACTTGTAATACTCAGCATTAGCTACTTCATGCTTGTCAATATAAAACGAATCGACCTGTACTTTATGCGCTGGACTAAAATCAGCTTCATAATCACTATCTTTTCCCATAATAAATTCTCCACCAGGGATGAGAACCATTCTTTGGGGTGTGTCTTGTGAGTAAACAAAGCTTTGCTGGTTTATTTCTGGTTCTTTTGATTTTTTACCTGTTTTCTTCATTTTTTTCTTCATTTATCTAAAGGAAATATATTTAAAATTTTTAATTTATACAAGTTATTCTACTTATCGTGCAATATTATCTAACATAATAAATTATCATCTATTTTTTTTAAAGTTTTAAATGCTTTTATTGTATAGGATTTTATTGGGGCATAAATATAATAAGTGTTTTCTTAAATTTCATCGTATAATCTTTGTGTAAATATATATAATATAAAGATTTGTTCAACACTTTACTGCTTAAAAATAAAAGAAAAAAAACTAACTTGGAAATAATAAATTATTATCGTAATTAAAATCGGATTATAGAAAAAAAAGAAAAAGATTTGAGAATTTAAATAAGTGGAATTCATTGCAAAATATGGTTTCCAGGAGTATCGCCCACAAAAAGTAGATCAGATGTGGTAAGATGATTCGGTTGATACTTTCAAACCTATGGCTCCTAGAACAACTTTTGAGGAACAAGCTAAATTTAAGAATAAACAGAAAAAATTATATAATGTGAGAAAGATTACGCTTCTAACATTAATTTTTACAAGCTGTTTCTTAATAATTTACACTTATGCTTTAATGAATTGAGTGTATTTAATGAACTTTAAATTGTTTTAAAAAGAAGAGGGAATATATTTTAAAATAATTATTTTAATCCCATTTAGGCTTTTTTACAGAATTATCGTCATCTTCGGTATGAATTCTCTTTAAGTCAATATCAGAATACCCTGGCATGATATTGAGTAATCTCCTCATGGAATTTTCAACATCTTTAGATGATGTAATAAATCGTCCAACTATTAAAATATCTGCTCCCATATCTATAGCATATTTGGCAGTATTTGGATCAATTCCTCCTGCAACGGCAACTAAAACGCGGTCTCGACCAGACGCTAATTTTTGGTCTTTATATAATTCCTTAATTTTAGGAATAACTCCCCATCTTGCTTTTTGAGCTGCATCTGATGATTCTGAACCCGTTGCTTGTTCTACATCAATTGCTCGATGTAAAATGACAACATCAGGGACTTGTTTTAATTTGCTTAATTTTGCTATAGGATCCTCTACTTCCATAGTGTCAACAAAACCATAAATTGCCATACGATTAGCTTCTAAAAGAAATTTATCAATAGATGAGGGTGCCGCTAAACCACTTGCAACAACAGCATCTGCAGTCGCGTCAAATGCAAAATCTACTTCTAATTTTCCTACGTCCAGTGTTTTTAAATCTGCCACAATAAATTTTTCAGGGGCTACTTCCCTTACTCTTTTTATTGCTTCCATACCATATTTCTTGAGAAATGGAGTTCCAATTTCTAAGATAATTCTGTCGCTCTTAGGTAATTGTTTTAACACTTTCATATGATGTTCTATATTTGGGTGATCCAAAGCAACTTGGATATATGGTGGTCTCCAAAGCCTTGGTACTCGGATTCCCGCAACAGGGTGTTTTGCTCGATCTTTATCGTAGAAAATTTTCTCAATTGGTGGGTAATTCATTAATGCTCTTTTAATCGCTAGTTTCGTTGCGCTATAATTGTATTGATAGATTTTCCTATAATCCTTTGCATCGGGGTGAATAAAGACACTTACGATAAGTAACCATTCATCTAGTTTATTCATGGGTATGATATTTTCTTCTACTGCATCGGCTATTGCTTTAGCAACGGCAGCTTGAGCGGGTCCAAAAATTTTATTTGCTTCTTCCATTTTTGAGACTGTTACTTTAGGTATAACAAGACTAATTGGTTTTGTAAGAAGATTTGGTCTAATGCATGCTAAAAGTCCCCCATGGCCTATTGAAGGAGAACTAAGTGCATTTGCAAAAGATACCCCAACGGGACCATCTTTTGAACCAATTATTAAATCTATATGTGCTAAGTTTTCTTCAGCACCCAAAAGGGCTTCCCCTATAAAGTAGTCACTTTTAGCCATAATCAATATAGCGCCTAATTTTTATTTATTTTTTTATATGTTTTAGATATTATATATTATTTCTTAACTACACTAAATTAGAGTTAATTCTCAATATTAAAATTACCCTTCTCTCCTTATGAAAATGATGTCGTGTAAATAATTATAAATATTAATGTTGCTATGTAACTTAGAGAATACTCTTTGGTATTCTTCTATAGAGGTGTGGAAAAAAAAAATGTCATATGCCTTATCAAAAGAGAGATATCCTAAGAAACCGGATGTAGCATATGTATCAGAAATTTGCAAGAAAGATTTTAAAAGATTTAAAGATAATAACGGAACAGTAATAATTGAACATCTTAGTTCATTAATCAAAAAACTTGAGACTAAAGGGATTAAGACAGACTTATATACAACACAAAAAGATGTTTTGGAAAATGTAAGTGAACTGATTAAAATGGATGCAGAAGATGTAGCTTTTACTCAGTTTACCAAAGCATTTCCGTATTGCCTACCCCATCGATCCGTATTTTAATGTCTTTTAAAGAATTGTTCAATATCCTTTGCAATTTTAAAAAGTTTTTCAAGTTTCTGAACTGATAAATCAGAAGTTTCAAAAATTATATGCTGACAATCGTATTTAGTAAAATCGCTCTCTATTACTTTGATCTTAAAATAATCCCTCTCGTCCCATAATCGAGAACCCGGATAAGGAGTAGCTACAAAATAATTAATTTTATCTTCTTCATTAAAGGGTAAGGAGGTAATAAAATCTAGAGTCTCCTGAAATGTCGCTTCAGTCTCACCAGGTAGTCCTAAAACAAAATACGCTTGTACGGGGATATCTACAGCTTTCAAATGTTTTAGTCCTGAAATTACTCGCTTAGGATCTTGGTATTTCAAATTGTTTTCTAACACTTTTAAGCTAGCGGATTCGATACCGGTGGCGATGAGTTTACAACCGGCTTCTTTTAATAGACTCGCGTCTTCAGCATTTATGCTATCAACTCGTAATTCACAACCCCATGGAATTTTAATCTCGTTGTCGATAAATAATCTACAAAAATTATGGAAGAAAATTCTATTAATGTTAATATTGTCATAAAAGTTGATATAGTTGTACGTTTGATAAGAAAGAATATCCCTGATTTCCGATAAGATTGAACTTAAACCCCTTATTCTAGTTTTTGGAAATAATTTTTGCCTAGAACAGAATGAGCATTGGTTGGGGCATCCTCTATTGATTATCACGCTTGCTACGCGATAGTAGAAATTTTCCTGGGAGAGGAGATATCTTGGCGGTAGCGGAATTGTTTCTATATCAATTGGTTTTGGAAATCCCGTGAATATGACATTTCCTTCTAAATTCTTATATGCTAAGCCTTTAATCGAATCCAACTCTCTTCCGAAAGCTTGAGAGTTCATTAAGTTGCTTTTTTCTCGAATTATGAGATTCGTCAATTCAAGGAATGATGTTTCCGATTCACCTACACATATATAATCAATTACGGGTTCAGCTTTAAGGATATCTTGATATTGAAATGAAACATGAGGCCCTCCCAGAACCACAATCTTTTCTTTATTAGATCTTTTTATCAATTCAGCAATCTCCTTAACCAGATAAAAGGTGTTAGTCAGAGATGTTATGCCAATTATTTCGTACCGTTCGATTTTTTCAATAATAATTTTATTTAGTTCCTCGGGCTCTAATCCATAATACTGTTCTAAATCCAAAATTTCGACGGGAATGTTATTTTGATCTAGAATCGCTGCTATATACAGAAGACCTAAATTGGGCTCCCTAAAAAACTCATTTTGAAATTCTGTAGGTTTAGTGGTTTTTGGATTGATTAAAAGAATCATGCTAATTATTTATGATTAGATTAGTTAGTTTAAGTCTTATTTTCTTCCTGTGAATCATCATCATCATCATCAGGCAGTGATTCAGGAATTTGAAATGCTTTCATCAATGTATCCATGTCTCCCTTGTTACTTATTTTCTCTTCGTGAATAATTGGAGATTTGATGCGAAGAGAAGGTAAATTTTCAAAGTTATTGACATAAAGTTCAATCCCTTGAATCGTTCTGTTTCTAACAATTATTCGTGTTGAGTAATTCCGGTCACTAAAGAACGTAAAACCATTATTTAACTGACCCATTTTCACTAAATTAGTTGAATATTTCTCTTCTTCGAGTATTGCTTCTAAAATATCTTCTTCGGAGTAAATATTACCTGCTATGATAAGAAAAATTCTTTTTAAATCTTCCGGTTGAGCATACGAATTAATAGTTTCCATAGCTTTTTTTAACCCCGGATTGTGAAGGATTATCTCCCCTACAGTCCCATCAATAACGGTGTTGGAGAAATCATCTTTATTAATAGCCTGTGCTCTACCCGGTCCGATGGATTGTATCATTACTTCTTGAAATTCGGGAGATTCTGTAGAATACATATTTAGGGCATATACTCGATAAAAAAGTTTTAATTGTTTACGGAGCATTCCCGCTAAGATTCCACCATAAATTTGAAGCTTGAAAGGGCTATTTCGCCCGTTAAATGTCCATATTTTCTTTTTATTGTGATCCACGAGCAAGTAAACCTTTCGACTATTCTTAACATTAATGACTTCTCCTACTATAGGAACATCATCTATATCTATAGTCACAAAGTATGGAAACTCCCTCACTTCTAGCACTTCAAAAATCTGCGTCATATGGATAAATCCAATTTAAGTTTATATTTTAAATAGGGGGTGATCTTTAAAATAAATTGTATTTTTTTTTCGGAAATTAATTATTTGTGTTCCTTTAACTCAAAATCAATAAAATTTTTAAATTTTAGGATATTTCTTATAGTAATTTCCTTTTTGTTAGTTCGATAATAATGAGTTCAGAGAAAAGAGTTTACAAATTAAATATTTCTGGTGGAAACACAGGTCCCGGAAAAGGTTTATCTAAGCTAATTGAAATAGATGAAAAGAAATCACGCCTTTTTGAAGCGAAAAAGATTGGTGAATCGATTAATGGCGGCCTAATTGGATTTCCGAATTACGAGTTTGAAATAACCGGAGGTTCAGACGCTAGCGGTTTCCCAATGAGAAAGGATGTTCACGGTCCCGTAAAGAAAAGGATTCTTGTTTCAAAACGAGGGATCGGGTATAAGCCTACAAGAAAAGGGCAAAAGCGAAGGAAGATGATTAGAGGAAGCGAGATAAGTTTCGATATGACATTAATCAACCTGAAAGTTTTAAAATACGGGGAAACTGAACTTTTTAAATCAGCAGGGGAATAGAATCTATATTAAACTAAGTGAGATGACAATTCCATGGTTAAAGTAAAAAAATGCTCTTTTTGTGGCTATGATATCCCAATCGGCAAAGGACACATGTATATCAAAAAAGATGGAACAATTTTTACCTTTTGCACTCATAAATGCAGAACTGCTACATTGGTTCAGAAACGAAACCCGCGTAAAGTAAGATGGACAGCGCTTTATGGGAAAGAATAAAAATATAATAAATATAGTTAAATCCTTATTATAACTCTAAATTATAACTCTAGATAAAACTATTTTTAGTTGGCTAAGAAAGAGTAAAATACATCTTTTAAAGCTAACAAATCTATAATCTATTCTTTTTTTAAGATTACTTGATTTAAACGGAGTTATCCATTAGCAGAAAGTTGCTTATACTTGAAATATAATTTTTCAATAATAACGTTAAAAGCTTCGATTACACCTTCTCCAGTTTTTGCGGAAGTAGTGAAATATTCGAAAAAATTATATTTTTTAACGATGTTTTGAATTTTAGCTTTGTTAATTTCATTTTTGCTTACTAAATCAACTTTATTGGCGAATAATAAAACAGGTATACCGCTACAATACTTGTTTAGTTGGTTATACCAATTTTCTATATGTGTGAAGCTGTTTTTTCCTAAATCGTTTTCTTCAAGGCTACATACTATAATTGCCGCTTTAGTCTCTTTATAAAACAAGTGATGCAGAAAATTGAAATCTTCTTGAGCTGCAATATCCCAGAATATTAATCTAATCATATCTCCATTAATTTCTTTGTTATATTTTGAAAACTGAGCCCCTATCGTTTTTACATAATCCGTTTCAAATGTCCCTTTCGTGAATTTTTTAATTAAGGATGTTTTACCTACAGCTCCATCTCCAATGACTACTATCTTAAATCGAAATTCCTCAGAGTTCTTCATTAGATTTCTATTGCTTAATGAAAAAACAATTTATTTTTAATGAAGATTAGGTTTAGGTTAATATAAAATTTTGGTGAATTGGAATAGTTGAATTGTAAACTTCTATCAATTTTTTTTCTCTACAAAAATCTCCATTACCATAGACTCAAGCGAAGGAATATCGTTTAATTGAACTGATTTACTCTTTTGGAAAAAATTCTGGAAAGATTGCCAAATACAACTTTCATTCTGTATGGAATCAATAAAATTTTTAATTTTATTGTGAGCAAAATACGAGTCTCCTTTAAAGATATAACATACTAAAAATGGTTGAACGGGCATCATAAGAAGAGTAAATGGCCCAAAAACTGCTCTATCAAGACCTTCAGAAAATACCTCACTGATAATATAATTTATAGTGGTTAGGAAACCTCCTAAAATGTCATCTTCAAAAGAAAAATCTTCTACAAATTTTTTAGAGAATAATAGATTGCCACCCTCCGTTAAGATTAATAGCATAACAGGATCTTCTTTTGATATTTCTGGAATTTCAATCATTCGCTTTTTTACCATATTTTCCATTTGCTCGTTCAAACCAGCAAGCTCCAAACGTTCAGATAGAGATACTTCTGAAGTTTTTAAATTCTCCCACATTTTAGTTTTTCTAAGTAATTCATCATGCTCGTATGAAATTTTCATTGCTAACCGTTTTATACCATAAGATTCCGCTATTTTTTGAGCTTGAGTTAAATAACGCCTTGCTGTTTTCATATTGAAATTAATTAAGGCTAATTTGGCTCGTAATATGAACGTCTCACAAAAAACTAGATATGAATGTTGCTTTTCAGCAATATCCAATAGCCTGGAAATATAATAATTAAGTTCATTAAGTACCTCAATATTATTCTCTATACGATATTCCGTGAGAAGTATGTCACAAAGATGGATATGAGCTTTTATAATAAGATCAAAAAATATAGTATCAGTTTCTATAAGTTCTTTAAATAATTCTTCAGCTTTAGCTTTATCTCGGATTCGAGAACTTGTTTTTAAAATTAGAGCTTTAGTGAATTTGTAACCATAGTTAATTCCATCGCCTCTTTTCTGGTTATAAATATTTTCCAAACGATCAAAATATTTTTGAGCACATTCGTTATCTCCATGTTCAGCGGCTAAAATTATTAAACTTTCAATAATGCCTTCAATAGAAAAAAAACCTTGAGGAATCTGCTCTAAAAGATTTATACTTTCCTCTAAATGTTCCACACCAAGTTCATATTCACCAATTTCACCATATAAACCCCCCATATTATTTAATAGAATTGCAATATTAAAACTACTATTTATCTTTTTAAATACTTCTAGACTCTTTATGTTATATTTCAAGCTTGTATCCATTTCGCCAATAGTTTCATAATATACTCCAAAATAGAGTTGACACAGAGCAATCCAGTAATGATTAAATTTAATTTCCTTTGCAATAGATAATGCGTTTGTGATGTGCTCCCTACAAAGATCAAACTTGCTTTTTACTCGTAATAAATAACTTGCCATTATAAGATTAGCCCAGACGATTTCAAATGATTTATCGAATTTTTCTTGTGAATCTAAGATCCACTCTAAAGATGTCTCAACCAAATCTACTTTACCACCATGCAATCCAACAAAGGCTTTTGCTACACTTAGACGAACTTTTCTTCGAGTTATAATTTCTTTAGATACATTCGAAATATGCTTTAATACTAACTCAGCTTTTTCAAAAAGTTTGAACGCTTCCTCAAATTTACCAGCTATAGCTAATCCAGTAATAATAAAAAATAATCCATCAAAAGATTGGAGATTATCATCACATTTTTGACCTTCTTTATAAATTGTCTCGCCTAAACTAATGAGATCTTCGCCTTTATTAAGATATAAGAGAATTAATCCCTTAAGAAACTGAAAATGACTTTTTTGCTGAAGATTAAGCCCCTCATATTGACTTTGATCGTTCAATATTTCAAAAGCTTCATCAAGATAACCAGAATCAAAAAGCTCTTCCACTCTTGTTAATTGATTCAGCGCAGGATGAGACATATACTCATTTGTTTGGATTATACTCTTATTAATATCTAAGCTAATTATTGTTTTAAATCTAATGTAAATATTCTCCGAATACATATTAAAAAAAAAAGAAAAAAAAAAAATTAGAAATTTTTAAATTATGGCGTTTAACTTCTCTGTTTGATATAAGAGACAATTCCAAGAGTTAAAAGTACAGCCTCTAAGATTATAGTAGACATACCTAGTTGAATCGTCGAAGCTCCAAAAGTAGAGCCTAATATAGATAAAACTGAAATTTCGATGAGTAATGTCGATATAAGTATACCAATAAAATACGCAAATGTCAATTTAATTTCTTCCCACTCCTTTTTGCGAAGCATTAATATCGCGAAAATGGCAGATACGAAATTAATTCCCCCAAACATTCTTGGGAAATAGGGGTTTGTCCAACCTTCAGGATTCATGATCATATCGTATAGAAATGTAAGGTTGACCCCAAATATGAAAAAAATAATAGCATACACTATTAGTACGATTTTTGTAAGTTTTTTGATTTCGGTCATTTTTCTTATCAACTAAATTTAGTTTTTGTTTAAATTTTATCATCAAAATGATGATCAATGAAAAATGTTAATATCCATCCATTTATAGTTGAACTTTCGACAATTCCACGGAAATTCTGAAAAAAAGTGGAAGTTCCGAAAAAAAGATATAAATAGAAATGTTCCCAATTTATACCTAATAAACATTTTATTTAGCTTTCATTAATCATGGAAAAAGTAAATTATCCCTCTGAAGAAATTCTTAATCCTTCAAAACTTAATAGAAAGAATTATGATCATATAATTCTTTGGATGCTAGCCAATAATGAAAGTTGTGAATGGTCGAATTTTGAACAAAAACCTATCGAAATCCCTATCTCGACAATATCTCGTCATTTAACAAAATTAATCCTTAAAGGACATATCGAGAAGTTAACAAGAGGACAATACAAGATAACTCCAGAAGGGATAAAGAAATTTCAAGAGTTGTCAAAAGAAAGAAGCAGAGAACGAACAATAAGTTTCCCCCCTGACGCAATATTAAAAAGGGGGAGAAATTATTCCCATTGGATTATATGGATGGTGTACAATAACGGCTTTTGCAAAAGGTCTGACTTTCTTGAACAACCTTTATCTATAAATCAATCCTCTTTATCAAAAGCTCTAAGTTCATTAGTTCAAAAGGGATATATCATCAAAGAAAATAAAAGATATCTCATTACTCAATCAGGTAAATCAGAATATTCAAGGATACTACAAAATTACGATTTGGACAGACAAACAATTTTAGATGAGGAAAGAAAACGAATCGACGAAATTACAACAAAGGCATCCCAATTTTTTGATAAGTTCAAAATTGCTGACGATCGTGTTAAATTTAGGTTTCTCAATAAGGTTTTAAAGTTAGATTATTTAAAAGTTAGCACAATTTTAAAAGATGAAGAGGATTTTTATATAATTTTGCTTTATATTTCAATCAATCATCCCGATTTTTATCCTGATTATCTATCACTTGAGGAATTTTCGAGATTTTACAAAATAGAAAAGAGAATGCTCGATTTTTGGGTGAATGAGATTGTAGAAAGCGATTTATATGACTTACAATTTTTTAAATTAGATATTTCTCCTAATAAATATTATTATTTCCATTTTGACGAAAAATTAGAGAAGATCCTTCGAGCTATTACTGAAGAACATATAGCAACAAACAAATATTTAGAAAAATTTACAGAGTTAGGAAGCCTGAATTCTATGATAGATGATATCCTTGAAGAAATTTGTGAAATTTTATTTCATAAGGATTTCAGAGAATCATTGAGAGAATTTTTACCAGGATATATGAAATATTTAGCCTATAAAATTGAGATAAAAAAAGAATTAGTAGAGATACATGATAAACTAGAAGGAATTATTTGGCAAAATATGACGGATTTTATGCAATCGCATAATTCCGAAGCATTAGAATCTCAATACATGGAAAAAATTAAAGAAATTGAAAATGAAATTTCCTTAACTCCAAAGAATTACGATTTATTTAATTCAAAAATACGAATCTTACTCTATTTTAACCAATATAACGATGTGTTAACGGAATTAGAAAACATGTTAAAGCTATTTCCTGAGAAGGAAATCGATATCATGATAAAAAAGGCGTTTACTCTCAAAAAAGATAAAAATGTAGAAGATGGATTGGAAATTATTGAAGAATTAATCGAGAAATATCCAAAAGACAATTCTCTTCGTAATTATAAAGCGTATTGGTTGTCTTATTTAGATAAAAAACAAGAAGCATTGGAAATTCTTCGCGAACTCGTAAAAAAAGAACCAGAAAAAGGAATTTATCGCGATACATACGGAGAAATCTTAATACACTTTAAAGAATATGAAAAAGCCATACAAGAATTCCAAAAAGCCATAGAAATTGATTCTAATGATTGGTTTATCTATCAGACTTATATCAAAATCGGAATTTGTTATATAGCACTGGAAAATATTGAATTAGCGTTTCAATATCTTAAGAAAGGAAAAGAATTAACAAGTAAAATTTTAAGCGATTTGGAATCAAAAAATAAATGGTTAGCAATTGTAGACCTTTTTCTTGCAGAGACAGAAGAACGAGGTTATTCGTTGGCTAAGAAAGAGTAAAATATATCTTTTAAAGCTAATAAATCTATAATCTATTCTTTTTTTTAAGATTACTGCAATCTTGGGAACTTCAAAAGATCATCGATTAAATCTACATGTCCAACAATCATGCGTTGGCAACAGAATCTTTCGAGACCCAACTTTTTAAAAGCTTCCTTTGCAGATTCGCCTTTTTCTAATAGTTCTAAATAGGGTTTGTAACGGGAAGCTATTTCTTTGCCGCATGAGAAGCAGCGAATTGGGATAATCATTATAGGTAATTAAAAGAAGGATTCTAAAAAAATTTTACTGTTATTCCAAACCAAAAATTTTATTTTATATCCATTATTACATACAACATCAAAATCGATGATTTATGATAATATATTAAGAATATATATTGGAAGGAGAAAAAAATGAGCTATATAAAATATAAAGTACCTGATGCGTTAAAAAATGGCATTAAAGACGCTTTATCCACGATTTCCGGAACGAGAGATGCGAAAATAAGGAAAGGAATGAATGAAGTAACGAAATCAATAGAGAGGAGTCTTGCGAAACTCGTTATCATGGCAGAGGATGTTAGCCCACCAGAAATTTTATTTCACGTTCCATTGTTGTGCGAAGAAAAGTCAATTCCATACGGTTATGTATCCACGAAAAAAGAATTAGGAAATGCAGCCCGTATTAATATTGCTTCTTCTGCCATTGCAATTGAGAATGTAGGAACTGGAAACGATAAAGCTTTAGAGGATATTTTAAAGAAGTTAGAAGCATTAAAAAAATAATCTGGTGAAACATCTTAGCGAAAATAGATAAATCAAAAGGAAAAGGTAGAGTAACACAAGATTATTCAATTCCTGCTGAAGTTCTTCAAATTGTTGGTAGAACCGGATTAACTGGTGAGATCAGCCAAATAAAGGTAAGGATTCTTGAAGGTCCAGATCGAAATCGAATTCTTACGAGAAACGTTAAGGGTCCAATACAAGTTAGTGATATCGTTATTTTACGGGAAGTAGAACGAGAAGCGCGTAAAATTCGTAAAAGAAGATAATTTTTTTAACACTATTTCTTTTTTAATCTTCAAAAAATCCTAATAATTGCATAGTTTTATATTCGTTGTGAAAAAATTCACGTAATGCAATTCTAATACATTCTGATCTTGAGGGAACGATTTTCAATTTAATTAATTTTTGAATATTTGTATCATATATGTCAGGAATATTGATAGTAATATTTTGCATCGTAGGTTTTTTCTCTTTTTCAGGTTTCGGCAAAATTGAATTCACTAAAGTTATTAATTTTCAAAAAGAAGTTCAGAAAAGCGTAATAACGAGTAAAAAAAGTTATCTTATATTATTAACCCTTAACTAAATCCAACTTTTTGATAATAAAATATAAGTTAAACTTGTATATAAAATTATCTCTCTGAATTTAGAGGCTTTTAAAGGGCTCTATATCAGATGTAAATAATTTTAATGCCTTTATCTTTAAAATGAACAATTAATGTTTTCAATTTAAGGTCGATTGAAAAAATTTTATTTTTATAATCTATCTTCTTTTTTTACGTACCGGCCTCTCGTTTCAATTATTGAAATATTCTTTAGAATTCTTTTACATTCATTTATTTTATCGATCCCATATCCTTCACGATAACCTTCAAGAAAAGCGTCAAAACAGATGGAAAAATCGCTTCCATGAGAAGATATCAAAACTCTCTTAAATAAATGTAGGTCAGTGCTTTTATCTTCAATTGAATCAGAATAGTTGTGTAAACCAAAATCAACAATAAATAAATCTTGAGATGGGGTTAGAATTATGTTACTTGTAGTGATATCACCATGAATGTGACCATTTTTATGCAAATACGCTATAGTTTTTCCTATTTCTTTTAAATATTGCACTTTCTTTAAGGTAGTTAAGGAATCTAGAATATCCTTTAATTTTTCACCTTTTATGTATTTCATTACGATAGTCGAGTTTTCAATATCAATTTCGTACACAGGAGGGACTAACACCCCATAATTTTTAACTCTAATTAGTGATTTAGCTTCGTTGAGAGTTCGATTATAGCGGATAATCTTGTCTATTTGTTCTATGCGATATCCCTTAGGAATTCGCTTTTTAAAAATAACTTCCTTTCCAAACCAAGAACCATAATAGAGACTAGCTTCTGCTCCCTTGTGAATGAGTTTTTCAACAATAATCTCGTTCGACAATTTAGTGCAACACCTATGATCTCCATGGGATTGTTATTTGATCCATTCGTTCTTTCGGATTTATCTGGGTTTCTGAGATGTTATTACCTCCAATAGACTTATACCTCAAAATTCCCGTCCACGCAATCATGGCCCCATTATCTCCTGCGTATTTTAGAGGAACAACCTCAAATCTTGCATCATGCTCTCTACTAATGAATCTAACCATTTCTTGTAATCGTTTATTAGCAGCCACTCCGCCTGTTAACAAGACTTCATTTTTTCCCGTGTGAGCTAAGGCTCTTTCGGTCACTTCTGTAAGCATGGCAAACGCTGTTTCTTGAAGCGAATTTGCGAGATCATTTAGGGTATATTTATTTTCATAGTTCTTAGATTCAATTAATCTTTTGGCCGCAGAATAGAGCCCAGAAAAGGATAGGTCCATACCTTTTACAACGTACGGCAAGTGTAAGTATTTATTAGACTCTCGAGCTAATATTTCAACTTTTGGACCCCCAGGATGGGGAATCCCAACATCACGAGCAAACGAATCTATTAAATTACCGATTGGGATATCTAACGTTTCTCCAAATATTTGATAACGATCAGACTCATAAGCGCTAACTATTGTATTTCCTCCAGAAACATATAAAGTGAGGGGGTCATCTATTTTGCACAAAAATCGTCCGATTTCAATGTGAGCGATACAATGATTTACACCAACTATCGGTATTCCTAAAAGTTGACTAAGCATTCTCGCAACATGAGCGCCTATTTTTAGGATTGGTCCTAAACCAGGACTTTTACTGAATGCTATAAGATCAATATCTTTAATTGAAACTGAAGCGTTGTCTAAAGCTTTGTTAATTATTCCCATAAAATTGTTTAAATGTTGCTCCTTTACCAAGATAGGGTGAATTCCCCCCTTTTCAGGAATAAACATGTCGTTCACTAAACTGAGAACCTTTCCACTGAAATCTACTATTCCAACACTCCAGGTGTGTGCCGTGGATTCGATTCCAAGCGTTAGATTGTTCTTCAAATTCATAAATTTCGCCTAAAATGCATATAGTTATGTTAGTAAGTACAATAAAAGAAACGATGAAAGAGAAAGAAAATTTGTTGCTGCTTATATTCAGGTTGACTTAGTACGCTTTCGGGGCGATCTTCCACTTCGAGCGACGGTAGCTGCTCCTTTTTTTCCCTTCCTTTTAAAAACAGTGTATCCACAATTCCCACATGAAGATCTATCATAATGATCAGCGAGAAAATACGATGGGCCACACTTTGGGCACACACGATGAGTTCTTACGATTTTACCATCCTCAATTTTATAATATTTTGATGCGTTTGTCATAGTAATTCATTTTTTTTTTATAATTTTAATCGTATTCAAATAGGTGCTTATATGGTTCTTTCCTCTTCTTTAACTTGTAAATCTCTTCCCGAGTATCTTTTGGTAAATTCCTTACTTGAATATGAAAAGGCTCATAGAATTGAAGCTCTTTAGAATCTTGATAAATGTTTATTAAACCAATATCGTCCGAGCTGCCAAATTGAGTTTGAATTTTTCGAATGATAGTGTACTTTTCTTCAGCGTTTTTCATAGCTGCAATTTTCTTTTTCACTTCTAACCTATTAGGAGTACTGGCATCTAGGTGTTCGATTCTAATTTTAACCTCAGTACGATCGATTACCGGGTTTTTCTTCTCCTCTAAAATTTCAATATTGAACGACATTTTGAGTCTTTTAACAACAGTTATTCTCAGTTAATCAGTTAATTTAAAGATAATTCTGAGTTATAAAAGATTAAAAGAATATTGAAAAATAAAATTTTGCTTTTTTATTAGGAAACAATGGCTGAAATTAAAAGGTCTGCTAAGAAAGCAAGAATTTTAATGCTCATCGAAATAATTTTAATAATTTTGTTATTTATTATATAACAATAAAACTCTATGTAAAAACAAAGTGAATAAAAAATTGAATGACAATTTAAAGATTCCACCGAATGAAAGACACAAGTTCTCTCAACCGTTAGGCAAATTATACTCAGGAACCCGAGAAGAAACGATTAATGAAGTAGAAAGGGTCATACAAGAATATCTAAAGAAAGGTTTTGAAGTATCAGTTTATTTAGTAGGTGATATAGTAACAAAAGATTTCCTCGCAAGTAAATTTTTAAAACCCTTAATATCGCTCTGCATTGTAGACGAAAAAACCCAAAGAAATCATATTAAAATAGAGATTGATGATTTTTTTGAAGAAATTATTGAATTTGAAAACCCTGAGGGAGGGATAAAAAAAGAAAGCTTTACGCTTTTAGATAACATAGTTAAATCCAAAAAGAGAACTTTACTGAAGGTTATCGTAGGAGAAGAGGATCTACTCGTCTTACCGCTGGTTTTAAGCATCACTCTCAACGATAAGGTAAAGAATTTAGTCTTTTACGGTCAACCACCTGTCACGGATTCAAGGAAATCAATCCCAGAAGGAATCGTTATGGTTGATGTTGAGAAGAGAATTCAAAAAGTAGTAGATAAATTCGTAGGAATGATGATGTGATATTTAATAGGCAAAACTTATTTACATAAAAACCTAACTTAGCGAACTCTTAAAGCATACTTTCCCGGAAAATGGATTTTAAGATAACTCGCCATTTCCGAGTTAGTTGGGTCAATTATTATTACTTCACCTGTATAATCTTCACTAAGACTATGTGTTTTACATTTTGGACAAACAGTTTGATTTTTGGTTATCAGGTGGCAATTCTTACAAGCTTTTTCGAGCTTTTTCATTATTTATTCCTCGCTGACTTCTTCTTCTTCCTCTGAAGCTTTTGACTTTTTAGCCTCGATAGTTGCATATTCTTCTTCAACATCAGCTTCAACCCAGTCGAGTTTTCCTAAGAATTTCTGCCTCATCGTTAAGCCAAGCTTACCACTACGCCCAGTGCCTAAGGAAACTGCGATCACTTTAGTTCTCACTTCATTATTGACTTCAAGTATTTTTCCAGTCTCTTTACCTATAAATCGATTTCCTACTTGTTCATATGATATATAATCGTCGCAAATTTGTGAAACATGAACTAATCCATCTAATGGTCCAAGTCGACAAAAAGCTCCGAAATCAACTAATTCTACGACTTCTCCCTCCACCACCTCACCAAGCTTTGGTTTAAATGCGAGGATGGAAAATTCTACTTGGTGAAAAGTGTTAGGATTTCCAGGAATGATAATTCCAGGTCCTACTTCAAGTACATCAACGATCGCAATAATAAATCCATAATCTCTTGTAATTATACCCTCGTATTCCTCGCTAAGAATAATTCTTGCGCTGGTTCCCTTAGGTTGATCGAATAAAAATGGCGGGATCTCGACCTTAGTACTGATGGAAAACACTTTAAACATTTATGCAGAACACCTTAAACATTTCAATTTGCCCGTTATTTTCCTTAATTTAAAGTAAAAAATATTGCTAATATTACTAAAACAAATTAAGCATAAAATTAAAAATTTGTGGTTTTAAATAAATAAAATATTAAATGTATTAGGCTTGCGCAGAGATAAAAGAAAATTTAAATCAATTGAGCTATTTTTTCGCACGTCCTCCTACAATCTAACAGGATTAACCCAAGCCTAACATCTTTAGTTGTAGAAACGGTCAGAACCGCGTTTGGACCTGCTTGCATGACCAAAAGGTACCCTTCAGAGCCTTTAATGTATAACTGATCAAAATCCCCTTTTCCCATTTCGATTATTGCTCTTTCGGATAAGGAGAGTAAAGCTGCAGTCATCGCTGCGATTCTTGTTTCATCGACCCCTTGTGGGAGTGCCGAGGCAATAGGAAGCCCTTCAGCAGACACAATAGCGGCAGATTTTACTTCTGGAATTGCTCCAAGTAATTTTTTTAAAAGATCATCTAAGGTATCGACAGACTCCATTACTGACAATTTCTCCTTCTCTATATATAATGATTTTTATTAGATAAAGATAAACTAATAGAATACTATTGAGATTATTTTTAGCTTATAATTTAAATAGATTAATAGTATTTATTTATTTTTTATTATTATTCATTATTATTCGTTATCTATATAAAAATCTTGTATATTATTGGTTTATTAAAGTTTATAATATGTGGATAAAGATAAGATATGGAGCGCACAAAATCTACACCATTCAGTGAAAAAGATATTAGCTTTCTTATTTTTCGCAAAAAAAAATAATTACATAGTAGTATTTCTTAGGTTTAACTCAATTTTAATGCTATATGTATAAATAAAAGAATAATTAATTGATGATTAATTATAAAAATAATTAAACTAACCAATTGTGTTGCTATCATGGATTGGACTCTCATTGCAAATCTTTATAACACAACTTTTACGCTGTTTTTCTTCACTCTAATGAGCTTGATGTATTATATTGGAGTAAAAGGTTATAGGGCCAAAAACTCTTATGGAGGAATTTCCTCAATTCTATGTGGTGTTTGTTATTTAATTTTTGGATATTATAATTCGGTAGTTGGATTTTTTACCTATCCTTTTAACGGGTTTATGATTTGGTGGATAACTATGATTCTTGTAGCGAACCTTATCTTTACAACTATTATTAGGAGATCAATCAAGAGGATGAGAGTCGAAACAGATAATAGTGAGGCGGAGTTAAAAAAAGAATCGATCCTAAGAAGATATATCAAAAAGATGACTCAAGAAAACCCCTATAAAGATGATATCCCTTTTAAGATGGAGTTAATTCGAAAAAGTTTCCATCTTTCAGGTTTTTTATTACTTATTGCATTCTTTGGATTTTTAGCTTTACCGCCGCTGACATCCTTAGTAAATGACGGTATCATTACTATGATTCAACAGTTTGAACCGTCATATAATTTTATATGGGGCGATTTATCTAATTATCCATTCCTGTTTGATAAATTTCAAGCAGTAGTTGAGATTACTATGTTTGCTCTAATTGGCGCTTTAGCGTTTGTTATTGTATCGGACATAATTCGAATCGTTTGGGGGCCCGAATATTCAATTTTTAATTTTTTAACTAAATCTATGTTGAGAAACAAAGAAAAAAACGCAGCGGGACCACAAATTTACATCATTACGGGTTTTATCTTTTCCTATATGTTATATATGGCGGGTATCATAAACATTTTCGTTTTTTTTGCTGGAATCCTTATAGCGTGTTTATCTGACGCTTCTGCGGCAATAATCGGAAAAAGATATGGCAAGCACAAAATTATACTTAGGAATGAAGAAATAAAATCTGTCGAAGGATTTATTGCGGGCGTTTTAGTCGCTTATGTTATTGGTTTTATATTTGTAGGGCCGATATATGCTATAATGGGCGCCCTTATTTTCTTTTTAACTGACTATTTACCAGCCGTTACCGCAGATAATATATTAAATCCTATATTTATACCGATAGGCATACAATTCCTCGTTTTTCTATTAGGATTACCAATCGGATGGTTTTAAACAAATTATATATTATCAGAAGAGAATACTTTATTAATTTACAATGAGAAAATTAATTGAACAGCTTAGAGATACCGAGTTAGCGATTTTTGACTTGGATGGAGTTATATATCGCGGAGATAAACTAATATCTGACAGCGATAAAGTGATAGCGGCATTAAAAGAACTTGAAATTAAAGTTGTCTATAATTCCAATAATTCCACAATTACGAGACAGATGTACGTCCAACGCCTTAAAGCATTTAACATTGAAAGCAACATTTTAGATTTTTATACGAGTGCTTCGATAACAGCAAGTGAAATAACTAAATTAAGACAGAACGCTACGATTTTTATTATAGGAGAAATGGGATTAAAAGAAGAATTAAAAAGATGTGGCCACGAGGTCGTTAACGCTGAATCGAATCATAAAGAAGTTGACTTCGTGATAGTTGGTATGGATAGAGCCCTTACTTATACAAAAATAGCTTTCGCTCAGAGGTGTATTTTAGAAGGAACCGCTAAGTTTTACGCTACTAATGCAGATACTACCTTTCCTGTGGCGGCAGGTTTACTACCAGGGGCAGGTGTAATGGTGAACGCTGTTGAAACCTGTACTAACCAAAAACCTGTTAAAATTTTTGGGAAACCAAACCCAGAAGGGATTCAATTGATAATAGATGATACAAATATGAATCCTAGCCACTCTGTCATCTTTGGAGATCGTTTAAACACAGATATCTTAGCGGGCAATCGCGCAGGTATTAATACGGCTCTCGTATTGACGGGTGTGACAAAAGCATCTGATGTTGAAAAATTGCAGGGAGATAAGGATCGTTCTCCGGAAGTAGAAACAGGAATGATTCCTAATATTGTAATAAATTCGCTGAAAGATATATTTTTGCCTTGAGTGTTATAGTCCGGCTCTACGAAGAATCAACTTAGCAATTTCTGTGAAAATATCTTCGATATTTCTCCCATCTTTTGCTGAACATTCAATATATCCAAATAACTTATTAGATTTTGCCAAATCAAACGCTTCTTTGCTTGGAACAGCTCGTTTAAAGCTTAAATCTAATTTCCCTCCGACCATAATTATCGGTAAGGGTTTATCTTTGGCTCCAGCAAAGCCGTTTTTAAAAATCTTAATCCATTCAGGAAAATTTTTCAAACTAGAATACCGTGTTATGTCGTACATAAAAATTCCTCCTGACGCACCTAAAACATAGCTCGGTAATAGGAACCTAAAGCGAGCCTCGCCCGCGAAATCCCAAATTTGAAGTAGAACGATTTTGCCATCAACTTCTATTTTTTTGACATGGAAATCGACACCAATAGTAATTGTTTGATTGCTCTTAAAAAGGCCGGTAAGATATCTACCGAGTAATGTGGTCTTACCAACTCCACCATCTCCGAATAAGCAAATTTTAAACATTACATCGGGTTCTCTATCGTCTTTTTCATCGTCCAAGTTTTGGTCTTCCTCGAGCGTCATTGATTTATTTCAGTGATCGATTTTCCATACAATTTTGTTAGAATTGTATTTTGAAGTATAATTATAATAATAATAAAAGTTAATTATTAAAATATTAATTGTTTCCGAGACAAATTTTGCCAAATTCTTTAATACATTGGAAAGTCATAATTAGGTCCGTTTTCGTCGTTAAAGTTATATTTTAATTTAGTATATTATTTTTTAATATAGGGGATATTATGTCTACGAAAATAAGTATTGTAAATGTAAATGATTACGATTCCATCCTCGATGCTATTAAAGCGGGGATCACATTGATTGTTGATACTCTTCCCTTTGACATTCGTGAATGTAAGAGCATTCTTTTAAAGCCTAACTTACTCAGAGCTACAAAAGATGCGTGCACTCAACCAATATTCGTTGAAACCGTTTTAAAATATTTAAAAGATATCGGAGTTGAAAAAGATAACATACGTATTGGGGATTCTCCAGGTCAAATAAAGGTATCAGCTAAAAAAATCGCTCAAGAAATCGGTATTTATGAAGTTTGCGAAGAAGCGGGCGTCAAATTTATTAATTTTGAGCAAGATACTCCTGTTCAAGAAGTTATTGATGGTGCAATAAGGCTTAAAGATTATTATGTATCAAAACCTGTAAAAGATTGCGATTTATTGATAAATTTACCAAAATTAAAAACTCATGGAGAAGCGACAATAACGGGGGCGGTTAAAAATTATTGGGGAATTATTCCCGGTGGTCTTAAAGCAAAGTATCATTTAGTAGGAAGAACACCTGATAAATTTGGTGAAGCTCTTGCTGATAATTTTTCTTGGATTGTAAAAAATAAACCCAACCGCTTAATCATCTACGATTGTGTTAAAGTAATGCAGGGGCCAATGGGACCTGTTTCTGGAACTATGAAGCAATGGGATTTAATTTTAGTTGGGATAGATGAACTAGCGTTGGATGTTGTAGCGTTAGAGATAGGTAAATTTAAAGGCCTCAAATATGTTCCTCATTTAAAAAATGCTTACGAGAGAGGTTTAGGTATAGGAGATCTGCATAATATAGAAATTTTAGGACTATCTTTAGAAGAAGCGAGAAACTCTACTCCAAAATTTAAAGTCCCAGGAAAATTCATGACTAACTTTGCAAGTTTCATCACAAGGAGCATAGTTTATAAAGTAACAAAAAAAATTCCAATTCTAAACAAAAAATTATGTATACAATGTGGACAATGCTCAAAAGTCTGTCCAGTAAACGCTATTAATTTTATAAGTGGAGAGTATCCTGAATTTTTGAGAAGAGAATGCATCTCTTGTCTTTGTTGTATGGAAATGTGTCCTCAAGAAGCAATTAAACCAAAACTACGAGGATTTGGTGGACTATTTCATTCGTACTAAATTACGTCTCACTATATAGATCAACATAATTTTTTAGAAATAAATAATTTGAAAGTCTTGTATTTTGAATCGAATTTATTTGAACGAATTCGTTTGGAGCGTGTGCATATCCTCCAATACCTAAACCACCAACAATGAAGTTCAATCCCAAATAGCTTTGTATCTGACTTAGTGGAGCTGCCGCAGCGCTAATCGGCCAAAGTTGGGTCGTAAATCCGAGCTCTTTAAAACTATCTACAAGACTTTTTACTAAAATTGAATTTTCTCTAACTTTTGATCGGTCATAGCCCATGTTTAGAACAATTTCAAAGTTAGATTTTGAATTTCTCGTTAAATCATTAACTTTCTTTTTAATTTCTTCAAAAATCAAATTTACTGACACATCGTGAGCAAATCTAATGTCAATATTACACTCTGCCTTGTTAGCTACCATATTCTTCACTCCATTTTCCAAATAACCAGATTTTAAAGTAGAGATATTGAAAGTTGGATTGAACAAGTAATCAATAAAATTCACCTTAGGATCATGTATAAGAGTTTGTTTAATTCCTGCTTTTTCTTTTATTATTCTTAAATCAATACTTTCCATTAAATCCTCAATAATTACATTCTCTTTTTCGGTCATCTTGTAAGGAACGCTGAGTGAATCAATTTTAAACTTCTTTTCAGAATAAATACTATTAAGTACGAATATCAAATCTTGGGCAGGATTAGGGATCATCGAACTAAAAGCAGAATGGGATTCTGAGTTGGCTGATGAAACTTTAATAGATAAAGATAAAATACCTTTATAACCAAGCTTTAAAACCGAAATTTTGTTTAAATCTTGTTTTATGGAAGGGTAGTATGCGTCTGTGCACGCATTAAACATATTCTTTTTTATTTTAAGAGTGTTTAATAGTGTAGGTGAACCTAATTCTTCTTCCCCGTCTATTAAAAACAATAATGATATTGGAAGCTTTTCTTCTTCTTTTAAAAGTTTCACCACATTTAAAAAACATAATAAAGGAGTTTTTGAATTGTATGCACCCCTAGCAATAATAACCTTGCCTAGTTTATCTAAAGGCTTCGGTAAATCAGTAATTTCCGCTCCAAAAGGATTTTTAATCCATTCTTTCTCTTTATTCACAGGTTGAGTATCGTACATCATGTAGATTAATAATTTATCTTTGATATCTCCATCGACTTCAGCTAACAGTAATGGATTCATTTCCCCTTCGATTTCTACTATTTTTTCGCAAAAATTAGAAATATAAGAGGTGATAAAATCTTTAGCTTCTCTAATTGCTTCTGTATTTGTAGTATAACTTGGAATTTTTAAAAAACTGATTAAATCATCTTTAATAAATGTGTCATTGGTACTACGGATTAATTCTTTTAAATCATTTTTACCGCTAGAAAAGCTTTCTTCATTCATATATATTAAAATTTTAAGTTTCATTAATTAAATTATCTATCGAAAACGGAGAATGAAGTTAAACATGGATGAGTTAGAACTTCCAAAAACTGAAAAAGTTAAAAAATTAACTCAAATTATCGACTTAATTAAAGATACTGGAAACTTATTAGGTGTATTATTCGCATACCGCGACGGAGGTCTTATTGCGGAAAATTTTAAAGAAGAAATTGATTTTGATAACTTCACATCCATGTGCGCATCGGTCTTAGAAGGTGCTATAAGTCTAGGCCGTACAATGGGAGATAGAAAAGCAGCTAAAATAATCGTAGAATTAGGAACTCAGACTATTGCTATTACTGAATGTGACGAGAAAACTTTCTTAGTCTTTGATTTAAATTACGAATCTAATTTTAATGTGATCTTAGAAAAAATGGAAGATTATATTCGTAAAATAATTTTCCTCTATTAAAAAGAAAAAATAAAGTAGAAGCAATGAAATAAAAAATGATTTAGCTTTTGTTGTCTATGAATTTTAGATACTCTACGCAAATTTGGACAAATTGACCTAAAGCTTCTTTTTCAA
Organism: Promethearchaeia archaeon; assembly: GCA_029856125.1. Classification (GTDB taxonomy): domain Archaea; phylum Asgardarchaeota; class Lokiarchaeia; order Sigyniarchaeales; family SOKP01; genus SOKP01. Next base: position 37,768 of record JAHQWJ010000012.1, on the reverse strand, counting down.
TTACAGCAGGGGTATCGTTTCTAGTATGATAGTAAGGTGGTAGCTCTTCTTTTAAATTCAAACCACCTATTGAGGCAGCCGGAATATTCTTTAAGCTAAAGACTGCTCCATCAGTTGCACCAAATGGGAGCGCTAATATTTTCGGATTAAGATTCAAGTTCTCAGCTATATCTAAGAGAGGTTCAAATACAAGTGGATCGTGCCTAGCACCTATTCCGGATTCTTTATTATGAATTACGATAAAATCTTTTTTAGCTATACTATCCATATTAACAATTGTAGTTTGATTTGATACCAATTCGTTATAGTGTGCTTCTACATATCGTTTAGCGCCTCTTAAGCCGGATTCTTCACCTGCGAAAGAAATTAAATGAACTCTGGTGTATTTTGGGAAGATCTCGTTATTATTTTTATTCTCTGACAAGAATTTTGCGATTCCTAATAGCACAGCAACTCCAGAAAGGTTATCGAATGCACCCAGAACAGGTTTATAGCTATGGAAAAAGATATAAACTAAAATGATAGGTATGAAAAATATAAAGATAATACCAAAGATCAAGAATAGAATAGGTTGTTCAATCGATAAAAAGAAGAAGATCAACTTCAACAATATAGCAACAAAAATTATTGCAACCCCCAAATATCCTATATTTATTATAATTTGTCCAAATCGCTTCAAATAGTAAAATGTATTAAACTCAAAGGCTGAATCGTGATGTGCAGAGAAGATTACAGTGTTTTTCACTTCATTTTTTGGATTGATAGTTCCAATTATGTTATTTGAAGAACGTTTAGGAAAGAGAAAATCAAAGGTTTCATGGTATTTCATAACTTCTAGAATAAAATAGCTAATCGTAACTCCGATTAGAATAACTGCTAAAATTAGGAAAAGCACATCAAAAATGGGATTTAGATTTATGATGCTAAGATCACCTAACAACGATACCCAAAAAAAGACCCCAGCTATAAATACTATTAGTGCACCGTATCTTATTCCTCCCAAAAAAGCATGAGGACTGCTGATGTATGACTCTTGGTGTGTTTCATCGCAAAACTTTTTCAATTCTGATTCTACTCTGTTGCCAGCCAATATTTCCTGCTCTGTTCCTGATTCTCGAGGACCAATGTCATTGCAGATATCTTCAATAAATTTATACATGTAATTATTATCAAACATTTTTATCAATACTTTATATTTAAAACAGAGGTATTTAGTCAAAAATCATAATATATAATAAAAATTCGCTATTTTCTTTGAGAGGGAATTTTATTGAAAAATTGAAAAATAAATGTGAATACCAAATATGAGTAGTTCATTCACGCAAAAAATCATTGATAAATTGAGAAAGGGATATGCACCAGTAGAACAAAGTCCAAAAGCTAATTTAACATCTACCTATAAAAGCATATTCAAGCCTTTAGTTAATAGAAAAGATTTCAATCTCTTGTTTGAGCTTTTTGATACTAATGAAGTCATATTGAGAGCGTGGAGTTTTCTAGGATTACATCATATTTTGGATGAAACTTCTGTTTATGAAGAGGAGAGAATAGAAAGAATTCAAGAGACCATATTAAAAGTTTTAAACGATTATAGAGAGATTAGCTATTTTGGCGATTTAGGTGAACTTCGAACTTCTCTACGTGAACACCACATTAGGAGGATATGTGATTTAAACAAATCATTAAGCTTCAAACCGGCTTTTGAGTATTGTTTATCTTTTGATAAAGTGACAGACAATGTGGTTTCTGATCTGATTGAAAATGTGGTTTCTAAAACGGCTGCCCAAAATGTAGAATCGTTAATATTAAGACTCGCTAATAACACAGGCATAAGGGACTTTCATCTCAAAAATCAGATGGTTAAATCATTCGAAAACCTTTCTCAAGAAGGAGATGTTACCAAATTAAATGAAATTACAAGCCTCTTTAAATCTTACCTAGTTCAAATAAATGAAGACAAAATTACAGAACAAGAATTCTTAAAAAATGTAAAATCACTTCAAGAGAACATTTTCAGGGTTGGTGCGATATTAGAACTATCACTTGAGGAAGAAACTCTCGAATTTGTGAATTCTTTAAAATATCCATACGGTTCATTATATCTCATTGCGAAGAAATATTATAATAATGATAAGTTCCTATCAATTATCTTGGGAAAATTGGAGGAAAGCAAAAATCCCAATTTCATATCAGAAATTCTAAAGGCAATTTTGGTACTAAAAGATAAAATTGAGAATTGGGAAAAGATAATCATTGAAAATGTAAGAAATTTTCAGATTGTCGATGTGAGTCTCATTAATGACATGCAGAAGTCAAATCTCATCGATCAAGATTTGATCGTGAACTTATTAAATGAGGGGGATAAATGGTCATTGGAATTTATTCGGGAGTCTCTCAATGATAACCCAGAAATGCTTGAACAATGGCAAGATGTTAAAAATGAATTCATAAAAATTCTAAAACTTACTACAGCAAAAACTTCTGATGAAAAAAATGCTCTTTTAAAAAAGAAAGAGATGATCCTCAAGCTAATTATAGATTTACAGGTCGAAGAACTTGTAAAAATTTGCTTAGAAAATCTCCAGAGTTTAGAGGATAAAAATCTAAAAAAACTTGCTGTTTTTTCTATTCTTAAGTTCGGAGAAGAAAACCTGATGTTAGAATTGAAGGAGTTAACGAAGAAAGATGCTGATTTAGCAAAATTAGTTCTAAACTTAATCGATAATTTGGACAGAAATGAATGGAAATTCTTCTATTGAGTTATTAAAATAATAATTCTTTATATTAAATATCAAAGTTATAACCATTTGAAATATTAGGGGAGATTTTATGAATAATTTTAATATTAGAAAAGGAATGACGGAAGAAGAAATTAATATAGTTGTTAATGAAGCATTAGATATGATGACATTAAAAGAAAAAGTTGCATGCATGTCAGGAAACAATTTTTTCTTGCTTTTATTAAAAGATCATAAGTTTGGAGTGCGCGCTTATCCCGGTGGAGGCGTTAAACGTTTAAATATTCCTCCATTTTTATTTACTGATGGACCAAAGGGAGTAAGTATGCCAGGATCTACTTGTTTTCCAGTAGCGATGGCTCGAGGTGCATCATGGGACATAATACTTGAAGAAAAATTAGGTGAAGTTATTGGGAAGGAAGCCCGTGCTCAGGGAGCTAATCTTTTTGGAGGTGTTTGCATTAACCTTTTACGCCATCCCGCTTGGGGAAGATCTCAAGAAACATTCGGAGAAGACCCATTTCACATTGGCGAATTTGGAGCGGCAATAATTCGTGGAGTCCAAAAACATAATGTAATGGCTACTGCTAAACATTATGTCGCTAACAGCATGGAATATTCGCGTTTTAAAGTCAATGTCCAGATAAGTGAAAGGACATTGAGAGAGGTTTATTTGCCTCATTTTAAACGGTGTATTGAAGATGGGTGTGCAACTGTTATGTCAGCTTATAACAAAGTGCGCGGTGAATATTGTGGTCATAACTCATATTTATTAAGAGATATATTAAAGGGCGAATGGGGATTTGATGGTTTTGTCCATTCAGATTGGATGAACGGTCTTAGAGACACTATTAAGGGCATCTCGGGAGGTTTAGATGTTGAAATGCCCCGAGCTAAATATTATGGAAAAAAGTTAGAAAAAGCAGTAAAGTTAGGAAAAGTTCCTCTAAATCTCGTCGACGATTCTATAAGAAGAATACTTCGTACGACATTAAAGTTTACCACAAAAGAAGATACCCAAAATTATGACTCAGACTTAATCGGTTGCGATGATCATGTTTCCTTAGCTCGTGAAGTTGCTGAAAAGAGCATGGTCCTACTCAAAAATCAAGACAAACTTTTACCATTCAATGCTGATGAGATGGATTCTTTAGCAGTGTTAGGACCTTTATCTGATGCGAAAAATACGGGGGATCATGGAAGTAGCTATGTTCGCCAGAAAAATATCATCACTCCCTTGCAAGGAATAAAAAATAGTGTTGGGAATAAAATAAACATAATCCATAACGATGGTAATGATATTGATGTAGCACAAAAAATTGCCCAAAGTGTGGATTCTGTTGTAATAATTGTTGGATATACGTATAAAGATGAGGGAGAATATATCCCTCACATTTCAAAGGGATTAGGAGACCGTCCTAACCTCGGATTAAAGGAGGATGACATTAAATTAATCGAGGCTATCGCAAAAGTAAACGAAAAATGCGTAGTTGTCCTGGTTGGAGGAAGTGCGATCCTTATGGAAGAGTGGAAAGAAAAAGTTCCTTCAATACTAATGGCTTGGTATTCTGGAATGGAAGGAGGGAACGCGTTAGCAAATATTATTTTCGGTAAAGTTAATCCAAGTGGAAAATTACCACTTACAATTCCTAAAGATCCAGCCCAATTACCTTATTTCGAGATAGATATTGATGACATTGAATACGGTTACTATCACGGATATACTTTGATGGAAAAAGAAAATATTGAACCCGCATTCCCTTTTGGATTTGGTTTGAGTTACACTGAATATTCTTATAATAATATCCAAGTAGAATCAGTCGAAGAGAAAATTATTGTTAGTGTAGATGTTTCGAATATTGGAGCTGTTGCTGGTGAAGAGATTGTACAATTGTATGTAGGTTTTGAGAATTCTAGCGTTGATCGTCCCTTAAAACTGTTGCGTGGATTTAAGAAAGTCGATTTAAATCTGAGCGAAACAAAAACTGTCTCAATTGATGTGAGGAAAAAAGATTTTGCATGGTATAATCCTGAGAATAGAGTATGGGAAATCGAGAGTATCCAATATACTATTTACATTGGATCTTCTTCAAAAAATGAAGATTTACTCACTACACAGATTTCTTTTTAAAATACTCAATTAATTTTTAATCATTCAACTTTAAGAGACTCACGATGGTGCTCCCAGTCTAGGCTTTGATGCTCAAAATATTGCTTATAGAGCGTGGCATATTTTCCTCCTTGTGTGAGCAAAGAATTATGAGTACCCTCTTCAACGATTTGCCCACTATCCATCACGATTATCCGATCGGCATTCACGATAGTTGAGAGTCTATGAGCAATTATAATAGAGGTTCGATTAGATAAAAGCTCTTCTAAAGCCTCTTGAATAATTGCTTCAGTATACGCATCAACGCTCGATGTGGCTTCGTCAAGTATAAGAATCCGAGGGTCAGTCAATATTGCTCTAGCAAAACTTACTAGTTGCTGTTGTCCTGCCGACAGTCCTTTTCCCCTCTCACCAATCTGTGTTTGCAGCCCTTCTGGTAAGTATTCGATTAGTTCTTCGAGGTGCACAGATTTAATTACATTCTGGAGATCTTCTTCTGACGCGTCTTGTCTACCATATCGAATATTTTCTTCTATAGTACCTGAAAACAAAAAAACATCTTGCTGTACATTGCCTAAATTTCTTCTATAAGAGTTTAAAGTCATATCCCTAATGTTGATTCCATCAATTTCAATTGATCCTCCTTGAAACTCATAATAACGAGCTAAAAGTGATACTAATGAAGTTTTCCCAGCCCCTGTGTGACCGACAATAGCTAATTTTTCACCCTTTTTTATATATAGATTTAATCTATTAAACACCCATTCACCTTCTCTATAGCAAAAATCGATATCTTTGAATATAATTTCTCCTTCCAATGTATCGATATCAATTGCGTTTGGATTTTGTTTTACATTTGGCTCAGAATCAATAACATCTAATATTCGTTCATAAGCTGCCATTCCTGAGCTAAGCTGGGGGAAAAATACGGAGAGGACCATTATAGGGCGGAAAAACTTCTGAAGATAGAGAATAAACATAAAAATTGTTCCAGGATTAGTTAAACCTTGAAATACAAATTGACCTCCAAGGAAAATAACGACAAAGAGTGTAATGGAAGCAATTATTTCCAGCAGAGGCCTCCACATATGAGTTACGGAGGTTATTCGAAAACCTGCTTTAAAATATTGCTTATTAGTTTCTTCAAATTGCTTTGAAACAGTAGATTCTTGTCCATAGCTTTTACTTACATGTATACCTTCAATTGATTCAACCATTGCAGCATTTATACTGCCAATTGCTTTTCTGTAAGCTCTACTAACAATTTTAACTACCCGTCTAAGAGATAAAACTAATAAAAAGATGAAAGGAATAGCTATCAATGTTACGAGAGCTAATGTTAGATTTAACCATAGAAGCACAGCAAAGGTCATTACACTTATAAGAAGGTTGCCGAGAGTCTCCGCCAATAGGAGCGTTGTATTTCCAAAATCTAATGCATCGTTAGAAACGCGGGTATTTAGTTTACCGCTCAGATGTTTATCGAAAAAGCTCATGTCTTGTTCTTGTAATTTATCAAAAATCTTCATTCGTAGCTTTTCCAAAAAAAAGGGTACAAATTTTCCTATTTCTTTGCGTCGTAAAAAAAACATTATCCAGAGTAGAATAGAAAGAATAAAATAAAGCCCCCCTGCTGCCAATACAATTAGAGGATTACTATTAATATTAGAAAGTTCGTCTATTGCAATTCCAATTAAAAGTGGATTTACAGTTTCAGCTATCGTAGTAATGAAAATAAACAATGAGATTAGAACGATACTTTTCCTAAAAGGTGCAACACCCTTAATGTACCTGACCAGTAGTTCACGATCGGAATATTCTCGTTTCTGTCCCTCGTCCATCATTCCTGCATAAAGCCCCATAATGATACCTCGTTAAGTGTTTTGCGTGTTAAAGTCTGATAAAGACACTCGTTTCCCAAAAATTCGTCTGTAATCTTCAGATGACTGAATTAATTCTGAATGATTTCCTTCTGATACAATTCTTCCGTGCTTGAGAACTAGAATTTTATCAGATGTGCGTATGGTATGAAGCCGATGAGTTATTATTAGAGTAGTTCTGTTCTTTACTATATTTTCCATCGCTCGCCCAATCTTCTCTTCAGTTTCACTATCAATAGCAGAAACAGAATCGTCAAGTATGAGCATGGCAGGATTAGTTAAGAAAGCTCGAGCAATAGCCACGCGCTGTTTTTCTCCTCCTGAAAGCCTTGTACCTCTCTCACCTACAATAGTACTGTATCCATTTGAGAAATTTTGGACAAAATCATCAACTTGAGCAAGTTTTGCGATGTTAATTATTTCTTCCTGGCTAGCATTATGGTTTCCAAAAGCAATATTTTCAAGTATAGTTCGCGAGAATAGGTAGATGTCTTGTTCGATGTAACCAATTTTTTTTCTTAATTCTGCAAGGGGATAATCTTGAATGTTTTTCCCATCTAATAAAATGGTCCCTTGTTGGGGTTCATAAAGGAGGAGGAGCAATTTTGCGATCGTTGTTTTGCCACACCCTGTAGGACCAACAAGAGCGACTTTTTGGTTCGGTTCGATAGTGAAATTGAGATTTTTCAGAACAGGAGGTCTATTTCTTTCTCCATTTTCATAAGTAAAAGTTACATCTCTAAATTCTATTTTTCCTTTGAACTCTTTAGGCCATAATTGATTCTCAATTCCTTGATCCTCGTTATCTTCGTTAGATAATGCTATAAACACGCGCGAACAAGCCGCAAACCCACTCATCATATCATTAGTAGCCCACCAAATCAGATTAGTTGGATCTATAAGAGTTATCAAAAGTAGATTCGTAGCAGCTAGTTCTCCAATGGTTAACGAATTCTGAAATACAAATACAATGCCAAGAATAAGTGAAATTCCGATAGTTATGTATAGAACTAACATAGGAAAATATTTTGCTTGCACTAAGTATTCTCCGATGGAGTTATCTCTAAAAGCATCTACTGCTTTCTTAAATTTTTTTCGTTCTAAACCTTCCGCTGCAAAAGCTCTGACGACAGAAGCACCTGTTATACTGTCTTGTAATACAATTGCTAAATCTGAATGTTTTCTTAACCTTTTAGCAGCAAATGGAGCAATTTTTCTGCGATAATACAAAATAAAGTACACGTAAAAAAACACGAATGGAATACATACTAGAGCGAGTCTAATATCAAACGTGAAAATCAGTAGGAATAAAGTCATTACCACTTGAAAGAAAGGATAAAAAAAAAAAGCTCCATGGGAAATCATCGCATTGATTACTCGTACATCATTGGTTGCGAGGGCTTGCAAATCCCCAGCTTTAGCGTTATCATGATATCTTAAAGGTTTATGTTGGATGGTCTCAAAAAACTCTTGTCTCATATTTTGCTCGGTTTTCAAACCTAAATAGTGACCGATCATCATCGTTACATATTCCATAACATTACGTATAGAATAAATTGCTAACCCCATAATAAGGAGCGTTATAAATTTATCGTAATCAAGAGCAATCAGAGCATCATCTACAATCTCACCGATAATTATTGGTATGAGAGTTCTTGTAAAAGTAACAATTATAATGCCAATTATAACAAAGAAAATCAAGAATTTATTTTTGAAAAGATGGTGAAGGAGCCAAGATTTATAACTTTTGTAATTCTTTCTCTCTAAATTCAGAATGTTAACCTCTACCAGCTTTTTACTTGACAAATAAACTTACACTAAATGAAATAGCTTCTCAGTCTAATAATTAAATGAGTAATAACTTAAAAAGCCCAATAAACGCTTTAAATGTTTAATAAAGCAAACAGAATTAAAAATCTAGAAATTAAGAATTTACTAACTTTGTTTTTTGATTAATCTAATATTTCTGTAGAAGGCTCAATCATAACCAATGATCTAATGTCAAGTTGCCTTTTGGCGTTTTAAGACGATGTTTCGGTTCCTTTACTCTCTCCTCAATATAACTCATTTCAAATGAATTTGATCTATTTACCGATAAAATTACGTTAATCTTTCCCCCAAAGAGTTTGCGTTTCACTTTGAGTGGCTTGATTTGAGAACCACAGTTCATACAAAGTACTTGATTGTCTGTAACAGTTTTATTGCAATAAGGACACTTGCTCATATAAAATTAATAGAGTCGAATAAGTATATAATAATTAGCTGATTTCTGTTAACATTTTTGTAGATTTAAAATAGAAAATAGTTTATCGATAATACATCTGGTTATTCTTGTTCATTTAAAAAAAAAGAAATAAAAAAAATAATTTAACCTACTTCTACATCCATTTTCTTACGCTCTTCAAGCAAAACATCGACTACTGAAGGATCTGCCAAGGTCGTAACATTACCTATTTCTGTGCCCGAAGCTATGGCTTTTAGAATTCGGCGCATAATCTTACCGCTTCGCGTCTTTGGTAAGGCGTCAGCAAATTGAATTACATCCGGTTGAAAAACGGGCCCAATCTCTTGCCTAACATGCATACGAATCTCTTTCGATAATTTCGCTGATTTATCAATGCCACCCATTAATGTCACGAACGCCCAAATAGCTTGTCCCTTTATCTTATGTGGGAATGGTGCTACGGCGGCTTCTGCAACCTTTGGATGGCTCACTATAGCAGATTCTACTTCCATTGTTCCTATGCGGTGTCCGGATACCTTAATAACATCGTCCAATCGTCCAAGTATCCAATAGTAACCATCTTCATCTCGCCGTGCTCCATCACCAGTATAATAGTATCCAGGATACTTTTCGAGATAAGTTGATTTGAATCTCTCAGTATCACCCCAAACATCGCGTAACATACCCGGCCAACTTTGAGCAATTGCGAAGTAACCGCCCTCGTTTGCTTCGGTGATCTCGTCACCTTCCAAATCGAAAATTATAGGTTTAATACCAAGGAAAGGCAAGCAACATGATCCAGGTTTGGTTGGAGTTGCAGTAGCTATAGGAGTCATAATAAAACCTCCCGTTTCAGTTTGCCAGTAGGTATCTACAATCGGACATCGTTCTTTTCCCACAACTCTATGATACCAGGTCCATGCTTCGGGGTTTATCGGTTCTCCTACGGTTCCGAGAACCTTTAAAGAACTTAAATCGTGTCTATTTACGGGTTCATCGCCGTGTCTCATAAGGGCACGTATGGCGGTTGGGGCGGTATAAAATTGGTTAACCTTATGGCGTTCCACAATATCCCAAAACCTATCGACATCGGGATAAGTTGGCACGCTTTCAAACATTAGAGTTGTTGCTCCATTCGCTAAAGGGCCATATACGATATAACTATGACCTGTTATCCAACCTATGTCTGCGGTACAATACCAAACTTCGCCTTCCTTGTAGTTGAATACGACTTTATGAGTAAAAGATGTATGGAGAATATAACCTGCTGTTGTGTGGTTAACGCCTTTAGGTTTTCCGGTGGTTCCGCTTGTATAGAGTATAAATAAGGTATCTTCCGAATCCATTTGTTCAGGTTCGCATTCTTCACTCACACCATCTATAAAGTCGTGGTACCAAATATCTTTATCAGTGTGAGGAACTTCGTTCCCTGTTCGTTTAACGACAATAACATGTTCAATTGTTGGTACTTTATCTATTATTTTAACGACATCAGCCATTTTAGGATAAGTTTTACCAGCCCTTAAGGTTTCATCGCTTGTAAACAATAAGCGCGAATCTGAGTCTTCAATTCTATCTTTGACAGCTTCTTTTGAGAAACCACCGAAGACGATGGAATGAATTACCCCAATTCGAGCGCAAGCCAGCATAATAATAGCTAACTCAGGAATCATCGGCAACCATATTGTGACTCTATCACCCTTTTTAAGCCCTTTACTTCTCATAGCGTTAGCAACTTTACTTACTTCTTTTAAAAGTTCGTTGTAAGTAAATTTTCTTACTTGACCAGGCTCGTCTGCTTCCCATATGATTGCAACGCGATCTCCATTTCCAGCTTTCACATGTCTATCTATACAATTATAAGAAACATTGAGTTTACCGCCCACAAACCATTTTCCCGGAAAGAGATCGGTTTTTTCCCACACTTTATCGTAAGGTTTGAACCAATCAAGCGATTTTGCTTGTTCTCCCCAGAATCCTTCCATATCTTCGATGGATTGCTTGTAAAGTTTCTTATATTCGTCCATTGACATTCCAGTCTTAGCATATTCAGGGCTGACATCTACAGGGTCAAATATTCGATTTTCAGTTAGAACACTTTTCATTTTGTTGTCTTCTTTTGACATTATATTTCACTAATTTGAATTTCTACTTCATTTGAATAATTAAATTTCTTGCTTTATTAAATTCTTAAAATTCTTTAAAGATTTCTTTTCTTTCTCATCACATTTAAATTTTTTAGATTTAAATGGTTGTATTAAGTCATGGAGTAAATATTTCGAATTCAATTTAAACATTTTATCTTTAATTTATTAAGGAATGGGAGAAGTAAGTTTTTTTCAAAATCTCTTTTTAGAGTTTGTTTATGAGTTATAGAGATTAATTTTATTAATAATTATTAAAAATAAATCGATTAGAAAATCTTTAATTTATTGAAAAGATTCGTTTTCATTTGAATAGAATTTTAAATAATCGTATAATCTTTTTATTTAATTATAATATGGAGTAGAAATAATGTTAAATTGTGAAGTTTGCGATCAAGAACTCGTCGAGGGTGGTTTTGAGGAAAAGATAGGAATTTGTGCCAATTGTGTCATGATTGAGAGTAGAAAGAAGAGTTCGAAATCACTTATTATTATATTCATGATCTTTTTTGGGGGGTTTATGTTTATTTCGTCATTATTATCAATAATTTTTAACATAATTTCCCCGTCCGTAGATTTTGAGCAGCGTCTTGTTTTTTTAATTCCTTCATTGATTTGGTGTATTATTTCTGGCAGTGGAGTTATTTATTTTTCAGCAGTTTTTAAAAATAGGTAATTCAAAGAGAATTACCTTAAAAAGTTAAAGTAAAAATATTAAAGATATAGGACTTAACTATTTTTGATAATAAAGGAAAATTTTAAACAAAATAAAATTAGAGCCTTAAAGTGTAGGATATGGATTCATCAAATGAAGATTGGCGGGAAAAGTGGAAAGATAAGGAGATTACTGCTGAAGATGCGATAAAAAAAATTATTCCGGGTAATAGAGTTTTCATAGGTTCTGGATGCTCGAGACCACAATTACTCACTTCGGAATTGATAAAGCAGTCTGAGAAGTTAATAGATACTGAAATACTTCATTTCTTAACTATTGGTCCAGAGAAATATTTCAAAGATAAAATTGAAGATCTCTTCAGGCATAATGCGTTATTTATTGGAAATACGCTTCGCGAGGAAATTAATAAAGGACAAGCCGATTATACCCCGATTTACGCAAGTGAAATACCTCGACTATTTTTAACGGGTAGAAAACATATTGATGTTGCTCTTATACAAGCTACACCCCCTGATTCTTTTGGATTTTGCTCTCTTGGCATCAATGTGGATATAGCAAAACCTTTAGCCCAATCGGCTTTTATAAACATTGTTGAGATGAATCCTCAAATGCCAAGAACTTTAGGTAATAGTTTTATTCACATGAAAGAAATCGATCATTTCGTTGTTAACGACGTAGCTCTGTTAGAATTTCATTTCGATGAACCTGACGAAGTTGCCGAACGAATAGGCAGAAATATAAGTAATATTATTGAGAATAAATCAACCATTCATGTAGGATTTGGCGATTTACCAAATGCTATATTGAAATTTTTAGGGGATAAAAAAGACTTAGGAATGCATTCCTATTATATTACAGACAATATTATTCCGTTAATTGAACAAGGAGTATTAACCAGCAGAAAAAAAAATTTCCATCCTGAAAAGATTATTACGAGTTTTGCTTTAGGAAGTAAAAAACTGTACGATTTTGTTAATAATAATCCATATATTGAATTCTACCCTTCAGATTACGTGTGTAATCCTAGATACATAGGAATGAATAAGAAAATGGTTTCAATAAACTCAGCTCGACAAATTGATCTTACAGGACAAGTAAACGCTGCAACTGAAGGGTATGGATTCTATTCCGGGATAGGAGAGACCATAGATTTTATGAGAGGCGCTGCATTTTCTAAAGGAGGTAAACCTATAATTATTATGCCATCCACTTCTCGTGATGGTAAAAAATCCCGGATTTTACCTCATCTAGATGAAGGTGCGGGAGTAATGTTATCTCGAGGAGATGCACATTATGTCGTAACTGAATGGGGTGTAGCGTATCTCCATGGAAAGACTATAAGGGAGCGAGTACTAGAACTAATATGCGTTGCTCACCCGGATTTTCGTCATTGGTTGTTAGATGAAGCTAAAAAGTTGAATTATGTTTATTCAGATCAGATTTTACCATACGACCAAGAAGGTAGAATTTGCAGATACCCTTCAGAGTATGTGACTACATCTACTCTACGAGGAGGAGAAAAGATTCAAATTCGCCCAGTTAAAACAACAGACGAACCCTTATTAAAAGAGTTATATTATTCCTTAAACGAAACAGATCGATATTTACGATTTTTCGAAGTTAAAAAGGAATTCACCCATTCAAAGACGCAAAACGAAGTAAATATAGATTACAACAATGTTTTTTCAATTGGAGCCTTTATCGGAAATATAGGAAGAGAGGAAATGATTGGCAATGCGACGTATTACTTAAATCCTAAGCTAAATATGGCAGAGTATAGCTTTTTAGTCAAAGAGAAATATCGAGGGAAGGGGTTAGGTTCTTTCTTATACCAACATCTTATAATTATAGCAAGAGAAAAAGGCATTAAAGGTTTTTACGGTAACATCCATATTCAAAATAAAAGTACGGTGCAAATTATTAGAAAGGGAGGTTATACTAAGATAAATCCTCCCGAGGCAGGAGAAAAAGAATTGTTTTATGAAGTTTTTTTCGACAAGGAAAATTCTATAGACTGAATAATCAATATTTTTAACTTCTTTATTTCATTTTTAGAAGTACTTTGAAATATCCATTTACAGATTATCATATACATACTAGGTGGAGCTCAGACATATCAGAAGATGGTCCAGACTTCAGCGATTATATTAAAATTGCTGAAGCTGAGGAAATCAATATATGTTTTCTCGAACATTACGAACTTTATTCCATCGAAAGAGATAAATCAAATCCCTTCTATAATGGCAAGATAGACGATTATCTTGAAGAATTTGACGATTTGAAAGGAGAATATAAGTTTATCCTTAGCGGTCTCGAGCTAGAGTATTATCGCGATAGAGAAATCGAATTATTAGAATTTATGGATGATTACGAAAAAGAACTCGATTTTATTGGAGGTACTCTGCATGAATGGATATATGGTTACCCTATAACTTCACGACCTAAATTACTTCAATTATTGGAGAAGGTTCAAATGAGACAAGTCATAGACGATTACTTTGAAATCAGTAGGATGATGATTGAATCAAAAATCTTCAAGAACATATGTCACATAGATACAATTTATCGATACATTAATGAACACGATATTAAACCATTAGATGATTGCGACATTTCAGATGAACGAGTTCTTAATTTGGGGCGTTTATGTATTAAGAACAAAATTAGAATTGAATATAACTTGTCAGGTTTACGTTTTCCCATTAATCGACCCTTTCCTTCTAAGGAAAATGTTATGAAGTTAAAAAAAGAAGGAAGAGCTAGATTTTTCGTTGGATCAGATTCTCATTCTGTTGAAAATTTCCAAGAAAACATTTCTAAAGTTAAAGATGCTTATAAATTTTTAGGTACAACATATTAGAAGGCATATGAAGCATGGAAGATAAATCAATATTAAAAAACCTTGATGCCTGGGACAAAAGGATTATTTTAAAATATAATGGATTTGGCGGAATGTTATTTACAAATCTTTTAAAAATTATATCATTTCTGGGAAGAGAGACTTTATGGATGGTGTTAACGGTTTTTTACTTATTCATCTTTTACGATTCCTTTTTATTTTCAAACATTTCAACCGTCTTTTTAGTTGGTGTATTGATAATTGCCCCTATTAAAAAACTAGTAGGTAGAGATAGACCTTTTGAAGCATTAAAAAATATTGAAGCACTCGAGAGAGAACCAACCTCTAGAAGTTTTCCATCATGGCATTCGTATAATGTGGCGTCTCAAGGATTTCTGTTTATTATGATGTTAAATACCCCGATGGTGGTAATTATTGTTGCGTTTATCGTAATATTTGTATCTTTTTCTAGAATTCAATTAGGAGTTCATTACCCTACTGATGTAATTTGCGGTGCTTTTATAGGTGTTTTTGGGTTTATAATAGCGAGATTCGTTTTAGCTCCTTTTTTAAATAGTTTAATGATTTTTTTTGAGCAATTTAGTATAGGGGATATCTACAAACAAGTAATTAACCCCTTACTTTTTGAAAATCTATTTTATTTACTGTTAGTTGTAGGGTTGTTAAGTATAATCATTTACTTAGCTAATTACAAATGGATTGTGGAACATTGCAGTAAATCAAAAAGAGCTTAGATTTTTAATAAAAAGCTTATATTGAGTATTTTTCACAAGTTTGGTTAAAAAAAGCTATAGGTTTAACTTTTTCTTTTTATCGAACAACTGTTTTAATTCGTCAAGAACTTTTAACCTTGTATCTCCAGGCCTACCGGGAACTGAGGCCTGGTTAGGTGGTGATAATCCTATGGGAATACCACTTTGAGCCATTTGAAATGCACCGCTTTCGATGACTCTCAATCTATTATCTAACTCAGATAACTGCTTTGAAAGACTTTCAGACAGTCGAATAACAGCATTCATAGTTTCTTCTAAAGTTTTTCCTAATCCCTCTACTTTCCTTAAAGTGGGATTAGTTAAGGAGTCGGTAGATTTCATAACCTCTTTAATATATTTAGAAAACTCTGGTTCGTTAGTAATTAAAGAGTAGATTGAAGTTAGATAAGCTTCGTAATCGTATCCAAAAGAAGTCAATGCTTGGTTTAAATTATCTTTTAGAAGTTCGATGTTAAGAAGCGTTTCAGGGTCATACTTTAATTCTGGGTCGAATTTATGTATGTATATTAATACAAATGGGTCTTCTTCTAAAATCGTGAGTGTTTTTAGAATTTGCTCGAAGTATTCAAAAGACTCTGGAAACCTCTCAGAATCTTGTAAATCAATGACATAAATTAGTAAATCAACCTGTAAAAAATATTGTTCTGGATTTTTTAGATATTTACTCCTATATTGCGCCTGACCGCCAAAGTCCCAGATAAACAAATCTAAGTCAGAATTTTCTGTTTCGATATGACGGCGATCGACACCTTTAGTCGGTTTTAAGTTTGCTAAATCGCTAATGCCTAATCGCCCTCCAAATTTGTTCAAAATTGCTGTTTTTCCAGCGTTATCTAATCCAATAACGATTATTTTTTGTGCAGATTTCCCAGTAACGATTTCATCTGCATCGGTTAAATTTGTTATTATAGAGCTGATTATGATTGCTTTGTCCAATGCTTTTACTAACTCGGGGTTCTCTGCTTTAATCGTAGCAACTTTATTGTTAAATTCTTCCTGTAGTTCAGTCAATTCTAGAGGATTTTTTGTTGTTCCGAAAATCTTTAAATTACTAAAAGGGTTTTCCCTATTTAATTTGGAAACTTCTTCAATTTTAGATATTTTTAGAAGATCCTTTAAAATTTTAGCATCTTCTTTAGATATAAATTTGAACGAGTTCAATGAAAGTTTCTTGATTTCTTCAATAGTCTTTAACTTTCCTTCTTTAGCTACTTTAGTATCTAAAAATTTAGAAAATATGTTAATAATTTTGGAAATATCAGCTGACATATTATTATTTTTACTAGTTAGTAATTATTATTTAGAGAGCGTTTAATGAATTAATTAATTTTGCTAATCTTTTAAGATATTAGTTAAATAGACTAAGATTTAAATCTTCAGATTTAAATATGTGGTTTCTTTTAAATACTATACTGAAACTGATTAATCCCAATATATATATATATATTTGAATTTAAATTAGCTAGTTGATATGCCGTCAAGCTTCGAAAATAATGACTTTTTTAATGAGAAGGGAAAAGAACCTTGTTGTGACGCACCCAAAATCATTGAGAAAGCTGGATTTTTCGTATGTCTAAACTGCGGTTCGGCAGATGAGAGGTCCATAGACGATTCACCGCGTAGAGCTTTCACACAAGAAGAAATCCAAAATAGAAAGAGCAACGAAAGGGTTTATAGCCCTATTGGCCCAAGGACGATTATTAGAGGTAGTAGAGATGCACGAGGAACCTTATTAAGCCCCAAATACAAGTCAAAATTTAATAGACTCGCAAAAATCCATAGATCCTTAACAACAAGTTATGAAAGGAACCTATGGATTGCTTTACCTAATTTGCAACGTTTGCAAAAAAGACTTAGTATCCCAGACACTGTAGCTGAAGACGCGCTTAGGATTTATACTCAGACTGTAAAAAAAAAACTCACAATGGGAAGAAGTATTGATACTCTACTCTCTGCATCAATATTTTGTGCTTTGCGTGTCCACGGAATTCCTAGAACTGTAGAAGAAATTACAAAAGTCGCGCAAATCCCGAAAAAAAAAGTTATCAAAAGTTATCGCTTAATTCTAATGGAGGTTTTACCTCATTTAAATTTAAAAGTTCAGCATTTCGGACCCTCTCGCTATGTAGACAAGTTTAACAGCGAGTTGAAATTGTCTATGCAATGTCGTAATACTGCCGTTAAAATTATAGAGAAGGCAGATGAAAGCGGATTCAACTCCGCGGGTAAAGATCCTAAAGGAATTGCTGCTGCCGCGATTTATATTGGCTCTAAAATTTGTAGTGAAAACCGCACACAGAAAGAGATTAGTAAATTAGCTCGCGTAACTGAGGTAACTTTACGCATGAGGGTTAAGGATCTAATGAAATACGCAAATATGGTATAGAGATTTAATTTCCTTCCTCTTTTAACAAATTATCAATTATTTTTTTTTCTTCTTCAAAAAGCGGCAAAATATCTAATAATTCCTTAATTGTTGGTAAATATTTTTCTACATTATGGGATATAACATTAAGTAGAAATTCAATACAACGAATAGGGTAAGTGTCTTCCAAAAGTTTTTTATTAAGACCTAAAGAAGAAAGATAGCTATTAATATTAATCCTAATCTCTTTTAAAGGTTCCTTAGCTACGATTAGTGCTAAGCCATGCAATAATGCCATCAAGGAGCTGCTTTCAAAATTTTTCCTTTTTGACAATGTGTAAGCTAATTTAAGATATTCAATTCCAGCGTCTTTGAAGGAGTTATTCTCAAGAAGCGTTATTACATCAGTATAGATTCGGTTTTTCATGAAATTTCTCTTTTTTAGATGTTCTTGTTGTTCACGCCGAACATCAGGCATTTTTTTTTGTATTATCCCAAAATTTTGGTCTAATTGTATGTTGAGCTTTTTTTCCTTGGCGAGCTCTTCTCTCGACATTCTAACATCTTCTACTTCATGTTGTTGTTCCCTGGGGACAAAACTTTTTAATAAATCAATTTCACAATCAAAGAGCACTAGTTTTTCTGTTAAAATTTTTAGGCATAAATCGATTTGCTCGTCATCTTTATTTTCCAACGCAAAAAGGAGCTCGCTTAGGATTTGAATTTCAGGTAGGTCTCCAAAATCTTCTTTATATTTTGAATATCTTGTTAATTGTTCATATAAATACGATTTGGCTAAGGAAACATTTTTGTTTTTTCCCATAATAATAGTCGCAATTATGAAACTTACAGTAGCCTGTTTGAAAAATCGTTTTTCTAATAATTTTGAAATTGTACTGTTATATTCATTACCAGCTACCTCTAATTTTCCATTGCATAAATCTTGGTAAGAAATTTTCCAATATTGGTTTTTCATTAATTTCCTTTTAGCTATATCTTTTTTCTCTTTGGAAATCTGCTTACCTAATTCTATAATTATTTTTACTTTTTTCTCCCTTTTCAAGAGTTCAGTATCTTCACTATCAGGGGATTTTTTGGATTTATCCAATAATTCATAGAGCAGTTCCAATTCCTCATCAAATAGCGCTAAATGTTCAACATATTGAAGTGCTTCTTTAAATTTAATAGTATCTTCCAGTTTTTCGATTTCGATGATATATTCAAGTAAAGTAATTGGATAAGTTTCTGAAAAGGAAATTTCTAAGCTACCCAGACTTTTTTTTATTTTCCTTAAGGATTTTTCAAATTCTTCAATCCTTTTTAATTTGTAAAGAATTAACAAACTAATTACCAAAGAAATTCCAGCAAGGTTAAGCCTTTTTTGGTCAATTAAAGAGGGAATATGTGTATTATATTCTTTCAATGCGTTTCTAAAATCTTGTTCTTTTAAAAAGTTAAGTCCTTTATCATAGACCCTTCTAAGACCAGTTCTCTGTCGAAGATCATTTTGTTTGTCTTGTTGCGCGTCCCGCGCTCTTTTTTTGATGATCGACTCTCTTTCTTTTAATATACCATCATCGTAATCCTTCTGAGCTTTTTCAGCATCATTGGCACTTATATCTGATTCAGCCTTTTGTATCTTTTCATTCAATTTTTTTTTAAGCGATTTGTCTAAAATCTTATCATTATTCGCATGAGCATAAGAAAAATCTTCTAATTTTATGAAAAATTTGACGATTATTTCATATATCTTATCAAAATTTATTTCACGGTTATCTAAAAATGCATGTGATAAATCGGTAGATTTCGCAATCAAAATTATAGCTGAATCAATTGCTTTTTTATCTTCATTTTCTTTAACAACTCTAAGAGCTTCAGATTTGATGTATTCAACAGAAAGCTCGGCTATTTCTTTAGATTGATCGAATAGTGATTGTTCTCTATATATTGATAAAAAGAATATGCAAGTAGTAAAAACTTCTTCAAAATTGCGCTCCTTCGCAACTTCTTTTAGTATTTTTTTAACGAGGTTTAGTTTATTTCTCAAATAAATCTTTTTCGATTTATTTGTTAGCTCATAGTAGACATTCGTAAATCTGTCAAAAAATTTACCAATTAATAGAATGTCGAGAACTTTTTTTAACATTTGGTCTTGAATTTCTTCTCTACCAATCGCACTCCAGAAATCCGCTTGAGATTTAACCAAATTAGCTGCTTTAAGATACTCTCTTTTTTCAATTAACCCATTAGCTTCTTTAATGGTTTTCAAGTTACTTTCAGCTATAATTTGTAACTCCCGTTCAATATAATTATTAAGAAACCCTACATTTTTCCGTAGATTTTCCTCTTTCTGTTGTTTCAACTTTTCCCTGTTTTCATCCTCTGCTTTGGATATTTGCGCAGTTAACTCTTTTTTTAACTTCGATGATCTTATTTCATTTAATAATAGAGTAGTGTCCCCAAATTCGAGGTTTTTTTTAAATAAAATAATCAAAACCTTCAATTGCTTATCTTGATTTGGTAATTCTAAATCATATGTTTCACAAACGCTTTTAATTTCATAATAATATTCGTAGGCGCTAAATCTATCTTCCTCTTCAATTTGTTTTGCTAAAAGCAATTTTAAAACTTCGATTAATTTGGTTACTAATTCTTGGAGCTCCTCAGTCAAGTTTCTCTTTTGATAGACATCTACAGTTATACGCAATTGGTCTCGTGCTATTAGTAATTTCTGTTCTTTTATTAAAAAATCAACCATCTCTATTATTTTGGGGAGAAAGTCTTGTAAAATTTCAAATATCAGATCATGTGGCAAATTTTTAATAATTTTAAAAGCATTTTCCATTTTGCAAGCTGAAATCCAAGAAGTTATCGCTAATTTAAATGCTTCGTTTTTAAGCTCTTCGTCCTCATGTTCTAAAGCAACCCATTGAGCTGCAGATTCGTATTGTCTTGCTGAAGCGTCAAATTTACGCTTGTTAAACAATTTATTACCTTCCAAGATCATAGATTCAGCATATAATCTCTTGAAATTCTCCACTTTTTTTTTATCTACATTTTGAAGTATTTCAGCAGCCTCCAAATATAAGTTTACTTTTGAGAACAGAAAGGCTGCTTGTTCGCAAATTACATAATATTCTTCTTTGTTAAAAATATCAGCAATCATAGCAGCTTTTTTAATAGCTTGAGCAGAATAAAAATAATATTCAGGTTTAGATTCTTTTTCAGCTTTTTTAAAATATATGTTAGCCAGTTGAATATAAATGGGAAACCTCATCCAAGCGTTCTCTAGTGAAAGTGGGGAATCTCCTGAAATCATTGCGATGCATAAACAATGCAAAACGCGATAAAATTCTCTCGGACGAACATTAACAAAAGCTTCAATATCGAAGTACTTAAGCCAAGTATTTTCCAGCATACTATTTACGGATAAAGGAATAATTCCTTCATTATCGTAGTACATTATAATTAAAGGTATGTTTCGGGTAATTTTTCTAATGTCGTGTAAAATGGAATCAAATACTTCTTTTTCTTCGTTTTTCAGGGGATTTATGAAGTAGATAATGCCATCAACAGTATTAATCAATTCGTCAAGATCAGTATTCTCAACATCAGTTATAGCGTTAACTTCTATATCACAAGTATCCTCTAATGCTTTTACTTCTTTATATAACTCTAAATATGCTCCTTTATTTTCGCCCTCTTCTCCGAAGGTTCTTATAGTATAAAGAGCGATTGCTTCCCCATCTAAGCCCAATATTAGAATTTTAAAGATGTAACGCATAGGATTTATTTTATGAAGTTAATATTGTATTTAAACCTAATATAATTATAGAACATTTTTTCATATTATATACTTACTTTTTTCGTTCTAGACGCAAGACTAATTAAATTATGAAAAAGTTAAAAAATTTTCAATATTTTACTTTATTAGTTCAAGAAGAATTTTAATTTACGAAAGTACTATTAAATAAATCTGCTGGGGATTTTCTTTGGATCATGTGGAAAGGAATTGTAAAATCGTAAAAGAACGAATGATTCAGCAAATGGAACAATCGCTTAAATTAGGGCGAAAACTAATTGACACGGAATTAGATACAGGAATTTTGAATTTTATAGTTAGACCCATTGTTAAAGCTTTCTATGATTATTGGGCTCAACATGACGCAAGAAAGGGAACTTTAAAGCAGATTGATATCACTTTGGATGCTGGCAAACAATTATTACTTAATGGAAATTCAGAAGAATCTTTTAATCGCATTATAGAAGAATTTTTTCCGAAATTCCTTAAAGGTGATCAGGTAACATATCAATGTAGTAAGAAACATAGAAATTATGAAAAATTAAAAGAAAACTCTAGAGAGACTTTTATCAATTATCTTAGAGAAGTTAAAACTTTCCTTAGTGTTGAAGAACATGTTAATGATTATACTGATCTCGCCAAAGGTGCATTCAAGTCAAAAGAAATAGCAACTAAGAACTTAAAGAAGCAGTTAGAATTCACAGAGAGAGGCATCAGCATCATAGAAGAAGATCCATCTATATTATCTATTCCTGTTGCAAAGATGGTAATCGTAAAATCTTTAAGAAAAGGTTTCGAAGAGAGTAAAAAAGATTTCTTTGAAGGTATCGACGAAACCTACGATTAGTAAGTATCAAATTAATATTTCAAAAATATCAAAAAAGAACACAATATGCTATAGTAAGTTAAAAAAATAACCGAAAGGAGATATATAATGAATTACCTGGAAAGAAATTATAAGATCGTTGAGGAAAAGATGATTTCAACAACCGATCTTTCACTAGGATTTGGTAGAGAGCTAATAGAGACAGAGTTAGATGCTGGAGCATTCAATTTTGTAGTAAAACCTATAGTAAAAGCCTTTTATAAGTTCTGGAGTGATAATAACGCTCGTGTGGGAACATTAAAACAAATAACTATCGCATTGGATTCAGCTAAGGCTTTAGTACAGAATGGAGAGATTACTCAAGAAAAATTTGATGAGGTTATTGAAAAAAACTTTCCTGATTATCTAGAAAATGACCAGACTGATAAACAGTGTAAAAAAAATCATAAGCATTACGAGAAATTAAAGGAAATTACAAGAAAATCCTTTGTTTCTCAAGTTGAGGAATGTGTTTTATTTTTGAATATTAAAGATGATGTGAAAAATTACGATGAATTATCCAGAGCAGCGTTTAAAACTAAAGAAAAAGCGTACGAGGCTCTTAAGAGACAATTAGATTATAACGATGATGGAATTGTAATAGTAGAAGAAGATGATAGCATCATTAATGTGCCAACAGGGAAAAATATAATTGTTAGCGTCCTCAGAAAAGGATTCGAAAAAACGAAAGAAAGCTTAATTAAAGAGCTTGATGTTATTTTTTTTTAAAATTATGAAAGATAATTTTATCTATTTTCATTAATTTTTTTATGCGATAAGCATGAGCATTGATTCTAACGAAAATAGCCCAAGCAGTTTCATAAGAACGATATTTGTGAAAATTATAACGGTCTTCTTTATTTTCATGAGTTATTTATACACTTCAGAATCATTTGGTTCTGTTTCTTCACCTTATATAGGAACTATCAGTTTTTCGATTGTTTTTAGCGTATCTCTACTGACACTTACATTCTTTTCAGTATTATCAGGACCACTTCCAGCGTTTTTTGCGGGATTCCTGGGGGAACTCGTCTATCAGATTGCATTCTATCATACAATCTACATCGATTGGTGTTTTATCGTAGCGATATGTGGATCTCTTGCTGGAATCTACAAATATAAACCATTGAAATATCATAACATTAAAAAAATCTTCTATTCCATTGTAATTTTAGTGATCAATTCTTTAATTGCTACTATTTTAGTAGTAATGGCTACTATGTTATTTCATCATAGTTCCCTACCAGTAGCAGTATTATTTTCTAACTTTGGAGTTAAATTTTTCTTCCAAACCCTCATATCTGTTATAATATCTGTTCCAGTTCTATTAATCATCTTTGACAAGATTTTTGCATCGAAAGAACAGCACCTATATTACATGTTGCTAACACACCATCCTGTTTCTGCGAGTGATCATACATTTTATTTTCAATTTGGACGAACTAAAATCTATTTTTGCTCGAGATGCTCAGGAATGGTGATTGGAATAATAATATCTGTTTTTTTCACTCATCTTTTTCAACTAATCGTAAATCCTCAATTTAGCGCCGAATTGGCGTTCATAATCATCGTTGTATTCCCAATACCCGGATTAATTGATTGGGGGACCCAAAAGTTATTGCTTAGGACAAGTACAACGGAATCTCGATTGTTTACGGGTTTTATTATTGGTATCTCCCTCCATTTCATTTCGTTCACAAGAAAATATTATGTCTTTACATTAGTAGTGATTACAGTATATTTTGGTATCTTTTTTCTGTTTTTTTATTTTGGTCAGAAAAAATTACTAAAAGAATTGAATAAAGAACTCTACCCTGTAAGCCCAGAGGACTTTGAAATTGAATATTAAAGGTTAGCATAGAACCATATACAATGAAAAATATTATTTTTATCCACGGTCTTGAAAGCTCAGGTAATGGATTTAAAGGAACCTACCTGAAGGGTTTATTCCCAGATATTTTTACGCCCAATTTTAAAAAATTTAAGAAGAATATCTCGCTTGGTGATCTCCTTAAAGAGAGAATGGGACAATTGGATTTATTTCTTAAAAAAAGGAATTCATGGATAATAATAGGTTCAAGTTTCGGTGGATTAATGGCTACGCTTTATGCCCTTCAAAATCCTGAAAAAATCGAGCGATTAATATTATTAGCTCCTTTTTTAGCAACTCCCATGTTGCAAATAGATAAGATCTTACCATCAACTATCCCTACGATAATTTTTCATGGAAAACATGATGATATTGCCCAATATAAAGCATCTCGGGAGCAAGCCTACCAGATATTTACTAACCTGGAATTTAATACAACTGAAGATCATCACGACCTAAATAATACTATAACTACTTTAAAATGGACCAAGCTCATTACTTAAGCTTTAGTCCGATTACGCAAATTTGGTGAAATTATTAAATTTTTATTCTTTGGGAAAAATTGGACTCCATTTTTTTTATAATCGACTTTAGACTTCTTTTATTCAACTATTCATATTTAAAAAAATAGATTTGTAGTTGTATGGAAATGATTGGTTTTAGTCTTAGTAGCGTAAAATTTAAAATCATTTTAAGCAAATCAATTCTCGTGGAATATTTTTACCTCCAAAAATCTGCAATAAAAAACTAGTAAACATAAATTAAAAAAATTAAATAAAATAATTAATATATAAGTGTGAGGCTTTAATGTCGGAAAAACTGTATATTTGTCGTAATTGTTCTTATGTGTTTCCAAAAGAATTATCTAAACTAATTGATGATAGAACTCAAGTTTATTGCGAAATGTGTGGATCACCATTTTCATTATCAGGAGTGAACTTTAAACAACATCCAACAAGAAAACAGAGAAGCAAAATTCAGCCACATCCAAAATATGGGTTGAATAATAAGGATAAAACTAATTTAGAAAAAGCAATAGAATATTTGAACAAATTCGATTACATACCCTTAGTCCTTTATGCGGTAGCTATATTAGTATTGAGTTTTTTTAATTTTTTCATTTTTGGGAGTATTGTTAATGTAATTAATTCTTATATACTCGTTTTGGGTAGTGTATTCGTATTAATATACGACCTAAGATACATATCGCCAAGGGTTCAGTCAAAAAACTACGATGAAATTGCCCTGGATGCAATTTGTTATGGTATATTAGGGTGTATTTTTTACGGATCCGGTGTCATTTTATTAATTAAAGGAATTTTGATTCTAATTCATTCGATTGTTTATCATAAAGGAGAAGATCACAAAGTCTACAACTATGGTCTCAAACTAAAAAACTCGATAAATTATTTCTCAGCGAAAGCGGGATTTATTCTCGTTTTATTAGTTTTAAATAACCTAATTATTGGTGGTTTATTATCAGATCTTTTCAGTAATCTCTTTTTGTTTTTAATCGGCCTATCTTTTATTATAACCCCTGTTATCATGTTAATCATCGATTTAGCTTTAAAAGGAAAAATCCACAAACAGAATCAGTTTACAGGGGCTTTTGTGATCGGAATATTTATATTGGGCGTAATATCCACTGCGTTTATTAGCATTGGTATTTTTATCTTGATAAAATCGCTGATATTAATTCTTTTATTCATAGGAAAACCTATTGATCCCGTTATCAAGAAAGAAATGGGAGAATTTCAACCAAAAAGCGAGCCCTCTAAAAAAATACAACTTGTGGAAGAAAAAAATTCTTTAGAAAAAGAGGAAAAACCTCAAATAATTGAAGATGAGATCATTCCCTTAGAAGAGGAAACGGTAGAACTAAAACCTGAGAAGGAACTCTTAAAAGATACCCCAGAGGAAATCAAATCTATCGAAGAGATAAAAGAAGAAGAAGTTGAGATTGAGACACTTGATATTAAAAAAACAGAAGAGAAAAAAGAGGAACCCTCTGTATTACGACTTCACGAATCCCTATTACCGGTTAAAAATGAAAAAGATAAGAAAATAGTTAAAGAATATTTCGCCAAAATATTTAATATATTCTCTAAAGATTTGAGAAAGCAAATATTAGATCTTGACATCCCAAAAAAGGAACGCAAAAATATTATAAAAGAATTAGCATACATAGCAGAGGAAGAACAATTAAAGTACATCGAAGCGTTAAAAGGATTATATGAGGAAATTCCTCATAAATTAATAGAGCGCATTCGCAAGCTTCCAAATCTTAAGCCAAAATATTATGATAAATTGGTAGAAGAACTAAAATATATGGATAGTGCCCAACAGTTCGAATTTGTACAGTTTTTAGAGAAAAATGCCTAAAATTTAAATATTAACTCATTGAGTAATGTCGTTAGAAAAAAAAAGAGAATCTAAAGAAAAACAAAGGGAAAAAGAATTAGAGGTAAGTTCATTTAGACGAGCGGATTTTACTCCTTTGCAAGACGTTAAAATTGAAAAAAGAGAATTACAAATCGTACCGGAACCATTAATCGATGATCTTACTGAGATTGAGGTCGATGTTTTGGATATCGCAAAACATATTTTAAAATTAAAAAGGTATGATGCCGATTTTGAGATCGATGTAGCTTCTGAAGCAGAGTTGCAAAAATTTCCTATTATTGAGAAATTATACGCAAAAAGTATAGCCAAACTAGCGTATAAGAAAGGTTATAGTAAGGAAGAAATATTTTTAGCAATAAGGAGTTTAGAAGATAAAAGTTGGATCGTAACAAAAGAAAGAAGAACAAAGTTAGAAATTCTAAACAACGATAAACTAGCTAAAATATTAGAGTTCATAAAAGAAAATCCCGGAATTCATGCTAGAGATGAGAAAGTCGAAGAAGAATTAGGAATAACGAGAACCCCCTTTTTAAAACATATTATGACTTTAGAGCGTTTCAAACTCATAAGGTCGAAAAAAATTGGAAAATCTTTACATTATTTTTTAGTTGACCTTCCAGAAGATTATGATAAATTTAAAGTTGTTTTTACGAATCCATTAATCCCAAAAATCATTGAAGAAATTTTTAAAGAAGAAGGAATTGCAATCTCTAAAATTGGCGAAAAATTAGAAGTGTATTCTGGGACTGTCCAATACCATTTAAAAAAATTAAAAACATTAGATTTAGTGAAATCTGTTAAAACACAAAAAAATCAAAAAATACAAGTTATCAATATTGAACTGTTGAAAAAGTTTAACGAATTTTTTGACGAACCCGACTTCTCTAAATTACTGAATGGTTTATGATGATCTCCTGTTTTTATAGAGAATGTTGTATTTTTGGGAGGGTATTTATTAGAATTTTAATAGCGTTATCTATTCCAGTTTCCATATCGGGATGAATTTCGTTTGATTTAAGGAGATCATACTTCGCATCTCCAGGTAAATCAGAAACAGATAGTATAGACGCAACCTTTAGATTGTAAAGTTGTCCCAATAAAAATAGAATAGAGGATTCCATGTCGATTCCTTTGATATTGATTGAATTTAGGGATCGTAAAAATTCATAGGTTTCACAAAATAGCGCGTCTGTTGTCCAAATTTTACAGGGGTAAACTTTACTGGGGTAAAGAGAACGAGCTTCTCTAATAAGAAGTTCTTTTAATAGTTCGTTAGGTTTAGATATAAAAATTGTTTGTGGACTAGCGATGAGATTTTGGGTTGTTGAAAGTGGGTTGGTTATAGATTCTAATTGATTCAATAGAGTTTGATTAGCTCTTAAGTATTCAGAACTCGTTCCATCTCCACAGTAAGCTGATTTGGGTATCACGATGTCACCAATATTTATCGTGGTATTTTCTCCATAAATTCCACCACAAAAATCTACCCTTACAACTATTTTTGCTTTGGAACGTTTCAAGCATTCTATTGTAAGTGCTGCGTTTGGACATCCAACTTGAGATCGGATAATGCTTACTTTTATTCCGTTTAATGTTCCATTGTAAACTCTACCATGAACGATTTTATTTTGAAGTCGTTTAACTAACTTTTTCATCACAATTTTTACAGCGGGCATCAATACGATCTCGTTAATGTTCGAAGCACTTGTTTCCAATATCATCCGGACTACTTTGTCATCTACGGAAATGAATTTCAAACCTAAATTGAGCATTTGGCTTTTTAGCTTATTTAACAATATTGACACCTTTTAAGTTCTGAAGTTATACTAATTATATTTTATAAGTTGGTTCCTAATTACTAAAGTACTTATATTTCTAAATAATAATTTTTAATATCTAAATTATCCTATAATTATAATCTATTAGGCTTTGAATAAAAATATGGTATTGGAGAATGACGAATCCATATATTATTGACAATAAGATTACAAATGCGTTTGTAGAAGCATATTCAAAATCAATGTATCGCATTATAGGAAAAAATAAACATACTGCAATTAAACCTTGTCATTGGTTAGAACAAAAACTAATGACAGGTAGAAATAATAGGAATTGTTATAAGGGCGTTTTTGGGATTGAAAGTCATCGATGTTTACAAAATACTCCTGCTTTGCCTTTTTGTAATCAGCAATGTGTTTTTTGCTGGAGAGATAACGAATTAGGAAATTTAAGTAGAGATTTTGTTGTCACACCAGATGAACCCAAGGAGCTCGTTGATGAGATGATACGCCACCATCAAGACATTATTAAGAACCACTTACCTCTAAGACGAAATCTTGAGAATTATGAAATTATGGCAGATATGCTTTATTATATGCTAAAAAATAGCGAAGATCACAGTGTAAATTCTCTTTCCAAGAGCCTTCATGTTAGTAAGAACAAAATTGAAAGAGCTGTAAATCTTTTAAAAAATCAAGAATTTATTCATCCCTCAGATGATTCGTTAAAGAACTATAAGCTTGATGATGAGATATCTTGTTGTATAGATTCTAGGGAAGAAGTCGTGAGGTTAATCAATGTATCCTTAACCACGCCTGATGAAATCATGCAAGCTCACAGTGAAGCGATGAATCCTAATCACGCAGCTATATCTCTTGATGGTGAACCATTCTTATATCCAAAATTAGATGGATTAGTAAGTGAGTTTCGTAATCGAAATATGACAACCTTTATTGTAACTAACGGTACGTTACCAGAAAAAATTGAAAGTTTGAACTCATTGCCATCCCAACTCTATATCACGCTACCAGCACCAAATAAAGATATTTATAAAAGAGTTTGCCGACCCATGATTAAAGATGGGTGGAGTAAAATATCGAACACCTTAGATTTAGTTGAAAGCTTATCTTGTAGAACCTTAGTGAGATTAACAGCGGTAAAAAACTTAAATTTATCGGAAAATTACATTAAGGACTATATTAAATTAATTGAGAAAGCTAATCCCAATTTTTTTGAAATTAAGGGTTTTACTCTTCAAGCACGGGCGCTAAATATAAATAAGAGACTAAATAGCGAAGAATCTATACAATATTACTTTCCGACTTACGAATATTTAGAAGATTTAGCTCTCAAAGTCGAAGAAATAGGAAACTTTCCATTGATCTATAAAAATAAGGCGAGTAGAGATTTCTTGTTTGCAATAAATTGGGATAAGAATAAAGATCCTGTTATAACAAATCCATGATGCTCAAAAAAAAGGTTTTAACCATTTCTTTTTAGTGTTGTATTTATGATTCTTTTCAGTTTATCTAAATTTGTTTTTTTCGTTGCCGAGAATTCTAAATAAGGTATTTCGTTATAAACTTTAACTTCTTTATCAGTTATTTGAACTAAGTTTAAGTCATAAGCCTTAGCAGAATTGATCAATAATGAAGATATTCTTTTCTTATCGAAAACTGAAATCTTATCTATTTTATTTAAAATGACTAGAAGTGGTATTTCAAATTCATTTAAAAATTTAATTAATTCAAAAGTTAGAGGGATTGTAGTCTTATCCTCCATGAAATATTTTTTTAACTCATCTTCAATTCTTAGTGAATTTAGTACTATTAAACCAAAAAAGTATTCATCATGGTGTTTTTCAATATGGATAACTATTTGTTTCTTTATGTGTTCCTCTCTTCGGCGGCTAGAGTCTTTCATATACCCAAATCCGGGTAAATCCACGATTTTATAGGGCATTAGAGGAAATTCTATAGCTTTTATTAGAAGTGTGCTCCCTGGTTGTTTACCTGCTCTCCCTTTAAACTTTTTTGGATTTGGGAGTAATAGTCTTGTTATTGAACTTTTTCCTACATTTGAATTTCCCATAATCAGCAAAGAAGGTTTAACTTTCATGGCTTTGGATAATGCAATATTGCTATATGACTGATATCTACTTATTAATTAAATATTTTTAGTCTTATTAACATTCACAGTTTACTAAGTGAAGAAATTCTTATTTTATATAGAAAAAGGAAAAAAGAAAATAAAATTATTTGGTAAAGATTTTTTTCATCCAGTTTGGTAAGAGAAAGCCACCATAGAAAGCAAGCGCGCTTGATATTAATAGTACTCTTACAATCACTAGTATCACTGATAATAATAGAATAGTTGGATCAAGAAAAACTGTTCCTATCAAAATAGATCTTGCTGTTTTCTCAAGCAGGGCGGCAATTGTAAAAGCGATAAAAGCAAATTGAAGAAGTTTCCCTTTTAATCTAACTTCTTTATTTTCAGACTTTATTGATTTTCTAGCAAACTTAAAACCCGTCACAAATAAGATGAGAAATGATATTAACAATAATATTGTTAAGAAATACCCCAAATCGGCACTAAATGGCCTTAACGGGTTAATAACTCCCAATAAATTAATATCCAAAAAGAAATTGTAGAAAAACAGACCTTCAAAGACAACACCAAAGATCAAAATGAGAGCGACTGCTATCTTTTGTTTATCTTTATTGACCATATCTGTATAAGCAGTTACCCAACACAGTAAAGCGATAGGAATAAAAACATTACCCAAAATAAAATACCATTCTATAGCGAGAGTTTGTTGAATAATTAAGCTCATTAGGAATGAACCTGCTTCTGGTAGCCAAAGTGTGGACAACATGAGCCAGGTAAGCCCCACCAGAATGTATATTCTATTCTTAATTTTACCATATTTAGAGATGATTGTAACTCCGATAATAAAGGAAATTATAACAAAAATCAAGCTAAGACTTCCTTGTAAAATATCTACTATATCCATATTAACCACTAATTTTTCTATTTTTTTTAATTAAATGGTAAGGTAAGTATGTAATTAATATTTTGATCTATTTATAATTTTAAGTATCAGAAGCAGTTTTTTAATTAACATTACGATTTATTTCATTCCTTCAAATCTGATCAAAAAAATCGTCATTGAGAAATTCTTCATACATTTTCTTTTTTTCATCATCTGTTAGAATGGGTCGTCTGTTTATTGGTTCCCCTATTATGTTTAGAAGATCTGTTATCCCTTTTTCCGCTACATTAACCTTAAATTTACCTCCTTTGATGTATTTAACAACTTGTTTATCATTTAGTGATAATCTTAAAATGTAACCTAATCCAAAATAAAACTGGTTTTCTGGGATGGGATCTATGGGACTTTTGCTCGTAACTTCCTTCAACATTTCATATAGAAGCGTCTTACTCGCAATGTTGTCTTCTGCCTCATAAACTAAATAACAAAGCGCATGATACCAAATTTTATCGCGTTTATCCTTATTACGCTCAATGAAAATTTCAGGAGTGATTACTTCTTCTTTAGCTTCCTGTTTTCTTTCTAAAAGTTCTTGTTTGATCCTTTCTTCCAAATCTGAAGATATTGGATCGGTTTCTGCCATCTGGTTTATTTTAGATCCAAAATCTTGAATCTCTTCTTGTTTTACGGATTCAATTGCTTTTTGCATTTCTTGCAGTTCCTCAAAATCGATACTTTCAATATCTGAAAAATCACTTATCATCGCTTCTTTTTGTGCTAAATAAACTTCTTGCTCAGATGATTGAAGATCTGGGACAAATTCCTCAACATTCTCGTCACCCTCTAAATTTTCTAATTCTTTTACTTTTGCAATCGCTTCTTGCATTTCTTTTAATTCTTCGAAATCCAAATCTTCCAAATCAGAAAAATCTGTCTCAAGATGTTTCATTTCTGAGACATATATGTCTAAATCGTCTCGATCCTCTCTTGGTTCTTCTTTCTCCGTACTGCTTTCTACCTCGTTTTGATTTTCTTGATCTTCGGCCATAATTACATCAAATTTATTCGCTTTAATTCATTTTAAAATTCCCTTAATAGTAATAATAAATCTTCAATTCTATAAATGTTGAGATTTGGAACATTATAAAGAGATAAAAATAATCGAGTTCATTATTCATTGTAGATATTAACAATTATTATTAATAAAATTGAAAAAAACTAAAATTCCATAAAAGATAATGTCTGGCGAAGGAGAAGATTTTAAATTCAAAATAATAGTAGTTGGA
This sequence comes from Promethearchaeia archaeon, assembly GCA_029856125.1. Classification (GTDB taxonomy): domain Archaea; phylum Asgardarchaeota; class Lokiarchaeia; order Sigyniarchaeales; family SOKP01; genus SOKP01. The sequence continues at coordinate 4,998 of JAHQWJ010000012.1, read as the reverse complement.
GACCCCTCGGTTGGAAAAACGACTCTAATTAGGAAATATACAACGGGAGCTTTTCAAAAAGATTACATTGCCACTTTAGGCGCTCAATTTTCAAACTACGAAGAAAACCTAGAAGGTAAGAAAGTGAGATTATTTATTTGGGATCTGGCGGGCCAAGAAACATTTGAATTTATGCGCCATAAGTTTTATAAGGGAAGTAGCGGGGCAATAATTGTGTTTTCCCATGCTCCCAAAGAAATAGAAAGTTTTAATCGCATCGAAAAGTGGTTAAATGAACTTAAAAAGTATTGCGGAGATATTCCAATAGCATTATTTGGGAACAAAGTCGATTTAGTTGATGAAAACGAATTGGTTTCTAACGAGGAGAAAGTAAACTCAGATTTTAATGTTGAAAAATTTGTAAATGAACACGACATCATCGAGTACTTTAAAACAAGTGCTTTGACAGGACAAGGAGTTATTGAAGCGTTTCAAAAGCTAGTTAGAGAGCTTTACTTTAAAAATTCAATGTAATTTAAAAAATCTTCTTAAATGCTTAAAATATTTAACTCTAAATTACTTCTATTCTAATAAATCCATCTACTTCAATTTTGATTTATAATGAGGGATAAGACTAAGGATAATAATTTTAAAGATAGCTTAAGAGTAGCTTTACGTGTACAAGAAGCAAAAAAGAGGGATATTGGTCGAAATATCGCAAGAATTGATCAAGAAACCATGGATAAGTTAGATATAAAAACTGCTGATATTATATCTCTTATTGGAAAAAAGGAAACTGCTGCGATTGCTTGGCCAAGTTATCCTCAAGATAGTGGATTAGGAATTGTTCGTATTGATTCTAGATTAATTAAAAATGCGGGAACAAGTATTGATGAAACGATTCAAATCAGAAAAGTAATAACTCATACCGCTCAAAATATCGTTTTAGCACCAATTAGTATTAAAATAAAATCGAATCCAAGGTTTGAAACATTCGTTAAACGTAAGTTAACTAATTACCCCGTTGCTATTGATGATTTTATTTTTATATCAATAGGTATCAGCAGGGAAGTTAGTTTTAAAGTCATAAGCCTGAAACCTAGTGGAATTTGTACTATTAAACCAGAGACAGTTCTTTATATAAGTGAAGAAATTACTGAAGATAAAGAGCAGGGGGCAGACTATGTTACATTCGAGTATATTGGGGGCTTACATCATGAGATAGAAGAAATAAGAGATATAGTAGAAATTCCTCTAAGACATCCATCATTAATTAATAAGTTAGGGATAACACCTCAAAGAGGGATTTTACTTTCAGGCCCTCCAGGTTGTGGAAAGACTCTTTTAGCAAGAGCAGTTGCTAATGAAAGCGAAGCATACATCTTATTTTTTAGCGGTCCAGAAATAATACAGAAATATCACTCCGAAACAGAAAAAAAATTACGGAATATTTTTATTGAAGCTGAAGAAAAAGCGCCTTCTATTATAATTATTGATGAGATAGATTCTATTGCTCCAAGAAAGGAACTAGTTTTAGGTAAATGGGAACACAGAATGGTTTCACAATTGTTATCTTTGTTGGATGGATTTAATAGAAGAGGGGTTGTTATTGTGATTGGATTAACCAATAAACTAGAACTTTTAGAACCTGCTCTACTAAGTCCAGGGAGATTTGATAAAATCATTGAAATTAATTTACCTGAAGAAAAAGGTCGTGATGAAATATTTAGAATTCATACCAGAAATATGCCACTAGAAAAATCTGTTTCTATACGAGAATTAGCTGAAAGCACTCAGAATTTTAGTGGAGCAGATATTTCTGGAGTATGTAAAGAAGCTTCACTTTTTGCGTTGAAAAGATATCTACCGCAAATTGATTTGGATTGTGAAATTATAGATCCTGAATTACTAGAACAAATCGAAATTATTCCAAATGATTTTTACCAAGCATTAAAAAAAATATCCAAAAATGTTAAACTACGGCAAAAATTAATGGAAAATGATAAAACAAAAGAAAATAATAATAAAAAAATCTAAGTCTTTTTGTAAATAAATCGATCCCAGCTTGAAGAATTAGCCAAGTGGTCGGGCATACCTTTTCTCGCTCGTATTTCGAGAATAAGATCTTCTTCTAAACTCTTTGGTACTTTTTCAAAACCAGAAAATTCGTATCCAAAGAACGCTCTTCCTTGAGTAGAACCTCGTATATCGTCAGCTATACCAATAGTTTCAGCTGCGGGAATTACACCGTGAACCCTTACGTATTCTCCTTCTGGAACTACATTCGTAATTTTGCCACGTCGCCTATTAATAATAGCATTGACTGGTCCTTCTGACCCTTCTGGAGTTTTCACGTCAATTCTCTGAATAGGTTCGAAAAGATGAGGATCAGCGTCCAACATTGCTAAGGACATAGCAGAGAAAGCCATTCCTGCTATTTGTCCGTACGATGTATGGCGAGTGTCTTCATGAATAGTCATGTCTGTGAAAACTATTTTAAATCCTGCTCCTGGTTCTTTTGCAAGAATACATTCTCCAAGCCAATCTCTAAAGGCAGCCGTTAAGTAAGATTTAACTTTATCAAATCGTTGTAATCCTGAGGTGCCATTTACGAGTAAGCTTCCTTGATACACGTCAACGATCCTTCTAGCTTCTTTCGCGTCCCAACCTGCTTCCTCTCTTAAGATTTTTGCTCTATCCTTGTCATGCATCAAATCTGTTATTTTTCCGGAATCAATTAGTTTTTCTGTTAGCTCGTCTAGTGGTTCAAGGTATAACAAGATGCGATTATGGGAGTTTGCTGATTTTGTGTAAAAGTTTCTGCTTCTCTTAGTAATTTTTTCTCGAAATACTATTATCGGCTCTCCGATTATAATTGAAACTTGGTTATTGATCCGTTTGGTAAGGATTTCAATTTGAAGCGGATCGATTCCACTTAAGATGAACTCTCCAGATTCTTTGTCCCGCCGATACATCGCAGTAGGATCTGCTTGAAGCCACTTACTTACTACCGTATCTAATTTGTCGATTTCGTGTGGATCTTTGGGTTTTATGCTTCTTGAAACAACGGGTTCACACGCATATTGGATTTTTTCAAAAGACGGCAGAAGTAAAGCTTCTTTTTTATCCTTTGGGACATCACTGGCGGACATAAATGTCTCTCCAGAGGGACAAATAAAACCGTATAGAGCAAACAAATTTCCTGCAGGAATTTTTGGGATATCCAATAGATCTGTAATTTCCATGACTCCCAATCGTTTGACTCGATTACTTGTTCTGTTATTTACCAAATAGATCGAGTCCGATAATCGGAATGTTCCAGAAAAAACCCTGCCAATTAAAGTTGGTTGATACCCTCTTCGTGGGTCTAAGAATATTTTTGTAATCATACCATAGAGCGGACCGTTAGGATCGCATTTTTGAAGTGATTGTCCTAATTCTGAGTCTAAATCACCCGCCCATATGTGAGGAATTCTATACTTTGAAGCTTCCACGGGATTAGGTAAATGATCCACAACCATCCTTAACATCGGCTCGTCAAGTGGAAGATTATCTCTTAACCACTGAATGTCGCCTTCACTATATTTTGCGAATACATCTTGTGGCTTTAAACCTTTTTCCAATAAAATTTCATAGGTAAAACCCCACCCATGTTTCGCTGAACCAACGGCAACGCTGTTTTTGGCAAAATCAACGGTCCAACCTGATCCTTCGGGTCTAATCTTTTTGATTAATTCATTTACCTGTCTTGAAATTTTATCAATTTTTTCGAAAGTAGCTTGTGGACTTAATTTAAGTTCACTTATTAACCGATCAACTTTATTAATAAATAACACAGGCTTACAATACTCTTCACCAACGGATAATCGGATATTTGTCTCTGTTTGAGTCATAACACCCTCTAAAGCATCAACAAGAATTATAGCCCCATCGCTACCCCTAAGAGCACGCGACACTTCTCCAGTAAAAGAAATATGTCCGGGAGTATCGTTAATTTGAAGGATGTATGGTTCGTCATCATCCGGTTTTCTTGGATCATTGAATGCTAACAGAACAACACTCGTGAAAATTGTAATTCCTCTTGCCTGCTCTTCTTCGTCAGAATCAGTCATCTGAAGTTGTCCGGCGTCCTCTTCCCTCATTAAACCTGCACGTCTTAGAAGGTAATCGCTTGCGGTGGTTTTACCGTGGTCTATATGAGCCACTATTGAAAACAACCGTTTTTTCTCAAACGAACCTGATGTAATGAGTTGTGCGATCTCATCGGGATTTTTTACTTTAACCATTTCATTTTCTCTCTTTTAACTTAAAGATCATAGTAATTAGCTATGAAGTAATAAGAATAATATTTAAAATTTAAATTAGTAAATGAATAAAATCATAAATATTTTATGGAAAAAGCAATCTACTACTAACTTAAAAGATTTTTGAAATGTTTTTTTACAAAATAGAGTAATAAATCTTGTTATATTCTCGGTATCCTAGAAAAAATTAGAATTTTTCTTTAAAAGAAATCGTAATTAAAAATCTATACGCCCAGGAAAAGCGTCAGGTGTTTTTATTATTATTGTTCTTTTTTCATACTTATCCATTTTTATTTACCTCTTTTATTAGTTTTTTTTGTATTTTTTAATTAAAAAATTATTAAAAAAAGAATTTAATTTATCCTTATCTTGCCATAAAACTTAATGTTTTAAAGTTCATTTTTGCTTTTACAACTTTAATATCGGTTTTTCCCATTAGTTTTTACCTCCTTTTTATTATTTTTCATTTTCTTGTTTTTTTTTTGTTCTTAATTAAAACAAGGTAAGGATGCATAATTAGTTTTTAATGCTAAACTATAAATGGACTCTTGAACATTTGATGAACTGTTCTAAATTCCGTAAAGAAGAAAAAAAAAAGTGTTTATATAAAAGGTAAAACCATATTTACCAATACGTAGATACTTCTTTTACCTGATCTTGTCACTGTTTCTTTAGCATTCGATAAATTTACAATTCTTAAATTAGCTGGAATTTT
>JAHQWJ010000011.1 GCA_029856125.1 Promethearchaeia archaeon | reverse complement strand
TGTCGTCGATTTTCGTTCTTGCTATTAAAACTCTAAAAAGAGAGGAACAAGTATCAATCTTCAAAAAGGAATTCATCCCCACCAGTGAAATTAGAGAATTTTGTTCATTGTACGAAGAAAAAAACGCATTAGTGCTGGAAATTAGAAAAGCAGAAAGTGAGACAAAACGCAAGAAGTTAGCAAAAAAGACTTATAAGAGTTTATTAAGCAAAAACACGACAAAAATAGATCAGATTAAAGAGGAAATCCTTCCTTTTAAGAAAATATTGATGGAGACGAACGATACATTTAACAATATTGTAAAAAGACTTGATGTATTAGATGCCGAAAGAATTAGTATTTCGGATAGCTTAAATCTCTTGGAGACGCGATATAAAAGAGGAAAATTACCTTCTAAAGCAGCTTACCAAAAATTATCCGAAGATTTCTTCAATAGGAGAAAGAAATTAGATAGAACGATCGATAAGTATATTCAACAACTAAGAAGTTATTTATTGTAAATGACAAAAATTTCGGTGAATAAATGAGACCGTGGTTGTGCGATATTTTAGCTTGTCCGATTGATAAATTTTTTCCGCTCGAGTTGATAATCTTTTCTTTTGAAACAGACGAAAATATTTTTAAAGAAATATTAGAAGCGTATGATAAGAGAGACATAATTAGTATTAAAAAGGAAAGTATTATTGAAATTGAGCAAAAAAATGAAGAATTACTTCTGAAAGACGAAATCGTGATTGAAAAAAGTAATTTTGGTATTTATATAAACGCAATAATTTCTAGCATTAAAGAAGTAGATAACATAAGCGATAAATCCTCATCTGAGCTAAGTAAACGATGTATTCATGTTATACAAAATGATATAAAACAAAAAATAAAAGCTTTTTCAAACAATTTGATGAATGAATATATTGATACAATTTTGCCAGAATTATATTTATTAAACAAATTCAAAACTGAAATTGAAATTGAAAAGGGTATATTGTTTTGTTCTCAATGTAAGAGATGGTTCCCAATCATCGAAACTATACCGCAGATGTTACCGGATGAATATAGGGATAAAGAAGCAGATATTCTATTTCTGAAAACCAATAAAGATTTATTAGATAACGCATTTTTTAAACAAAATTTAAAACCATTTAATCTATAAAAAAAAATTGTTAAAGCCCGGTGGTGTAGTGGCCAAGCATCTGGGGCCTTGAACCCCGTGACCACGGTTCGAAATTTATCGAGTCATCTCGATGATCGAAATTCCGTGCCGGGCTATTTATACATTTTATTTAAAAAGATTTATTTGATTATGAGAACAAAAATTAATCCAAAACTAAATGATTTAATATGATTCGGCTATCCTCTATGAATTGGGGTATTTTAGAAACAATTTACCTAGTCATATCTTTCATTGCGGGATTTGTTATAACACTAGTAATTATCCCTTATGTTATAAGAATCATGAAACGGAAAGGATACACAGGGATAGATATACATAAGACAATAAAAACTGAAGTTCCGGAATCTGGTGGGATTTCTATTATCATTGGTTTATCAATTACTGCTATATTACTGACTATATTTTTCCCAGATTTCTTTAATGAAATTTTTATTTTTGTGTTAACAGTAGTAATTTCTGGTTTAATTGGCTATATAGATGACAGAATCAAATTAAGATCAAGGTACAAGCTGTTGTTAACACTTTTTACAGGGATAGTGATATTTTTGGCAAACGCTGTTGGTTTTATACAAATCGAATCTCCTACGATCCCCTTTTTGGGAAAATTAAGATTAAACCTAATATATCCAATTTTCGCTCCTTTAATCGTTGTTGTTTTTACTAATACAGTCAATATGTTAGAAGGATACAATGGTGAAGGCTCAGGGACATCGATTATTGCTTTACTTTCCTTAATTATTTGCTCTATTATATGGGACTCCGCAGAAGGTTTGTTATTTACAGTTGTATCCTTAGCAATATTAATACCCTTTTTCTTATATAACAAGTTCCCCGCTAAAATTTTTCCAGGGGATGTTGGAACTCTAAGCATTGGAGCAATGTTTGCTTCTATCGCTCTGATTGGTTCTCTTGAAGCAGCCGTTTTTTGTGCATTGCTTATTCATATATTTAATAGCTTTTACGTCATTTATTCTGTAAAGGGATTTTTCGAAAGCAGTGAAATTTTAGACAATAGAAGCGACATTTTATTATTAGAAAACGATTTTATAAAGGCTTCGGATCAAAAAAGCGCTGCTTTGACATTACCTCGGTTAGTATTAGCTAAAGGACCAATGAAAGAACCAGATTTGGTTAAAAACTTTTACATAATTTCGATAATATGTGGCTTTTTTGCTATTTTAACAACATTATTGATGAATTCAACAATAGATTTTATTACAATAACTATAATTACAAGTGTTTTTGGGTTAATTACTGTATTTTTATTGTATAAATATCCTAGAATAAGAGGGATCGTAGTTCTCATGGTAATATTGATCGTAGTAGGGTATTTATATCTTGTCGCTATTGATTTATTTATTATCCCCATAGATTTTATAGATATCAATATTTTTGGTTTTATAATACCCACTAATATTCTTATATCCTTAATTATAGTAATACCTGGACTTTTACTATGGTATTTTATCACTATTAAGTACTTTTGGTCTGAAATTAATAAAATGAAGGAAAAGAAGAATGTTGAACTTTAAAAAATTAGTACACTTCATAATTTTCTATTCTCTTTCAACTGAAGAAGCTTATCATTGGGTGAAATATTCATCAAAAATTGAGCGTTTCCCCTCCAGATCTGGCGGTAAAATAGCATTATGAATATAATTTTTTAATTCGATGAAATTCATTCCAAAAAATCTTTTGATAATGCGACCACTTTGTTTTTTAACAGTCTTTAAAGTATATCCTAATCCGCCCAAATCTCTTATGAAATTTGATCCAGAATAGATACAATCTCTATTTTTCTCTAATAAAGATTTAGCTCGAATGAAAATTACCTTATGCGGCTCTAATTTGATTGTTTGAGTAAATTTATTTGGGGAATTTGTAAAATAACTAGTAAAAAAACATCTTGCAAGTTCTGTATTCAACCCAAACAATTTTTGCATCAAGTCATTATGATGATTATATGAATAGGAATTTGAATATCCAAGGGTTGAAAAAATGGCTGGTCCTTCCATATTGTCTCTTAAAAGTTCTATAACAATAGATTGTCGAAGCTTTATCTGAGCTTTATGAAATCCACCCCATGTTTTGTTTATTAGATTAATAATTTCGACTCTACCAAAATTCTTTAATTGAGAAAAGACCTTATCTTCGATGCTAACATATGGTAATATTTTTGTTAATTTATTCAATAAATAATTCCTTCGTACTTCAAGAAAAGTCATTCCATTAAGATACAGTGGAATCTTTGTCTCTACTATATTTCGTCCTCGTGTACCAAATGCACTTATAATGTCCTTGGAACGGAAACCATCAGCAATTAAACCTTCCAGGACAGGTTTTAAAAACATCTTTTTAGCTTTTTTATAATTCCCCCAATATTCATTAATTCTCCTTCTTATAGTATTTTTAGATATAGTGTATTCTTGATGATCCGAGATAATTCTTGCAATGTGAGATGCTCCATAACCCAGAGCCAAGTTTTTGATTAAAACCCTCATACTTATTCTTATTTTTGATCTACCCTCACCCCCTTTATTAGTATTAAACCCAATTTTCGGATCTTGAGTTTTTTCTTTAGCAATCCAAAATCTTTCCCTTTTCCTCATAAAGATATCATCAAAATGTACCTCAATCACTTCTCTGATAAAAAAATCGTCAGGTTTCTTACCACTAATTTGTATCTTTAATATTGCATTATGTATCTTTTGATTTTCCATAAAATCATTATTTGCATGTGTTTTATATCGCTCCCATCTACGTTCTAATGTATCTGTAGTGTATCCATATAATATTCTTCCTTTGAGTTTTTTGTTATTTTCTATTAAAATTTCTGTAATTCTATATATAATTCCAACCCAATCACATTTTCCCCGATTATTATAAGCTTTTAATAAACTTGGAGAATTTTTTGGTACATAGCCCAAACCGAATCTCAATTGCTTTTTCATGAAATTTTCTACCTTGGCGGAATAATTTTTTAAAATAGGGTCAATATATTTTTGAAGGTTGATTCTTGATTGATTTGTTTTCAAATTTTGTTCCTCACATGAACTAATTTGCGACTGCTCTTTATCTACATCATTATTATAAAACTCCCCGATTTCTTCATCATAAGTTGATAACTCAGATTGCTGAGTTTTTTTCTCTCCAAATTCTTGAAATTCATGATTTATTTTTAATAGGCTTTTAACATCAGATTTTGTAAATTTCACAGTTAATCCTTCAATATAAAAATCATGATAGGAAGAAAACCTATCAAAAGCGGTTAACTTTGCATTTTTAAATTCTTTACTTTCAGGATTTAATCCAAGCAAGCATCGACATGTCCCGACATTTAGGATTTGATCATAATTGCTCTTGATTACTTTTAAAGTCATTTCGTGTTTGCTTTCTGGGGAATTGATGATCTCATTTTGCTTTAACATATTTTTTTGCCAATCCTTCAAATATTTTCGGAGGTTTCTAGAAAGTGATTTAAGTTTTTGAAGCTTAATGAGGATATCGGAATGAGCTCTAAGATGCTTGAGAATCCTTGTATATTGAATGGTTATTTCATCCATTCCAACCTTAATTGCTTTATTCACGGAATTTGGTTTAGAATTATCTCCTTTTTTGAGTGCTTTAATCTGTTTCTTGGTCAATTGCTTGAGATATGCATTTGAAATCGCATCCATGTAACGTGAAACTATTGGCGCTCCCCTTCCAACCGTGATGCAATACACCCATCCTTCTATAAACGGGATATAATCATCAGGGAATCTTGATTTTACGCCTTCAAGTAATTCACTTGGAGGAAGTCCTGTTTTATCAAAAAAGCACGCTAAGGCAGCATCCACGAAATCACCGATCATTTCATCAATAAAGACTAAAGGAATGTGATGTTTTTTGCATTTAGGATACTTCCCAAATCCTAAGAACCTAAATTTAAGAGGTTTAACTCGCGTCATGTACTCGCATCCGAAATTTGGGCAGATTGCTACTTGATCCTCTTTCACGGTTTTTCGCGATACATTGGTGTATGCCTTCATGAAGTTAATCTCTCCTCAAGTTGTTTTTTTGATTGTTTCTTCTTAACTGGCGCGATTTGGATTAAATCTTCAAGTTCTTCTTCTAAATTGTTGTAATTTATTTCAAGTTCCTCAAAGAACTCGCTAAATTGTGCATTCAAGCATTTTTTCACCAAACAAAGGTGTTGCGCTAATATCACGCTAAACTTGAGAAATTTTGGCTGATCATGAAGACTTTCCTCTGAAAAAGAGTGAAGTAACAAGGACAGTTTCTCAGTTATTTCTGAAAGTTCAATTAAATGTTCTATTTTATTATTAAAAATCAGGGATCGAATCCTTTGCTCAAGTGTGTGTCCATTTTTCTTAATCTTTTTTAATAGTTTTATGAATTCACAGGTTAATGATTCAATTTCTTGCTTTCGACTGAAAAATGTATTGTTTATATCAGTTTCGGCAAGATTTGGACTGGATCGAAATCGAAATCTTATTACTTCAGTCTTATAATTGAAAAAAGTTCGGAGTTGGCGTGAAAGTTCCTTTATTTTTCTTGTGCCTTCAATTTCATACCATCCATTAAAAATATCATCAAATTCTGATCCAATATATGGATCTTCAATATAATCTGTCATAATTTATTATTTTAAATCTTTTACTACCCAAATGACGTAGTTATATTTAAAGAAAAAAGTGGAAAATTCATCACTTTCATTTCTCGCTACCCTAAAAAAATTTCTATTTTCTAAAATTATGAAATTTCTAAACTTATTGGATTTTGATTTTTTCCTCAAGAAATGTATTGTTAATATAGATTTACAAAATTAGTTTTTAAAACCTATAACCTAAATTTTCATCCAAAAAGATTTGAGTAAATAATATTAAGAGATTCACATTTTAAAAAATATTCACTATTAAAAGGATTATGAGTTCATATGAAAAAAATACTGAGATTCGTTTTATTTTACATTTTTATTTTACTCTCACTTAGCACATTTTTATTTATGTTTCTTCTGTTCCTTCCAATATCAATGCAAAGCATCACAGATTGGACTTTTTGGACATTTATCATTTTTTATATATTTTCTATTGAAGAATTTTATAAATTTAGTAAGTTAGGAAAGAGAAGCGAATTGAGCGATTTTGTGGCTCTTCTTTTCTTTTTTTTTCTTATCTTTTTTTTTTCAAAAGATGTCTTCACTTCAATTATGGGAGCATTTTCAATTTACCTATGGTTTGGCATAGCAGAATTGAAGGATTATCCGGTATTAAACAAAATTTTAATAATTTCTTTGGTCACTTACAACGTAATTTTTGTCTCGGGTATTATATCGAGTATTATTAATAACCCAATAGTAGTAAACACAGCTTTTTCCTTTTCATTTTGGATAATTTTAGGATTAGGTTTCATTTTATTTGGTCGAAGATATATTGTTATTTGGAGATTTATGTCTCCTGAATACTTGACACTCTTTCTTTATATACTAGCATGGCTGGCCATTGTTTTTATTAACCAATATACACCTCTTAACTTCATTTCGAATAAATCCTTGCTATTTAACAAGTTCTCCCCCTGGGAGCTCATTTTTAATGTTTATACTGTATTAATCATGATAAATTGGGTAATTTATTTCATTTCAGGACCTGTTTTAGATTTTTTACTTGGAATAAAACCAGTTGAAGATAAAAAAATTTTAGATTTAATTGAAGAAATAAAATTGGATATTGGAATACAAGGTAAAGTAAAAGTAGGAATTGGTAAATATCCCATATTAAATGCTATGGCCTATGGTTCCATTCTGGACAAAAGAATAGCGCTTATAGTTGAAGATTTTAACAAAATTCCCATGGACGAATTAAAGGGTATTGTTGCTCACGAGTTAGCACATACAAAGGGAAGACATACGCTAATCTTAACTTTTATAACGACTGGAGATCTAATATTTAGATTGCTTCTAGGTATTCCCGCTACATACTACGATTATACTTTTGGAAATCCCCAACTTCCTTTCACATTATTTATATTATTAAATCTCCTCATTTACGTTATTCTGTTTATGTTTGTTAGAATACTAGAAGGAAAAGCCGATGCAAAAGCAAAAAACACAGGGTATGCTAATGAGCTGGTAAAAGCACTTTATAATTTAGAAAGTTTCTATGCGACAGGACGCGAAATTGGTTTGAACACTATGTTATTATGTGATGAGAAGATAAATATTGATAACGAAATGTTAAATTTCTTAAATACTGCCGATTATATCAATAAATCAATAATTAAACCAAAAAGAATTTCACTCATAAGTAATTTAATTAACTCTCATCCTCCTACATACCACAGAATTGTTGCTATACTTGATAATAAATTAAAACCGACAAAGGAAATGTTACTTCCTTTCATATGTTTAAAGAAGTCTAAACAGAGATATTATGGTAATCTTTTTGAGAAGGCTAGAAGAAAATTTAAAGAAATTGCCAGTGATAAGTTTAGAGAGCACTTCAAAATTCAAAATATTACAACTCTAATGCACGATTTAAACAGAAAAGAACTCTACAAATTAGAAATTGAAAAAGACTTTATTTTTAAAAATAAAATCACAAACGAACGACTTTTAGGTAAACTGGAAAATATTCATTTTAAAGACGATGTTTGTGATACTGACGAGTATGTTGTAAAAAATCTAAAGGATAATAAGATTCATAATCTAATTTCCTCAAAATATACTAAATCAGAAATTTCTCTGAATGACCAGTATTATTTAGAAAAGGAAGGCATCTTAAAACTTTTAAAAGTTGATATAAATCCCAAAAAAAAAACACTCGATTTTTATTTCCTAGATAAAGCTGGGCATGAAATAATCAAACCGCTTAAGGAAACAAAATTACCTAATCCTATAAGCTTAATTGAATCACTCAGCAGTAAAGATATTTTCTTTAATAATAAAGGAGAAACAATAATAATCAAATGTTCAAATGTAGAAATTTCAGACCCTTTTAAAGAATCAGAGTTAATTTTTGATGAAATACCTCAAAATGGAGAAAATATTGAAGAACGATACGCACTAAAAGATTTGATAATTAAACCTAAGGCTATATATATAAATATAAAAAAATCAGATATATCTCGAGAATCTGAACAAAGAGTTTTAAATTGGTTACTGGAAAATCATATTAGAACTTATTTTTATCTTAAAAAACCTGTGAATAACCTCGAAATTGGGTATTTAAAAGATTTTAAATTTTATCCCCAGGGCGCAAAGAACTCTCAAGACGAACAAAAAACAAACCAGGTTAGCTATGTTAAGGTAAAAAACATATTCGATAAGGATGTTAAAATTCCGTACAAATCATTAGAAGGTCTATCTTTCGAAACTGATACCGCATATATTCAAAGAAAGGCGGAAACGAGTTTAATTAGTAAAGTCGGCTACATTTTTTTGAAAAAGTTTAAACCAGATAAGATTTTTTACCTCAACAAAGTTTAATTGATATGCATCAGTTTAAAATTACAATGACGAGCAAAATCAGAAGCGTCCTTCAGCTTTTACGGATAAGACAGTATTACAAGAATTTTTTAATATTTGTAGCGGTTTTTTTCAGCAGAAAAATATTCTATCATAACCTTTATTTTGATCTCATTTTAGGTTTTATCTTACTTTGTTGTGCTTCCTCTTTTAATTATATCATAAACGACATAATAGATGTAGAGAATGACAAAAAACATCAAGAAAAATTAAAAAAGAAACCTTTAGCTTCAGGAGAACTACCAATGTACGTCGCAGTGTTATTAATTATAGCAATTGTAGGGTTTATGGCATTCTCTTTAGTCTTCCTTATACCCAATATTAGTTTAATAGTAATGATTATCTTTATAATTTTAACAGGACAATTATACAATCACTTCTTCAAAAAATATGCCTTTGTAGATATTCTGGTGTTATCTACCGGCTATTTATGGCGGGCTTTATCTGGAGTAGTAATTATTAATGCTACTATCTCTGCTTGGCTCTTCTTAGCGATATTCGAAATTGCAATGTTTCTTAGCATAGCAAAGAGAAAAGGAGATTTGTTGTATCTCGGGCAGGATAAAGCAATTGAGCATAAGAAAGTTTACGATCAATATTCTCTAAAATTACTAGAGCAATTTCACGTGTTAATTGCTGGATCCTTATTTATGACGTATTCTCTTTATCTCATTTTAAGAGTTCCCATTTTTGGGTTCACTATGATATTACAGGAATTTGTTGCAATATTCACAATCCCAATATCGCTTTATTTAATTATGAGATTTATGTATTTAACCACATCTAAACCAGAATTAGCAAGAAAAACTGAAAAAGCTTTTTTCGATAAAGGCATAATTATCTCGGGCATTTTACTTTTTTTGATCCTTTTTTTCTCATTTTATTATGATATTATTGTAGGATTATTTGGTGGCTAAGATAATAGCAAAATTCAAGAAGTCTATTTGGCAAAGTTAGAAATTACTATAACAAGTGATGAAAAAAAGGAAAATCTATAAAATTACTAGAACAATTTCACGTTTTAATTGCTTGTTCTTTATTTATGACTTATTCTCTTTATGTTATATTAAAATTCTCCCTTTTCGAGCCTACATTAAATTTAATAGAATATATAGTGATTTTTACGATTCCTATTTCTCTATATATTATTATGCGGTTTATGTATTTAACTTCCTCTAAACCTGAATTAGCAAGGAGAACTGAGAAAGCCTTTTTCGATAAAGGCATAATTATCTCGGGGATTTTGCTTTTTTTATTACTATTCTCCTCATTTTATTACGACATTATAATAGGAATAATAAGCGCTTGAAGTAAATGTTCTACTAAATAAATTTCCTAATTATTATGCCATATAATAACTTTTAGAAGTGATAAAACTAAATTTAAGCAAGATCTAATACCTTTTAACTTTCAACTGTTTAACCGTTTTAAGCATAACTAATCAGTCCTCTCTACAAAAATCTCGTATTAACAACTGATAAAAAAAAGAATAAACCTTATTAATTTACAAACTTAGATAAATACTTAACAATAAATCTAACAAAACAAAAATTTTAAAAAATAAGTGATAAAAATATGGAAAAGAAAACAATATACGCTATAGGAATTATAGCAATAATTGCTATTGGCGGTGGTATTGGTATTGGTGTATTCTTACTTCAAGGAGGCGGAGAAGGTGGTGGCGGTTACGATAACACTACTCTCATCTTCGGAACTATGTATTTGCCTGTAGACCTTGACCCACAAGTTTCCTGGGATAGTGCTTCTGGTGATGTTATTGATCAAGTAGCCGAAGGATTATTCGCTTATGATTTATCTGATCCCCAACTCGCAATTATTCCACGACTCGCGCACGCAACTATCGCGCCGGTGTGGTCTGCCGAACACAAACTATACTGTTACACTCAGAGACGATGTTACATTCCACGACGGTACCGCATTTAACGCATCAGCAGTTAAGTGGAATTGGGATAGAATGGCTTGGTGTTTAAACAC
>JAHQWJ010000010.1 GCA_029856125.1 Promethearchaeia archaeon | reverse complement strand
CAATTGTTCCTATTAAACCTGTTATTATTTTAAAGGGCGGAAGAACTTCATCGGGGATGAAAGCTGCAAGTAGTCACACCGGTTCAATAGCCACAAACTATAAAATGTTGAAAACATCTATACAACAAGCAGGAGCAACATTGTGTGAAAATGCCACTGACTTTATTACTGCTTTAAAAGCGTTTTCATTTTTACCCGACGCTAAGGGTAAGAGAATAGGAGTTTTAACGAATAGTGGTGGAAGCTCTGTTTTGTTCAGCGATAAGGTAGAAGAGTTTAATTTGACATTAGCTGAGTTTTCCGACGCTCTCAAACAAAAGATTCAACCCTATCTGATTTCGCTAGTTAAAATTCAGAATCCTCTAGACATGATTGGCGTAGCTGCTGAGCAACAATTTTACGAGATAACGAAAGCCATGCTGGAAGATTCAGATATAGATATAGTTGTCCCATGCTTGGTTATTCCCCCATTCTTAGAAATGAAATCTGATGAGCATTATAGGGGAATGATAAGAGCTTGGAATGAAACGAAAAGATTAAAACCGCTCGTGCCTTTTGTATTTTTTGGAGAAAATTTCATGGATCTAAGGGAATTTGCTAAAAAAGAGGAAGCACCCGTGTTTTTTACTCCAACGGAGGCAGCTTATGCGATTAAAGTGCTATTAGATCGCATGAAATTGAAAATGTAAAATTTAAATTTTAAAAAGAGTAATTTTAGCGCCTTAATTTATTTGAAATGTTCCACCACTTCAAAACCATGCTCTTTTAAAACATTTGTTCCTTTTTCGTTGTCATCTAGCCTCAGAACTGTCATTGTACTTATTTCTGACGTCTCTTCTGCAAAAGTATACATGTATTCGATATTTACATCGTGATTCCCAAGTGTTTTAGCGATATTATACAACTGAGTGATATTGTCTGATAGTTTTACTGCGATAACTTCCGTTACTGAATGTAAGTAATCATTATCCTCTAATAATACTATGCATTTATCAAAAGGTTTGACAAGGAGTAATAATAATCCATAATCTTCTGTTTCAGCAACAGTTAAAGATCTTATGTATATTTTGTGGTTCATTAAAAATTCAAAGAAATTAGCAAGTTGCCCTGGTTTATTTGGGAGAAACAGAGATATTTGTTTTAACGGCATTTTTTGTTCGAGGAGAATTTTTAAAATGATATTTTAACTTAAATAATTTGAAATTTAGATTGTATAAAAATGATTCTGAATGAAATTATAAAAAAAGAGGAATGTGTTGCTTATTATTTATCTGTATACTCTTTTTTCATTTCTTCAAATAACTTCTTAAATTCTTCGATATACTTCTCATCGTTAGTTTCTTCTATCTTCTTAAGAAGTTCGACGGAGTTATTTAATGTGTTAGAAGTTTTCTTAATCTTATCGAAGTATATTTGTTTGATTTTTTGAGATTTAGCAACTCTTAATGAATTTTTATATCCTTTAATAGAACTTTCAATTTCTTTTTGAGATTCTTTAACTGAGTCTGAGAGTTGCTTTTTTCGCTGTTCTAACCTAATACAGTTATCACATACCAAATGATCGGTTTTTTTTTGTCCCTTTTTTATCATAAAAGCATTTCCACACCGAGAACATGCAACGAGAGCAACAACCAGCTTATCTTCGTTAGAGTCGGGCATAAATGATAACTATTTGAATTTAAAATTAAATAATTATTAATCTAATAACTGTTTTATAATTTAATTATTGATTTTTCTTTCAATTTTTTGATAAAGATTCTCTTTCTAATTATTAAAAAGATTTATGATGAATATACCATTTTATCGCCTATGGAATTATCTTTCTATCTTGTCTCCTTATTAATTTTACTTGGTCTATTATCCGGTATTGTTTCTGTTATCGCGGGAATAGGCGGAGGAGTATTCTTCGTATCAATCATGACGCTCCTTTTTCTTTTCCCTATTAATATTGCAGTAGATACAAGCACGTTCATAATTCTTTTTTCTTCTTTAGCAGGCTTTATAACCTATCTACGACAAAAAAGAACAAATCTTCGTCTCTCTTTATTGTTCGCTGCATTTTCAATTTTGGGAAGCGTTTTAGCTTCGATTTTATTTTCCTTTGTTCATGTGGATAGTATTGTATTAAAAATGATCTTTGCGGGCACTTTATTAATTGCTGGAATAAATATGATTTACAAGACTTTAAAAGCAAATAAAAGAACAAAAAATCAAACTGAAGAAGTAAGCAATTTTTCTTTAGAAACTCATGATTATAAATCTAACTTTAAGAAATCTATTCCATATTTTATTTTAGCAGGATTTGCAGCTAACTTTCTAGGAATTGGAGGAGGAATTATTAACTCTCCCTCTCTTAATATTGTTTTACACTTTCCAATTCATAATTCTACTGCGATATCAACTTCAATAGTCTTTTTCACAGCAGTTTATAACACAATTATAAAAAGTATTACAGGTCAGATTGATATTATTGTTGGGATTATAATTTCAATAGGATCCATTTTAGGATCTATAATTGGAGCGAAAATTTCTAAAAAGATGCCTAAATTTTATTTAAAACTTTTTGTGGCCACAGTTTTAATAAGTTTAGCAATAACCATGTTTTTCTAGATGATTTTCTTCTCATAGTTAATTTCTACTTATGTAGATAAAAATTGTCTTTGTTAGGAAATCTTCAATTATAATGTTACATATTCTATTCATAACATTAAAAAGCGTGTTAAATAGGAGAAAAGTGAAATAGGAGATGGTAAGACCACTAGAAAGCATTATAGTTTTGGATTTGTCGAGAGCTCTTGCGGGTCCCTATTGTACAATGATGCTAGCAGACATGGGAGCTGAAATAATTAAATTAGAAATGCCCGGAAGAGGAGATGATTCTCGATCATGGGGACCTCCTTTTGTAGAAGGAGAAAGTGCTTATTTTATGAGTGTCAATCGTAATAAAAAGAGTATAACTTTGAACTTGAAAAGTGAGAAATCAAAAGAGATTATCGAAAAATTAATAAAAAAGGCAGATGTTATTGTTGAAAATTTTAGACCAGGAACGATGGATAAACTTGGATTAAGTTATGAGAATGTTGTTGAGTTAAATCCAAAAATTATATATGCAAGTATATCCGGTTTTGGACAGGATGGCCCATACAGGTTATTGCCTGGTTTTGATCAAGTACTACAAGGAATGGGGGGTCTAATGAGTATTACAGGTGAACCTGGGGGACCTCCAATTAAAGTTGGGATAGCTGTAGCTGATATTGCAGGAGGTATGTTTGCAGCGTATGGTATTATGATTGCTCTTTTTAATCGTGAAAGAACCGGCAAAGGTCAAATGATTGATGTGTCTCTATTGGATAGTCAAGTTGCATGGTTAACTTATAGGGCAGGGTCTTTTTTTGCATCTGGTGAAATTCCACAACCTTTAGGTTCCGGACATCCTAATATTGTACCTTATCAAGCTTTCAAAGCTAAAGATACATATGTTAATATTGCTGCGGGTAATGATCAATTATGGCAAAAATTTTGTATGGTTGTTGGATTAGAAGATATAATAGATAACCCATTATATTCTACAAATGCAAAACGAGTCGAAAATAGAGATGAATTGGTCAACATTATTAGTGAAATAATTAGTTCGAAATATGCTCAAGAGTGGCTTGATATTCTTACTAAAGCTGGTGTTCCATGTGGCCCAATCTATAATATGGATAAAATCTTTACTGATCCACAGGTGCTACATAGAAATATGGTTAAAGACCTTGATCATTTAAAAGCCGGAAAAATCAAGGTAACGGGAGTTCCTGTCAAACTCTCTGTCACACCGGGGGAAATTTTAACATCTCCACCAGTATTAGGACAACATACTAAAGAAATACTTCTAGAATTAGGGTATAATGATAACGATATAGAGAAATTTTATCAAGACAAGGTAGTTTAATCCCCTAAATTAACCCTGCCATATCCTTGCACCGCTCAGCAATTTCGATCATACTTTTGATTTTATCATGGTCGTTAATATCTAGTATCTCAAGTAAATCATTTGCCTTCTCTATTAATTTGTACTTCTTCAACCAAACATAGTAAGATAATTTAGAATCGCGTTTTAAATAGGCATCCATCACTTCTTTAAAATATTGATGGATTTCATTAAAAAATGGTATTACTATGGGAGATAATCTAAGATTTTTCAGAATTTTACCAATCTCCTCAACTTTTCCACAAAAAATTCGATAATCCATTGCTTCTAATGGAGTAAATTCACTATTTTCTGTCACATATACTCCTGTTCGAAGGTAAGCTCGTATGTGCATTACTAATATGAAGTAAAACTTCCTTAATTGATCAAAATTATAACTTAAATCATCATAGGCTTCGTGTTTCACATCATCAAACATATCTGCTATTAAATAAAGAAGACGTTGAATCAATTTGCTAGTTGGTATCTTTTTATATCCAAAATTTTGTACAACAATTCTTTGGTTTGTTTCTTCAGTAATTTCAGTATTTGGTAGTCCATTAACCCAATATCTTATCTGGTTTCTTAAACTCTTGTTAATTATTTTATCTGAAACAATGATTATGTGTGTTTGTCCAGATAATATGTTCTTTACCACTTCTCTAACCACATATGGATTTGATTCCAGTATTAATTTATCCTGATCTCTTTTCGAAGGAGTTAGTTCTGGATTGATACTCAAGGATCCATCATTATTCAGATTGATAGCCACTGAAGATTCTTTAGTCAGTTTATAGTTTTTAGTCCATTTTTTAGGCAAGCTCACAACAAGAGAGCCTCCTAACTTCTGTATTTTTCTGTAAAATCGTTCCATATTATGGAAGAATTTCTTATTTTATATATACTTTTTTATTTTATATATATACTTTATACAGAAAATATATATTATTCGTTTAATTTAATAAAATAGGTGATAATAAGTGGCATTAGTAAATAAAATAAATAATAAAAAAGTTAGTCTGAAGAACAAAAAATTATCTCAAGCAATAGAAGAGTCTAGATATAACAACAAGTACTTTGAAAATAAAGAGACGCTTCTAAAAAGTATCTCTTTTCAACGGGATTATTATAGTGCTTACAATTAAATATACAATTCAGGTGTAAAAGAAGTATGGGATATAAATATGTCAAGAGAAAAATTAGTAAACCCTCATTTATTGAAAGAGCACAATACATTCCAAAAACTTACAGATTATTAGAGTCGTTTCTCAATAGTAATAATAGGGTTTTTATTTAATAGTATCAATTTTTTAATCTTCTTTTTCTAATTTAATGAATCCAGAGTTCTACCCCCTTAAAAAGGAACCAAAATTTGTTAGAAATTAATAAAATCCTAAATTTTTTTACTTTATTAATTATTACTTCATTATAATATATCTCAATGTGATTTTTTCAATGAGTAATGGATTTAGATTATTAAGAATTGAATACTTATTTTCAGTCCTCGTTCCCTGTTTATTAAGCATTTATTTAAACAAGTATGAGATCACCGCTCACATTTGGATTTTAGCGGGGTTTGCTTTTTATGCTATTACAGGAAATACTTTAAATGACGTTATAGATATGAAGAATCCAGACGAGATAGAAACGCTAGAAAGAGTTCAAGGATATAGTCGGAAAGAAATTTTAACGATTTCATTAGCGAGTTTCTTAATAGGGACTATCTGTTTTATGAATAGAATTGTAGTGTATCCACTTTTAGGGATTTATTTAGTGATCATAGTTATTTTGGTAATTTTTTATTGTCTGTTCAAATCGCTTGTTATCATTAACCATATCATTTTAGGTATTTCACACATCGTTTTACCATGGTTGATGATAAAAATTAATGCGGGCGATATAATCTTAGGTTTTTTCCCCAATCTAAATGTATTTGAGTTATTAATATTACTTTCAGTGGCATCCGTAGGTTATACGGGTCAAATGCTACACGAGTTAATTGATGGAGACTCTTTATCGAAGTTATCTCCAAAGGCTTCTCAAATGGTAATTTGGATTGCTTCATTAGTGTCGTTAGCAATAGCGATAATATCGTTAATCATTACGCAATTCATTATATTTCTCCCAATAATTTTCTTTCCTTTTGGAATCATGTATATATTCAGGAAACCTCGTAAAGATTTATTAGGTCGAACTACGCTAAAGGATGTTGGTATTATTTTAGGAAATCTGATACTTGTTTATAGTATTGTTTTAATTATAGCACCATAGTGATACTTTAAAAGTAAAATTATGAGATAGCTAAGAATTTATGAGTATTAAGAGAATTTCTGCATTTAGAGAAGATTTATGTGATTTATGTGGGCTTTGTTTTCACTTGTGTCCCGTTAGTTTAATTTATCATAAGTCTATATTATGATATAAACGCAAATTAACTGAGTTTCTATCCCTCAGAGTAATATTAGACAATTCACTTTTTCTTTATTCTCTGGATTTATATATGGATAATCAAAATAAATAATAGTGATGTTTATTACTAAACATCAGACATAAATTCAAAAATTTAACTGTAAAGGTTTTCTATATGGCAAAGAAACCCGTAACAAAAAATAATCAAATTAAAAAAACTCAAAAACCCCCAATTAAAACTCCAGTTAAAACAAGAACCACTACGACAGCAAAAACTAGTAACGCTACTAAAAAGCCTGCTGCTAATAAGACACCCCAAAAAGAGACTAAAGAAAAAAGATTAGATAATCTCTCGATTTTAAAGAGCTCTCCGTATATCAATGTGAAAGGTAAAGGTCAACTTAATCAAAAACAACTTACCCTAAAAGACTTGTTTGAAAAAAATCTACTTCTTCAAAAGGAAGAAAAGCTAGAAATCGTTTTAACAGGGCAATATGAGAAGGCTCTTGATCTAATGTTTGAAGCAGACGCTTCCAACCTATACCCCATTTTAGTAGGGCCACCGGGAATAGGCAAAACAACCCTATGTAGGTATTACGCTCAATCGAGAGCAGAAATCACGGGAAATGATTCGTTTGAGTGGATAACATTCGATGAATCGACCAAACCCTCTCACCTAATAGGATCTTTTAATCCAGCCACAACGATCCAGAAAGGTTTTTCGTTCGAAGCGTTCAATCCGGGTCCACTCATAAAAGCAATGTTAAACGGTGGATTGTTTTTAGCGAACGAAATAAATCGCGCTACAGAATACACTCAGAATTCATTATTAGAACCCTTAGAAGAAAGGACATTGTCCATTCCACACATAGGGCGTGTCAAATCTTCCCCCGGTTTTTTCTTTATTGGCGCTATGAATCCATCAGAATTAGTAGGGACCCATAGATTAGGTGAAGCCCTAAAAGATCGATTTAACGTCTGGATTGAGCTTGACTACCCTGACAAAAAGACCGAAATGAAAATAATAGAGCATAACAATCCGTATTATAAAGTCGAAGAGAGCATTTTAGAAAAAATCTACTTAATTATTAATAGAACGCGCACCCATCACCAAGTCCAAACACCAGCCAGTTTAAGAAGCGGTATTGCCTTGGCTCGGTTAACTGGTGTGGCTCAGAAAAGAAATAAGAAAGCAGATTCAAATAAAATTCTCAGAGATCTCGCAAGCAATGTTTTATTTGGAGCTATTCAGGCTAAGCCTGGAGTTAAGGCTAAAGATATTATTACAAACATTATCTCTCAAGTCCTAGGATCCACATAATTTAAATTAATTAATGGATGGTATTGATCTGAATGATAATCTTCCCCCAAAGCCCAGTTTGGTTTTCTCTTAAGTTCATAAATGCGTTAAGGAATCATGAGAAGTGCATGTATAAACCATCTATCCGCCAAGCCATAGCTATTTGCAAATTAATAATAGCGAGATTTATGAACAAAGGCGTTTGTGAAATCAACGACTTTATTGAAATTGCTGTTGTTACCAGTCCTCTTGAAAATCAAGCTTTAGCTCGGAAAATTGCCACAGAAATATTATCATATAATAACCCTATGAAAAATCGGATGTCTTCTGATGTAGCAAAATCTGACATATTTGGGAGTGAAACAGCCCAAGACTTACTCGATGATCTAGGATTAGATTTGAGCGAATTAGATGAGATGTTTGACGATTTTGAATTACTAGATAATTTTTTTAATGAGTTAGAAGATCTTGATTTAGATCAGTTAATGGACGAGAGTCTAAACGATTTTTTTGACCGATTTAGCGAAGATCTAGAAGAAAATCCATATAAGACAGCTTTAGATATCATTGACAAAAATGCTATTGCAAACTTCAATCAATTTAAAGATTTAAAAGCTTTGCTTGATTACGCAAAAGAATTGCTAAAAAACAAAATAAACTATTTAGAGCCCGAGGATATAGATGCAGCTGAAAAATTAGATTTACTGGATGACATAATTTCCAAATCTGACTCGTTAAAAGAAAAAATAATGTCTCAACTCGCAAAGGACCAAAAACTGGACAAATTTAAGGAAAGTTTATCTAAAGCTTTAAGCGATAATTCCTTTGAAGGATTGAACATTGCTGAATTTGCTTTAAAATCGAATAAATTAACCGAACAAGGTCAAAACATAGTAAAAAATCTTTTGAAACAAAATCTCTCTAAATCTAACAAAAATCTGAACGATATTTTTAACACTTCAAAAGTCTTGGGATCAAATCCTAACATAGCGAAGAAAAAAATTGATAGTATCTTAAATACCAGTTTGAACCTTCCATTTAAAGACGCTTACAATAACGCAAAGAACTTTGATCAATATTTTGGAGACAATTTGAGCGAACAATATCTAGATGAGATTAACGAAAATTTTGATAACTTTAGTAAAGGAAAAAACTCAACTGATATCAAAAAGGAATTAATCAACAACCCTACAAAATCTCCAGCGTGGCGAAAATTAATGTCAAATATTATTGATAAGGATGTCCAATCAATCAATGACGAATACAGCGATAAACAAATGAAAGATGCCCAGATGAAGAATTACATCGATAATTTAATTGATTCTAAACAAAACTGTAGCGATCTTTCTTGCCAATCGCAACTGAACAATAAAGTTTCTGAATTAGTTGATAAAACCGTCGAAAAAGCTGTTAGTAAAGACTCGTTAAGTAATATGGTTAAGGATTTTAACAAGATGGGCTTTTCTCCGAACATTAACTCTATTAAAAACGCAGGTAAAAGGCTCAAAATGACAGAAACAGAAATACTTAACTTAATCGAAAAAAGTTATAAAGTTTTTAAACAATTAGTCAAGGAGAATCAATCGAATTATCAGACATATAAAGATTATCTCGAGGAGATGGAATTATCTCCCCAGCAGATTGACGAGATAGTGAAGATGGCGTTAGGAGGTGCTCCACTAAAACAGCCGAATTTGGAAGTTCTGAGCGCGTTAAGCGAGAAAAACTTATCTCAAGTATTAAGGTCTGCTGAACAAATGGGAGACGATGCTCTTGATATGGCGTTTTCCTCTCTGGGTGCTGGCAGCGGTTTGGATCTATTAGAACAATGGTTTTATTCAAGGCATAATATTTCAGCCAAAATCAAGAAGAAGTTGAAAGAGATCATAAAACAAATTATGATTGATTTAGGTATTAATGCGGCAAATTCATTAATTGGTACTGCCAAATCTGGACCCCTTGTAGAGAATGTTGTAATCCCTTACACTTTGGGGGACGATTTTGAATTAATTGATCTAGAAGAGACTATAAGTAATTTACTGGAGGGTGGAAAAACCGTAGAAACGATTACTAACGACGATTTTTTAGTGTCAAAAACTACCGATGGTCTTCGATGTATGGTTCTTGAATTGGACATAAGCGGAAGTATGAAAGGAAACAAGTTAGCTCAAATGGCGTTATGCACAACAATGTTAGTTTATGCATTTAAACCAGAAGAAATCGCACTTACTTTTTTTGAGTCTAACACGCACAAATTAAAAAATCTTGATGATGATGTTGAATTGGAAAAAGTAGTTGACGAATTACTTGATATAACCGCTAGGGGAGGCACATGTATAAACCACGCACTTAAATGGGCAAACCTTCAATTTGAAAAAAAAGCACGCTCGAAATACAAACTGAACATATTATTTACAGATGCAGATGTTTTTGACTTCAACAATAGCTTAAAGGAATTAAAAATCATGAAGGAAAAAGATATAAAATTCGTTATGGTCGTTCCAAAGTTTGGATTTTCACCAGTCATGGCCAAAAAAATGGTAAAAGAAGCCAATGGAGTTCTTTTAACATTAAATCAGTGGAGAGACTTTCCAAAATTAATATCTGAAATCATTACCAATCAATAAATTAATTCCACTTACCTTCTAAAGGTGAACACTATAGATCTTAAAAATAATATTCAAAACGGCGATTTGTTCAAAAGACACGTGATTGGAGCTAGATTTAATCGAGGAAAAAGCATTCCGAATAAAAACATAATTAATTTCAATGTGGTAAAGAGTCCAACAATTAAAATTTTAGCTAATATTCAAGGCTCTGGAAACTCGAAATATGTAGTAAACATATTTCAAGACGGACAACGCGTAAATATCATCCACGACTGCCCTGACTTTAAAAAAACTACTAAGTTCTGTAAACATATCGTCAAGGTTTTACTCTTACTTGAACCGAATATATGCAAAAGTGTGTGTCAAGATATAAGAACTATAAATTTCTCTGCGAATTTCAATCTGATTAAGCAAAGTAAAACTGAAAATTTCATAGTTAAAGCAGAGGAATTAATTAAAGACTCAAAATATTATGAGGCAATAAATTTTTTAGACCAAGCTCATAAGGAATCTAATAATCTAGAATATATTAAGAAGATCGCAGAAATTTCTCTTAAATACAAGTTAAACGACCAATTCATAAAATACGCGGTA
>JAHQWJ010000009.1 GCA_029856125.1 Promethearchaeia archaeon | reverse complement strand
TTGGTGTTTTCGTATGCCATTGTGGGCATAATATTGCTGGAACTGTAGATGTTGCGAAAGTAGCAGAATATGCCGGGACTTTACCTAATGTGATAAAAGCAGAACATTATATGTTTATGTGTTCAAAGCCAGGAGTTCAAATGGTAAAGGATTCAATTAAAGAATTAGGAGTTAATAGAACTGTGGTAGCAAGTTGTTCTAAAAATCAACACGGTAAGACTTTTGCGAAAGCCATTGCTGAAGAGGGCATTAATAAACACAAACACCAACAAGTCAATGTTCGAGAATATTGTAGTTGGGTTCATAAAAAAGACGAAGCAAAAGCTACTGCAAAAGCACTTCGATTGGTCGAAGCTGGAGTAAATCGAGCTCGAAAACTTGAAGACGTAGAAACCAGGCGAATTTCGACCACTAAAGCTGCATTAGTTATTGGTGCGGGTATCGCTGGTCTTAGATCTTCTAATGATTTGGCAGAATTAGGTATACCAGTGTTTTTAGTAGAGAAAAATTCTACAATTGGTGGGCACATGACACAATTGAATAAAACATTTCCCACTCTTGAATGTCCACAATGTTCGATATCGCCTTTAACTAATGGAGTTGCGAATCATCCGCTCATTGAGCTTTATACAAATGCTCAAATTAGAAGCATTGATGGATCGCTAGGAAATTTTGAAGTTGAAATCGAAATTAAGCCTCGCTATGTTAAAGATAATTGTACTTCTTGTGGCGAGTGCTCCTTACACTGCCCAGTAGAAGTTCCTAGTGAATGGGATAAAGGAATGTCTATGCGGAACGCTATTTATAAAGCGTATCCTCAAGCAATTCCCGCTACATTCGTAAGGGACAAAAAGGCTTGTATTGAGTGTAATACATGTATTAACATATGCCCAGTCCAAGCGATTGATTTTTCTATGCAACCTGAGACTAAAAAGGTTAAAGTTGGTTCAATTATAGTTGCCGCTGGTTATAGTGAATACGATCCTACGGAAATTGAACCCTATCACTATGGACAAGATGGATACGAAGATGTTATTACTCAATTGAAATTGGAAAGAATGTTATCACCAACTTCTTTGACTAGTAGCGAAGTATTGCGACCTTCTGACGGAAAATTTCCCAAAAGCATTGTAATGATTCAATGTGTTGGAAGTAGAAATGATCAAGTTGGTAATCAGTATTGTACGGGTGTATGCTGCAAATTTGCGATAAAAAACGCTCGAATAGTCAAGGAAATGTATCCTGACACCGATGTGACGATTTGTTATATAGACATACGAACTCCAGGATTAAATTTCGAAGAAATGTATAAATCGACTCAAGAAGTTGGAGTCAGATTCATCCGCGGAAGACCTTCAGAAATTATTAAGGATCCTATAAGTGGAGAGTTAAAAGTTATTGTAGAAGACACTTTGAGTATGACGCCTTTGCAATTAAAAGCTGATTTGATAGTGTTGTCAGCCGCTATGGTTCCTCC
Source organism: Promethearchaeia archaeon (assembly GCA_029856125.1). Lineage (GTDB taxonomy): Archaea > Asgardarchaeota > Lokiarchaeia > Sigyniarchaeales > SOKP01 > SOKP01. The sequence continues at coordinate 62,647 of JAHQWJ010000009.1, read as the reverse complement.
AGAAGGCATTGGACCTCTCGGTTCTAAACTAAAAGTTTTACGTTCCAAGGAAGGTTTCTTAAAAGAGTTTCACATTAAGATGAACCCTACGTTGAGTAGCAAGGGAGGAATTTTCTTAGCGGGAGCGATTCAGGGACCAAAAGATATTTCAGAGACCGTAGCTCACGCGGGTAGTGCTGCCGCTTTAGCCGCTGCACCATTAGTTAAAGGCTACATAGAAAAGGAAATGTTGGTACCTTCAATAGATTACGATTTATGTGTTAATTGCGGAATTTGCAAAACGATTTGTGCACCAGCCGCTATTGATATTGACGAAAACGGGAGACCTACTGTTAACAAAATAGCGTGCAGGTCGTGCGGTATGTGTATGCCAAGTTGTCCAACAAGCGCAATTCAATTGATTAATTTCACAGACAATCAACTATACGATGAAATTATTGCCGTATCAGGTGGAGGTGCTGTGTGCGAATGAGTGAAAATTGCGAAACTACTAATGAATATATTCAAGAGAGGATTCAGAATATTGTTGTCTTCATGTGTAACGAGTGTGGTCAAGGCTCAGCAAACACTGCGGGTGTCGCTCGTATGTCGTACGATGCTGCAATTAGAATAATTAGAGTACAATGCACGGGTCAAATTGGACCGATTCAGATCATGGAAGCGCTAAATAACGGTGCGGACGCTGTTGCTTGTGTTGGATGTTGTTTAGGTGCGTGTCATTTTTTTAATGGCAACGTAATTTCGATGCACAGAATAAAAATGATGAAAAAGGTCTTCAAAGAGTTAGGCTATAGCGATCAATTTGTAAATCAATACACTTCACGAGCTGCGGAAGGTGAAACTGCTGTTGGTGATTTCGAAGATATCATAGATCGATTAACAACTGCAATTACAGAAAAGGGGACGATAAAAGATGGATGTTAAGGTATTCCAATTTAACGGATGTAAAAAGTGCTTCAATGAGGCTTTATTACTTAAAGAAAACTCTTTATATAAAGTGGAATTTATTTCTGATCCTAAGGCTTGGAAAGAAAAAAAGGTTGACATATCGGTTATTACAGGCTATTTACTCCCTAATGATTTGAAACAATTAGAAATAATTAAAAACAACTCAGATAGGGTTATTGCTTATGGAGATTGCACGGTTACAGGTGGATTATTTGCTTTAGCAAATCAAAAAGGACACGATATAATGCCAATATCAAACTTAATTGAAGCTTCAAGTAGCGTATATGGATGTTTAGGCGAAATTGAAGAATTAAAATTAGCGATTGATGGAACAGATGTTCCAAAATTAAAAAGCTTATGTCAAGTTTGCTCAAGAAAAGCAACTTGTGATTATTTAGAAGAAATTCATAGACAAATTGAAATGGAAGATTCTGAAACTTGTTTTAACGACCTAGGTTTTCTGTGCAGTGGCTTTACTTCAACTGAATGCAAAGAGAAGTGTATCGATTACAACACTCCTTGTAGAGGTTGTAAACCAAGCATAGATCGTTCTGGAATTCGTATGTTAGCATTATTCGGTACTTTAGCTGGGAACATTGAAATTGCAACGGAACACTCAGTGAAAGGAGCAACTGACAAGTTAGGCGACGATGACGACGATCTAACAGACAGTTTACCTGATATCGTTGGAAATTTTTTCAGATTTACATTACCTACTTCTGGTTTACCAAAAGGTAGAATCCCTTCTTCAGGAACTTTATTAGAAGATATTTTTATTGGTAGGCTAATAGAGGAAGTACCTTTGATAACAGGACTTTTAGGTGGCGCCAAGTCGGTATCTTTAACGCTTAAATTCATCAAATCCTATGAGGAAGCAAATCAAATAGAAGTAAGCGAACAGACAAAAAAATACCGGAACGAACTCCTACAACTAGAAAAAGATTTACAAATCGCTATTAATAACGAAGATTCAACAAAATATAAAGAAATTACGGATAAAATCCGATTTGTTGCGGGTAATATGAACTTATCAAACATATTTTTTGGTGGGTTTAAGTCAATTATCGATACTAACGATGATTTTAACGAATATAAAGCACAAGTTTTTGATGTAGTGGAAGGAAACTACAAAAATGGTGCGATAAAATATGCCATTAATCCAGATGGCATTATAACAGAATTTAAAATTAACGAGGGATTATTATGAGTTTCGAACTATTAAAAAGTGAAGTTATTGACGCTGGTTTATGTCAGGGCTGTGGTCTGTGTGTAGGATATTGCAAGCATGTAGAAATGGAAACATTGCGTCCGATATTAAAAGATTATTGTATTTTAGAAAGAGACGGACAAAAATGCGGAAAATGCTACGAAAATTGTCCGCAAGTAATCCAGAAAAAATTCAAAGAAATACAACTAAAAGGAATCTATTCCTTAAGAAGTAATAACTCCGAAATTTTAGCAAGAGCAAGCAGCGGTGGATTTGTAACTACTATTGCACAGGATCTTTTAAAAGAAAAAGAACTATCCAAAATCGTTATGGTACAAAATGTTGACGACTTACCAAAAGCAAGTATAGTATCCAACCCTGATGATGTTGTTCAAAGAGCTGGGGTTGTGTATGGACGATCAGGGGTTTTACAAAAATTAGTGGAGGAAACAGGAAAAGATTTCGAACCTCTAGGAATTATTGGTGTTCCTTGTGAAATAAGAGGTGCTGCTGAACTTGAGGAGGAAATGAATAGAGATATCCTTAAAATGGGCTTATTTTGTAATTCAAGTATTCGAACTGAATATACTGATAGAGGTTTAATTCATTCACCGTGCTCTAGTGGATGTCCTTCAGGAGTTGATGCCCGAGGTTACATTTCTTTAATTCGTGAAGGAAATTATTTAGAAGCTGTGGAATTAGTACGTGAAAATAATCCTTTACCCTCGGTTTGTGGAAGAATCTGTACGCACGAATGTGAACATGGATGCTCATTGATAGGATCCGATAACCCCGTCGCTATTCGAGAATTAAAAAAATTTGTTACTGAATATGAAATTGAACATGGGAGAGCTACAAAAGCTCAAAAAATCAAAAAACTGGGAAAGAAGGTTGCAATCATAGGTTCTGGACCAGCAGGTTTAACAGCGGGATATTTTCTATCACTTAAAGGATATTCGCCCACGATTTTCGAAAAAACAGATCAAACGGGTGGAATGTTAAGATTCGGAGTGCCTCAATTCCGATTACCTAATTACATACTCGATTACGATGTAGAGACTATTAAGAATGCTGGTGTGGAAATTGTATTTAATACTCCATTAGGTCCTGATATGACTGTTGAAGATTTAAAAGAAGATGGATTTGAAGCAATATTTATCTCAACAGGTCAATATAAACCCCTTACATTGCATCTAGAAGGTGAGGACCTCCCAAATGTATTTGTTGCTATAAATTTTCTTATCGATAGGAAATATCGCGAATGGACAAACCTAAAAGAATTTAAGGGTAAAACCGTCGGTATTATAGGAGGGGGTTCCGTAGCAGTTGATGTAGCTCAAACGGCTCTGAGATTAGGCGCTGAAAAAATACACCTTGTAGATATTATGTCTGAGAAAGATCTTGAGCTTACATTAAGAGAGATTCCAGAAGAAGAATACAAATACATGGAGTACCATTTTGGAACCTCAACCACTAAAATAACCAAAGGAAAAGGAGACGGTTTGATATTAAATAGTTACAAAATTAAGTGGGGAGAGCGTAACGAGACTGGTAGACGCCAACTAAATAAAGTTGAAGGCTCTGATTATGAAATTCCAATCGATGTTATTGTCATTGCTGTTGGACAAACCGTTGATTATAATTTGATTGATATAGCTACTAATAACAAACTCAAAAAAGAACGGAATAAAATTGATATCAATCCTATAACATTTGAAACAAACATTCCAAGTGTTTTTGCTGGTGGGGATATTATCGCAAACTCAAAAGCTGTAGCTATCGCAGCAATTGCTCACGGAAAAGAAGCTGCCATTTCGATAGATCGTTATTTACTAGGCCAGGATCTTACAACTGATAGGTATAAAGAAGATAGAATGTTTTTCGCTGGACAGAAGAAACCACCAAAAGACTTTTCTTTAAAACCAGAATCGTTAGAAATGGCTACAGAGAATATTAAATGGGACTTTGATGAAATTGATGCGATATTTAACGAAGATATGGCGTTAGCAGAAGCGAAGCGTTGCTTAAGTTGTAATCATTACTGTTTGCATTGCCAAGATTTTCCTGCAATTTATTCGGACTTTACAGCTGGTGAAGTAGGCTCTAAAGAAGGATTTACTACGGTTGTAGCATGGACAGATAGAGGAAAGGATATAATTGAAAACGGTATTAAAAAAGGTTTATTTGAAGAAGGAAGCGTTAACGAAGAAGAATTACAGAAAGCAATCAATCTGAAGTCAAAAAGAGAATTAAAATTACTAAATAAAACACCTAGACAAGAAGTCTTAAATTATATCACACGCATAGGATCTGCCACTATTAGTAAAATTTCTGAAATTTTAGATTTAGAAGCAAAAAAAGTGAGATACGAAGCTTTAAGGTTAGTTCAATTAAACCAGATTGAAATGAATGTTGAGCCTGGTATGGACGAGCCAATTTTTTCACCTGTATGTGAAGATTAATCAAAAACAATATTAAAAAATAAAGAGGTAAAAATTATGAAATTCGACCAAGAATTAAACGTGACCGGCTTAGTCTGTCCCGTACCTGCGTTGAAAACCAAGAAACAACTCATGAGGATGAGACCGGGTACCGTATTGAAGGTAATAACAGACTATAAACCCGCATCTGAATCAGTTCCGCGTGATTTAGCAAAAACTAAGCACAAACACTTAGGAACAGATTTTCTCGATGATGACGAGCTGTGGCACATCTATTTTGAAGCAGTAAAATAACAATATATAACTCATTTTCTTTTATTTTTTTTCTTACTTACTATATGTTTTCATAACATCAATTTAAATTTCGTATATGAGTTTAATTGATTTTAATTATGAACAAAGATAATGAAAATTATAATGATTTCACCATGGAGGTGAATTAGCGTCTTTATTACTGAACCTTCAAAAAATATTCCTATATTGGCAAAAGCAGATGTTTTAGTTGTTGGTGGAGGACCTGCAGGTCTTGCTGCAGCTATTGGCGCAGCTAGAGAGGGCGTCGATACTTTACTAGTAGAACGCTATGGTTCTTTTGGCGGTGTAATAACCCAAACAATGGTAGGGACTCCTACTTGGTATCGTTATGTAAAAACCATAGATGCTGGAGGTATAATTAAAGAATTTGAACTTAAAGCAAAAGAAATGAGTGGGACTATTAATACGTTTAATAAAAAAATAAAAACGACTGAGATAGGAAAATTTCTCGAAAAAGAAGGTTTATTGGTAGATGGTGTCCCGACCTATGAAATCTTAGATACTGAAATTTTTAAAGTTCTAGCTGATAATTTAATAGAGGAAGCAGGAGTAACTCCTTTACTACATTGTCAGGCTGTTGATGCTATCATGAATGGAAATACTATTACAGGAATCATTACGGAAAGTAAATCAGGAAGGCAGGCAATCATGGCTAAACGAGTAATTGATGCGACGGGAGATGCTGATATAGCTTATTACGCTGGAGCTCCTTATAAGAAAGACCCCAAAAATAAATTAATGGGAGTTACAGTCAATTTTGGTTGTAGTGGCGTTGATATTGATAAATTTTTTACTTATCTTTTAAGAAAAATTCAGAAAAAACCCAAGTTCCTTCCATATCTTCAACAATCCGGAGAATTGTTTTTTATAGATGATTTTACTTGTTTCTTAGAGCCAATGAACAGAGCTAATAAAGAAGATATTATACCTGAGAGCATCCCGATAAAAAAGATATGGAATCAATATGTAGAATTAGGAATTATCAATTCTTTTAATGGTATCCATATAAGTGATATAGACTGTACAGATGTATTCGATCTTACTAAAGCTGAGATAGAAGGAAGAAGGCGAATAATTAAATTAATTAACTCTTTGAGAAGGCGTACTCCTGGGTTTGAAAAAGCAAGGCTAAAGAATATAGGATCGTCATTAGGAACAAGGGAATCGCGTAAAATCATTGGCGATTACAACATCACTGAATGGGACGTTAAAAACCAAGCCCACTTTGAGGATTCTATAGGAGTTTGTCCTGAATTCCTCGACGCATATGGTACTGTAATTATGCCTACTACAGGTAGATACTTCCAAATCCCATATGGAATCATCCTTCCAAAGAAAGTCGAAAATCTTCTTGTAGCTGGACGATGGGTAGCAGGAGATAAGATGTCTCACGCTGCCACTCGCCAGATGGTTTGTTGTGTTGCCACTGGGCAAGGTGCGGGGGTAGCCGCTGCAGTATCGATTAAAGAAAATATGATATGTAGAGATGTAGATATTTCACTAGTCCAGACAACCCTTGAAAATCAAGGAGTAAAAATAAAATGAATTTAAAGTCTCTATTTTAAACTTTCTTTTTGGTAAGAAAGAAGATTTCTTTAAAATAAATCTTATATAAGTCGGAATTATCTTCTATATTATGAACGAGTTTAAAAACAATTTTGGGGATGAGTTCCAACAGAAGTCTAAATACGTTAGGAATAAAATACCTCGACACGCTTTAGATTGGTCAAGAAAGCCTAAAACATTTAAAACTTATCCTGATGCTGTTAAAAAAATTGATCTGCCTGAACCGAAATTTGACGAAACAATCCAATTTTGGAGCGTAATCAAAAATAGGCATTCGACTAGAGAATTCACTGAAGAACCTTTATCCTTGATGGATTTTAGTTTACTTTTGTTTGGTATGTCTGGATTAAATAGGATTTTTCCACAATTTTCGTTTAGAACTGTACCCTCAGCGGGAGGTTTGTTTCCTATTGAAATTTATCCCGTCGTCAATAACATAAAGAATATGCAAGAAGGATTGTATCACTATAATATTCAGAACCATTCAATAGAGCTACTAAAAGAAGGAGACTTCCGAAAAAAAGTAGCGGAGGGGTGCCTTGATCAAAAAATTGCATATGACTCCGCTGTTAACTTCATTTGGACGGCTATGATAGACCGCTCTCAATGGAAATACCTTCAAAGATGTTACCGATATATTTACTTAGATGCGGGGCATATAGGCCAAAACTTTTATTTAGTTGCTGAAGCTCTCAATTTAGGCGCTTGTACGATAGGAGCTATATATGACGATGAGCTTAACCAATTTCTCGAAATCGATGGAAAAAATGAAACTACTATATATGTTGGAGTTGTAGGTAAATAGGATAAATTAAATTAAAATTAAAAAAAAAGTTTAGAATTTATTTCTTTCTTCCTCGTACTAAACTGAAAATTACTACTGCAGCTAAAGCTCCAAGACCGATAATCAAACCAATTATTAATCCTAGGATAAATGGATCTAATGGAACAGCAGGAAGTTCTGTTGAACTGCATATATTATCTTCGAAAACATTTCCAGTACTCCCAGTTTCATTGTAACACACTCCGTTGTTAAGCATAATATTTCCTATTACTAAGTTATTACCACTGGTATCTAAATAAGTTCCGTTATTATTGTTATTGGCGGTATTAGATAGGATAAAGTTATTGTCACTATTCAGCAGATGAATACCGTTCATTTGATTACTATTAGCAGTATTTCCACTGATAACATTATTATCGCAACCAGAAACCGAAATACCGTGCTGATAATTACTATTGGCTAAATTCTGGGAGAAGAGATTATTACCTGAACCGCTAGTTAAATGAACGCCACTCTGGTTATTGTAAGTTAATTGATTATTTCTAATCAAGTTGGTTTCGCCAGATACACATCGAAATCCATCCCAACCGTTGTGATGGGCGTAATTTTCTTCAATCAAGCTATTATCTATGTTATTACCGAATATCCCCGCCTCAGAATTGTAACTATTTATGTTATCCGAGAAGGTTAAGTTATTCACTGAGTTTAATCGAAATCCGTGACCCCCATTTAAAGTCGCAGTGTTTTCTGATAGAATGCTATCCTGACATGAAGTTAAATATATCCCATCATCTACATTATCTTCCACGGTGTTATCTAATAATTCGTTGAAGTTGCAACTATTAATATAAATTCCATCATCGTCATTTTCTTTAACTATATTTTGAGATATTACGTTAAAGTTTGAAGAACCTGCTAAATAAATACCATCATCATTGTAGTTCACGGTATTAGATTCCAATCGATTAAAAGAGCTTGTTGATTGGAAGGACATACCATAATCCGAGTTGTTTAGAATTGTATTACCTCTATAAATGTTATTGCTACAGGTGAATATATCAAATCCCTCATCACCATTTTCATTAGCAGTGTTATCTTCAAAAGTGCTATCATCGCAGTTATCAAGAACAAAACCATCAAATAAATTTTCGTTCACAGTATTGGAGATAAATGATAAACTACTTGTTCCACTGATATGAAAACCGTACCCATTTAAAGAACAATTATTATTTCTAAAAACCATATCAGTACAATTAGTAACATCAATTGCAAAGCTAGTTCCAGGTATTGACACTTGATTATTTTCAATAATACCGTTTGTAGTATTAAATAAGAATATTCCATATGTCCCAGAGGAAATAAATTCACAATCAACAATTTTATAGTGTTTCCGTGAATCCCGAATAAATATTCCATAAGGATTTGGGTCTGTATCAAAAATATCATTACTAATTACATATGGATCTCCAGATGTTCCTGAACCAGTACAGTACCCTTCAGCACTTCTATTGGCCCAATTTATTAATGGATTATCATCATCGATATAAAGAGATTCGTTATGTACTGTGGAGGTTTTTAAGTTTTCAAAAGCGTTATTGTGTTCAAGATCCTCTACAGATGCAAAGTTTGTTATACTAAGATTGATACTTACTATTGGTAAAGCTAATAATATTACGATTAAAAGGACAAACTGTTTGTTTTTAGATTTCATTTTTTACACATACTTGTTATTAAATAAATTTGGATTTAATAAGAATTTATGAGCGACCTTTTTATTTAAATTTATGTTCCTTCTTGAAAATGTTTCTGCCTTACAAGAATAACTCTTTTTAAAGACATAGGATTGCTCGGTACTAGCAATTTAATATTTAAAAATAAAAAAAAAAAAAGGTTTAATATTGAATTTATTAATTTTTACGCTTTTTTCGTAAGGTAATAATAGTTATAATCCCTATTGAAAAGACTGCTGCAAAAGACACCAAATAGACATCATATCCAGGAATTCCACCATCAATTACAGGTTCAGCTACGATCTGAGCCCACATAAATGTAATTTCGTTTATCCACAACTCAAAATTATCGGTGTAGGCAGAGTCGTCATAATCTCCAGTAAATTGATCGATAAGGTAACCATTAAATAATGTCTTTCCACCATTTGCTAAAACTATATTTGTATTGTTTTCCGTTTCTGAGACTGTATATCCTGCTAAAGAAGTAGCATTTGGATAAACTCTAAGTAGATCACCTTCATCACCATAATCTCTAATAGGGTCAAATCTAGCTGCACCATAATCAACAGGAAAGTTAAAGATTGGATGAGCTGCATTCCATATATACAGAGAGGAGCTGCCAGGTTGTGCTTGATCATACTCAAATCCCAATCTAGACCATAGAGAATGAGTAGGATCCAAACTCACAGTGTAAGTGGACATAATTAACCAACCTCCATCTTTAACAAAATTATTCACTGTTGTCAAAGTTGAATCACCAAGAGGTGGCCAAGGGTTGTCAATAATAAGTAATTCCCAATTATTCAAATTAAGAGATAAATTCAAATAGTCCGTGTCAAAAGTTAGGTAGAAATTTAAACCTAGTTCATTAAGAGCATTAGAAACGGGTGTTATGTAATAGTTTGGACTGTCTGGTTCGTCTACATAGAGAAGTACTTCCGCGTCGTCTGAAGTTAACCAATTAACTATATTAATACTGAATTGTCGATTTTCTTGATTTCCTATGTTTGTATCTGCTAACCAATTCATATCATTACTCACGATTATCCTTCCATTTCCAGTATCTTGGCAAGCTATATGAACATTACCCCCAAGTTCCCATAAGGAACGAGCGTCACCTGTTAAATTAATAGCGCCTCTAGAGCCCATTTCTAAATCATTACATCCTTCAATTGTAGGATGTGAAACAGGTGTTAAGTCATCGTTACCCGCAGCACCAAAAATAAGGTTTAGAGTTAAATCACGACCTGTTAATAGCTTATTTATTTCTTGATCAGTTAAATCAAAATTGGCAGCAGTTGGATTATCACCAAGAGCTAATAAACTTCCGCCGTTATTAATCCAATTGGATACTGTGGTTGCTTCGGATGCGCTTATGTTTGTATCGGGGCTTACTACTACTAATAAATCGTAGGAATTTAGGCGGGATAGAGTAAAGTTTCCCGAAGAAGATGGATAGAGTTTATCGAACAAGTAATTTCGACTAACTATTTCATTCCGCCATTCTTCGTAATACCCTGGATATGCCGTTAAATCGTCCCAATTATCAACACCTAATCGGGGATTATGAGATAAATCATAAACGATTCTTCCCTTAGGTCTTGGACAGAGCCAATCTATAGCATTCGTAATCAAACTACTCATATTAATTCCTATAATATCTGCTGTCCCAGGTAAATGAACTATGGGTCCACCCATATCGCTACGACGGAGTGCTACGGCTGTAGCATAATCGTCGTTTCCATCTCTATTTGTTAGTTTTACAATTTCAGAACCTACAGATGTCCCTTGTACAACGCTCCAATAAAAATAGTTCATCCATATTCCTGTTGAATATTTATCATTCACTTGATAATCCTTCGTAATAGGATGGCGTGTTGAAACATTATGGTCAATACCAGATTGGTAAGTCCAGTAGGTAAGTCTTCCGTCATCTCCTTCTGATTCAGGTATAATTATCCCCGCGTAACATAAATAAGGTAGAGCGCTATCAAATGATAAAATTCCCCCGCCTCCTAACCAGAATTCTTTCACATTATTAGTTATATTTTCTCGTGGTACGTTGTCAACCAAGATAAATACATCAAAATCTGCCGTTGTAAGTTTATGATTATATATATCAGCACCAGTTAATTCAGTTACTTCAACACCAGCGGATTCTAAGAGTAAGATCAAAGCTGTATAATTATTAGTAAATGTATTTCCACTTGTGTAACCTGGTTGTGTCACATTTGGTTCATTGTAGATTGCCACTCGAATCGTTCTGGGAATAATTTGTGAACTCTTTGGAGTAAGATCGTTAGTGCGTAAATCTACAGAGTTAGCTTTTACTGTAAGCGGTAAACTAGATGCGCTTAAAAGCATTGCTAAAGTCAATAGTATTATCAAATTCTTTTTGTTAGTTTTAATTTTTATCATTGTATTTCACAATTTTGTAAGTGTTTTTCACTTTTGTAGTAAATTATTAAATCAATTTTTTTAAAAAATGGATTTATTACGAGATTATCACGATTTAATTATATAAATTTATCTATTCAACTCAATATCAAATCATTTACATTTTTGACAAAAATTAATAAATCTTGCTAAATGTCTAAGAAAATAAGTTAAAGTATCGCCCCACATTCTTATGTAGTTATTTTGATAAAAACGATGTAGATATAGTATATAGTTAAAATTATATTTTAGGAAGATATCTTTCATATCATAATTTAAATTTTATAGAATTTTCTGTTTCATATTAGATGGAGTTTATTTCAAATGTCTGAACCGGTATCTGATTCAAAATTCAAGATAAAACTAGATAAGTATTTCCATAAAATTTTTAGTCCGAGTCATCTTGCCTACACTATATTTTTTTTTATTGAAGTTCTTATCTTAATTGTGTTTTATTTTCTAGGTAGCACTACTCTAGGCAATATTGGGTTATTTTTAGCTACAGTTTTCTCGCTATCATTTATATTATTAATGTTTATAGGAGTTTCTTCCAAATTCGAGTCGTATCTTTTTTCCGAAAGCTTGGATCAACATAAAACAGTAATTTTTATAACGACATTAGGTTTTAGTTTTGTTATCATCTCATTGTATTTCCTATTTGGTGGTTCCAATCAAATTCCGATTCAATTTATAGGGTGGGACTACATACTTCCAGGTTTTTATATTTTAGTTTATTTTGGATGGAATCTAGCTCAAATTTTTTTTTTAAAAACGAGCTTTGAAGACATTGCGTTTAATGTAAATAATAGAGTATTATCAGATTCAAATTCTAATAGAAACAAATATATCAGCATTGTCTTTTTAATAATAGCAATTTCAATAGCTATCTTGACTCAGTTAGTGACATATTTCGGATTCCTTTCATATTTTGAGCCTCAAACTCCGACAGATTCTTCACTAATATGGTTTAACGGTTGGAATATAGCTATGTATATTGTGATATTTTTTATTTCCTATAGATTGGTGTTTCTCTATATTAAAAGCATAAATAATAATACTCCTAACATTTTTTCTTCAATTTTTTTTGTTTTGGTATATTTAATTATTTGGTATCGTTCTTTTAGTTTTATAAATTCATTTAGGAGTGTTTCCTCTGCATTAGGTATCGATGCATTTCGGGCATTTATTGACATCGTATTAATGATATTTACAGCTATTCTCGTAATAAGAGGCTTAGGAAGTAGAACTTTTAAATTTCGTATTTTTAATCCTAACAATTTAGCGTTTTTCCTTTTTGCCTTTACATTAATTTATATAGAAGGCCAACTTGTCATGATCACGGGAGCAGGCTTTATTCCTGCTACCTACACTAATCGATATCAAGTTAATTTAGTAATTAATTTTGCTGTGTTATTGATTACGATACTCTTTTATTGGTTCTATTCCGAATACACCTTAAAGAAGAGCGGATTGATTTTAAAACAGATGTTTAATCAAAAAGAAGTAATCGAGATAGTAACTGATTTTAAGTCTTATTTGATTAACAGTGGTGCTTTAGACTTAGAAAAAATAAACGATTGGGAATTTCAAAACTTTCTCAAAAACAAAAAGTTAGCTGTTGGAGAAGATAGGGTTTCTGAAAACAATACCCCCGACGAGCCAATCAACAATCAGACTGATATTTAGGTTAAGTTAATTACTAATATTTTCGTAATCTTTGAGGATGCTTTCAATAGATTCATTTGAATATATTATCTCGTTGAAAATTTTTATTAATAATTTTATTATCGCTCTTGGATTACCTTCAGCTCTTTCAAATACATACTTTATAGTACGCTTATTTAACGGGTAATAAGGGTTTTGAAACGCCTTGCTAAAATCGGTATTATCGATGCTTTCATAGAACTTGCTCATTGTACTATTGTATAACTCGAAAACATCTTCCTCTTTGAATTCCGAAATATAAAGTGGTTCTCTTATAGAGGATAAAAGTTCAGGGTTTTTTTCACTATATTTGGTCCTGATTTCTTCTAAAGCTTCCTTTGATTTCAAAGTAATAATTACACGCAAACCCTCAATTTTTTGAAGCTGAACTATTTTATTAAATATTTTATCAGCAGCGATATCGTTTGGAGACACTTCGGTTCCATATAACCAACTAGGATCGAAAACCTCCTCGGCTTGTTCAGATCGTGTGCTTATAATTGAAATTATCTTTCCAAAATCGTCTATAAATAAAATTGTCCCTGATTTGGAGTTTTCAACGAGAAGTTGTAGCATTAAATAAGCATTTTTCCCTTTGCGAAGATCGTGAGTGAGATTTAGAGTTGATAATTCCTTAGCATCCATTAGTTCGCCGAGTAACCACCTCTCTGCTTCGATTTTTTTATAAGGATCTAACTGATGGATAGTAATTCCATTTATCACGTCCTTTAGCGTTTCAGGTTCTACTTCGTTATATTTATTTGATAGCTGTTCGAAAGCGAATTTTTGCACTTTTTCGATATCTACGACATGAAAGAATCCAAATTTTCTTTCTAATGCACCCCATTTGTCACACAATTGATTTATGATAAATTTCAAAGGCTCTATTTCAAGGTTTTCTATAAATTCGGAATAAATATTAGAAAAAAGCTTTTTATAAACGTACTCAAGTGAAATATAGATCGTATTGTAATAATAAAGATTATTTCTTAAAGCCCAAAATAGGTGGGTCTTTCCAGAACCTACACCTCCAATGATAGGAAGAATAAAAGTAGTCTCATTTTCTACTAGTTCTTTAATTTTATGAATTAGGCTTATTCTCGAATTAACTAAATCTATATCCTCTTTAATCTCACCCGTACTAACAAATTTTTTAAAAGGGTTATTCCCCCATTTGATTACATTGAGCAATAATTCTTTTTTATTTTCGTATAATATCATGTTTAAAAAAAACTTATAGCTTTAATTCTTCAATTCCAAGGATTATAATATATTTCACATCAGTTAACGACTTTTTTACATTCATGTAAGGCTCAAAGGAAACGAGGAGATTTTCGTTTTCATCGCGTCCCACGATCAAACAATCATAGAACACCGGATCTATTCTTTCATCAATTACTACCCTATCAGCTAAGATAACACCATTTCCTACTAATGACACGGGATTCCTGAGCATTTCTTCTCTAAAAAATTCCAGATGATTAATTCCATATTTATAATCGTCTAAATACAGGGCGGCAGTGTTTAACTTGTTCAATGTGTAAGGAAAAGCGTCAGAAAACTGACCTTCATCGTAAACTTGCATGAGATCTTCTGATATTAAGATTGAATATTCAATCGATTCAAAATCCTCGTACCACTGCGCCTCTATCTTTCGAGAAAATGCTATTTTTTTATCGTAAATTAATTCGAATCCAACTCTGAGGCCATTATTAATGAAAATACCCTCTGAATCGGATATTTTTACTTTGTCTGAGAAAATAATGGAATTGTTGTCATCCTTGCATCGCGTAATTATCGATCCTTGGAAGTCTCCTTCTAAATTTATGCCTTTCACAGAATCGTATATGATAATGTTTTCGGTATTACTCATAATTAGCATTGAATCAAGTTAGCTTTTCCTTAATACGAAAGATAGGATTGTATATATAAGTATAAGTATAATACTATATAATTAGTATGGGTTCAATTAGATTGTCCAATAAAATAGGTGAACTGTTAAAGGAAGATTTACTTCAGAGGGCAAAAGAATTCATTTTTTCTTCGGGATTGAATGACGGCGCTTCGAAACTGTGTAAAGCAAACATGAAATATGGTTTAGCTCAATTCCATCTTATTCAAGAAAAATACGGTTTTAAACCTAAAGCAACCTTTATTTCCTCCCCTGATGAGACGATTTCAAGAAATAATTTCCGTTGGAATTCTGGATTAGGGTATGGTGGAAGATTAAATTGGGGAGATGGGGACGATAAATTAATATTCTTAAATGTTAAGCCTAATTGTTGTGGATTATTAGTAGGAGGATTAGAAGAGTTACCTGATCCTTACGACATTATAAAAAAAATAGACACTGTAAAGAGTACCGAATTATATTACGATGATATATTAATTAATTGGGATTATGGTGTTTCTAATCACTTTATTAATTGTTTTGAAACGAAGAACCTATCTGATGCAAACTTCCCCCCGTATATGTTCATGATTCACGGCTCTGCTCCTGAATTTCGCGACGATAAGCATGGAATTGGTCTGTATGTTGACACTTCGAAGTCATTAAAAGAACGTGCTACTGAAGAACAGACAATTTTTGGAAAACAACATATATTATTAGACTCCGATGCAGTTGAATATCTTGAATTTAATAAAAAAGCACTTCATTTTTCAAATAAGAAGAGAGAAATGATAGCTAGCAAGATTTTTAATCCTGATTACAAAGTAATATGTAACACTCCACACCAATTCTTAAAAGATTTTAATAATATGTATTTAGGAAGTAATTGTACTGACATAGAAAACTACAACCTTCGCACTAATATTTTCCCTACTGCCTTACGCGCCGATTTGGCTTGTTATCTTTGGAAGGGTAAAAAGAGCTTTTCGAGAACTGCATTAAGAAACAACGATTTTTTCAATAGAGCTGAAAATTTAGAGCTTCTAGACTTGCTGAGCAACGCTGACGTACTACCTCACGGTGGAGGATACATGCTACCTGATGTAAGGAGAGTTCAAAAAGTTTTAGAATACAAGTATCAAAGATATTTTGCGTGCGAACTAGAAAAAGATACAAAAAAATTAAAAATCGTGAGAAATGTAAAGGAATTACAATTCGAATACAGAGGAAGAGATGTTATCCTCAAATCCATTCAATTAGAACTCGGTGAAATTATTGCTCGACTAAATCCTATATTCTCTCTAAAACTGTAATTCATTCAATTTTAGCTCCGGCGGGAATATCTCTATCTGGTGTTAAGATAGATACTTTCTTCCCATCTACAGCTGCAAGAAGCATTCCTTCGCTTAAAATCCCTCTCAATTTCCTAGGTTCTAAATTTGCTAATATAGCAATACTTTTACCTTTTAACTCTTCGATTTTGTATTGTTCCGCTAAACCCGCAACTAAAGTTCTCTTTTCTTCCCCTAAGGAAATAGATAATTTATACAATTTGTCTGCTTTAGGAACCTTTTCAACATTATCAATTACAGCAATTCTAATATCTAGTTTCTTAAAATCTTCGTATGACACCAACTCTTTCTCACCTTTTTTTTCACTCTTTTTTCTAATTTCTTCAAGTCGTTTTTTTAAATCATCAATCTCAAGTTTTTGAAATAATGGCTTTGGTTTTTTAATTTTCAAGCCTTCTCTAATAGCATTTTCATCTATACTATCCCAAGCTAAATCCTTAGAATTTGGCACATTCAGATAAGAAAGAATCTTTTCAGATGATCCAGGAATAAATGGACTTAATAAAACTCCGAATGCGTAAACAGCTTGAGCACATATATTAAATACGTGTCCAGCTGCATCCTTATTTTGTTTAATTAAATGCCAAGGGGCTTTGTCATTGAGATAAACATTACCTTCCTTTCCAAAATTAACTATATCTCTTAACGCTTTTCTTAATTTAAAATTCTGTATACTTTCACCGATTTCTTCACTGATTGAATTTATGCGATCAATGAATTGTATATCAACATCATCATTTTCTAATTTTTTTGGAATTTTTCCTTCAAATTGTTTATCAATGAAAGTTAGCGTTCTATGGATAAAGTTGCCGATATTATCATTTAAAGTATTAATATTGTTTTCAAATTCTGACCACAAAAATGAAGTATCGCTCGTTTCTGGGCGATTATATACTAATGTAAAGCGCCAATAATCCAAAGGAGCTAATTTTAAAGCCTCATCGATCCATATTCCATTTCCTCTTGATTTAGAAAGTTTTTCGTTTTCGTAATTTAGAAATTCTGTAGATGACACATTGTATGGTAGTGTTAATTTCTCGTTATCGCTTTTATCTTCGTTGAAAGCTAGAAGTAGACCGGGAAACACAATTAGATGAAAAATAATATTATCTTTTCCAATAAAAAAGACTGTTCTCGTATTTGGATCTTTCCAGAAATAATCGTATTTTGTCTCGTCTTTAGCAATATTATCAGCCCACTCTTTTACCGCTGAAACATATCCTAATACTGCTTCAAACCAAACATAAATGCTTTTGTTATCAGCACCTTCAAAAGGCGCAGGGATCCCCCACTCTAAATCTCTAGTAATTGCTCTTTCTGGAATACCTTCTGCTATGCTGTTTAAACACATTTTTCGCGCATTTTGTGGAATTATTACGTTTTGGTTTATTAAGTCTTTCAGTCGATCCTGTAATTTAGGAAAATCCAAGTACCAGTGTTTTGTTTTACGGAGAATAGGAGTCTTATCACATATGGCACAACGAGGTTGTTTCAACTCTACAGGTGTGAGTAGTTTCTGACATTTATCACATTGATCTCCTCTTGCGTTTTCATCTCCACAATGAGGGCAAACTCCTTCGACAAATCGATCTGGAAGAAAAAATTTATCATTCTCGCAATAAAGCATTTCTAAATCTTTTTCAAAGACATATCCATTTTTCTGAACATCCAGGTAAAATTTTTGCACAAAATCGATATGAGTTGGATTGTGAGTAATCGTGTAGTTATCGTAGGAGATTTGCCATTTTCCAAATAATTCTTTGATAATGTTGTGATACTTGATTGCTAATTCCTTCGTGGGAATGTTTTGTTGCTTAGCTGCTACCGCAACGGGGGTTCCATGAGAATCAGATCCAGAAACAAATACAACATCATCCCCCTTTAGTCTACAGAACCTCGCAAATACATCGGCGGACAAGACGCTTCCAATCATGTTCCCTATGTGAGGTATAGCATTCACATAGGGCCATGCTGAAGTAATTACCCATTTAGTAATTTCATTCTTCGACATCTTGTATTACCACCTTCTTTTAATTGGACGAGCGTGAGTTTTTTCTTATATATATAATAACTAATAATGATTGTTAAAGTAATCTACTTTAGTGTTTCAACTTTATGAGAGAAATGTATCTCATTAAGAATCAGTATCTTTTTATTCAATTTTAATTTTTTAACGGTTCTGCTAAAATAATACTAATACTTATAGGATTTGCGCTCCACAAGCTCTACAAGCCTTAATTTCAGAATGCATCTTCTTTAAACATGGTTCGTGGTAATAAGCTGCGCATTTTTGACATTGAAATACCTTGTAATCACCCAAAAAAATACTGTGGCAATACGTGCAAGACGAATTGATATCTTCAACATCATATTCTGGAATTAAAGCCATTTGTGTTGTGTTTATACCGCTTTCATCAATTAATTTGATTTTTGGTTCTTCCTCAGTTTTCTCTTCTATTAATTTAGCTGCTGCTGGCGGAAGTTCCAACAAAAAGAAACAGAACGGACATCTAAACACATTCTCTTTATATTCAGATTTCTTTGCCCACATAGCAGCACACGAAAGGTGCATTGGGCGTTCACAGGAAGGACAGTATCGACCTTCACTAAAAAAATCTGAACTCGTTATTGGTGCTTTTACAGAGTGACAGATTTGACATTTTTCTTGGCCTCTCTCTTTATTACCCATCATTAGCCTTATATCTAAAACGCTAGGTCTTCTCAATTGTAGCGCTATATCACTTATCATGGGCGCCAAATCGCTTTTTTTATCTTGCGAATAATAATCCGTTGAGGTCTTAAGTTCTTTTTTTGATGCAAATGACACCCCGGCATTTAATAATGCCTTTGAATTGTTAAAGAATCCAAATTGCCCTCCCGTAAGTCTTACAATTTTTTTTAAGATGCTTTGAGAATAATCTTGGGTTTTCCCCAATTGACAAGCGTCAACATAAATTCCTAAACCTTTAGCAATATCAATTGTCTTTTGGATTTTTTCTTTGTATTCTAATTTATTGTCTGATATAATAAAAATTCTACTGGTTTTACCTCCTAATTTTCGCATTTCACCCACTAGAAATTGAATTGCGAAAGCTAATCCCTCGTCAAGCAAACCAATACCAGAAACTTGGATTTTTTCTAACGATTTAACCAATTGTTCTTCATCATAACTAAATGAACAAAGTTTCTTGATCGTGGCACCAAAAGATAGAATTGCTATTCTATCCTTCGGATCTATTATAAATTTCTCGTGAATAAAGTTTTTTGCTGTTTCCAGTGCAGCTAATAGACGATTAGGTTTAAAATCTTTCCTAACCATAGATCTCGAAGAATCTATAAGAACTACGCAATCCTCTATTTTTATTAAATCTTGCATTACCTTATTGCCATTAAAAATTCAATGAATTTAAAACTATTAAAAAAAAAGACCTTAAATAGATTACTATTCACGTGTGAAATTGTTGACATTTTTATTTCAAATTAAATTATTTCTTACTTAGAAATTTGTAAGCAAAAATCGCATAAACCTTTATTGCTCTAATAAAATCTAATATTTCAATATTTTCATCAATTGCGTGAGCGGTTCTTCCTTTACCCGGTCCAAATATGATAGTTTGTGGGCAAAAACCGTCGTTACGTAAATAATGAGCGTCAGCAGAAGCGGGTAATAGAAAGTAAAAAGGCTTCTTTTCGTAAATTGTTTCAACAAGATCGTAAAACTCTTGTAGATCGACAGAATCCTCCCATTGGCTCCAATAAGACCCTTCACCGTATCTAATAATTTCTAACTCAACGAAAACTTCTTTTGAAGTAGCAGTTGGTTGATCTTTAACTACATAACCTAAGTCTTCTTCAATCAGTTTTTGTAACGCCTTCATAATGGTTTCAATTTTTTGTTTAGGCAATAGTCTGATATCAAGAACTGCTTCACATAAATCAGGAATTACGTTTAGTTTAATTCCACCTTTTATCATTGTTAACGCTTTAGAAAAGGTTGTTAGGGAGTGAATAATACTTTGTAGATCAGGTTGTTCCTTTAGAATTCTTTCAAAAATTTCCTCGCTTGGAAAAACCACATTAATTAATTTCTTGAGTTTATCCATACTCATTGGTGGTTCTGTTTTAGGAATATAATTATCAAGTTTATCTAAGTTTTCAATAATTTCGCTCATCATGTAAATTGCATTCTTACTCATTGCAGGCATTCCAGAATGACCAGAAATACCATTTGTAATTATTTTTACCTGAAGATGGCCTTTTTCCCCTACAAAAATACCTTTTGGAAGTGGATTAAGTTCTGTAGCCTCTCCAATAATCGTAAAATCACATTTTATCTCCTTTAGGGGGTTTTCGACACACCAACCGGTTCCAAATTTTCCCCCTGTTTCCTCATCAGCCACGCCGTTTAGAATTAAATTTCCCGATACATCTAATTTTAACTCTTTTAAAACTTTTAAAGCAATAACCATAGCGGCTAACCCTCCTTTCATATCAGTAGTACCTCTGCCAAACATAGTTTTATTGCGTTTAACTAAAGCCGAGAAAGGGGGATGTTTCCAATCCTTTTCGGATCCTGGAGGGACAACGTCCATATGCCCGTTATATAGCAGATTTTTTCCTTCAAAATTTTCATTTAAATAAGCTATTAGATTTGCGCGATTATTTCCAAAGGGAAAAATTTCCGTTTTAATGTTTACATCTTTTAAGAATTCTTCAATAACCAGTGCTACATTTTTTTCATTTCCCGGTGGGTTGACAGAATCACATTGAATAAGCGTCCTAAGAAATTCAACATATATCTCTTTATTCTGCTCAATTTTGGCTATGATAGTTTCTACACTCATTTAATCTTTCTACCTTATATGTGAATTTATTCTCTGATCGTACTTATTATCTTAATATTTTAACATAAAGTAATCTATCGAATAAATTTAATATATAATTAGCAAATTTTAATATTCTTAGATTATTTAATAACTAAAATATTGACAATTACAGTTGGTTAATTTGATTTTACGACGAACAAAGAAGGGAAAAAGAATTTTATTTGCGAGTATATTCATCTTTTCAATGATGTTAGTAAATACTCTGATATTGAGTGACTTTAATGTAGATATGAACAATAACCAACAATATGATTGGTCAATTGATGAAACAAATATTCTAACTTCCGATATCGATCCGTATCTAACAGATTATATCATATCAGGTACAGGAGATAATCAAGAGGTAAGAATTTACGCTTTAAATAATTCATTTTCAAACGATAACAATCAAAATTCCTTTGATATTCCATCTATGTCAACGACAGAATCAACTTATCTGACATATGGAAATTTTAATTTTACATTCCAGAATAACTTCACGACCGATTATATTATTGAAGATACGAACGCCTTTGAAGCAGATGATTTTATTGATTTTATATATAACGAAGACGCTTCTTCTATGAAGATTAATACTGGTGAAAATCTTAATACAATAGATTTTAATAATTTAGTAGACGGAATCCCTTCAACTTATGTGTTATTAAATTCGTCTAATGGCGTTTTAAATTTCACAATAGCATCAAACTTCGCAAGTACGATTTATGATGGACCCTTATTCGATGTCAATTTTGATAAATCGTACATATTAGGGCTAATTTCGCAATTTTCAGGCAGTATCAACATGAATGTTACTTTAACGCTTAAAATATATGATATATCAAGCTCATCTTGGATAAGTGTAGTTGACCCCTTTTTCATAGATAGTAACTTAGGTACGCAAGACTTTGAAAATAAGTTCATTAATGAAAATTTAAATTATATTAATGCGTCAGATATAAGCCAAATACAGTTCTATTTTGACAGAATTGATACAACTGACTTTATCCTTACATTAGAAGAATTTAAATTGGCCTCTACTTACGGATTTGATTTACCAATCACCGATAGTAATCAGGTTGCTTTGGAATTTGACTTAAAGGGGAAAAGTTCAAGCGTAAACGGATTCTATGCCTGGATAAGAACATTGAACCTTACTGAAGCTTTAACTGCTGAGTTAAACATAACCTTATACGAAGCAAATGCAACGATAGCTAGAACATCATCAAATCTAATAGCAGAAAATTTAGAACCTGATACTGCCAAATTAATTGATTCCCAAATTTTTGATTATATCGATTATCATGGGGACTCTTTATCGTATTTCGAGTTCAATCCTGCAAACACACAAAACTTAGGTCTCAGCAATTATTTTATTGTTATTAAAGCAAACCAAGAGAATGTTTTCAGTTTAGTTACGATACCCAGGGAAGACTTTGGCGATCCTGATTTGACTGTAGATCATCAACTAAGAACAAGCAGTAACAGTGGATTATCATGGAATGTAGCTAGAAAGCAAGTTATTGCTACACCAACCTATGACTCTCAAATACTTGACGCAGCAGCTTTTAAATTGAATGTCACTAGAGCATATATGCCCTCAGATTTTACGAATCCTGACGATAGTCAAGATACTTTAAAGATTCAAGACATTCCTATTATTAACCAGATCAATAATAGTGCTCCTTATGATACAAGTTCTTCCTTAACATGGGGTTTAGGTCAATGGGATTATAATTTTACTACTTCAATTGCTAACAATCCTTCGTATAATTTCCAAATAGACTTGACATGGAACAATAGCAAAATTCAAGGTTTTAACTTTAATGTTACCTACATGGTAAAAGGATACTGGATAGAACAAGCTAATAGTGCATATCGAGTGTCATACGATACTACTCCGATATGGGAGTTAAACTATACTTTGAACACAGGCTATAAAAACTTCGATAACTGGAATTTACTGGAATTTTGGTATTTATTCCCAAGCGACTATAATGCAAAAAACTTAACGAATCCAAATTCCGTTGAAATTTTCGAGAATGTCGTAAACGAGACAGGCGGAGAAAAACCACTGCCCAATCGACCTTCATTCGAATTCATTTCAGTATCAAACGATATTATAGACGGTATAAGCGGAATTTACTCACTTAACCTCACTAGTAGCAACCTCATATCTGATATGAATAGTTATATTAATTACAATGACATTCTTTGGGAAACTAACGGATTTATGTATGGAGATAATGTATCAGTAAAACTCGATATAAGTGATCCTAATTCTAATCCTCCTATTAGTGGTAACGCTAACGTGGTTCTTTTTTATCCAAATAATTCAACAAAAGTACCTGGGGCTGAATTAAATTCAGGATCAGGAATAATTAACGGAAATTCTCTAATTTACGACTTCAATAATCAATCTATTTACGACGTGACAAACGCTATACCCGTTCTTGGTAATTATTATTTAGGATTCTTCTGGGAAAATGGCTCTGCGATAGGATGTCAGAAACTTAAGTTGTTTATTAATAAGTACGATGTCGAGATGAATAATTTAATCTTCCAACCAACATTGAACCAAAATATTCTCGATGGAAGTGTCGTTAGGGTGGATGCTGATGAAGAATATTCAATCTTAATCGGTACCGTTAATGTCACGGATGATAAATACTACCCTTTATTTTACGCTGTAAATAAAACTGATATTAATCAAGAGTTTATTCATACTGTCGGCGATAATGATATTCCAATTCTAATTGAAAGCTTTCTGCAAAACGAAACCATTTTAAATCCTAACGAAAATATCCGAATTAGCACAAGAATTCAAAATATGCATGACTTTATTGACATTGATCTAAGAGTTAACGTACAACTTGTATCTTTAGTTAATCAAGAATGGATAATTGCTGAACAGACGACTGATCTCAAGACTTTAAAACCAAGTATTGATCCCGATGGCGAAGACACCCAAGATTTTTCCGTTGATATCGCAATACCAACACTTCCCGGAGATGGAATTTGGCACGGAGTAAATGCCCCAATAAGAAAAGGAGGAGCAAAAACAAGAGTCACAATTTTTATCGAATACGGTGGTGAAAGTTATGAGGTTGATACTTTTGAAAGCGATGAATACTCCCTAATTATCAACAGTACAGAGGATGTGTTTGAAGGTTATATCATCGCTTTAAAATCAGACAGCGATATTACAGCAGCTACAATTACGAAGCCTTTTGAGAGAGATGAATGTCAGTATCTCCCCAATCAAACTACATTTATAATCAATATCTACGATAGAAATTACGTAAGTAGCTACAACGAATTCATTGACTCATTTTCTCTGAAAATTAATAGTGATTTTACAGAAATTCAAACATTACCCCAAGCACCGATTTACGGTCAATCGTTTAATATAAGTTCTGTATTAAAAACAGAGTTAGGAGATATAATTCCAAATAAGAATGTTACTTGTCAATTTTATGATAATGGAATATGGAAAAACATTTCAACTCAAATTTCGGATATAGATGGTATTACTAATTTTGAAATTGATACATTAAGCCTACCAAGCGATGATCAGTTTAAATTTCGCTTAACTTGGCAAGGAGATCAATATACTTTAGAAAACTCTCGTAATGTTACTGTTCTATTGTATCGCGCGTTGAATGATATAGCATTAGAACTTCGATCGAATGTAGACCAGATTTATAGAAACGCTCAAACCACCATTCAATTAACATTAAAAAATATAGGAGACTCGGAACTCAGAGTAATCGTCCCTGACATTTCTATAGGGGTATTGCCCAATTTAACATATAGCATAGTTGAGATTGATTATTTAACGTTAGGACAATTCAAACCCGGAGATATAACAGTTATTTTGATAAAAATCGATGTTCCAACAATCGATCTGATAAATGTATCTGTCTCATTAGGCGTAAAAAATGATATTACTGATGAAGAACTTACTTTTCAGGTTTCGAAGTTGTTTGAGATATATGATGTGCAACTTGCTGATTATTTCCTAAACATATTTACCCTTTTCATGATTTCTATTTTTATTTTAATCTGGGGGATCATGTATTTTTATATCAAAAGGACAACAAAGAGAATTGAAACTCCTTATGAAGAACCTGATATAAGGAAGCAACGAAAAGGAAAATATGTAGCAGTGAGCGAATTACCGAAAGAAGAAATTCCAGAAACACAACCAATAGATTATACCGAAAAAAAAACCAAGAAACGTTCCAAGAAGAAAAAACAGAAAAAACCAGAAGCCGAGAAAAAGGACACACCTCCTGCTACAGATTTAGATTCGTTATTAGAAGAAAAGGGTCTTAAAGATTAATTATTAGAAGTGTTAACTTCTATATTTCTCTTATTTTTAAAAAAAGATGGAATAAATTTATAAGTTTGAAATTGAAATTAGGTTTCTTTTAAGAAGAGATAAGGACGCTTTACCATCTAATCCTGCTAAAGCGATTAAAATCCCGTTATCAGAACTAACAATTACTGCATATCCTTCTTCTAATTCTATAATTGCTGTTTTTATGCCTCCTTTACCTGTGGTTTCTCCTAAAGCATTTACATTTTTTAGAAGTGTAGTACATGCTTTTGCGATCCCATTGTGGTCCATATCTGTAATAGTTTGTCCTGTGATTACTTTTCCTTCCAGATCAGAAGCAATTAAGCCCTCAGTTTCAGGGACGACATCAAATAATTTTGCTAATTTCTTTTCGATAACTTCCTTGTCGAACATAGTTACACTACTCTTTATTTTTTTAGTTATAAGTTTGAATTCTGAATTAGCTTATCTAAATCTTGTAGTTCAATACTTAAATATATATATAGATTAAACTAATTTAAATTTATTTTCCTTCGAGTATCTCAAGCTTTTTTTTCTAAAATACCGCTTAATTATTTACAACACATTAAAAGAATTAAAAGAAGATGATAATTTTTTAAATAGGGAACATATTATAATTATATCATCAAAATTAACTTAAATATTTGATTTAACGTGATAAATAGACAAGAAGTCAAGGCTATCATAAGAAAATTTGAGGAAAGAGAGGGGATCAGGGGCGTTATAATCTGCGATTCGAGTGGTTTACCTATAGATTCTAACATGGATATCGAAATAAGCGAAGAAATTTCAGCTTATGTTACATCACTAATCGGTAAAGGAAAACAAGTCGTAGAGGCTTTAAAGGAAGGAGGCTTGAAGTTTATTCGCCTGGAAACAAATAAGGGAGAGACTATGATTGCTCTTGAAGAACAACTTATTCTAATTATCCTTAAGTAATCAATCTTTTATTTTCTTGATCCTATATGATAAAATTGTTTGCTTTTATGTGGATTTTTTCAAAAATTAGAGAAAAAATTTCTTAAACATGTTATTTGCTCTTTCTTCTCCTACAGTTGATAAACCCATATGCCCTGGGCACACGATAAAGTTATCGTTTATTCCTTTGTTATACATAATCTTCTTTCGTATGCTTTCAAATAATAAATTCTGATTCCCACCCGGAAAATCCGATCTTCCAATACTACCTCTAAAAAGTAAATCACCCGTGAAGACTATGCCGCTAATTTCATTTCCTTTAAACTTATCAACATCGGAAGTGTAAAAGCATAAAGATCCAGGACTATGACCTGGCGTTTCTAAAGTAAGGAGGTTAATCTCTCCGATTTTAATAATGTCGCCCTCAACTAGCCACCGATTAGCTTCTTTTTGTTTAAATGTTCCAGAATCGTATTCTTTTTTATTGAACATCAATGGTATTTGAAAATGGCGAAGTATTTTACCTACTTTTGTTGTGTGATCGAAATGACCGTGCGTTAATAAAACTGCAATTGGTTTTCCGTTCAATTCATCAACACTATTTATTATTGCTTCGGCGTTTCCTCCAGGATCGATTACAACAACTTCTTTTGTTTTATCTGACCCAAAAATGTAGCAATTAGTACCCAATTGTCCTACGATAAGCTTTTTGAAAATCATTTTTTCTTAACTCCTTCTAATTAGGTAATCATATCTTATTAATAAAAAAAGAAAGAAAGATTAAAAATAATCGCTTAGAATATGTAGATTTTAGTATTAAGTGAAGTCTATTTATTGTTTATTAGATTATTGATTTCTTCTAATCTATTATAAACATCCAACCCTTTAGATGTTAATTTTACGAACTTCTTTTTGTTGTTTTGCTCAATCGTAATCAATCCCCTGTCAATTAAATCCTCTTTAACTCGGAAATACGAATTATAGTAGCTGAACTTGTTCAATTCGTTATAAAAGGAGTGTTTATCGATTTTATGCCCTTTAGAGTTCATAAGGACTTCCAATGTATCCCTAAAACCTTTCTTCTTTAAAAAACTTATCAAATCATCAATAGCCAATTTATCCCTTACCTCATTTAAATGGTAATAACTAAATTTACTTAAATGTAATAAATTAAAATTTTCAAAATTAAAAAACATTTTGAAAATAATTGTTAAGCTAATAATGAAATAAACTAATAATTTAAAGAATGAGCTTAAATTCCACAACGACAAAATAATCCTTGAAGTTAATCACACCTCAAAATAAACTGGATTATAATAAATCTCAAATCTCAAATTAATTTATCAAAATTTATTACTTGGAAATAATTTTTAAACTTGAATGGACTTTAGTAGATATTTTGAATTCGAAAAAGGCAACACACCTGTTATCCTATCTTGCCCTCATGGAGGTTACAAAAAGCCAAATAGAATACCAGATAAAGCATTCGGTCCTCGAATTGCTGACAAGAATACTTACTTCATCGCAAAGTTGATTATAAGTTTATTAAAAGTTAATAATATCCGAATCTTTTACATTCTTAACAAAATCCACAGAACTAAAGTAGATTTAAACAGGCCCTCGCAATCAGAGAGTGCCTTCAATCCTACATCTATTGAAGCCAAGACGATTTTTCATTCTTATCAAGAACTTTTAAACGATTTCGCTCAAGAGTGTGTAACAAATTACGGAAGAGCGTTAATAATAGATTTTCATGGATATACAAAACCCTATAAAGAATATCCAGATGTAATTTTTGGTCACATCTTCGGGAAAACCCTCGACTTATTAGAAGATTCAAACAAACAAGATTGTAAAAAATATTGGGGTTGTTCACAGTTGCAAACCGAGATTTCAAAGTATTTTAAAATGGATGACGGCCTGGCCTTAACTGAACATAATTTATCTTATTCGGGGGGATATATCACTCAGCAGTTTTTTAAAAAAAGCCAAATAAACGCACTTCAAATTGAGGTAGCAAAGAGTATTCGATTAGACTTCAAACTTACAGAAACTCTTGTAAAAGCTATAACCAACGCAGTAATAAATTTGATTCCAATAAACTAAATACTAAGAGTATTGCGTTAAATGCAAATCATTTTCGGATAATGTAATGGAATGCGGAAAAAAAGAAAAAACTCATAAAGAAGATTAATGTTACCATTACAATAATAGAAATTTGATACTCTATCCAATTGTTAAACTCAGCTGTCACTAGAAATACGATAGCTAAGATAACAGCTATTAAAAATATAATAAAAAGAAGTGTATATTTTAAAAAATCTTTTTTCCGTTTATGCATTGTTAAAAAGGTAAATGAACATCCCTCTTTAAGAATTGCGTCTATAATAATAAACTAAAATAGATGAATGTCAGATTGATTTTCTCAACTCAGCATCTCGAGGATAACTATCAGTATGCCATAAAGGATGTAAGGAATGAATGGAAGTATCAAAGCAAAAAAGACTAAACCTATTGGTCCGATAAACATTGTACTAAGCGGAATCCACCACCACGAAAGCCCTCCTCCAACCATAAGATAAATTGATACAATAAACCCTAAAATTGCACCTGCGATTAATAGAGCTTTCAAAGGTTTTTTATGTAATAAATACGCATAATATTTACCCATAAAGGTATTTTTACTCTCAATTTTTGCTTTTCTATCTGAATTATCCTCTTTCTCTTCAAGCACATATAATTGTTCTTCAATCACGCTAACCACCTTTTATTTTTCATTAATTTATTTTTATTTGAGTTTTTAATTAAATAAAATAAGGTTAAAAGTATATTATTAGTTTCTTATCTAAAACTTTAACTGAACTCTTGGACTCTTATTAAGTCTCATTTTTTGTCGGTTTAAGCTCATTTTCTTTGAAATCTGTTCAGAAAATTTTAGATAGTATTCTAAACAATCCAAAGGAAAATCCTTTATTAATTTACGAGTAATTTTATTAAATTATTTTTCTTACAACTTTTTTTAAATCTTATTTCGAGAAATTTCTTACTTTATAAATTAAAAAAGATAATTTCTTAAACAAATAGTTCATTTTAAAACCATTCATTATGGATAAAGAAGTATTTGAGTCAGATATTGTAATAATTGGGCATGTAGCAAAAGATATTATAGAAATCGACGGAGTGAGCAAACCGGTATTGGGAGGTGCCGTATATTACGGCGGGCTAGCTGGTAGTCGAATGGGATTAAAAGTAGCGATCATTACGCGGTTGAAGGCCGAAGATTACCAAATTTTGGATTCATTTGAGAAAAACAATATCAAATACTTTGCGTATCCAGCTAAAGAAACTTCAGGAATTAAAAACATATACTCCTCGCAAAATATGGAATCTAGAAGTTATGAGCCTTTAGGTTTTGCGGGTGCGTTTAATAAGGAAGAAATCCCAGATATTAAAACAAAATTTTTTGTTATAGGTTCGATAATTGCTGGTGAAATTAATTTAGAGCTGCTAAAATATTTGAATGAGAGATATAACGGCAGATTGGGGCTTGACATTCAAGGGTTTATTAGAGGTGTAAAGGATAGTAAGATGCAAAATTTCAGCTTGACTGAAAAAGAGAAGGTTGAAATAATATCTAAAGTGGATTACTTAAAAGTTGACGAAACTGAAGCAAAAGTCCTTACAAACCTATCTTCTTTACCAAAAGCAGGAAAGGAGCTAATCAAACTAGGTCCGAGAGAAGTTCTTATCACCCACAAAAACGGAATAAACTTAACTTTAAGAGATGAATCGTACTACTTTCCTTGGAAAAACATAAGTAATATTGGAAGGACAGGTAGAGGAGATACTGCCTTTATAAGTTATTTAGGATCGCGAATAACCAAAAGTCCAGAAGATTCCTTAAGGTTTTCTGCAGCGTTAACCTCGCTTAAAATGGAATCAATCGAACCCTTTTCATTACAATTAAGTGCGGTTGAAAAATTTGTAAGGGAGGAATACGTTCAATGAGAGTAGGGGGAATTGTAGATATATCAACAAAAGACATCCCTAATAGGTCAACAATGGTTATATTCACGGTTGGGTGTAATTTAAGCTGTGAATTTTGTCACAATAAATATCTACTACATGAGGGCGTAGGAAGAGACATCAACGTTCCTAAATTAATGGAGCAAATTAAAAGCAACATGTTAGTTAGTAGTGTAAGCATTTCTGGAGGAGAACCTACGCTTCAAAAGGATTTACTTGAATTGTGTAAAGAAATAAAGAATGTTGGAAAATATATCAGTATTGATACAAATGGAACAAATCCGAAATCTATTACAGAATTGTTACCATATATCAACAGAGTTGCCTTAGATATGAAAGGTCCACTCAATAATAAAAGACTAGCCAAAATTACAGGAAGTCAGGTGAATTTTAACTCAATTATTGAGACATTTAAGACTGTAAACAATTATGAGGATATTGATTTTGAAATAAGAACGACTTATGTGGGAAATTTGATGAAATCTAACGATATTGATAAGATTATTTTATTCCTAAGAAAAAATAAGTTCCGAGGGAATTTTGTCCTTCAACAATATCAGTACTCCGATGGCATTGGTGAAGAAAATAAGCTTAAGTTTCAAAAACCAGAACATTTTACACTACTCAATATCCTAAAGCCTTATAGAAATATGGATTTACCCTTCCAAATCTATTTAAGAGATGATGTAGTGGGATATAGTAAGATAGATAAATTATACGAGTATCTTGATGCCTAAAGGTGAAAAAAATGAGCAAAGATAATAAAGAATCCAATAAAGAAAATGACAAGATGGAAGACGACCCTGAAGACGAATTAGATAAACAATGGGAAATGCAGGACCAAATTCATAAAACTTGCAAAATGAAAGGGGACAGTGAAGAAAGGCAAAAAAAGTGGAAAGACAAATATGATTAATTTATAAGCACTTTTGATTTATTTACTGGCTTTTGTTTCGATTTTTGATTTCATTGCGTAAAAAACTACTACTCCACATAATACGATAATTGCCTGAATAATTATTGTCAATAGACCTTCTAAATTTGCAAATGAAAAAAATAATCCGAAGCAAGCAATACATCCTAGTAGTGAAACTATTGGCAGCCAACGGATATTTGGTTTTAGTTTAAAGGGTCGTTCAAGCTCGGGTTTTTTCTTACGCAAAACTATTAAGCTTAGATTCACGAGGAAAAAAGTAATTAGCACTCCAAAAACAGTAGCCTCTGCGACAGTAGATATGTCCCCAATAAAATATAAGCCTAAAGGAATTATCGTTAAAATCATCGTTGCTAATACAGCTAAAGCGGGTGTTTTAAATTTAGTCGATACCTTGCTTAATCCTTCTGGTAACGCTTTATCTCTTGCCATTCCGTACATCATTCTGGAAGTGACAATCATCATTATCAGAACGGTGTTTGCTGTAGCAAAGAGAGCAATAAACGACATGAGTATTCCTCCAATAGGACCTAATACTGCAGAAACAACGCTGCTTAAAGGAGCTTGAGAGTTTGCAATCTCGTCATAAGGTAGAATGCTAACTACTGATATCGCAGTTAAACAATATAGAACTGTTGTAACAATAATTGAATAAATTATAGCTCGAGGAAGGTTTCTAGCTGGTTTTTTAACTTCTTCAGCGACATTTGCGATATCCTCGAACCCAATATACGCAAAAAATATTAAAGCGACCGCCGAAAAAATAGACCCAAAGGAGCTTCCTATAGGGAGAACAAAATAGTTGACGCTACCTAAATACGGTATGCCAATTATAATAATTAAGATGAGTCCAGAAGCCTCAATTAATGTAAATAGAATATTTGTCCACGTAGATGCCCTTATACCAACGAAGTTAATAAGGCTTAGGATAACTATGAGTAAAACGGCAAATGTTACAACAAGAAAAATCGGAGATATCCCGATTAAAGCGGCTAGATAACTCGCGAAACCTAACGCAACAGTAGCTGCCGAAAATATCCCTGAAAAGATTATTATCCATCCCAAGAGAAACGATAAAAGCCGGATTTTGAAAGCCTCTTCTGTATATACAAACTCAGCAGCACTTTTGGGGTACATAGCAGACAGTTCAGCATATGATAAACCTGTTAAAGCTCCAATAACCGAGGCTATTATAAAAACTAACCACGAAATATTTCCCGTATGTCCTACTACTTCCCCAATTAAGGCATAGATGCCTGCTCCGAGGATGTTTCCAATTCCGTAGAGAGTAACACCGAATAAAGATATTCTTCTTTTTAATTCAGGTTTTTTCTTAACTTCTTCCAACAAACTCACCTTACTAAATATAAATAATTCTATACTTCGCTTAATAAAAAGTTACATTTGAAACCTTTAAATCGTTTTAACTCAGAAAAAGATATATATCTATTTTAACTTTTCCGGTCTAATTATACTTGCTTGTTGACGATGACGATGAGGTTTAGCGTGTTGTAATCTAATTTCTCTCCTTTTTTTAGCCTCCTCAAAGCGTCTTTTTTCCCTTACCGTCTCTGAAATCAGTCCTGGTACTTCAGTTGGTTTATCGCCTTTGCCCAGAGCTACAAATGTAAGGTAAGCGGAGCCAATATGGGTATGAGTGCCCGTTTTAAGACATTCCGCCTCCACTCTTACTCCAATTTCCATCGAAGTTTTTGAAACATAATTCATTGATGCTTTAATAAAAACAAGGTTACCAATATAGGCCGGTGAAATAAAATCGAAACGATCTACCGATGCTGTAACTACATTAGTGTGCGTATGCCTCGCTGCCACAATAGCTCCCGCTTGGTCAACAAGTTTTAAAAGATTACCCCCGTGTACGTTCCCAGCGGGATTTGCGTGCTCTGGCATCATTACTTGCGCAATCTCAACCTTTGATTGCGAAACTGTTTTAGCTTCCAATTTAATCTACCACTAGTTATCTAATCTGTTTTTAAGATACAAATGATAAAACTAA
Organism: Promethearchaeia archaeon; assembly: GCA_029856125.1. GTDB lineage: Archaea > Asgardarchaeota > Lokiarchaeia > Sigyniarchaeales > SOKP01 > SOKP01. Next base: position 29,150 of record JAHQWJ010000009.1, on the reverse strand, counting down.
TGATAAAGGTAACTCTTTTAATTTAAAATATCTACAAAAAGGCACGCTGCTAGCAGCTCTTCTAATTAGAGAAATTTAAATAGAATTAATTATTCTTTATACATAAGTACAAATTATGAATAATCATTCATTATAGAAAAAATATTAACAAAAAGTGAAAAAAATGCCAAGCTTTAAAGAAACGTATGAAGCAATAAAAGAAGATTGGAACAAGGGGGAAAAGAATTTTAACATTGAGTGTGAAATGCTATCGGAAGGTATGCAAGTTAAATGCACAATGGGAGCAAAGCCTTTTGAAATATTAATTGATGCACCTCTGGGCTTAGACGGAACAAATGAAGGACCATCTCCACTACTCGTTATTTTAGCCTCAATAGGCGCATGTATAGTTGCAGTTACGAAATTTTGGGCCAAGATTATGGATATAAAAATCACAGAATTGAAAGTGTTTTCTCGTGGTCATATTAATCTTGGAGCAATTTTTGGACTTGACGACAGTAAACTTGCGGGTTACGATAAACTCGAACCTGTTGTTAGGATTAAAGCAGACGCCCCTAAAGAAAAAATTGAGGAATTGATGGAAAAAGTATTTTCTCATTGCCCAGTTATAACTAATTTGGGTGGGGCTTCACCTATTACTCCAAAACTCCAAATAAGAGAATAATCTACTAGTTATTCTTTGTTTTTTTATTTTTATTTTCTCATTCTAAAATCAGATTTAACTTAAAGGGTATTTTGGATCTCTCTTCCCAAAAAAAGCAGCAGAGGCTTCGTTCACGTCTTTAGAACTAAAAGTGAGCACAATACTGGAGTTTTCCAATTGACATATTGTTTCTAAACTTGGAGAATCAAGAGTTAAATTTAACGATTGTTTAGTCATTCGCAAACCTAACGGGCTCTTCTTTAGCATCTCGTCAGCTAACTCCAACCCAGAGTCTAATAGATCTTTTAACTCAACAGATCTTAAAGCTAATCCAATTTTGACCGATTCTTCCGCCCCAACTTGTCTTCCAGTGTACATTATCTCAGAAGCTCTCGATAATCCTATTAATCGAGGAAGAAAGTAACTTCCGCCTACATCTGCTCCCGTTAACCCAATATTAATTGAGGCGTTAATGAACTTAACATTATTACCTACAATCCGGATATCTGAAGCCATAGCAAAGCCAAATCCACCTCCAGCAGCCGCACCGTGAACTAAAGCGATAATTGGTTGGCTAATCTTGCGCATTTTCATAAAAATCGAACTAATACGCCACTGATGGTATATTTTTTTTTTAATTGGTTCTGAAACGTTTAGAAAATAATATTTCTCGTACCCTTCAGGTTTCTTTTTAGTGTTTAAGATCAACGCTTCCTGTAAATCAGTTCCTGCACAGAATGCCCTTCCCTCAGCTCTAAAAATCAACACACGACAATCCAAATTAACCATTAAATGATCAAATAACTCGTGTAACTCCTTTTCCATTTGGAAGTTAATAGCGTTCAATTTTTCCGGACGATTTAAGGAAAGAATTCCAATTCCATTTTCCTTTAATTCAAATTTAATAGTCTCAAAATTCACTTTTATCACTTTTTTTAGTAATTTAATAAAAACACTTTTGAATTTATAATTTAGGACTGAGCTTAAGCTCGGGATTTAACAATTACAGTAATAGAGAACTTAATGTCTTTTTAGCTAGAGTAAATAAAGTATGTAGATGTTCTTCAGTTAAATGAAAGTGAAGCTCCCAATTTTCTTCAGTCAAATAATCGCTAATAGTAAAAATTGCCCCTGCTTCGATGTTTAAACACTTTGCAATCACAAATATAGCAGCTGCTTCCATTTCAACTGTTAATACACCTTCATCTCGGTAATGTTTTAACTCAACTAAAGTTTCGCGATAAGGGGCGTCAGTTGTCCAACTTGTTCCACGGTGGTAATTTAATTTCATTTCTTTAGCTATTTCGATCAACTTTTCAGTCAAGTCACGAGAAGGATACGAGTACTTTTCACTTAATGCGTAATGATGCGATGTTCCCTCGTCTCTAATTGCTCTCGTGCAGATAATGGTACTACCTAATTGGAGTTTTTTCTGTAGAGAGCCAGCGGTCCCTATTGAAACAAATAATTTAACACCAAAAGCTTTAAGTTCTTCCAAGAGAATTCCAACTACTGGAGCTCCGATTCCAAAAGTTCCACAAAGTGCAATCTTTTTGTCAGAATCGTTCAAAAGATAAAATTTACTTGCATGAACATTGTCAACTTTAGTAAGAGAATAATTTTCTACTATGTAATTCAAGATTGTAGGGGAATAACAAATTATTACTCCCTCTGGAGGTTCAATATCAGGATATACGCCAAGTTCTTTCTTATACTTCCAGAAATCTTCAGCCTGAACAACAGCTTTCTCGTGATGTTTATTTGGAAAATTTGGAAATGTCATATTTCTTTTAAAGTTCTAAAGAATTTGAAACTTATTGAAAAGGCTATCTCTTTCAAATTTCAGTTAGGTTAGTTCTGAGTGAGATTATTATGAAAATGAATTTTCTCAATCGATTTTAACTCATTCAAGACATCTGGGACAACTTTAAAGTCGTTCCAACTCAAATCAAGACTTTCAAGACTTGTAAGGTCGCTGAAGGTATCTGGCAAATCAGTTAAATTATTACAGCTAAGATCCAAATTACTTAAATTCTTCAATAAATTAATGGAGGAAGGAATTTGATCCCTTAGGGAGACGCTTAATTCTAAAATGTGTTGGTCTTGAATTTTAAACATTACTTCGTCATCATAGATCAGTTTACTGTTTGAACCCCAATTAAAACTGTTATAATTTTCAATATTAAATTCTATATCCAATAAGAATGGTACTTCATCAGAAACAACATCAAACTTTTCGGCTATTTTCTCTAATCGATGAAGATAAATTGCGTAGAGAGCCTTGTATCGATCCACTTTTGGATTATTTAACAACTTTCCAAGGATTTTAACTAATCTAGATGACTTATCATTTAAAAGAGCCCATTCCAAGCATTTTTCTCCAATATGTAAATGATTTTCTAAAACATTTTTAGCGGAAACTATCCTAATCTCTTCATTTTCGTCAGAAATTATACAATTTTCTAATATTTTAAAAACTATGTGTTCTTGAGTTTTAAGCTTGAATAGAATCTCTAAGCTTCTCAATCTAGCATTAGTATTATGAGATTTTTCGATAATCGAAATTAGAAATTCAATACCTTCGATCTTCGTTATTTTATTCTGAAGTATTTTCTTATAGATGGTATTTGGGTTTAGTGTAACTTTCATTTCGAACGATTAGAGAATAATTGTTGTTAAGCTATTTTACTTATTTTTTAAAGTTTTAAAATACTTATTAGATTGTTGATTTACATTAATTACAATTAATTTTAAATTTCAGTGAAGAATTTGACTGTTGAAACTCCTTCCGAACGGATTAATAATCTCAAAAGTAACATGCTATCAAGCAAGTATGAATTATGTATCGAACGCATGAGATTTTTCACTGAGATATACAAACAATATCCGGACGATCCTGAAGTTATTAAGAGAGCGAAAGCTATAGCACATACTCTAAAAAATATGACCATTTTTATTAGAGACGATGAATTACTGGTTGGAAATGAAACAAGTAAAAATTTGGGTGAAAAAATCAATCTCGATCTTCAGCGTTATGATAACAGCTTAGAAAAGAGGTCAACCTATAAGAAGCTAAGAAGAAGAAAACTTCAACCTTTTTTTATCGAAGAGCCGGAGATTGATGAGTTACTCGAAGTGATTCCTTTTTGGAAAGAAAAATCGCTATTAGAAGGTCGGATTAATAAGAAATTACGGGAAGAAAAACTTCTCAAAGGAGAAGGAAAAATTACCTCCTTAGCACCAAATGTTTCCATTCAAATTGGAACGACAGAAGGACATATATGTGCTGGGTACGAAAAACTTTTAAAACTTGGATACAGAGGGATAATTGAAGAAGCTGAATCATATAAATCCCGGTTAGATAAAGCGGGTAACGATTATCAAGAAAAATATAATTTTTACGAAGCAGTTAAAATATATTATAGAGCGGCTATAGAATTTTCACGCAGGTTTTCAGCTCTTTCTCAAGAAATGGCGAAAACTCAAAGCAACGAAATACGAAAAAAAGAGCTTAATATTATCGGAGCTATGATGGATAAATTTACTGAATCAGTTCCAGAAACCTTTTACGAGGCAGTTCAATTTATATGGTTTACTCAAAATGTCATAAATATTACTTACCAACGAAGCGTTGTAGCTCTTGGCCGATTAGATCAGATTTTATGGCCTTACTATGTTCAAGATCTTAAAAACGGGGAGATTGATAAAGAACACGCGTTGGAATTAATAGAAGAACTCAACTTAAAATTAACTTGGAACGTTACAATTTTACCTACAGACTTTACTTTGGTAGCTAACGCACTTGGTCAGAACACCCAGACAATTACTATTGCCGGTATGGATTTAAACGGTAAAGACGCAACAAATGAGTTATCCTACCTATTTCTTGAAGCGTATAAGAATGTAAAAGTTCTTACAACTGATCTTTCTGTAAGAATTCATAAAAAAACTCCAAAAGAATTCTTTGAAAACGCGATTAAAGTTTTTAAACACACTTCAGGTATTGCATTTTATAACGATGAAGTTATAGTTCCAGCACTTCAAAGTACCGGTTATTCTCTTGAGGATGCTCGGAATTACGTTATAATCGGATGTGTAGAACCTACAGGCCAAGGAAATAGCTTTTCAGCAACGGGTAGGATGTTCCTAAATCTACCAGGAGTGTTGGAATTAACTTTAAATAATGGATATAGCAATTTCTCTAGAAAAATAGACGGTTTACAGACAGGAAACCCAAGAGAGTTTACCACATACGATCTATTATACAATGCGTTTACACGCCAACTTAAACATAACATTAAAAATTCTGTGAGGATTGCCGACGCTGGAGATAAAGTAGTTATGAACTTCTTTCAACATCCAATTGTATCTGCTACGCTTGATGGGTGCTTGGAAAGTGCGAAGGATTACGTGTGTGGAGGGGCAAAGTACAATTATTCGTCGATTACTGCTTATGGGTTTGCTACTTTAGTCGATTCCATGTATAACATTAAAAAAGTCGTTTACGAAGAAAAGTTAATGACGTTACCAGAGATTATAGATATTCTCAATTCAAATTTTGAGGATAATGAAGTTCTTCGACAAAAATTAATTAATAATTACGAAAAGTGGGGGAACGATGGTGCTGAAATTGATTCCTTTGCTATTGAATTATGGGATTTGTTTACGCAAGAGGTCGTTAAGAATACACCTTTAAGAGGAGGTCAATATAATGCGGGAGCCTATTCAATGGGCATCCATGTAATGGAAGGTATATTAACTCGACCAACAGCTGATGGGAGAAAAGCTGGAAGACCCATCTCAAATAGTTTATCTCCTGTGAATAGAGTTGAAAAGAACGGAATCACCGCCATAATGAATTCAATCGCAAAATTAAACTACGATTGCGCTATGAACGGAGTGGCCGTTAATGTGCGATTACATCCCCAAAATTTGGAAAGTAAAGAAAACATAGAAAAGTTTTATCACCTGTTAAAAGGCTATTTTGAAAAAGGAGGAATGCAGATTCAACCAAACGTGGTTTCAACTGAAACTTTAAAAGACGCAAAGATCCATCCCGAGAACTACGCAGATTTAATTGTAAAAGTTGGAGGGTATAACGCGACTTTTGTTGATTTAGGGATTCCTATTCAGAACGACATCATAGATCGATTAGAAAATAAATTTTAGAATTACAATAACTGTAACTGCATGAAAATGGAAAAATTATTTCCTATAAGTATAAATCCACAATTTTGCGTCCGGTGTGAAAAGTGTTCTTATTCGTGTTCAACAAAAGCAATATTTTTTCGAGATTCACTTCGATACGTCGATTATAATAAGTGTAAAGGATGTCTAAAATGTGTGAGTGTTTGCGAACACAACGCTATAGAAGTAATCTCGTTAGAAGAGGGGCGTTTAATTGATTTTAAAATTGATAAAGAGAGATGTACCGTTTGTAAAAAATGTTTAGAGTCAAATTTCTGTTTTCAAAATTTATTTAACCTTTGCGTTGAGTCAGATACAAACAAAGAATACATCAAGTTTAATAATACATCAACGGATAAGTGTTTTAATTGTTTGAAATGTTTTAAAGATTGTCCAAACAACGCAATAATCCCAAATATAGATGTAAAGGGAACATAGATAAGATTTAACGAATTTAAAATCTCTTAATTACCATTTTGCTTTAGATCCCAATTTAATGTCTAAAATTGGTGTTCCATTAATCGCATCGAGATTTTTAACAAATAAAGTAGTGTCTTCAATTTTAACTAATTTAACATTAGTAATTCCAATGCGAGATAATCGATTAGGCGTCCGAGAAGCGAAAATACCTACCTCTTTCCCATCTATACCTCGAGAAAAAGTGGATAGAATTTTGTGCTGTTTATGAAAATAAAAAACAACAGTAATCCATTCATCTTCTTCTAATTTGTAAAGAAAATCTCGTTGAGATTCAAAAAGGTGGATTTTAGAGACGTTATTTCTACTCCCTTTCAACCCAAATCCTTCTCCTTTTTCTAATAGATTTTCTACAAAACCGATTGGAAATATCTTAAACGGCTTATTATTCTCATATAAACACGAATAACACATGAATTTGTCATCAAATTTATCGAGTTGGTTTAATCCTTTTTCCTTTTTACATTTCGTACAAACTGGCATAGCTACTCATCAGGTTATTGGCTAAATTATTAATTTCCAAAAGGTCTGGTTATTGTAAATTACTTTTTTAATCTTATTCTGCGATGCTAGAGTATTCAATTCAAGTAATACATCTTGCTCATTAAACTTTTTTGAACTAAATGTTTCAAGAATTTGTTCTTGTCTCATTGGATGTCTTTCAAGCAAAATCTTTAATTCCATTTCAAAATTAGAACTAAAAACACTAAATATTCCCCGCTCAGGAAAATTTATGTTATTATATTCTCCAAAAACATCGTTTAAAATCGGAATAACGTTTTTATCAGGAATTTGTACCCAACTTTCAATAGGAGGCCTTATTGGAACGTTAATGTCAATTCTATCCGGTTTGATTAAATCTAATTTATTTTTTATTTTTACTAATTCTTCTTTTGAATCGTTAATTCCCTTCATTACCATTATTTCTATCCAGAATTGACCGTTAAATTCTTTCCTAAAATCGATGTATCCTTGAATTATTTTTTCATACTCTATGGAGGGATGAGGACGATTTATTTTAATGAATAACTTTTCATCTCCCGCATCCAAACTAGGCAGAACTACGTCAGCATTCATTAGCTCTCTTCTAACCTCTGGAGAATATAATAAAGCTCCATTTGTAATTACGCAGATTGGTTTGCTTGAGAATTCTTTTGCCTTTAAAATCAGTTTTCCTAAACTCTTGTATAATGTAGGTTCGCCGCTACCTACAAATGTAATGTAATCAAATTTTTCTTTGTTTTGCTTAATAGCTTCTTCCATTTCTTTATAAATTTCTTCTGTGAGATAAAAATCTCTTCTCTCATTTGTAAAATTAGTCGTTTTTCCCAATTGGCAATATATGCACTGAAAATTGCACGTTTTTGAAGGAATAGGGTCAATCCCTAAAGAACTCCCTAATCGTCTACTAGGAACTGGTCCATATACATATTTCATTTTCTTTTTTTATAAAAAAATACGATTCGTAAGCACAATCCAGAATTTTTTAATTAAATCTCTTTTATTATTTTGAACTCACTAATCCTTTATAATCCGCTATCGCTAATTGTAAAGTTCTATATGCTAATTCCGCACAATGTTTGTGATCTTCTGGTAAACCGTTTAACGAGGCGTCAATGTCTTCTGCCTTTATTTTTTCAGCATCATCTAACGATTTATTCTCTATGAGAAGAGTTGTTTGACATCCTGTTGCCACTGAAGCTCCGCACCCGTCAGTAAGGAAATTGGCTTTTTCAATAATATTATTTTTTATTTTCAAAAAGAACGACATCGTATCCCCACATGGACCCTCGTAAGATTTAGAAACGGTAATTTCATCATCAGAGGGTTTACCCCAATTTTTAGGATCGTGATATAATTCAACTATGCGTTCGTTATAATCTCTAATTTCCTCTTCAAGTATCATTTTTTGAAGATTTTCTACATACAAGTCAAATTTATCTTTAGGCATTTAAAATGAACTACTCTTATTAATTAAAATTTAATTAATAGAAAAATTAATGGGTCAAAAGATTTTCGATTCATTTTAATTAATGCTGATGGTGATGATGATCGTGATCGCTATTATCGTCTGCGTCAGTGTGGATTTTTTCTACACCATAACCTTTACCTCCACCCGGAGAACAAATGTTTTCTCCACCTTCTAACGTTCCGTCTAAAATTTTAGCAATAACATCGTTAATTTGGCCAGTAACACCCCTAATAACTTCAATCCCGTATTGACTAAAGAAATCAACGGCTCTATGACCAATTCCCCCGGCGATCATACAAGTGGCACCATTTTCGTTAATAAATTGTGGTATACTCCCAATTTCGTGTCCTGGATTAGGTAACACTTTTTTTTCAACTACTTTGTTATCTTCAATTGAAACAAAAGTAAACTCTGGAGCCCGACCAAAATGTTGCGAAACACTTCCCATTTCTGTACATATAGCTACTTTCAACTTTTAAATCACTTTTTTTTTTACTTATTATTTATAATATTTTATAAGTAATTATTTTGGATAATTATTCATAATACTTAAATATTGTATTTGATATTCTATTCATAGCATGAAATGAATGATTATTCATAAATGAATGATTATTCAAAATTGAAATTTTATAAAAAAACAAACAAAATATAAGGAGATGATAAGAAAATAATGCCTGGTGGAGATAGAACTGGCCCTAGAGGCCTTGGAGCAAGAACTGGAAGAGCATTAGGTTATTGTGCGGGATATGATGCTCCAGGATCAGCTTACGGTCCAGGATTTGGTTATGGACGAGGTGGAGGTCGAGGAATGGCCTGGGGTTCCGGACGAGGTAGAGGATATGGGCGAGGATGGGGTTATAGAGAGCCGATGTATCCTCCAATTATTAATACTGCCCCGGTTTATACTTCAAGAGCCCCCTTGGAACCAGTAGATAGATTAACAATGCTAAAACAAGAAAAAACTTACTTGGAATCCGAAGTTAAAGGAATTAGTAATGCTCTTGAAGACATAACCAAACGCATTGAAGAACTAGAACAAAAAGAATAATTTTTTTTTTCATTTTTTTATAACCAAAAATTAAATATTAAGAAATTTAGGCTATTAAATGCTGAGTACGATGTCGCAAATAAAAGATACCCACGAAGATTATCTTAAAGCAATTTATATGGTATCGAAGAAAAACAGGGGCGGGTGGGTCTCAAATTCAGAAATTTCAAACTTTCTTAAAGTTAAGCCCGCTTCAGTATCAAGCATGTTATATAAATTAAAAGAGAATAATTACATACATTGGTATCCAAGGAAATCAGTAAGACTAACTGCGAAGGGCAAAAAAATTGCGTTAATAACGATTAATAAGTATAACCAATTGAAGCTTTTCTTTGAAGACGTTTTAGGCGTGGACAACACATATAAACTCGACGAACTCTGCTGCAAAATAGAGCATACGATAACGCCAGAAATATCAGATGCGTTAGAAAACCTTTCTCTTAAAGTAATTCAAGAAAATATTTAAAAAATAAACTCAAAATTTAAATCTTTTAATAATCACTTAGAAATCATGTCAAATGTAATTATAAAAGTAAACGATGAAAAAGTTCCTTTAAACGATTTTATGGAAGAGATGTTGAAAAACCTGTTGTTGGCATATTTAAAAGCAGCAAAAGGTATCCCTGAAGACATCAAATCGATTAATGTTGAAATAGAACTATAATTCTTTTGTCTTAATTATCGAATTTCGTAATCTAAAACATCGTAGTCAAGAATATCTTTAGATTCTTAGTTGAATCTATCTTCTCGTAGATGAAGTTTAATAAAATAAAAAAAAAATATTGTTTATATTATAATTCTTGGATTTTTTTTTGTCTTGCTAATTTTTCTTCTTCCGTAAGTTCTACTTCGCCTCTTTTTACGAACATCATCATAATAAAGGCTAAGATGAAGAATATAGCACCATTAAGGAGTAAGAAGGGTATCCCCATTAAATCAGTGAGCCCGCCTACGACCATCGGACCTAATATAGCAGCAAAGTAACTGAAAAAGTAATATAGACCTGTATATGTCCCAATTTTCTTTTCACTAGGAGCTAATTCCCATACGATTACGATAGAATTAGTGTTAATCATTGCCCATCCGATTCCAAGTAAAGCAAGTGGAATTGCCATTATATATAATTGAACTTGGGCAAGCCCCATGAAGAATCCAACAATTAGCATAACTGTCCAAAGTATAACTCCGATTTTAATTGTTTTTCTTCTCCCAATTTTTCCAGGAAGGTACGATAGAGGATATATTGATATCAAAAGAGGAACAGTTACTATAAAAGGCAAGAACCCCGCAAGACCTTCGCTGTAACCTAACACCTGCACGCCATAAATTGAAATAAGCGCAACAATTCCCTGGTATCCTATGAACCAACAGAAGATCGCTAATAACATAAAAAGGGTGCTCCTATCTTCCTCGGAGGCTATGTCCTTAATACTCTCGATCAATCCAGGAGTAATCTTTTCTTCTTTGACTTTTTCTCCTTCTTTTCCTTCCATTTCCAGAATTAATTGATAACTGTATGAATCTTTTTCTTTTATTCGCCATAATAGTACCAGCAGAGCAACTACCATTATTATTGAAATAATAAGAAACATTAGTTGTAGGGTAATGATGCCGAGTAAGATACTAAATCCGTATCCGATTGCTACTCCAAGACCCCCCATAAGATTTATTATTGCGTTTCCTTTACTTCTATTAACTGGTCTTACGAAATCTGGCATCAATGAAACAGCTTGGGCTCTGTAAAAGCCCATACTTAATCCAAAAAAGAACATATAGATTAATAGCATTATAATGGAGGTTTGTGTAGGAATTAAAAAGAAAAACAGCGCACCTAAAGGAATACCTACTATCAAATATGGCATTCTTCTTCCGAATTTAGTACGTGTGTTATCGGAGATTGAACCCATAATAGGCTGAATTATTACCCCAATCATGTTATCTAATGCCATAAGTAAACCAATTACGAATAAAGAACTAAAATAATCGCTTAATAACAAAGGAACTTGTGCGTTATACAGTGACCATGCAATCTCAGAGGAAAAGAAAGCTAAACCGATAGTAAAAGTCTGTCCAACTCTAAATTTTGATGTTTCTGACATTTTTATCACATATTTTTTTAAAGTAGATTTTAATGATAATATACAATAATTTTCTTTTGATATATAAAATTCTTTTTTTTTTATTATAATCAAAAGGATTTATAATTTTTCAACAATTTTTCTTATCATAAGACTAAAAGGATAAATAGAAATGTACTTAGAACCAGAATGTATACCGTGCCTTATTAATCAAGTATTGAGAGCCTTTCAATTGTTGAAACCTGATACACCCCGTGAGATAATTATAGATACTCAGAGGAAGTTAATGGAGTATCTCATTAATTTTGACTTAGAAAAAAGAGCATCTCCGATAATCGGTAAAGTGGCGTACAACCTTGTCTCTGAGGCATTAGGTGTAAAAGATCCCTACGCTTCAATAAAAAAACAATATAATAAGTTAGCTTTACAATTCTACGATGAGGCTAGAAACATAGTTACTAACGCTGAAGATCCTTTATTTGAGGCCATTATTGTGGCTGCTCTTGGAAATACTATAGATTTTGGCACCAGCCATAAAATTGATTTCATACATGACATTAAAAATTTTACACCAGACAAGTTAGCAATAAACGACTACGAAACATTTAAACAATCGCTTCTAGATACTGACCACTTACTTATTTTATTAGATAATGCCGGGGAGATTGTGTTTGATAAGTTATTGGTAGAAACTATGCTTAAAACTTTTCCAGAACTAGAAATTATATGTTCGGTTCGATCAGCCCCTATTATCAACGATGCAACCTTGGAAGATGCAAAATTCGTTGGTTTAACTGATTTAGTTCAAGTCATAGAAGCAAGTGGATCACCGGGTATTGACCTTCCAACAACTACAGATGAGTTCAAGAAGCACTTTTTTCTAAAGGATGGCGTGATTTTATCAAAAGGTCAAGGTAATTTCGAAAGCTTACACGGTATGGAAATACCAAATAAAGAACTATATTATTTACTAAAAGCTAAATGTTCATTGATGGTAAGGTTGTTTTCCGTTAAAGAAGGACACATAATTTTTAAGAGAAAAACTGAGAATTTTTAAAGTTATAGAAAGAGAAAAAGGTTGTAAATTAAGATTTAGATTAGTTCTTTTAGTTTTTCGTTTGTGCGATTGCTTCAGTGAAAAATCCAAAGTCTCGGATTTCTTTTTTAGTGTTTTCCCCATTAACTCGGTTGAAGTACTCAACAATTTGGTCGTATAAGAGTTTTTTAAATGATTCAAACTGAGAAACATCGGTACAATCACTAATTTCGTTTTGGTATAGGTGATAAAACATGTCGAGCGCTTTTTCTGCTTCTTCCCTTATATCTTCTTTGACAAAATCTTTATCCATTATCGCAATTAAAACTAGGTCAAATTTATTTACAATGATCATCTGAATGGATAAACCTTTAATTGTAATTTCTTCAATCTTTCCCAAGCTCTCCGATCCAAATAGGGACAATGCCCCTACAAACGATGAGAGCAACATAGGATTAATTTCAGAATCCAAAATGAGATCCAATAAATATATACCCGTTTCTTTGCAAATTATAATCCCTTTTAAAAACCTTGAAACATCTGATTTTTGAATTGAGTTAATTTTTGATTACCTTTACCCTGTTATTATGAAGATTTTCAAATTCTCCAGTTGAGTATTAAAATCATATAATTAAATGTTTAAATTCTTTTTTATTTATCAGACTTTATATTATGGTGATATATACTCCCAGAGTTCATAGGACTTCAAGGACTTTTAACTTTTTGTCGGTTATAGCACATTGTTAATTTTTCTCTATAGATAAAGACTTGATATTTTATAATCGATAACTTTATCTTCTTATGAATACTCATTCAGTTAAAAAAACATTATAATTAAAGCTGATATAAATGAATCAAGTTATAGGAATTCCTTCCGATGGACCAGAACTATCCGACGCAATTTCAGAACATTTTGGTCATTGTAGGTATTATGTAGGAATTGAAATTGACGAAGAAAAAAATGTGAAGAAGGTATTTTCTTTACAAAATAATGGGCATCAGGGTTGTATGGAACCAGTTAATGACATGAAACAAAGAAGCGTAACAGATATGATTGTGGGAGGCATAGGTGGACGACCATATGCAGGGTTCACTCACTATGGAATTGGATTATTTAAAGGAGTAAAGGGAACTCTGGCTGATAATATCCAATTATTTTTACAAGGTAATTTACAATCTCTAAATGAGCCCCAATGTGCAGGTAGCGGTAGTGGTCACTCAGATCATAACTGCTAATAAAAATTAAAATAAAAAGTTATAAAAATTTATTTTTCTAATTCTTCTCTTATTTTAGATACAGCTGCTTTAAATGCCTTAGTACTTGCGCTTTCAGGGTATTTTAATATAAATGGTAAACCCCTATCTCCTTGTTGACTAACTTCGACCTCAAAAGGAATTTGTCCTAAAAATGTTATATTAAAATCTTTGGAAGCCTTTTCTGCGCCGCCAGGAGGGTAAAGATCAATATATTCGCTACAATGAGGGCATTTAAAACCGGACATATTTTCAATTATCCCAAGGACATGTCTTTCCATTGTTTTTGCCATTACAATTGTCTTTCGAGCGTCCATAAGTGCAACTTCTTGCGGTGTGGATACAACAACTACATTTTCGTCTGGAATTAGTTGTAGTATATCAAGAGTTTCATCAGAAGTGCCAGGAGGTAAATCACAGATTAGGTAATCAAGGTCTCCCCATAAGGCTTCTCCCAAAAATTGTCTTACTGCCGACATTTTCATTGGACCTCGCCAAATTACTGGAGTATCGCTATCTTCTATCAGAAAAGCCATACTAACTACTTTAGTGTTTAAGGGGCCATCAACGGGGTAAAACTTCTTAGCATCGGGATCAACTCGAGGTCTAACATCAGAGGCAATACCTAACATCTTAGTTACATTAGGTCCCGTTATATCTACGTCTAATATCCCTACGCGTAAACCTACGCTTGCTAAACTCATTGCGAGGTTCACTGCTACAGTTGTTTTACCAACGCCTCCCTTCCCTGATATGACCACGATTTTATGTTTTATTTTAGCCATATTATCATTAATATTCAACGTTTGCTGGTCCAGTTTCTCTTGCTTACCTTGGGCTACTGTTTCTTTTAAATCTATATCGGGTATTTCATCTTCTCCCATATTTCATTCACTTTTTTAATTGATTTTAACTATTAATTTCTTTAATTTATGCTTATGATTTTAAATATACAATTATCTCCTTTAATTTATCGCTAATATTTTGAAAAGGCTTACATGCTTTCAATTATATTTAAGTTTAATTTATCCAGATTTAATTATAAAATCAAAATCATTTTATGAATAATTATTCTTTATTCTTTAATTTTTCCCTCACATTATATAAGGAATTGGTATAGAAATTTATTTGGAATATGTGGTTGCATCTATAATAACCTTTTAAATTTTTAGTTAATTATTCAAGTCTATAACCACATTTCTAGTTAAGTATAAATCAAATTAAGGTTAAGATTAGTATATAGAGGTAATACTAAAATGGAAATAATAGCAATCCCGAGTCATAGGGAGGGAGGATTAAACGAAAAGGTCCACCCCAAATTTGGAATGTGCGAGAGTTTTACTTTCATTACATTAGATAATAATGAAATTACACAGGTTAAAGTAATTGAAAATTCTGCGGCTGATGAAACCAGAAGTAGAGGAACTTTAGCAGCTAAAATTGTTAGAAATAATGGCGCCGAAAAGTTGATTGTTAAGAAATTGGGGCCAAATGCTTCAATGGCACTAAATTCTTTAAATGTTAAAACATACCAAGCGCCTGATGGAAGTATACTCGTAAAAGATCTATTAGCTCTTTATTTAAAAGGGAAATTAAAAATAACTCCGGCAGAAGATCTTATATTTGATAGAGATCTGGCGTAAATTGTACTCCTTTGTGGAATTTTTATAGATTGCTTGTTTTTTTTAACAGAACCCAATAAATTACATTTTTAAGAAAACAAGCCGATTATCCTTCTGAGTTTTCAGAAGAGTGATTATAAGTTATTTGTTCTTCGTGATAATTATTTAGAATAATTATTCATAAAACTTATATTATAATAAAATTTAGTTTACTCATACTTTAAATGGTGATATATAAAAAATGGTAATAGTTGGTATTCCTACTTTTGGAAATCAAGGCTTGAAAGAGGTTATGAATCAACGTTTTGGAAGGTGCAGCAGCTTCACCTTTGTTACAATTGAGAATAACGAAATAGTAGAAGTTAAATCCGTTGCGAATGATGCGCAGGGTGCGATGGGCGGTGCGGGAATTGCAGCAGCTCAAGTCATTGGTAATAACGGAGCTACAGAAGTCATTGTAGGCAATTTAGGTCCTAACGCAATGAATTCTTTAAGCGCTTTGAATCTTAAAATTTATCAATCACAGGGTGGAAGTTTAACTGTGAAAGAATTGATAGACTTACGTTTAAGTGATAAATTGCCAGTTCTTACGGCTTCAAATGTTGGAGCTCACGCAGGTATGGGCGGAGGCCGAGGCGCAGGCATGGGCGGTGGTGGCGGTAGAAGGAGACAATAATTTTAATTTAGTAAAATAAATATGGATAACCTATTTAATAAAAAGCTAGATTAAAATGGTCAAACCTAAAATTATCTGTGTTACAGGTGGCAAGGGCGGAACGGGAAAAACGCTCGTGGCCGTGAATTTGGCAATAATGTTTAAAAATAAGGGATATAAAGTACTTCTTATCGACGGCGATGTTGAAAATCCTAATACGTTTTTATTATTGAACGCAAAGCTTAAGAATAAAACAGAAGTTTTATATTTCCTACCAAAAATAAATGAAGATAAATGTAATAAGTGTGGGTTGTGCGCAGAAAATTGCGGAACTCACGCACTATTATACATAAAAGATTCCTATCCAATTCCGATATCGACTGTCTGTTCAGGTTGCAAATTATGCTATAAGATTTGTCCGACTAACGCCATTGAACCCGACTTAAAAGTTATTGGATGGACTTACACAGCCTCCGCACTTAACATAGATCTTTTTCTAGGCGAATTAAAGCCATCGGAAGCGCGCTCAGCCGTGATTGTAAATAAACTCATGGAGAATTTAGAAGAGGTTATAGAAACAGAGCCAGAGAAATATGACATCGTTATATTGGACACAGCACCTGGAGCTCATTGCGACGTAGAAGAATTGATTAATGGAGCTGATCTTGTCATACCAGTTACAGAACCCACGAGGTTCGGAAAGCTCGATTTACTGAGAATCATAGAACTGATTACTTTATTGAAAAAAGAATACAAGGCTATTGTGAATCGATCATCGCTGCTGGGTTATAAAGAGAAATTTTTAAAAGAATTAGAAGAAAATGGTGTAGAAGTTTTAGGCGACATTCCTTTAGACGAAGAAATTGTGAGTTCGTATTGTCAAGGGATTCCTTTAATGGAAGAAAAAAGCAAGTTTGATAGGGATGGAGCTGGCTACAAATCGTTTACTAAAATTTTTGAGAATCTTATAGAGTGGAGTGAATTTTCAAAGTGAATAGAAAGAAGATTGCTGTTATCTCTGGAAAAGGAGGAGTAGGAAAAACTTCCCTCGTAGCTTCGTTAGCTAGTTTAGCTCACAAAGATCACGATGTTAATCTAATAGTATTAGATTGCGATGTCGATGCCCCTAATTTAGCCCTAATATTACCAGCTAAGTCTAAGGAAGAAGTACTAACCCAAGATATGTATACGACAAAAAAAGCCACATTCTTAGAGGATAAATGCACACAATGCAAACAATGTTATGACGAGCATTTTTGTGAATTTAAAGCGTTAAATTGGGATGAGAACAATAATATTCCTATTATCAACTATTTAGCGTGTGAAGGATGTGGAGCTTGTAAAGTTTTATGCCCTGAAAGCGCTTTTGAAATTAATCCAGTTAAAAGCGGAGAAATAATATCTTATGAAACCAGTAGCGAATTACCTTTAATTTATGGAAAAACTAAATTGGGAAGCACCACCTCTGGTTTATTGGTTTCAGAGGTTAAGGAACACGCAAATCATCTTAAAAAATATGAAGATACAAACTTAATTCTAATTGATGGTCCACCAGGAATAGGCTGCCCCGTAATTGCTACAGTTTCAGGTTTAGACTATGTAGTTGCAATTACAGAGCCAACGCCTTCAGGAATACACGATTTAACACGAGCACTTGAAATGGTTACCCAGTTTAACATTCCTTTCGGGATTGTCATAAATAAAGCAGATTTAAAAAGCGCATCCCAAAAGCAATTAAACAGCTACATCAAAAAATCGAGTCATGAAATTTTAGGCAAAATCAACTTCGACCTGTCTATTCCGGAAGCTATGTCTTACGCAAAACCTGTTGTAGATTACGCACCCGAATCAGACGCTAGTCAAGCAATTAACAGCATATACACAAAACTAAAACACGTTCTCTCAAAATTATAACTAAATTAAAAAAAAAGAAGGATTTAAATTTATTTTTTGATTAGAATCCAAGTTCTTTGAGCTTTTTCTTATTTTCCATCCATACTTGTGGTGTAATGGGATAAAATTTCCAATATATAATAACAGTTATCAACAGGACAATGGATGGAATAAGATCTTTATAATTAACTAACATAGATTTCCGCCTATATGTTGAGATGAGCAGTAGGAGCGGATTAATTTATATTCAATAATCTAAAGAAATTAATAAGTTTCTAAATATTATAGACTCGTGAGACTCTATATTAATTATACTTATAAGGTGAATTAATTTACCAGTTCAAAACTTTATGGAATTGTATAAATTTCTACCAAAAACCAACTGTAAAAAATGCGGAAAGCCTACATGTATGGCGTTTAGTTTAGATTTATTGCAGGGTAAAGTTAAAATTGACGATTGCCCTCCGCTTTTAGAGCCGAAGTATAAAAAACAATATGATACATTAAAAGAGATTCTTGGTTCAGAAGAAGGGCAACAAAAGGAGCTAAAAATAAATATCGATGAAGATCTTTGTGATGGTTGTGGAATTTGCGTCACTGTTTGTCCCGTAAACGCAAGATATTGTCCATCTAGTTTAAGTGGTAAAGCTCCAGAATATCCTCCTGAGGAACACCAACTCTTTCAGGTAGTAGGAGGAAAATGTGAATTGTTAAAAATTGAACATTGTAGAAGGTTAGAAGCGGGAGGAAGAGAGAGGGAATGTCGCGTTTGTGAAACCTATTGTCCTCGCGAAGCAGTTAAGATTGAATATGTTTAATTAGGGATTTACTTAAATTTATTGAGGAATTTATTATGAAAAGATTTACTTGTTCCGGTTGTTCGCTCCTATGCGACGATATCATCGTTCAAAGCGATGGAATGTTTATTAGTGAAGTTATAGGGGCTTGTTTAAAGGGAAAAGAAAGGTTTGATCAAGTGAGTGCTAAAAATAGGATTACTAGCCCATTGATTAGAAAAGACGGTGAATTGATTGAGGTATCTTGGGATGAAGCAATGAATTCAGTTGTAGAAATTATAAAAAAATCTAATAAACCTGTTCTTTATGGATTTTCAAATGTAACATGCGAAGCTCAAGAAGCAGGCATAAAACTAGCAAGAGAGATCAATGGTTTCATAGACTCAAATGCTTCAATTTGTCAGGGGAAGTTTTTGAACAAAGCAAAAAGCTTAGGAATAAATTTTACGACCATTACTGAAGTCATTAACAAAGGGGATTTGATAATTCTATGGGGGGCTAATCCCGCAGAGACGATTCCTCGATTACTAAATAAACTTCTCTTTTCTCGGGGTAAATTTCGTATGACTGGAAGAGAAATTAAAACATTAGCAATAATCGATCCTGTAAAGACAGCCTCCTTTGGAGTCATGGGCGTCAGAGACCTAGCATTGATGGTTGAACCAAATAAGGATATTGAACTTATACGAATGCTAAAAGAAGAGTGCTGTTCTGCAGATAGCATACCTTCTGAAGGAGTAGCAGGAATAGATCAAAGCGATCTTAAACGCTTATTACTCCATCTTACTGGTGCAGAAAATGGAGTGATTATTCTAGGTCAGGGTGTTATTCAGCCCCATTCTGATTATGATTTAGTAGAAGAACTATTAGATTTGTTACAACTGATAAATGAAAGACAAGAAAAAGGTCGAATTTCTTTAATGCTATTAGGAGGTCATTTTAACATGGCAGGCTTCGACCATGTAGCGCTTTCTGCTTATGGAATATCGGGTCATTTAGAATTTAAAGGCAATCAAAACATAAAAACAGAAGAAGGATTCGCCTCAAAAATTGAAAAAGAGGATTTCGATTGTTCCATTATCGTTGGAACTGATCCCATTTCTCATTTACCTCATGTTCTAAGCTCAAAAATGGCAAAAAAACCACTAATTCTTATTGATAACCATAACACAGCTACTTCACAAATAGCAGAGGTAGTGTTACCAACAACAATAACGGGAATTGAAAGCGGTGGATTAGCATATCGCCTAGATCAAGTACCCATTGAGTTAAATAAAATAATAAATCCACCTAATAACCTTCCTTCAGACGAGGAATTACTCAATCAATTGTATGGATTATTAAATCAAGGGAGGTCGGAATAACATGGAATTTATATTAAACTCGATTAGAAGAATCGATAACGATCAAGTAAAAGAACATGCCTTTGGGACTGAAGAATCCTTAGAAGAGAAATTAGCTATTTGTTTTATTAACCCTAAAGATTTTGAAAAATTAAATCTCGTTTCAAGCCTACACTTAAAAATATCGAACAAGGAGAAGCATGTTATAGTTAAAGTTGAAAAAGATGATAACATTCCTGAAGGAATGGTTTTAATGCCCGTTTCTATATGGTCAAATCGATTATCAGTAGTTCAAAATAATGATCTTCTCTATAAAAACATCATTGTGAATATGGAAGCTACACGCGAGCCAATAATGAAATTTAAAGAAATAATACAAGAACTCTTGGTGAACAAATAATATGACAAAACTTCATGTAAAAAACGGTTTTGTTTTTGATCCCTTTAATAGCATTGAAGGCGAAAAAAAGGATATTTTAATTGAAGACGGCAAGGTCGTAGATAAATTCGTAAGCAGTAGCGATGTTAAAGAAATAGACGCGAAAGGGAAAACAGTTATTCCAGCGGCTCTAGAGATTCACGCTCATGTAGCCTCCCAGCAACTTAATTGGGTTCGATTATTAGGTTCTAACAACCAAGATTTCCAGAACCTTTGGAACGGCTTGACTTTAAATTCTATCGCTAAAGATTATGTTTCTAACGGATATACTTTTATCCTTGAAGCTAATGTCTTCCCATCGCTAACAAAACAGACTATTTTTGATTTACAACGATTACCTGTATTAGATAAGGCATTCTTATTAAATACCAGCAATTTATGGTCACTAGAGCTTGAGTTCCAGAAAGAGCTGGTTGAAGAAGGTGCTGTTTTTTTATCAAATCTATTGGAGAAAGTTAAAGGTTTTGGTTTGAAAGCCTACAATCCTTTCGAAGCGGAGTATTGGAATTGGAAAGTAGTTAGGAAAAACCTAACCGAAAAAGGAAGGCTATTCAACTTCGCCCCTATGGATGTGTATGAAAAACTTGCTAGATTTGTTGAGCACTTAGGGTTGCCTCATTCTATTCACGCTCATATTGAAGGGTACGAATCCCAATATTCTAAAGAAAACTTACTCGCAACTTTAAACAAGGTGAAATCACTTGGATTAAAACCTAATCCAAAAAACGATTTTGGAATAAAGCGATCTCAAATATTTCACCTTGCTCATGCTTCAAGTTATAACATAGACGGAGATAACTCAGAGTTGATTAAATTTTACAACGAAAATCAAGAATTTGACATGGATTTGGGATTTATAGGTTTTAACGCAATAAATCCATTAATTACCTCCGATCGGCATCTTATAAACAAGCTAAATAATTCAACAAACCCATACAAACTAGTTAGATCTTCTGTAGAATCTGAAGGAGACTCGTTTGCTACCCTCAGAAAATTCAGTAAAAAAACGAAAGAAGATTGCTTAATGTGGGCGAACGCGATTGATTTAGCATTAAATATATCTCCATGGCAACTACAGTTTTCAATTAATTATCCAAACTACGCAGATATAACAAATCTTCCCGAAATCGCAAGTTGGTTAATTAGTAATAACGCCCGCGAACATTATATGAATGATATGGAAGCTGGGTTCTTAAAGGACAACTCAATTAGTAGTACTAGTAATGTTTTATCGTTTAATGAGTTTATTATTCTAACTCGGTCGAGTCCTGCTAAATCTCTTGGTATAGGATCTGTTAAAGGGGCCTTAGGTTTAGGAGCTGACGGTGACCTCAATATTATAGACTTGAATTTAAGTGAAACTGATATATCAAAAGACTATGAAACTTTCAAATCTGCTCTCGGAAATATGGAATATGTAATAAAATCAGGTAAAGTAATAAAAGACCACGAAAATATTAATTTGAATAGTTCAGGTAAAATCTTTTGGGCTTGCGGTAAACCAAAAACAGAAAAATCTAAATCTATCTTAGCAAAGAAAGAGGACTTTTTCCAAAAATATAGTTCAAATTTCTATAATTCTTACAGCACAGATCTCAATAAAGAAATATTGAGAAAAATTGGTTAAAACTACTTAATCTCTCTACTAATCATTAACAAAATCGAGAAATGCTTTAACAACCATGTGGAATTTAGGATCTGGTATCATTGTAGAGTGATCTTTCCCTTGGATTTGAAAGTGGCACGCATCTGGAACTAATTGAGCCACTAAAGTCTTGTCTCCAAGGAGAAGCTCAGTAGATCCTACAACGGTCATTACAGGTACTTTAATTTTTTTCAAAGCCTCTCTCCTTTGGGTAGGTGTTGCTAAAATTTTAAACCAATTATTAAGACTACCAGACCTTTCAGCAGCTAAAGCAAGTAAATCGTTATCGCCTGCTTCTGCGATCATGCGGAATACACGAGCAATAGGTTTTCTAACTTGACTGACACTTTCTGCTTTAAATCCTTCGATCATCTGTTTCGCACTTTCTATATTCTTGGGATTAAGACATTTTTAGAATAAAGTTTTATTAAATAGCCGGGAAAATTAAAATAGGCTTTAACACATATATTATAGTAATGGCTGACATCAAGATTAAAAGATTAGAGAGAAATCCAATAATATTTCCAAGATTAGATTCTAGCATAGGTACTAATATTGCAGGTCCTTCTTTAATTCGAGTACCAGACTGGATAGAAAATCCACTTGGAAAATATTATCTTTACTTCGCCGGTCATAAAGGTACTTACATCCGGTTAGCGTTTGCCGAACAAGTGGAAGGACCTTGGAAAATTTACAAAAAGGGTAGCCTTCACATTGAAGAATCGTTTTTTCCTACAGATCCTCCTACTCACAAAATTAGAACTAGTTTATTGGATGAAAATGTCCCACATATCGCATCTCCTGACGTACATGTGATAGATGCTAAAAGAGAAATTAGGATGTATTTTCATGGATTAGAATCGAAAGTACGTCAATTATCTAGAGTTGCTATCTCAAAAGATGGAATTCACTTCAAAGCTAAACCAAAGATAATAACTCCACCGTATCTACGGATTTTCCATTATAATGGATATTATTATGGAATGAGCATGCCTGGTATTTTTTATCGATCTCTAAACGGTCTGGATCATTTCGAAATGGGAAAACGACTTTTTCCTATGAACATGCGCCATTCTGCCTTAAGGATCTTAAGTAACCAGTTACAGGTATTTTGGACCAAAGTTGGGGATTCTCCGGAAAGTATCTTACTTTCGATTATAGATTTAACCGAAGATTGGTTAAAATGGAAACCTTCTGCTCCTATGAAAATATTACATCCCGAGGAAGACTGGGAAGGTGGAAATTTAATACCAACTCCCTCCGTGCGAGGACCCGTATATGAAAAGGTATGTCAATTGCGTGATCCCGCCATCTATGAAGAGAAGGATAAGACCTATCTGTTGTATTCTGTAGCTGGAGAAAGCGGGATTGCTATTGCTGAATTATTAATGTAAGTTTTAAAAGTAAACTATTAAAAGTTAGGTTATTAACTAAATTAGTGGTTTTTAAACTTCACCGGTGTTTGAACTCCGAGTTACCTAAATCTTAAGCAATACTTTTAGCATTAGCTGAGAATAATGTTAAAAAGAAAGATTACTTAAATCATAACTTGAAATCTAAAAAAAAGGGTTGAATTATGGTAGAACTAGATAATAAGATAGAAGTGCCCAACGCAGACATATATCGGAAGTTACAGGAAAATCTTGATAAGTTACCGATAGGATTTCCCGCTACAAAATCCGGAATCGATTTGAAAGTCTTAACGTATTTTTTCACGCCAGAAGAGGCAAAAATCGGGACATACTTGAAGTGGGAATTACAGAGCGTGAACGAAATACATGAAATCGCAAAAGAATTAAACTTTACAAAACAAGAGTTAGAGAATAAGTTAGATACCCTAGCAGAAAAGGGTTCTATTAGATATGCTATTAGAGATGGAGTAAAAAAGTATGCTGCTGATATTTTCGCAGTAGGTATGTACGAAGCAAAAGTAAACAACTTAACTTTAGAATTTATAAACGACATAAACCAATTTGAGGATGAGGGTTTTAATATCGCTTTTATTGGTGCTAGGTTCCCACAAATGCGCACCGTTCCAGTGGAAAAAAGCGTAACTCCAGAACATCATCTCCAAACTTACGAAGAAGTAGCAAAAATTATCGAAAATATTGAGGGTCCAATAGCTCTCTTTAATTGCATCTGTCGTCAAAATCACGATTTACAGGGAGATCCATGCAAACAAACTTCTTTGCGAGAAAATTGTATGGGATTCGGAGAGGATATGCAATTTCCTATTGATATCGGAAGAGGGAGAGAAATCACTAAAAGTGAAGCTTTAGATATCCTTAGAAAAAATCAAGAAGATGGATTAATACTGCAAGCAGGGAACGCAATCAAACCAAGTTTCATTTGTAGTTGCTGTGGTTGCTGTTGTGGCGTATTAAGGGGATTAAGTGACTTACCACGTCCGATAGATTTCTTTCACACGAATTACTACGCCCAAGTAGATAGTGAACTATGTGTAGGTTGCGGAACTTGTGTAGAAAGGTGCCAAATGAACGCTATTAAAATAAAAAATGACATCGCAAAAGTAATAACGAAGCGCTGTATAGGCTGTGGGAACTGTGTAACTGTATGCCCAGAAGAAGCTATGCAGTTAATTCGAAAAGAAAAAGAAAAGGAAATTATTCCTCCTCAAAATTCTGAAGAAATGTATAATGAGATACTCATAAGAAAACAAAATCTCCTCAATAAATCCTAATTTTTTCTATTTTTATTTTCCTATTTTTTTAATGATTTTAGATAAAGATAAATCCATCAATAATCTTATTTAACTATGAATGTTATACATTTTAACGACGCTGAAAGTTACGAACCCGAGAAAAACTGGAAGCGGGTAAGTCTTTGTAAAGAAAAAGATATTTCAGTAGAACATTTTGTAAAACCACCAAACCATGCATCTCCTTCTCATCAACATCCAAATGCCCAAGTTTTGGTCGTTTTAAAAGGCAAAATTTCGGTAATTAATGAAGAAGGACAAAAAGCAACCTTATATGAGGGTGATTCAGTTTTTATCCCAGAAAATGAAACTCACGTTGTAAAAAACATGCTAGATGAGCCATCTACCGGGATTGATATATTTGTACCAGGAAGATCTTTTGATTTTTGGTTGAAAAGGAAATAGAGTTCTTATATCAGTTATCCTTATTCTCTTTTTCTTCCGTTTCAAATATTAAGCTTTTTAAGTTCCATAACTATCAAGGTGGTAGTGGAATCCATGCCATAAAAATCGATAGGTAAGAAAGTATGTAGAAAACACCAGCTAGAATAAAATTCTTATCTTTCATTTTTGCTCCATGGATAATTAGTAAAATAAGAGCAGGTAATAGAAAAAGATTTAAAATGCCAAACAACGAAAGAAAAAAATTAAATCCTCCTCCCGGAAGCATAAATGAGAGGCTAGCCAATATTGATATATTTCCCACAAATGCCAATATCCAAAAAACTCCTGAAAGAAAGAGAAGGTTGCCATATATTTCTCTATTTCGTTTTCCGAACAGTAAAAAACCTATTCCCAAGCAAATTAACATCGGCAATATCGACAATGTCGTAATACTTAATGCAATTGAACCTGCCATTATCATTTCTAAGTCACTGCAATTGGTACAGACTACTACAGGAGCTATTACAGGAACAATAGAAAGTATGATTCCAATCAGGCTTGAGTTTCTTAGTAACCTTACAGATTCTTTATCTCGTAGCTGATTTTTCGATGCTAGAAAGATCGACACATACACAAGTATGAGGAAAACGGCTTCCACTAAATCCATTAACAAAAAAGTATCAAAGAAATATCTAAATGTTATTGTCATTGTCTTCATCTAGAAATGTTGTAATTAATAATTAATACATTAGTTTTATGTTTAATTTATATGTTTTTAAAGATATTAATTTAGAAAATTTAAAACTCGATTAGAATCAAATTGTGAATAACCCACGATACATTGGATAGATTCTCTGAGCTCCCATCGAATTATAGGGTACTTCATAGATGTTTGCCATATGATTAATAACTACCTTTGAATGATAAAGGGGAGCGTGGAAAAACCCAACTTCAGAAATATATGATTGGATATTTTTATAAATTTTGGTTCTTTCGCCGTCATCAGTAGTTTCTAAAGCTAATGTCAACATTACCTGAAGAGTGGGGTCGTTAACTTGAGCAGAGTTGGAACGTGATAAATTATTAAATAACGGTTCGAGCATGTTGTAAGGATCAAAATAATCAGGCGCCCATCCTGTTGCGAAAATACCGCAATTATCATAATCATACCAAAAACAACAACAAGAACCCCAATCAATCCAACATACCCAACTACAGGGATCATCAATTAATTCAATACCAATTAACTTAAACCAATCATTTAATGCAACATAAAGATCCTCTCTAAATATATTTCCCGTAGTGTATGAGTACAACACGGAAGCGAAAGATTGTCCGCTCTCTGCGATTGATATCCATTGAGCATCAGTCCAACTCAAATTCCCAAATCCCATAGAGATCATAGTCTCGCGCGCTTTTGTAAGATTATAATCAACGCCTTTTACTGAACTGTTGTAAGAAGAACCAAATCCTGGAGAAATTGGTGAGATAGCTCTGACGGCATTTCCCATACGGAGATTTTCTATAATATAAGTATAATTTATTGCGTAGGACATCGCTTTTCTCCACGTACGATTATATTTTTCATTATTGAAGGCTATATATTGATAAACTAAACTTGGTTTGCCGCTATCGTCTGTAAATTTTTTAACAGAAACGCTTGGATTGGTCTCATATTGAATAAGATCTTGATCTGAAGCCATTGGATTCGCATCAATGGCATAAGCCAAAAAAGCGTTGTGAGCTGTTGTAGCATCGCTATAAATTGCAAAGATTACAATAGGGAAGTTAGCAGGAGCCATCCAATATTCGTCCCATCGCTCTAATCGACATTCTACATTTGGAATGAACCTTATATATTTGAAAGGTCCAGTTCCAATAGGTTTACCCGTGGTAAGATCGATAAACCGTTCCGCATCAGCAGCGTGAGCGGTAGGAGAAATCATCCCCGCGTTTATGTAAGCTAGAGCGTTTAAAAGGGGCGCGTATGGGCTATTAAGGGTAATAGAGATATTATATTCACCCATTGTAGTGATTTCTTTCATTAATGGAGTTCTTCCGTCAGGTAACATCCATAGGGACTGTGTGTGAGCTACTTCACCTTTATTGGACCCTGAACAGTTTGTAAGGTATCTCAATCTATCCAAATTCCACTTTGCGGCTTGGGCATCAAAAGGAGTGCCATCGTGAAATAGAATCCCCTCTCTTAACTTTATATGAAGATTTACATTGTCCTTCCACCAATAAGAATACGCGAGGTGATTTGTTCGAGGCAAATTGAGATCACTAAAATTATAAGAAAACAAGGTCTCGACAACTTGTTCCAATACATTGTTCGAAGCACTATCCCAAGCGTCAACAAGTTCTAGCGTACTTGGACCAGAACTAGTACTTGTGATGAAACGGGGGATAAAAGGGGGTCTAGGCGGTGGACCTGGATAAATCCTTGGAAGAAAAAAAAATCCCACAATTACATTTAATGCTACTAATACCGCTATAATAACATTTTTACGATCCATTTTTTTAGATTTACTTTGTCTCTTCGAGTCGAATCTCTACTTTTACTTTATCTCGTAACAATATAAACTTTTCTCACCCTCCTTTTTTCTTTTAATTTTATTATTTCTGCGATTAATCTTATTGATCAATCTAACCAAGCCCGAGTTGGGGAGCTTATTCCTAAGTTGTAAATTTTTTCAATTTAGAAGAAAATATGTGAATCTACCAATACTAGAAAATGATCGATCTTAATATTTGATCAAATCGATCATTTATTTTTCTTTTTCGATCATAAATTTTGCGATATCGAAAGAAATGTTTCATATATAAATTCCAAACATGCGGTTTTAATCACACCCATTTATGATTTGATTTAATTTCTACTAGCTTAATGTCGATTGTTAAAAATCCCCGAAAAATGGGTGAGAATGATCACATGTTTGTCCGGTATCGATAGTTTATTGTTCAAAATGCGAACATTTTTATATTCGGTTTCTATTATTTAATTGAGTATTCTGATAGTGAAGATGTAGGGAAATATACAGAATTGTGTTAAGCAATAAATTTATGTCTGAAAACATAAATTACATGATCGAAATATAGCAAAAAAGGTGTGATAAGAAAATGAAAAGTTTTGAAGATTTGATAGAAGAAGTCCATAATAAAGGGATTTGCCAACAATGTGGTGGATGCGTTAGTTTTTGTAACTCAATGGACTACGATGTTATTGGTTACGAGGATCCTAATTCTCCCCCAGTGTTTTTGAACAAGGACAATTGTCTTAAATGTGGAATTTGTTATTATTTATGCCCACAAACTCATGTATTAGACGACGAACTTAATAGAACATTTAATCTGTTAGATTTTTCGTCGATGCCTCTTGGTAATACATGCGATCTCTATTCGTGCCAGGCAGTAGATTACGATTTTTTACGCCATGGAACTGATGGAGGAGTTGTAAACTCTTTATTGAATTATATGTTTGAAAAGAAGTTAATAGATGGAGCAGTTGTAGCTAAAACGAATGCTCCGTTCTCAAGAGAACCATTTCTTGCCAAGAACAAAGAAGAGTTGCTGAGTGCTTCAGGGCTTAAATTGGGGATTTCAAAACAATTGGATGAAGTCCAGAAGATTCATTCCTATTCAAGTTCCCTTCCGCAGATAAGAAGTACGAAGTTTAAAAAGTTGGCGGTGGTCGGTACTCCGTGTCAAATTTATACCATCAGGTGTATGCAAGATCTCGGCATTATTCCTTCACAGAACATTGAGTTTTGTTTAGGATTATTTTGTTACGAGAACTTTGAATTTGACCAACGAAAGATGGAAGAATTTGAAAAGGAGTTCAATATTAAGTTTGAAGATATCAAAAAAATTAAGATTAAAAAAGACCTCATTATACAGTTGAAAGGAGATAAAACCAAAGATTCGTTAATTCATATAGCATTCGAGGACTTGA
>JAHQWJ010000007.1 GCA_029856125.1 Promethearchaeia archaeon | reverse complement strand
TAGTTTTTAAGGTACTGTAAAGGAAAGCTTCGTCAGTCCCCGAAAATAATGCCCCTCCGAGAGCCCATAATGTTTCGGCTAAAAAGAATAAGATAATATTAGGTATAATGCTATAAGTGAATGCTGCCAATATTATGCAGACAGCAGAGAGCGTTAAGGCCGTTTTTCTTCCTAAGTAATCAGCAATAGCACCTGAAGGGATTTCAAAGATAAATATCATTACCATAAAATAACTCTGCAAGATCATTATCTCAAAAAAAGTAAGACCCCCCCACACGGTCATGTAAGGGTAAAATACACCCCTAACAGTATGGATACCAAAAATGAAAATGAAAATGTAAAATTTCGTGATATTTGCTTTAATTTTTGCGATATTTTCTTCTTTACTCATGCGACTTCACATATCTAAATAAAACCAGAGTGCTTTTTTTTTAAAGTTATTGTTCGAGATAATTCGAAGTTAGTTCTATAGTGAATTATGTTTAAAATTAGGATTCTGAAGAAATGTTGAAAAAAAAAAAATAAAAATAATTTTAAAAACTTTTAAGATAATTACATCAATTTCATTGCCAGGTTCATGTCATTCTGGGTAAGTATAAAGATTTAAAGTTAAATACTAAAAATATTCTTTCTCCCAGCATGTCGAGTCATTTCAAGAGCTTTATTTGTTACTCCTCTTGCAACTTTTTCGAGATAGTCAATTAATGCATCAACTGCTTCTCGAGCAACCATTTCAGCGCCGTTATCTTTCATTAACTTTCTGACTGGTGACCAGGCAAATACTTTTTTAGCCATTATTTCATTCCTCCACTTGTTATTTAATATTATTTTTTATAAAGTTCCTACATTTTACTTTGAACTTTATTATATTATATATCTTCATTCAAATATTTAAAAGTTGCGTAATTTTTTCGATAGGATATGTTTCGGTTAATAATTTCGTCCGATCGACAAAATTGCGATGTAAGAGAAAAAAAGCAGTAAAGACAATACTGAGCCCTTAGATCAGAGATATTTTTTAATTTGGAAATAGGTCTTCGAATTAAGTAAGTTTGATGAAATTTTATACCGGCTTTTTAAACTCTTATTGAAGGTATTATATTTCTTCTGATATATAATCATCAATGATAGAATAAAGCTTTATTTATTGAAAAACACATTTCAGATATTAGCAGTTAAATTTTTCCGCATTACAATTGAATTCTCTGTTTCTTTAACTACAAAAAATCCTTCAGAAGAGTATAATGAAACGGGTCCATGGTAACTGTGAGCATCAGACAATTCGCCAGTTCTTGGATACGATTCCAGCCATTTAAATCCGTTTTCCCTTAAATTAACTATTGTCTTTTGTAATAAAGTCCGTGCGATGCCTTTTTTCCTATAACTGGGTGATATTACAAAACATACAATTGAAGCAATTTTATTTCTCGCACTTTCTCCCAATTCGTCCTCGTAGGGAATGTTTGAATAAGCTTCTTTGTTATTAACATTACACCACCCAACAGGTTGATTGTTCACATAAGCCAGAAATCCTTTCATCTTATCCTCAAGGATTAATTTTTCTGATGCGTTTCTGTTTTGTTCCTTTGTGGCATCTCCCCATTCCTTAATGCTTCCAGGGAAATGATAAAATTGACAGTAGCATCCAGACCAATCGGGATTATCTGTAAAGGCTATATTGTCGAAAAAATTTAGGAAATCTTTAATTAGCTTTGAACTCAATGGTCTAACAATTATTTCCATTTCTCTCATTCTCAATTAATTTAATAATAAATAGTATTTCAATTTCTTACTAAAAAAATAGATAAAAATCAAGATTTAATTTTTTCATTACTTTAACTTTCTCCAAATTGACCGAACACCTAAATATCCTATCACCCCTAATACTCCATAAGTGGCACCATTAATCAACCCACCCCATAAGCCATTAATAGGAATCTCAGTTATTACGCAGGTTAAGACACATACTTCATCATATTTAGGAAGTAGAATGCCTCCAGGCCAGATATTTATAGGAGCAACAATTGTTAAAAATAATGTTCCAGTGAAGACAACAACAAATGTTATTGTAAAATATATATCAAAAAAACTATCAGCTGGCGACGACATACAAAATACTCTTCAAAATAAGTTTAAACAAGTAGAATTAAGAATAGTATATAAATCTTCTATTATAAATATTAAATAAATTTCTAAAAATATAATAGGTAATTGGTATGAAGAAAATAATAGCAATCACGCGTGGTGATGGTTGCGGTCCCGAAGTTGTGAACGAAGGAATTAAAATTCTCAGGATCGTTTCTGAGTTCACAGACTATGATTTTGAATTTAAAGACGCTCCAGCAGGAGGCGAAGTTTTGAAAGTATTTGGCACTAACCTCCCTGAAAAATCGTTTGATGTTATTAAAAATTCTGATGCGCTATTATTTGGCGCAATTGGTTTGCCTGATTTACCTCCTGGAGTAGCAGAAAGTGCTATTCTGAAAATACGGCAAGGATTAGATTTATATATTAATTTAAGACCTATTAAATTGTATGATGTACTACGCGAGAAATGTCCTTTAAAAAGCGAATTTATAGGAAAGGGTATTGACATAACTTTTGTGAGGGAAAATACAGAAGGGCTCTATAAGAACATAGGTAAATTAGGAGAAGACTCAGCAGAGAACTTAATGCTTTACACCAGAGAGGGTTGCGAGCGAATTATCAAGTTTGCATTTGAATTTGCAAAAAGAAGAAACCATAAAATTGTTACCTCCGTTGATAAGGCTAACATTCTGAACACAAGTAAATTATGGAGAAAAATTTTTCACGAAATGAGTGAAAACTATTCAAATATTAAAACAGAAGATATATACATCGACGCATTTACACAATGGCTAATAAGAGCGCCTCATAAATTTCAAACGGTAGTCACAGGAAATATGTTTGGAGATATTATTAGCGACGAAGGCGCTTTCCTTATAGGAAGTCTGGGAATGGGTTCAAGTGGAAACATTCATCCTGGAAAGGTGTCGATGTACGAACCAATTCACGGCTCCGCCCCTGATATAGCAGGAAGAGGAATTGCAAATCCTATAGGCACGATTTTAAGCGTAAAATTAATGTTCGAAGAATCGTTTAACTCGTCCAAAATAGGAAGGTATATAGATAATGCTGTAGAAACGGCATTACAGGAAGGGAGAACTTTAGATATACAAAGTAAAAGTTTAAATACGCTCTCAACTATAGAAATGGGAGATTTAATCGCTAGTAAATTAAAGAGTATATTAAAAGCTTAAAAAATAGTTATTTTAATTTTCTCGTGTTAACAATAAGTTCTAACATGAGTATAAGGTGATCGTACATTTTTTCTCTGTAGTCGGTACCAATTTTGAGGAAGAGAACTGATACGATTTTCTCTTCTAAATCATTGTCGATAACAAATTCATCCATCAATTGTGGGTAGTTTTTATCGTCGGAAACTCGAAGCCCTACAATAACAGCTCGTTTTTTTCTTATCTTTTTGATTGTCCTCATAAGTATATTTTTCCATTCTGGATCAATGTGCTCCTTATTTCGAGCGTCAAAGATGATAAAAACACCATCCGAATTAGAGAGGTTGAATTCGTCATACATATAACTACTTATTATCAACCCATTTTTGTAGGGATATAGTTTTTCGCTGTGGTTGTCTTTTAACTTCGAGAATTCGCCTAATTTCTCTAAATTTACGATCGTCTGGAATCCGGGATTCCAATTAAAATCGTCCGTGATAAACGTTAATTCTAATATAATAAGCTCTTTTAACGTTGAAATTATTGCTTCTGTTAGACTTTCCTGGATTTGATCTTTTTCCTTTTTTTTACTTTTAATGATATAATGGTACGCCATTAATTCAAAGGCGTCTTTGACATTACTTCCAGTTAAAGCGCTCGTCTCTATATAGGACAACCCGGTTTCTGACAAAGATTTTGCTAATGCTTCGCCTTCAGCTGTGGATATTACTCTCTGTCCAGCTAAATCATCTTTATTCCCCACTATAACTATAGGGATATTTGTTTCATCAATGAGCTGATTAATCTCTTTATACCAATCTTTGATTTTCCCAAATGATTCTCTGTTAGTAATATCAAAGACAATAAAGGCCGCTTCTGCACCGTTGTAGTATATCTTGCGAAACCTTTTAAAATATTGCTGCGCACCTATATCCCAGAGTTGGACACTAATTTCGTTTCCCTGAAAGTCAAAATTATGAGCGAAAATGTTTAATCCTATGGTTGCTCGATAATCGTGCAAAAACTTTCTTTCTACGAATTGTCGTATTAGAGAAGTTTTTCCTACCTCGTGGTTTCCTATAATAACGAATTTAAAGTTGTAATTTACACAATCATCGATTTCTGATTGACAAATAGATTCTTTAAGCTTTTCATGCCTTTCTGTATCAGAGTCAAAATCAGGAATCACTAATTGAAGTGTATCATCCTCACCAGAATTAAGTATTTGAGCAGTTTTCTCAGCTAAGAAATAGGTATATGGTGCAACTTTTTCAACTGATGCCATGCTATTAAAAATTATGCTTAAAATTCTTTCTTCGTCAATTGTAATAAACATTAAGCGATGCTCATCCGTGTCGAACGAAGCAGTTCCAAATTTCTTGAAGGCAAATTCATTTCTTATTCTTTCTAAAACGGGATTTATCAGAGTCGTCAACACTGATACGATTTCTAGATCACTTTCAGTGTCTTTTCTTTTTTCTCCGGCGATAACGAAACCTTCATGATCTGAAACGATAATTGCTTCAACATCAGAAAATCTTTCTAGAAAATTGTTAAGAATCTCGTCGAATAGTCGTTTTCTATTAATTGACAAGTGGATACACCACACATTTTTGAATTGGATCAAGCAGAAAATGTTCTTATCAATAATATAATTTAACTTGCTTTTAAAAGTAGTTATTTGAAAATATAAACTATCCACGCTAATACTCACTAATATAGAATAAAAAATTTCATAAGTTTGTAATTGTACTAAACATTACATCAAGTTGATCATATATTTCCAGCCTATACTCGAAGCCAATCTTAAAAAACAAAAGAGATACCATTTTCTTCTCTAGGAATTGATTAACATTAAATTCTTCCATTATGTTAGACCAATCAGTCTCATCTGATACTCTCACGCCAATTAGTGCTACTTTATTTTCCTTTAAATTGCTTATAATGTTCACAACTACATCTTTCCATTTTTGCTCGATGTGTGTTTTTTTTCTGGCGTCGAATATTACAAATACGCTATCAGAATCTTTTACATCTAAGTTATCGAATAAAAAATTCTTAATAATTAGCCCATTGGAGTATTTATACAATCTTTTATCTTTATCATCTATTAGTTTTTCACACTCACATAATGTATTAACATCATTTAGAATCTGCAATCCTGGGCTCCAATATGGATTTTCAGTAATAAAAGAGATGGTTAATTTTCCTCTTTTCTCTAATATCGAATTGATTTGATCCATTAAGCTCTCTTTTAATCTTTGCTCCTCCCTCTCTTTACTCTTCATTATGTAATGGTAAGCAATTAAACTAAACGCATCTTCGATATTTTCGCCGGTTAATGCGCTGGTTTCAATATACGAGAAATAACTTTCAACACTTTCTTTGGTAAGCTCTTCGACTAGCTCAATTCCCTCTTTATACTCTACACTTCTCTGATCTGCTAAATCTATTTTATTACCTACAATTACAATTGGTATATTTTTTTTATGGAGAAAATCTTCTAGTTCTTTATACCATACTTTCACATTTGCAAAGGTATCTCTTTTACAAACATCAAACACGATGAAAGCAGCTTGTGCGCCTATATAATAAGTTTTTCTAAAGCGTTTGAAATATTCCTGCGCACCTACATCCCAAAGTGAAAAGTAAACTTCATTTCCGTAGAATCCTAATGAATGAGAGAGAACATTTAAGCCAAGAGTAGACCTATAATCAAGAGAAAATCTATTTTCTACAAATCTCCTTACAATCGAAGATTTTCCAACAGCTTTGTCACCTACGATTATAAATTTAAATTTATAGATCCCCCCTGAATCTAAACGCAATTGGTAGATTTGATCTTTTATTCTATCGGGTTCCTTTAAGCTTTCGGATTCTGTGTCGAAGTTGGGTATTGAGACTTGAATGTTATCGTTTTCTCCAGCATAAATAATTTGAGCTGTTTTTTCTGCCAAAAAATAGGCATATGGGCTAATTTTATCAATGGATGATAGTGTATCTAATACAACACTGAGAGTTATATTCTCGTCAATAGATATAAACAACAATCGATTGTTTTCGGTGTCAAAGCTAGCTGATCCAAATTTTTTGAAAGCAAATTCTTCTCTAATTCTTTCTAAAAGAGGATTGATTAAAACTGTTAAAACAGATACCAATTCCATGTCCACAGATGCTCTTTTTTGCCCAGCAATTATAAGTCCTTCATGATCAGATACAATCAGAGCATCCACATCTTCATACGCTAGTAAAAATTTTGTTAGGAGCTCATTGAACAATCGCTTTTTATTTACTGACATAATAAATTCAAGGGTAATACGAATATATTAGAGTGAATTATTAAAAACAACATATACTTAAAAGTGATAATTTTATAATTTATTAAATAGTTTTCTGATTGAGATGGCTAGTTGTATAATTTGTCATTTGGGTATAATTGAAGGCGTAGATTCGGTTCAAAATTGTCCTAATGGGCACTCGGCTCATACTGATTGTTTGAAGGAGTGGTTACCTCATTCTTCTAATTGTCCATTATGTAGAGCTCCATATTCAAACGGAGTGCTTGACAAGTTCAAAGATTTTATAAAACTTAGAGAGGAGGAGAAGCTGACAGCATTAAATAACGAACTCAAAACAGAAGAGTTAAAAAAAATGGAAGTAATTGCCTCGAAAATGTCCTTTCTAAAGTTTATCGAATCCATTGATATTCTAATTAACGAACAAGAGTATGACTACGCTTTATCACGGTTAGACTTACATAATAACGGTAGTAACTCAATCCAAAAGGGGCAAGATATTTTATTTTTAAAAGGTAAGATTAATTACGTGAGAGGTCGTTATGATCTGGCAATTAATCAGTTATTTAAATTAGTAAAAGAAAAATACGACCATCCCGAGGGATTTCTTTTCCTTGGAAAGGCATATGAAGCCTTAGGTTTAGATGATAAAGCAAAATGGGCGTATGAAAGAATTAAATAAGCTTCTATTTTTACTAATATTATACTATGAAACCATTTTGTTTAACCATCGCAGGTTCTGATCCTACATCTGGTGCCGGAATTCAGGCTGATATCAGAACTTTTGACAGAATTGGTGTTCATCCTTTCTCTGCAATTACAGCAATTACATATCAAACAGCTACCGAATTCTATGGATTTAAATCGCTCTCAGATGAATTAGGTGAGCAACTTGATGCTATCTTGAATTCATACGCTATCAAGTATGTGAAGATAGGGATGATCCCGGATAATAGGTCTTTAGATATAATAAAAAACACGATTCTAACTCATAATTTAATTGCTGTTTTAGACCCCGTTAATATCTCTAGTGTTGGTGAAAGACTATCGAGCGAAGGACTTGAAATTGAAATTGAAAGAGAGCTCTTTCCTTTAGTAACTATTCTAACTCCAAATCTTGGTGAAGCGAGTTATTACGCTAATAAAGAACTTGAAAATATTACTTTAGATAACATAGAATCGCTCAAAGATGCAGCAGAGATCATAATTAAAAAAATGTATGTGGATCACAAAATTTCCGAAAATCAAAAAGCCGTTGTAATAAAAAGTGCAGGAACTACTAAAAATAATATATTTGACCTTGTTTGCGTGAGTAATTTTGAGAAAACTAAAGGCACTCTTGATTTTAAAATAATCGAAAAGCCAAAATCATCATTTCAAGGAAACATACATGGAACGGGGTGTGTTTTTTCTTCGGCAATTACTGCTTATTTGTCATTAGAAAATTCTATAAGAGCATCAATAGAAAAAGCAGAAACATTTTTCAACAGCAGATTTCAATCATATATTGAATTACCGCTACAAGGTAAAATATTAGATTTAACTTTAGGACAAGAACAGATCGAGGTTATTGATCAGATAAAGGAGATTTATAATTATGTTTCTAATAATACGAAATTTAGAAAGTTAATACCTGAAGTAAGAATGAATATTTCGGGTTCTTTACCTAATGCAACTAGTAAAGAAGAAATAGCGGGAATTGAAGGGAGAATAACAATTATAGGGGGGTATCCACATGCTTCCGGAGAAATAAAATTTAACGTATCAGATCACACTGCCCGACTGATTCTTTCAGCAAAGGAATTTGACAACTCGATTAACTTTGTTACAAATCTACGATATAAAGAAAAGTATGTTAAAGGAATTCAAGAGAAAACAAACTTAACGACATTTGAATTATTGAGGGAATCACAACCAGACTCCATTAAACATGAGGAACGATCTACAATGAGATGGCTAATTGAAGAAAGCATAAATAAAATGGGTGAGATACCCGATCTTATTTGGGACAAAGGATCGATCGGTAAAGAACCGATGGTTAGGTTGTTTAGCAAAACTTCTAAGGATATGATTGAAAAATTGATTAAAATTGTAAGAGTTATAGATAATGAGTAATAACGCCGTAATTAGAATAACATAAAAATAAGGTTAATAAGGGCAAAACACCAGATTTTAATTCATAAGATTTGAAGAGTATTGCTCGACTAAATACTCAATTTTTTTAGCATCCGTTTGCTCCTTTTCAAGTTCAGGGCACATATGTTCAAGATGTGAAAGCAATTCACCTAATCCTACTTCTGCTTCTTTTATCATTTCACTATCCTCTTCTCTGAGAACTATCGATCCCATTAGGTGGTTAGTCCGTTTAAAAAGGATAATATTACCCTCAAGTCTAATTTGATTTAGTTCAGAGTTAAAAGACTCTTTAGCGTATTGAGTAATAGCAGCAAATAAACCGCCATGCAAGATATCTTGATTGGAAGAAGATGTCAATGGGACTCCTCCCCTATCAAAAACTGTTACTGCCTTAGGAGTTACTGCATTACCTAACTGTTTCCCAGTAAGTTTGTGATAAATTTTCGTGAATGCTGATACAATACCATATCCCGTTTTGCAGGAAATAGGAAGTATTTCAAATGTATCAATTTTATGCAAGTCCAGCGCTTTTATAATATCGCCCGCGGAAGCTACTGGAGTCATATCGTTCTTATTTGTTAATACAATTAATGGTTTCTTCTTAAAAACTGAAGATAGTTTCCATAATTCGTCTTTCGCTTCGTTAAATCTTTCTTGGGCGTAAGCGTCTATCATAAAAATTACACATGATGCGTTTGAGAGTTCTCCTAACCACATATCTCTAAAATCTTTTTGACCACCCATGTCCATAAGATTTATAGGAATACCTTGAACTTCTAATTTAGTTAAATCCTTTCCCATAGTAGGAGTGTGCTTAACAAAAGTTCCATTTTGGAGAAAGCTTACTAAAGTGCTTTTTCCTGCATTATCCAACCCACAGATTACAATTTTTTTTTCCTTAGCGAAAAGTTTATGCAAAATATTTTTAACACCCATTATTTCTCACATCTGTTATTTTAATAATTTTTAGAGCGAGTGATTTGAACACAAAAAAATTTTTTCCATGTCCCTTATCCCTTAGACCATAGAGCTTAACTAAATAGTAAGAGTTTTTATATTTAAACTTAAGTCAAAGAATAGTGTAAAAATTTATCTATTTTGCATAGAATCCTTTTATTTCTTATCAGTTAGTTTTGAAATCCAAGCGTTCTGAATTTTTTCTTTTTCTTCCTTATCGTAGAAAAGATACTTATCAAAGAACTCTAAAACTGCTAAAGTGGAGATAATTATTCCGATAATTCTTAATAATTCAGGTACGAATGGAACTTGAAGCATTTTACTTAGTCCATATATTAGAAAGAATATTCCAAGTCCAACGGCAAGACCGTTACGTGTTTTTCTGCCTTCTCTTAATAGTATGACAGGAATAACAAAACCGATCACTACAGCATAAGAGATAAAAAATATTAGAGAAGCATTTACAATTAGCCCAAAACCTATGTAGAAACTGGCAACTAATGGAAGCCAATATAATTTTATTAGTTTTTTTAAATAAAGGAAGAATCGCAGTTGAATGCTGAAAATTAATAGGGCGATAATGTTAGATGAGCTTAGTTTGACTCCGACAGTCAAATCTAGTGTAATGAATAGATTAATAATCCGAAAAAGTGAATTAAAAAGCATTGCAGCAAAGAAAACCATTAATCCAAGATAAATAGATTCCCTAATCTCTAAGTATGTTCTGAGAATAATCAGTATTGTAACGATGCAAAAAACCAAAAAAACAACTTCTAATAATAAAAATATTGGTAAATCACTCATTTTGCTCAACCACCTTTGCTTTAAATAATTTGAAATAACCGAGGGCGAAAATTAACCCAAAAATAGGATATATTAAACTTAACATCTGTCCAACTATCGTTTTTTCTGCTATTAGGGTTGGAAAAATGAGAGTAGCAAAGATAGCCAGCCCTAATGAGCTATTATCTTTAAATTTAAACCCAGTAGCAAATAAAAACACAACTGCTATTACTCCACCCGCAAAAACATAAGGAAGAAGAAAAATAGATATTTCTGTTGACAAAAATACGATAAACATTCCTGCGAATATAAAAAAGGATATGTAATATAGCGACTCCCATCGATTTGTATAACTCACCATTGATATAGCTAGAGTGATCATTAATCCTAAGCCAAAACTATAAAACGAAAATGTGTTAATTGAGATTATTAATTCTACATTGAGAACATCACCGAGCGGTGTGCTTTCATAAATAAACTCCCATATTAGCATCCAGGAAAGCGTTAAGAAAATGCAAAAAATAATAAATCTAATCATATTAAGCTTTTCTATTTCTCTTCTTTCTAAAATCACTTTTCTACCCAAAATGATCGTCATAATTGGAATAATAATAATTCCAAGATAATTTGCCATAAGTTCTATTATATCAACTGCTTGTCCTAACATCAGAAAAAACTCCCTTTTACTTCAGGTCTTGGTTTAAATATTTTTGATCTTATCTCTTTAAAAATGATTGATAGATCGATAGGAACACCATCGATCAATATTAATTTTTCTTCATTAATACCATTATAAATAGTTTGAATATAATCTGCCAAAATTTTTTCAGTTAGCAGGTCGCAATATTTCAATGTAGAGATAATGTTCTCTAAAACTGGTTTGTAAACATCAACATTTAACTTTTTCTTTAAAAGAATAGAAATTGTTAATAAATCGTTTCTTTCTTCTTCATGTTCTATTTTGAATGCATATGACAAAACATTACACTTACTATATTTGCTAACTGAAAAATCTCCACTATTAATACCTATTGGGAGACATTTAGAAAGTAAATCCTCTGATTCGCTGAGGGTAGGATCAAGAGTAGGATAGGAGATGACAATCTCTGGATTAGATAAATCGAAACCTCCTAATTTACATAGTATATACCGTTCTGTATTTTCAATCATAAAAATGGTATTGCTTTAATTAGAATTCTTAATCCTTAGCTATTACCCCTAACCTAATAGCGATTTAATAAATAGTAAAAGTTTAATTATTTAAATTTAAGTTTACCGAAATTGTAAATTAAGACCTAAGTCGCATCTACAAACGGTTAGTATTAAATTATCTATACTATTTTTTTTGAAGCAGTCTTGTTTAATGCGTCTTGTAGGATTTTAATTGCGCAAAATTCACCACACATGCTACAAACATCATTCTCTATCTTTCCATTTCGATAATGGATCTCCCGGGATAATTCTGGATCTATTGAATGTTGTATCATTCCTTCCCAATCTAGATTCTTTCGAGCTATATCCATTTTTAAATCCCAGTCTGATGCTCTTTTCCCGTATTTGGCTATATTTACTGCGTGGGCCGCGATTTTTGAGGCAATTACGCCTCTCTTTACTTCTTCCTTGTTAGGTAATGCTAAGTGTTCAGATGGAGTAACGTAACAGAGATAGTCAGCTCCCGCTAATCCCGCCATAACACCACCGATAGCACTTACAATGTGATCGTATCCCGGAGCAATATCAGTTACTAAAGGCCCTAACACGTAAAAGGGTGCGTTATCGCATAGAGATTTCATAATTTTAATGTTTCTTTCGATCTCATTGGCAGGGATGTGTCCCGGTCCTTCAACCATTACCTGAACGTTCTGTGCCCAAGCACGCTTAACTAATTTGGATATTTCCATAAGTTCTTGAATTTGAGCGTAATCTGTTGAATCGAAGATACTCCCCGGCCTCATGCCATCGCCAAGCGAAAGGGTAAAGTCATATTGTTTAGCCATATCTAATAAATAATCGTAATTACGATTAAACGGATTTTCTAAATCATTCTCCAAAATCCAAGCAGCTAAAAAAGTCCCTCCGCGCGAAACAACCCCCATGGTTCTTGGGTGGTCTTTTAGGTAATTAACAAGATCCTTAGTCACCCCTACGTGAATTGTAAAGAAGTCCACCCCTTCCTTAGCTTGCTCTTCCACCACATTAAAAAGATCGTCCTCATCAAAATTTATAATAGCTCCTTTATTCTCTAGAGCTCTTAATGCAGATTGGTAAATTGGAACTGTTCCTATTGGAACTTTAATCTCGTTTAAAATTTGTTTCCGAATGTTATTAACATCTACTTCAGTTACTCCAGTGCTTAAATCCATAACGGTATCCGCCCCAAATTTTACAGCGATCTTGGCTTTTTCTAATTCTTCTTCAATATTACATACTCGTTTACTGGAACCAATATTAGCGTTTATCTTTACTAATAAGCCTTCCCCTATACCCATAGGTTCGGTATCGCGTCGATTGGATTTTGGAATAACTATCCGTCCTTTTGCTAAGCCTTTGCGTATGTAATCAACATCAACTTGCTCTTTTTGAGCAACTATTTCCATCTCTTTAGTAATTTTTCCTTCTCTCGCAGTTCTAATAAGTGTGGACAAATCAGTTAGCCTTTATCAATTATTTTAGCATTTACAATTCGTTAAATGATAGTTTTCTATAAGTAATAATAAAAGTAGAATTAAATTCTTTTGTTTAATAAATAATAAAACAATTCAAATAGCACTTATCAATCTCTATATTTATTTCATATGTATAATTTTTATACTCAAAAGCATTATGGGGATATGTTATGGTTAGTAAACAAATGGGATATGTAATTAAGGGATTGTTTTATAATAGGTCCCTTGAAATTAAAAAGCGAGTACAAGATCACCGTAAAGGATTGGAAGTAATGACCGAAGGAGTTAAACTCCCGGATGATGTGAAATCTGAACTAATAGATATTGATGGATTGTGGTGTAATTTGTTTTTTACTCCTGAATCAAAAAATGATCGTATTGTATTATTTTTACATGGAGGAGCCTATATCGCAGGATCAGTTGATACATCTAAGTACCATGCAGTATTAATCTCTCGCTTCGCTAAAGCACAACTTCTAAGTGTAGATTATAGACTAGCTCCTGAAGACCCTTTTCCAGCAGCTTTAGATGATACGGTAAAAGCTTATAATTGGCTTATGAAAGAAAAAAAGTTTACTCCCAATAAAATAGTAATTGCTGGAGTATCAGCTGGTGGAGGACTGACTGTTGCCACGCTTTTAAAGTTAAGAGATTTAGGAACCAAACTACCAGCGGCAGCAGTATGTATTTCACCATGGGCAGATTTAGCCTTTACCGGTGAAA
The DNA here is from genome assembly GCA_029856125.1 of Promethearchaeia archaeon. Lineage (GTDB taxonomy): Archaea > Asgardarchaeota > Lokiarchaeia > Sigyniarchaeales > SOKP01 > SOKP01. The sequence goes on along the minus strand of JAHQWJ010000007.1, from coordinate 51,212 downwards.
CATTTAAAGCAAGAGCAAATAAAGATCCTTTTACTACTCCACATGGTTTAGATTTTGCAGCGAATCTTTATGTAAAGGAAAATGATCCTAGAAACCCTTTCATTTCACCAGTTTATGCTGATCTCCAAAGATTACCTCCACTCTTTATCATAGCGGGCACAGCAGAAATTCTATACGATGACTCTATTCGTCTAGCAGAAAACGCTAAGTCAGCAGGAGTAGAGGTGATACTAGATATTTGGGAAGATATGATACACGCATTTCCTGTATTTGCAAAAGTCGCACCTGAGAGTCAAAAAGCCATAGAGAAAATAAGCAATTTCATACACGACTCATTTGAGCATAAATAAAAAAGAAGTAAAATTTCCCATTATGGCAAGAGCTTCATCAAAGGTATTCCAAACTTTAATCATATCCTTCAATAAAATTTATCTAATCATAACCTATTTTTAACTGTTTCAATAGCTCAATTAATGATTCTGTTAAAGTATAATTATTTAAATCATCAAAATCCACGAATTTAGCATCTAAAGCGTCAGAATTTGGTATTGGTTGTTGGTTCTGATCTCCTTCTATCTGTTCAACAAAATAATTAATCAAAACATAATGGTATTCGACTTTACCGTTGGTGTCGTACATAATCTTATCAATTATGCCTGCTAGTTTAGAAACTTTCACATTAAAGCCTGTTTCTTCATAAGCTTCCCTTTCAGCTGCAATTTCAGTTCTTTCACCAAGGTCTAAGTGTCCTCCGGGAATTGCCCAATAACCAGCATCGGGATTGTATTTTCGCTTTACTAGTAATAAAGAGTTATCCCTGGTTAACAATACCCCCACTCCAACCAATGGAACTATGGGATATTGCCTTAAATCGAAGGGTTTTAAAGTTTTTTTACCAGTCATTTTTAATAAGCTCTAAATTGTATTAATTATTATTACTCTTTAAAGATTATAAAGATTTAAGATTAATTAAAATATGATAAGAGTGCTATGGTTAGACCAACTTACTGGCCTATAGATGGGATGCCTTATAAATCTGAGCCATTTACTTGGATCGTTAAAGGGAAAATAGCAGCTAGTTGGTGGCCAGACCCACCTGTAATCAAAAAGTTTAAAGAGGAACGGATACTAGTTGTTATAAACTGCACAGAATTTGAAAACAGCAGGGAGATTCGAAATTCGTTTGAATTTTATCATATAAACGTTCCAGATTACGGATTACCTACAGAAAACCAAATCGAAACATTCTTAGCCATCTGTGATAAACATGGGTTAAAAAATGAATCAATTGTAGTTCATTGTGTCGCAGGTTGTGGAAGAACTGGACAATTTATAGTCGCTTGGGGGGCAAAGAACGGTTATATACCAAAGTCAATGGACCCCGTAAAATGGATAAAGAAGTACAGATCATGTAGCCTTGAGACCAAAGAACAAATGAATTTTGCTCGAAAAATAGCAAAAAAATATCAAACGATTCGATAATAATAATAATAATTCGATAATGTAAAGTATTTATTGTACAAATTTTATTATTTAGTAAATTTACATTGCAATAAATCTAATTTCTATAAAATTAGATTAACAATTCTAACCGATAAGCGCTCTCATGAACAAATCTGATTATGTTTACATGGTTTTAGATAATATTATGGTCTATAATATTAATCTACCTCCAGAATTTCAGAACAATGGATTAGATGATCATCTTAATAAATTCGATGAGGACTATGTTAAAATCATTGCTGGATTTAATAAAAACTTCTTGGAACATTTTTTAACGATTTCAAAGGGTAAATCTCAGAACGACATAGCCGAATTATTAAAGAAGATGGAAAAAATCGCTTATATAGTTGGTCCTATTGGGAATCTTAGCTATCTTGGAAGCGATCAAGTAGAATACATTTTAACGAAAATAAACGATCTCAAGCTCGATGAAATAATCGAAGAAAAAATTAGCTTGGTAGCAGATGACCAACTACGACAACAATTCGGTGGTGGTAATTACAACACTGCAGAAGCACTAGAAAACCAATTAGCAAGCGCTGCGTTTTATCTAATGAACATGGGATACTCTCGAGAAGATATTCAAGAAAAATTTAACGAAGTGCGACAAGATCCTTCGAGATTAGAGGCCTTGTTTAACCTACAACAAAGAGAAATTTATAATTTACCTTCGGAAATACAACAAACTTCCTCTACATCCGAGCAAAGTCCTCAAGAAACGTCGATAGATCAAAGTAATGGTTTAAACGCATCAATTGCTCAACATATACAAACTATTCATCAAGATATTACAGAAGAAAGAGCGCAAAAAGTAATTGTTATTCTAGATGAGATAAAAGCACACGTTAAAGATGACCTCTCCGATCTTCAAGAGAAAGTATTTAGACAAATGCACCCCGATAGATTAACTCGTGCGCTTAAAATACTTAAAACAACAAAAAGAAAATCAAAAAGAATGGATTTGTACATTGAATGGTTTACCGATAGTTTACTACTTTCAAAAATTGAGTTAAAAGTAGAGCATTGGCAAGTCTCATCATCTGCAGACCACTCCAGTGCTGGAGTTTACACAGCAGGAATAGATTTTTCAAGATATGATAATATTGTGCGGGATTTTTCCGATGCCAAATTAACTAAAGTTGTTAACATTTGCAGACGCATTTTACAAAAGCCATCTAAAAAAGCGATTCAAAAGCTTGGTCAAGATCTTATAAGCGAAACTGGTTTTGATGAACACCTTTATTTTACAGATTAATTCTCGTTTTTGATCACTTTTTTTTCCCCTTATATATAAAATTTATAAGTATCATTTCTGTTTTACATAATAATACATAGAAAATATTAAAGAGAAGATTAGAAAGTGAGATTTTTAGAAGCTTTACCTATGTTCTTACTAACTTTAAGTACTGTATTCTTAGCTATGGGGGTTTTCGGGACAATTATGGCAAATGATATTTTAGCTTGAGGTAATAGAGTGATTGAATTCGATATAATCTCAGCCGTGGGTTATATAGTTTCTGCAATTTTAGTTGTGTTCTATTTAATTGTCGCTGAGAGAAAATAGTAATCTTTTGTAGATGATTCCATTAAAAAAATTATTGTTAATGGAGGATACTTCCCGCGAGGAATAAGAATATATGTTTAAATAAAAAGGTCTTTCTAGAGGAAAAATTCGGCTAGCTAGAGAATTTTTTGGAGGTCTTAACTCTGCATCTTAAAAACCGTTTTACCTCTTATAATAGTTTTCATTACCCGGATCTCTTTAATTTCATCTTTTGGAACTTTTAAAGGATTACGATCCAAGATTACAAAATCGGCCAATTTTCCCACTTCTATACTGCCTTTAACATCTTCTTCAAAAGCGGCATATGCGGCATTAATAGTGTACGATTTTAAAGCCTCTTCTACGTTTAGACACTCTTCAGGGACGAAGGAATTTCTTGTTACTAACGCATGTAGCCCCAAAATAGGGTTAGGGTCTTCAACTGGGCAATCTGATCCTGAAGCTAAAACAACACCAGCTTGAACTATTGATTTTATTGGATATGTATACTTGCATCGCTCTTCACCAATTCGTTTTGCTATCCAGTTGTATTCAGAATTAATAAAGGGAGGTTGACAAGACGCGATAATACCATATTCAGACATATCGTTAATAACATCTTCAGTTAGCATAGACGCATGTTCTATTCGGTGACGGGGATCATTCCTAGGATATTCAGTCAATAGTTTTTTATACAAATCCATAGCTATCCGGTTTGCTTTATCTCCGATTGCGTGAATTACAATTTGAAGTCTATTGTTATGAGCGACTTTCATTTTTTCATATATATCTTCTTCTTCAATTACGCAAAACCCGCATTCTTCCGGTGCATCAGTAAAGGGTTCAAACATACACGCAGTTTTTGCTCCGAATGAACCGTCGAGATAAAGTTTTAATCCTCCTATTTTTGCTTTACTATCAGAATAACATTCGTTTAAAGAGCTTTTACTTAATTCAATTACTTTTTCGGGATAATTAGTTTCTATAAAGGTGTAACAATCCTGCAAAAAATAGTTCTTAACCGAAGTAAAGAGGGAAAATTCATCTGTTTTTCGATTACTAGTTTTAGAACGAGCATCAGCGTTGATGATGCCATGAAATGAAGTTAAACCTTTTTGAGCTAAATTATTAGAGCCTTTTTTAGTAGCTGCAGCAATTTTTACATCATTTGGAGTAGGAATTTTTGTAAAGATTAAGTTTAACGCGTTTTCTGAAATGACACCAGTAAGATTGCCACTTTTATCTTTTCTGATTTCACCACCCTCGGGAGCTTGAGTATCTTCATCTAATTCTACCAGATTCAATGCTCTTGTGTTAGCGATACCAATATGACCATCATATCGTAAAATGAAAACGGGATGATTAGGACATACTTCATCAATATCCCATCTATTGGGTAATATCGGATCATCGAATCTTTCTTCACTAAAATTATAAGCGATTATAAATTCATCTATTTTTGTTTCTTCTGATAAAATTTTTAACAAATCCTTTAATTCCTTTAGACTTTTAACATTAGTTAAATCAGGATTTAATAAATGGCTTATATAACCCATCGGGTGCAAATGACAGTCGATAAAGCCTGGAAGTAATGTATTTCCCTTTAAATCAATGAACTCACAATTTTTGCCCATTTCAAGTTTAACTACTTCCAATGTTCCCACAGAAGCTATTTTATCTCCTTTAATTCCTACAGCCTCAACGAAGGGTTGATTTTCGTTTATAGTTACTATTGAGCCTCCAAAATAAATTTTTTTTTCTAAATTTGTCATGCTCATAAAACCAATATTTGTTAATTTTTATAATATAAGAATTGATTTAAATAAATTAAAAATTGATTTTTTCCTTTGAGTAAGTAATTTATAAGAAAAGTTTTTAAAATTTAGAATAATTCTAGTGGATTAGTTGTTAAAATGTAAAATGTTTCTGATAAATAGATTAGGCGAATAGAATATGGTAAAGAAATCTGACTTAAAGAAACTTAATTCCATCATGCAAGAAGGGAATGAATTTAAAAATCTTAAAAAATACAATGACGCTGTCGAAAAGTATTTAGAAGCTCTAAGATTCGTCGAAGAGAGAGTTAAAGAACCAGAGGAGCGCAAGGATGAAATAAGAAACATTAAATCCCAAATAGATCAAATATATTCTGTTAAAATCATAGATATTATTGACGAGGCAAGAACTTTCATAATAGATAAAGATTTTGGTTCTGCTTTCAACACTTTCGACGAAGCAGCGAGAATTGCTGACAAGATAGTAGATAAAGATATGAAAGATTATGATGTCAAAGAGATTAGTTATCTGATAAATAAAACAAGGATCGAAGAATCTCTCTATCAAGCCATCCTAGTGAAGAATAAACAAGAGCTAGATAAAGCCATAGGCATGTTATACGACACACTAGACGCTGCAAAAGATTTTTACATGGAAGATTTAGAAGATCAAATGATAAAAAAAATTGAAGATACTATTAATCAAACTTTTTCATTAAAAGTTTCCGCTGTGATTGAAAAAGCTAATCAATTTAAAGAAATTGGTAATCTAGATAAAGCCCTTGAAGAATTCCAGCAGGCTTTGAAGATAGTGGATAAATATTTTGATTCTGAATTAAAACACACGGATAAACAGAATTCAATTAATTTGAGCAATCAATTATACTCAGAGAAAATAAATGCTATCATGGAAGACGGTAAAAAACGATATGAAGAAAACACTTTCGAGGACGCTACTAAAAAATACAAAGAAGCTATAGGTATTTCTAAAAAAATGGTAGATTCGGATTACAAGAAATCAGAAATACAAAGAATCAATTCAATGGCATCAGTAGTGCTAAATCCAATTTATTTGGAGAAAATTAATCCTATCCTTAATAAAGGAAAAGAACTAACAATTAAAGATAACTTTGAAGAAAATATAGCTGTAGTGAATGATGCATTAGATTTTTTCGACAAGTCCTTAGAATTGGCAGAAAAAATGGCTGATTCAAACGAGAAGAGCGAAACCTTAAGTGAAATAACTAAATCTATTAATAATACGTGCAAAATTCGGATCAAATTTATTAAAGAGAAATCTATTCAAAAAATTGGGCAAGGAGACTACGAAAAGGCTATTAATGATCTATATGCAGCAATTAGCATAGCAAAAAGACTACCAATCTCTGAGGAAACTAACGAAGACTTAGAAGATTTAAAAAATACAGTCAACAAAGTGTATTTGGCTCAAATAGAGGAAGTTGTTAGGGAAGGAAATGATAAGTTGGCGAACAAAAATTACGACGAAGCTATTAAAACCTTTAATAGAGCATTAGAAGGAACTAATAAAATGTACTTAACGCAAGAAATGGAAGAAGAAATTAATAAAATAAAAGGGCTGGTGTATCAAGCAGAATTAAAAGATTTAGTAGATCGTGGGGATTTATCTGAAGAACTCCAAAAATTTGAAAAGGAGTTAGATAAACTAAATAAAAAAATGGATTACGCAAAAACAATAGATGACCCTACGCGTAGATTTCAAGAGATGGAGCTGATCAAGAAATCCATTGACGAGGTATTTTATTCTAAAATTAAACTACTAGTCGAACAGGGCGTCCAACTAGCAGAAAGTACCAATTTTGGTGAATCCTTCAAAAACTTTGAAAATGCAATTAACATTAACGATTCAATAAAAAGTCCAGAATTTAAAAATCGCATCGCTATAAAATACGAATACAGATTAAAGTTGATAGAAAAAGCGAAATTAGAAATTGAAAAACGATCTTACGATACCGCTATCAAAGATTGTAATAAAGCGATAGAATTAGATAGCACTTATATCGACGCTTATTACTACATTGGCATTGCAAATAACGAGAAACAAGATTATAATACCGCGATTGAGTACTTCAAAAAAACCATCGATCTCAATCCGAACCACGCAAAAGCTTGGAACCACATGGGTTTTAGTTACGAAAAATTAGATCAATTTGATCAAGCAATAGATTCTTATAAAATAGCGGTTGGGTTTGAATCCACTTATACTTTAGCACATTATAATTTGGCAAATGCTTATAAACACGAGGAACAATATGACGTAGCAATTGAATCCTATAAAAAAGCAACAGAAATAGATCCGAATTATGCGACTGCTTGGTTTTTTATGGGCTATGCCTATTTAGATAAGAACGATTACCATTCAGCACTTCAAAACCTCGAAAAAGCAATTGATATTAACCCGGATCTTGGGAAAGAGATTAATCCTTTTATTGATACCATTAAAGAGTCAATAGATAAGCTTCAAAAAGGTTTATTAGAGAAATTCAGTAATAAATAACGCCTTCTCTTATAATAGTTATTCTCAGTTTGAATAAGAAGCTTTAATATACACTAATTTAACGATTAAGTATTTTATTAAATAAAAAGATTTAAAAAGAAAAAAAACTAAAAACAGATTTATAACAGATTTGAAGCGTATTGTTCCACTAAATACTCAATTTTACTAGAATTTAATTGATCTTTCTCGAGCTCAGGGCACATGTGCTCTAAATGGAGCAATAAATCATTTAATCCTGATTCTATTTCTTGGATATCAATGTTGTCGTTTTCACTAACTACTATTGAGCCCATAAGATGTTTAGATCGTTTGAAGAGGATAAGATGTCCTCCCATTTTAAGTTGATCGAGTTCTGAATTAAAAGACTCTCTTACAAAATTATTGATGGCGGTAAATAATCCCCCTTGTAATATATCTTCGTTTGAAGATGACGTTAAAGGAATTCCCCCTTGATCAAAAACGGTAATCGCTCGAAGGTTTGTCTTTTGGGTTAGAAGCTGGCCAGTCAATTTGTAATAAATCTTCATAAATGCTTTTACAATTCCATACCCAGTTTTACACGAAATCGGTAATACTTCAAAAGAGGGTAGATCTTTCAAATTCAAAGCTTCGATAATTTCACTAATTGATGCAACCGGTTGCAAATCGTACTTATTTGCTAATATTATCAAGGGTTTCTTCTTAAAAATAGAAGATAATTTCCATAGCTCGTTTCTAGCTTCGTTGAATCTTTCTGGAGCATATGCGTCGATCATAAATATTACACACTCAGCAGTCGAGGCTTCTCCAACCCATAAACTTCTGAAATCCTTTTGCCCACCCATATCCATAACATTTATACGAATTCCCTGAACTTCAATTTGAGATAACTCTTTGCCCATCGTTGGTGCATGTTCCATGAAAGTTCCATTCTGTAGGAAGCTAATCATGGTCGTTTTGCCAGCACTGTCAAGCCCGGTTATAACAATCTTTTTTTCTTTGGTAAATACTCGTTTTAAAATATCTTTAATTCCCATTTTGCTCAGTTTTAATTTATTTTATGAAAAATACTTAAAATTATATCTTGAAAATATAGTATAACTTTACAGTTAAAAACGAAATTATTTATTCTTTTGTTTGTTATGTTGCCACAGAATTATTTTTTTGCTGCGTTTATTTTCCTTTTTATCAATAGAATAAAATGAATTAACAATAAAAATACAAAGCTAAAATTAGATTAAAATCTTGTTGATATTCCAAATAGAATTAACGTTATAAGAAAAAAATAAAAAAAATCGTTATTATTCCTTTACTACCAATTTTGCAATCCAGGTTCCCATTATTTTCTGCTCTTCTTCGACATTGACGAATACATATTTCTCATAAAAACCTTTTGTTCCTAGAAAGAGTGCTATCATTGCAACTAATCTCAAAGAGACAAATAGAATTTCAATTTGGAAGGTAGATCCGAGACCCCAAAAAAGAAAGAACAAACCCATTCCAATAGCTAATCCATTACGACTTTTTCTTCCATCTTTTATAAGAAAGAACGCGGATCCATAACCAGTTATCATAGCATATATAATAAAAGGTATACTCGAATCAACTAAGATTCTTCCCATCATTAGATAAGTAGTGATAATAACTGGAAGCGTGTATAATTTGGGTAAATCCATTAAATAAAACATAAATTCAAGTTGAATCGTAAATAATATGAATCCCATAATCATACCTATATCAAGCCCCCCCGCTACTGTAATATCGATATCAAAACCTGAGGCATAAACACCCATATCAATAATAGATCTCACAAGAATGGAAGAAATATAGACAGTTACGGTAAGAAGCATCCTATTCTTATTCAACTTCCAATTTTTCATAGTCTTCAAGATCGTTAATATACCAAATATAAAATAAATGATTTCAACGACTAAAAAGCCAATTTCCGCCATTTTAAGCCATAACCTCCTTTTTAAACGGTTTAAACAATCCTAATGAAAAGATTAGGATCACACCATTGTATATTATTACGCCAAATCCTGTGATCATAGCTACATCAACAATGACAGTGCCAAAGGCGAGAGTAAAAAATATAGCCAGTGCTAAAGCACCATTATCTTTTACACGAAATGCTGTTAGATACAGAAAAACTATGCTTGCACCTCCTGCAAAATATATGTAAGGCGCTAAAAATGCTTGGAAGCCAGTAAAGGTATATAGTAGGATCATTCCTCCGAAGAAGAACATAGAAGTATACTGCAAAAAGTCCCATCTGTTTGCTACAGCGACCATCATCAGACCTAACGATGCGATGATTCCAATTACAAATGAATAGACATTAAAAACATCAAGGGTTCCACCAAATATACTTGCTAGAAATGCTCTTGTTGTTGTATCGTAAAATTGAGTTCCGATGAGAAATTCTAGTATTACTAGGTTTGAAAAACTAAAGAATACAAAGAAGATTATAGCACGAATATCATTTAATTTTCCAGTTGCCTTTTTCTCCTTTAAAAGCTTCCTCCCTACTAAAACCGTTGCCAAGGGGATTATAATAACATTCAATAGATATCCAATGTTTTCCAGCCCGTGTAAAAATAAATCTTCAGCCATTTATAAAAAACTCCCTTTTAATTCTGGTTTCTCTTTAAGTATTTTCGATTTAATTTCTTTAAAAATGTTCGAGAAATCTATTAACACATTTTCTATGTCAATATCTTGTTCTTGGTTAATCCCTTCAAATATAACCTTTTGGTATTCAGTTAGAATATCTTGAGTTAGTATATTATTTTCATCCAATTTATCTATCAAGCTTTTCAAAACTGGCATATATATCTCAGTTTTATCTCTTTTATTTAATAAAACCGACAATGAGAAAAGATCATCTCTTTCTGCTATTTGATTGATCCTAAAAACATACGATAACACGCTATATTTACGATGCTTTTCTACAATGAATTCTCCATATTTTGAGCCCAAGGGAAAGCATTTTGAAAGGATTTCTGCTTCTAATGACTGATCTAGCGAGGGATAGGAGCTAATAATCTCTGGATTAGAATTCACATATCCTCCAAGTTTACAAATTACGCTATAGTCTGAAGCCATTATAATCACTATGTCTTTTTTTTAAAGAAAATTAAATTAAATTATATTAACAACGTAAAAGTGTGGTAATAAAAATGGGAAGTTTTTCGGATTTTTCTGTTCTGTTGTCACAAATAAAATAATAATAAAATATTTTACACACAAATAAAATCAAAATGATTCCAAAAAAAACTAAAAACTCATTGCTTTTAGAAACTTTGGCCATAGCGTCATTTTAGAAAGAACAGGAATAGTAGCGAAAAGTTTTTCTCCTACAAATCTGTCGTTATCAGTGTTATGTTTTGATAAATCTTGGTTAATATGTGCTTCGTACACGTATTTTCTCACAGTCTTATTAGTGTTTAATAGGTTTGCATAAGAATTCCATAGCGTTTTGCTGGAATTACTCTCATTATAAAAGAGATATTCGCAGGCATTGCCATTTCTAAAATACGTGAATAAGACTCGAGCAACCTCGTCGTCGTATTTCTTTAATTCAGCCCTTGAAAAATTCGAATTGTTTTCGAGTAAAGATTCTAACAATGTCGATGCTATATCAGCGCTAGCCAATCCACATAAGATTCCTTCGTAAAAAAAAGCTGTAACTAATCCTGCTGCTTCTCCTAACACGATAACGCGATCTTTTGAAAAGGAATTTATTGGATGTTTCGAAATACCTCCACTTACAAATGGAATAGATTCGTCCCATTTTATTCCTTTCATAAATGGTTGAATTATTTTATAGTTCTTGAGAATTCTGATTAATTTATTTTTAAGCTCTGCGGGATTTTCTTTATTCCCTAAGTATCCTGTTGCAATTCTTCCTTTTCCAACATTGAAGAAAAAAGGACCGTTCTGGCTAATTTGAGGATTTAAGTGAAACATGTACTGGAAGTTAAAATTATCTTCTAGAAGAGCTTCATCAGCATAAATATTAGTATAAATTCCCATAGACGAGTCGGGAGTTTCAAAACCAAGAGATTTTTGCAAAGGAAAGCCTCGAGAGCCTGTAGCTAAAACTAGAAGTTTAGTAGAAAAGGATTCTCCTTTGTTATTGATGATTTCAATGTGGTCAGAATGTCGTTCAATTTTGGCAATACTTTCGCTAAATTGAGTAGTGCCTCCTTGGTCTCTAAATTTATCGATAAGCTTTTTGATTAATAATTCTGTATGAGATATTTTTCCGAGTGGTGCTCCAAATTCTTTAGAGTGTAATAGCCCATCGTATTTCTCGCTTTTGTAATTCAATTGAACAAATGGTCGCGGAAATATTGAATCGTCGTTCCAAAAAATATCGTCGACAAACGGTTTGTTATGTTCAGCAAATATGTTTGTTTTTACGGGTATTTCTCGATCGTAGTCCTGAGCTTCTACAAGAAGCGTTTTTGCGTATTTTGAAGCTTTGTAAGCGAAGGAAGCTCCGGAAATTCCAGCACCAATAACAATAAAATCATACATAAACTCCCAAAATCATTAACCATAAAAAAAGATTATTTTATTTTTCCGACTCTTAGAAATCTGGTTAGTTATTAGAATTAAGTAAAAAAAATCAAATGATATTTTGAATTGTTTTTGTTATTTTTTCTAAATTTACTTCACACATACCAAGAGGGACTGAAGACTCGTATAACACAACGATCAACAAGGGATCTAATTTCCAAGGAATATCAATTATTCTTGAAAATACTTTTTGATTGTTCTCCAAACTATAAAATGTTAAAGAGTATTCAGTGTTTGCAATATGTCTGATTTCTAATTCTTTTAGTGAGGACAATAAAATATCTTGTGGTAAGGATGTAAAAATTATCTTTCCATTTATAGTAAATAATCCTGCGCCTAGAATTTCGTTTTCAAGAGTCAATCGTTTAATGAGATCGATTATCTTTTTATATAATGGTTGGCTTGAAGATAACTCATCGTCCCCTTTAATAATGGAAACAATTTTTGCATCAAATTCGCTATTATGGATTTCCTCGTAATCTTCAACAACATTATCCTCGAGGAATTCTTTAAATACTTGAATAATGTTCGCTAATCTAGAGTTAATATACAAAATATTAGCACTTGTATCGGCTAAAAGCGCGTAAATATGCTCACCTTCTACCTTGAAAACAATTCTAAAACCGCCCATTTCGAGGACTTCGGGCGTTTCTTTAGAAATAACGCTTTCAGAAAAGGAAAAAATAGCCGAGAAAAAGGGTGTTATCAGATTTGGTTCGATATTCTCAAAATGTTCTGTAATATTCCTGCTGTATAGGCAAGCTCCCGCCTTAGTTAAAATAAAAAGTGAGTGTAACTTCATCTCAAACTCCAATGAAATATAATTATTGAAAGATTATAGAAATTTAGGTTTTTAAGTATTTTTAAATGATGTTTATTATTACTAAACTTTTTACCTTTTTTTCATAATCGTGATCTTTAAATAGAAGGTTAAATGATCCCATTTAAGAAAGTTGTGAGATAGTTCCACACGATCACACAACTTTAAAATACACAAAAAAGCTAAGAAAATGACTGAAAACGACCTGAATAAAATTAGGCTAAAAAAGGCTGAAATGCTATTAAAAACTCAATCCATGCCAACTGATATTGTTAAAATCCATTCGGCAGAAGAATTTGAGAATCTAAAAAAGGAGTATCCCGATAAAATTTTAATCTTAGACTTCTGGGCAGTATGGTGCAGTCCCTGCATGATGTTCGCTCCCGTATTCGAAAAAATTCAAAAGGAGCATTATCAAGAATTTATCTTTGTAAAGGTAAATGTGGACGAAGTCGGTTCTATTGCCCAAACATATAGAATTACCGGAATCCCAACAACATTGTTTATAAAAAGCGATGAAGTTATACATAAAGTTGTTGGTGCCGTTAATGAGGAATATATTAGGAAAGTATTAGAAAAGCTAAGATCGTTTACTTAATTTTTTTTTTTTATTTTGTAAGAAAATTGTTATAATTTAATTATTTTTGGTGAATACCCTTGGAAAGTATAACAAAACAATTAGAAGATATGGTTGAAGAGAAGAAAGTTTTCAAAAGTGGAAAGCTATTTAAATGTATTTTAGGGCTTAACGTAATAGAAGCGAACGTCTTTTCATATTTATTAAAGCACGACAACGTGACGACTATGAAATTGACTAGTGTATTTAAAAAAGATAGAAGTTCAATCCAAAGAGCTCTAATGCAGTTGAGTGCCCTCGATATTATCGAGAAGCGATCAATGTCGTTAAAAGAATTTAACGAGAAATTAGGTGAAGGAGAAACAAATAAACGCGGATACTTATATGTTTACGGCGCCAAAGATCTTGAAACTGTAAGAGTCCAATTACGCGATTTACTTGATAGGTGGTATAAATCTATGGTAAGTTATATTGAAAATTTAGATAGTATTTTTGATTGTTACGAAAAAGATGGTGAAACGTGCTAAACTGTATTTTATCTAGGATCTACTAACCATATAGTTTAGTACAATATTCCCTTACTACTTAGATCTAAATTAAAAAAAAAAGAAATTAGAATGGTAGAATTATTAAAGTTACACCTAATAGCATCCCAAGCAATATAGCAACGATAACATAGAGTATAAAAGCAACGATGGTCACCCCAATTGCTCCAAAGATTCCTGTATTATGCCTGGCACTAATTAACAACCACGCTACAATTAAAACAATTACCCATGCTACCCAACCATTTAGGAACAAAAATGTTAGGGCATAGATAACCGTTATTATGAAAGAAGTTAAAAATACTGATCCAAACTCCGTGTGTCTCGCACCACTGAAGAAACTCAAAGCGATTTTAAGAAATATTGCCATGACTATAAGAAAGATCAAGTAAAGGAGAATAAACCACATAATGTCTTCAAGGGTGCCAAAGGTTTGAGCCCAATCTTCGTTAAAGATGTCAAATAACATAATAAAACCTCGTTTATATTTATAATATTTCTTAGAATTTCTTGAAATATTTATTTTTTATTTATTGATTATAAGAATATAATCTTCTCAACTATAAATATTAAACACGAGCTCAACTATTTCAATTTTTTGACTTGTTCAGCTATATTGTTCTTAATATCTTCGTATGATGGCGGAGGTCCGGTATTAACTTCGATCCCATCAATATAAAGGGCATCAGCAATACCCCATTCTGAAAACGCTTCCCTATTGAAAGTGTCTATTTCCGTAAAAACCACATCATCTCCGAATTCGGAGGCTGCTCTCTTTGCTCTTTCAAACACGAGGTTTTGAGAAGGACACCAACCGTTCAAAAATGCTGTTACTGATACTTTTCCCGGTATTTTCTTGGGTGTTTTTTTCTGTTTTATCCATTTAGGGGCAATAGCATTGTCGGAAAAAGGTTTCCAGAGTAAAACTGCGATATTCTGTTCATCGACTTCTTCATAACCTTGTTTTTTAAACCAAGAAGCTTTCATCCAAAAAGGTAGGGACACGCCCCATGCCACAATTCCTTTAGCCCCTCTACTACGGACATCTTCTTCAGCGGCTTTTATTAATTTAGTACCTATTCCTTTTTTTTGAAAGTTTCCGACGCCTTCATCGTATCCGTGTATCCATATACAATTAATATAGTATAAATCTTCTCCTTCTGCAAAAGAATATTCGATAGGAATGTATTGTATCATTCCTACTACTTCATCTTTTTTGGTTATAGCCAATTTTACTCCAAGACCTTTATTTTTCATCTTATTGTACCAATTCTCTTTATGGCCACCAGCTTCTTTTATTTCGTCGCTCCAATCTTCTAAACACATAAAATAAAGGTTGTTGTATTTATCTTCTAAATCTATAATTTGCAATTTCTCAAAACCATCTAGAGTTCAAATAGAATAACTAATGATTAATTATATAGCTAATAATAAAAAGTTAATAGGTTTTGAATTTAATATTACATCCAAGAAGCGACTTTTGGAGTTTGCGCTAAAACATCCACAAGTTCGTCGTATTCAATGCATTTTATTCTAGAATCAACCGTATTTGGTTCAATTCCTCGTGCTAGAAGATCGGGTGTCATCGCAAAGACAGATACAGAAAGGCTTAACAATTTATCTAATGAGCTTGGAATTGTACCACTTTGCGATGTTCCTATTACCCCATCGTGAATGAGAACAATTGCAATACTAATATTATTTTTAGCCTGTTCACTTACAATACCCAATAAGTTATCTATATACGCCTGCTTTCTCGTACTAAACCCAAATAAATACACTAACTCTTCGTTCATTTCTTTTATACACTTCTTAAGATATCAATACCTATACGTGACATCTGCTTCTAGAATAAATTTTGAAATTTCTTTATTGCTTGCTACCTTTACATTATCAAAATCGACTAAATCTGATTGTTTTAATCCCGCAATCTCTAACGCAGAGTCTAACACATACACGTCCAGATCAGAAAGTTCCATCATTCTAAATATGTTCGAAGGGACATCCATATTGACCTTCTCGGGGTCAAAATTCTTGGATAAAAAGTAAACTGAATCCCCCATAAAGATTATCTTACACTCTTCGAGATCGCCTACTGCCATAATTCCCGCACCCATCCGGATTGCTTCGATAGCTGAATTCTTACCGATTGGAGAATCCTCGCACAAAATTACTACTGATTTAACCATGATATTATCCTCCAGGACCAAAAACTATTACTCTATCTGATTCCGCCATCCATTTTGATAAATCCCCTAAACCTACTTGACTAGCATTCTCGATTAATTGCTCTGGTTTTAAGCCAGTAAAGTTCATCCATGTACTACACGCAAAAAGACTCATATTGTTCCCATCTATAAATTTTTCGAGACGTTTAGGTAAGTCTCTCATTGACGAGCTCAGTTTTATGTCCCGCTTGGCGCTATACACGCCGCTTCCATAGAAATAAATACCCAATATTTGATGACCTTTCTTTAGGATTGCTTGTCCTAAGTTAAGCATCGTGTCTAGTGCTTCGAATTTGTAAGGCTCAGCGCATACAACAAAGGTAAAAACAACCATTATTAACAAAATAAATTTTTTGTAAATAAATAGTTAATGCTAATATTTGCATCAAAAATAAGAAAAAAAAAAGAGAATTTTAATCTCTCTGATCCTCATCAACCAAGCGGCTTTTGAAAATCAATAGAAATGCTAATAAACCAGTAGCAAGTACTACTCCTACCAGATAATCGAGTGTAGATGTTCGAATAATCTGTGTTGGAACATTAATCGTTATAATACTTAATGCTGAAACCAATGCTAGCCACCATCCACTCTTATTACGCTCTGCCATCATAGGAATTGAAGCAAAAAGCATGAGAACAGTAATCCAGTTGATCTCACCGGACATTGTTAAGATCCACCATTCTAAGCCATCGAAAAAAGGAGCCGCCAATCGTGTAAGCAACATTCTTTGTGCTCCAATACCTATAACGAACGCGTGTGTAGCCAGCATGCCGACAAATATGAAAGTAATTAGGTTCGCAATTTTTCAACCTTGCTATCGTATCTATGAAACAGAAATACGCTTATGTAGCCCAACAATCCAACAAACGAGATCATCAGAGGAATCGGGATACCTCCCACCCAACTTATGTAAGGGAGAAACATAAACATCCCACCAACGGATGGTACTGCATATGCAGTTAATTCGATCTTCATAGTCCATTCCTTACCTTTATAGATTGATGGGACAATGGCTAATAGAACAATTCCCGCCACATATATTAAAGCTCGCCATTAAGGATAAAATAAGGAGAATAAAGTAATTCCACTAGCAAATTTAGGTTCAGTTATAACGGCATCGACAATCACAGTTAGGAGAGCTTCCAGAGATATCTGCACTAGAATAGGCGCAACGAGGAGCATGAACAAGCCAACTCCAACGGCTATTATACTTTTAATTAATTTAGGAATATTCGATTTTTTCAATTATTTCTATTTAAATATTTAAATATCGCTTTTGTTTAATAAATTTTAACGATATAAAAGAAATATCTTATTTCGAGTAAGATTTCTTTTTTTATATTAGATAAACCTAATATTTAAATCTCTAATTAACCATGATTTTCGTAGGAAACGTACTTTAAAATACATTATATGGTGATAAAAACATGATAAATCAGATATCACTTGTTGACTTATCAATCCCGATATTTTTAGCACTGAGGGAAGGATTAGAAGCAGTCTTAGTTGTGGTAATAATTTTGTTATATTTAAAGAAAACCAACCAAAAGCTTTATTATAAGTATGTCTATGTAGGAATCCTTTTAGCAACAATTGCAAGCATCGTATTTGCTATAGTATTTTCAATAGCATTTGGTGGATTTACCGGTGTCCTTGAAAAAATATTTGAGGGGACAACATTTATCATTTCAGGCGTTTTTATATTAACTTTAGTTTTATGGGTTAGTAAGGAAGGCCCAAAGATGAAAGAGAACCTTGAAGGAAGATTAGAAGATTCTATTAATACGCAAAAGGTATTTTCGATTTCTATCACTACATTTATTATCATAATTAGAGAAGGAATTGAATTAGTCCTACTCACAACAGGAGCTGCATCTATAGGTTCTTTGAATCAAGTAAGCGTTATATTAGGATCTATCATTGGCTTAGCAATCTCGATTCTCGTTGGATTATTAATTTTTTACGGCATAAAGTCAATAAACTTGAGAACATTTTTTAAAATAACAAATATAATGCTAATATTATTCGCTGCTGGGCTAATTACATATGGTATCCACGAATTTATTGAAGCGGGAATAATTAATCCGATTATTGAAGAAGTATGGAATATTAAGCATATTTTGCCTGAAAAATTTCCTGACGGAAATCCCGCAACTCCGGAATTTTTAGAGATTATTGGAGCATTACTAAAAGCTCTATTTGGTTATAATGCAAATCCTGCTTTGTTAGAAGTAATTATCTATCCGGTGTTATTAGTTTCTATTGGTTTAATTTCAGCCTTGATATGGAGACGAAATAATAAGTAAAAGATGTGGAAATTTGATGTTAGAAGTTATCACATCCATTACATCTACCATCAAGAGTGAAATTGTTTACGATTATATTTAAAAAAAACTGCCATTATTACATTATTATTTGGAACAACGCAGATTATAAGAAAAAAAATAGATTCTTATTTAATCAAAATATTTTACTATTTCATCTAAAGGTTTTCTTGGTCTCGATTTTGGAATGTTCCCAGCAGGATATCCTAAGGGAAGAACAGTTAATAAAAAGTCTTTTTCGCGTAATCCCAATATTTTTTTTACATTATCCCGATTTATATTTCCTATGAAACAGGTACCAATTCCATAAGTCCATGCCGCTAAAGCTAATTGTAAAGAAAGAAAACTCAGATCGTGCACATACCAATTTGGTTGTGCTTCAACATCACCGATTAGAGCTACTAATACTGGAGCCTCTGCTGCAAACGGCCCAGTAGTACATTCCTTAGCTATTTGTGAAATAAGATCGCTGTTTCTGATAACATAAAACTTCCAAGGTTGACGATTTACGGCACTCCAGCACCATCGAGAAGTATCAAGAATATTAGTAAGAATTTCATCATCTATGGGCCGGGAATCGTAGCTTCTTATGCTTCTTCTTTCTTTTAATAATCTTAAATCTTTATCCTCACTCATAATAAAAGCCAAGTTAATTTTATTTTGGATTAAAATTTTTTAATATTATTTAATCTAATCTTTATAATTAATTACTTTCGGACTAATATTCCGATTTTCCCCCCAATTTTTTGCCTTGAGTTGCCTTCCCCTACGTCAAACACGTTTTCGTCAATGAGATCGTAAATAGAATGCTTTAGAGTAATTAGAGGTATTTTTTGAATTTCGTTTATTTCAATTAACTCATCGATCGTAATAGATTCTCCCGGAGATATAATAGATTTAATAAATTTCTTGATTTCAGCTAAATCTGTTGTAACGGTTAAGAGACCGCGGTCATCTTCTTTCATTACAGACACTTTCGATACGCTTATTTCTGACATCAAAAATTTGACCTGTTCTTCGAGTAGTTTAACTCTACCTTTTAACTCTGAAATTACATCTTTACTTCTCTTCTTTGGTGTGGATTTTTGCTTGTAATATTTTTGTATTAATTGATTAAGGCGTTGTTCTTCAAGACCAGCACTATATATTTGAGAAATTCTATCTGATTTCTTATCTTTTTTATTAAGTTTGATTCCAATTTCCTTTGCTAGTTTATCCAATAAGTCAACGGTTAGATCGCTCAAATTTGCCATAACAATTCATCCATTAAGATTTCGTGGTAGCAAAAAATTCTGGGTTTAGAGAGTTATTATTTTAAATCAAATCTCATTTATAACTTTTTAATCTCGATTTAAAAACTTTAGTTCATAAATTAATAAAATTGTTAAGATTACAATTTAAACCTATTTCTATTACTTTCTTATAATCAATTTTACCAAGATTTATTATAAATGGTTGTTACATCTAAGGTGAAGAGTACAGATTTAACATAGTACTCTATATTGTTTGAAAGGTTTTTTCGATGGTTAAAGGAACAGTAAAGTGGTTTGATAGCCGAAAAGGCTATGGATTTATAACTCGAGAAGATGATTCTGGTGATATTTTCGTACATTTCTCTGCGATTAAAGGAGAAAGCGATGATTTTAAAATCATCTACGAAGGAGATATCGTAGAATTTGAAGTTACCGAGGGTGAAAAAGGTCCTCAAGCAACGGATTTAACAGTTGTAGAAAAAGGTCCACGCCAGAGTTTTAGATCAGAAAGTCGTTATTAAAAATTAATGTAGAAGTTAATTTAGAACGCGTACAAGAGTAGGAAATATACAAGGAAATGTCAGAAAAATAGGAGGAGATTTTTACTTTTTATTAGTTTTGATTTTTCCCCTTTTTTTTATTATTTTTTTTAACAAGAAAGATTGTAAGCGTCAAATAGATATAAATCAAAATTATAATTATAATATAAAAAAAGATATATGACTAAATTTCTATTATTAAAAGTGAAATGGTAATTCTTTTCGAATCCTTTGGCAATTTTACTACGGGACAAACTTCATATTTGGCACTTGTCTCAAAAAAGTCTAGAGGAACTATTACTTTAACAGAAAAAGAGTTTTTGTTTAAATCTGAAAAAGACAAGATAATATTCCACTTGAGATTTAGCGATATTCAAAATTTCGAGATGAAAACTAGATTTCAGCTTCCAACCATTGAACTAATAAGCGTTCAAGGAATAATATATACATTTTATCCTCACAAGAACGAAGGAAGTTCACGTGCAACCTCCAAGAAAGCTACTACAGATCTTTTTAGACAGTTGACAAGATCGACATTCAAAAAAGAAAGTCCGATATTGTTTGAAACCATAGGCAGCTTTAGAGAGTACGATTTAAGTGACGGAAAGACGGAGGCAGATTCTCTAAGGGGTATGATATTTTTAAACGAAGATTTTTTATCCTTTAAACCGTTTACAGAAAAATTAATTTACCAAATACCAATATTGAACATTCTTAAAATCATAATTGACACATCAAATATCGGACCAGCGGTAAACATTCAAACAAGAGAGGGTAAGTCTTACACTTTAATGGCACTCAAAAAACAATTAAAGATGTATGCTAAAGACAAGTCAAAAACCGAAAAACTTTACGAACTCTTAAACCAAGCTAAAATTTACAAATCTTCTGAGCAAATCCGACTGGAAAAGGAAGAGCAGGAAAAAATTGAACGAATCAAGTCGATGATGGAAGTTTCTAATCGTTTAAGACTTGACATGATCAGAGTTGCTTTAGACATGGAAGAAAAATTATTCACTCAAAAGGTTTTCCAATGGGCTAAAGAATTTAACTTTTTAATCGATGGAGATTATTTAATTATTAACCAAGAAACTGTTAAGGAATTTATAGAAGACTTATCAGTGGGAGCGAATATCTTATCGCGTAAGGGGTTAAAAATAAAATGTCGATTTTGTGAGAAGTTAGTTGAATATGGCGCTAAAATTTGTCCTTATTGTGGAAGAGACACTACTAATTATTAAGGATTGAACAAGCGCGATAATCTAGTTCAAATTCAAACTAGTCTCCCCATTGAACAAGGCGCTGTTCACCTTCAAGAGATCTTAACCGGGAAAGTTCTTGAGAGACTTCTAACGTTCCAACATATTTTCCTGCTTCATCATGCATAGCAAAATATCTAATCATTATGAAAGCGTCTCCTGCTTGAATCCAAAATTCTGCTACCTTTTTTTCTCCTGATTTAAATTTCTCCAAAATATCCTCTACTATATCCACACTTTTGGGAGGATGGCATTTTTGAACGGTTCGACCAATGACTCCTCGACTCCTTGGAAAAATTCGATCTTCTGTATCGGAATAATATGCTACTTCATCGTTCTCGTTTACAAAACTTAAGTCTAAGGGTAGAGTTTTCAACATGACATTGATTTGTTCTATAGTTAAATTTCCGATGTCAAGGTTGAGAGCCCCTTCTGCTTTTGCAGTTATTGTAGGGAGAGGTTTATGAAGATCGGCAGTAGTTACGGGTTTCCACTGGTCGCCAGGTGTAACTCCAAATACAAAACCTATTTCCTCTTCGCCTTCACGAACATTTACCCAATCTGACTCACTGAAAAATTCCAATGTCATTGGGAAGAGAATGTGATCCTCTTTGTAAATCATATCCTCTATTTTTTGTAAAGCTAATTCTACTTCTTCAATTTGCGTTGTTTTTAGCAAAGGGCGTATCTCATCGTGAACGGCCCACATGACTTGAGGTGGTCCAGAAATTTCATGTTTCTCAAGGATTGGAAATAATTGATTTTCTTTTCGAGCATAATGTATAGTAATCTCGCCTAATTTACGAAATAGTTCAACTTTATCTGAATCCGGGGCTGATCTGATTTGTCGTATTATATTCGCAATTTCTAAGTTTTCTTGTAAATACGTATAGATTGGATGTCCAGGGATGGTTTCATACTCTTCTTTCATACTTAAAGAATCCCTAAATAATTCAACGTGTAAGTCACTTAATTTTGTGATCTCTTTCGGATCTAAGTGTCCTTCGTTTATGAGTTGCTGCTCCAATTGACCGATTTCATAAGATGTTATGTCGCCGACGGCTTCTTTAAATTGAGCTTTTAATATATCAATATCGACACCCTTATGCATGTCAAGTAATAAATTTTTCAACATTTCTTTTCGATCTTTTTCCGGAGGTATATCGACACTAGCTTCGATAGCGCTTTTAACAGTTGATATAATTCTTTCTAAAGGAGCGTCTAATATTACAGCAACCATTTCTAGAGTTGCTTTTTTTCCTATCGTTTTTCTTACGATCGGATTTTTGAATCTCTTAGCTTTAGAAGAAAGTTTATATAATTCATCATAAACTAATGGATATTTATCAATTAAAGGGAGTATTTTAGTTGAGTTATTTATTTCCATTTTTATTCTACTCTTCATCTAGTTATTGTGAGTTGTGTTAACGCTATATACAATACATATTTCTTTATGAACGTTTTCCTAAGAAATAAAAAATAAAAAAAAGCTAGGAATATAGAAGTTTTACCTTTGCTAAAACTCTATTTTGCTTAAAATAACTTTATAGAGATCGTTAGCAAATTCTGGTTGATATTTTAGTATTTTGTTAGAATCCAAAGTTAAGATTCGAAATTTTACAAAAATTTCATTGCTGTATTCTTGAACGTGAAATCTTGGCCTAATACCAAAAATATCTGCATATTTCGCACAAAGTTCGTTAAATTTATCAATTAAAATGCGGAAGTGTGCATAGGGTACTCGCATTTTAAAGTTATAGGTATATACTATATCTTGATCGTTCTCAGAGAAGGATGTAAAGAAGTTTTTAATGTCCGCTTCTTCTTGTTTTCTAATCTCTTCGTTGTACTCATCAATATCTAACCTTGCATTTCCTATGTCTTGGGGCGTCCGAGTTTGTCGTTTAAAATGAATGTACTTCTTCCTCGATGATAGCTTTATTGTATAGTTTAATACTATTGAAGACGCAACATCAGAATTAGAGATTTCGACAATGATGCGATCCATAGTTTCAATAACTACTTTTGTAAGTGTTATTGATTTTATTATGCCTTTATGTCCACCTATTTTAACTACATCGCCAATATCGAAAGGATCTACTATCCATATTAGAACCCCAGCTATAAAATTAGAGAAAACTCCACTAGATACAAATGCCAACGCTGTGCTTACTGCTCCCGTTATTATTGCGGTATATTCTTGGGGAAGGGAAGTGAAAGATGGAAATCCATTGATTATGAGATATAATAAAATCAAAATTGATATTATTCTGAAAGCAAATATAATTTTATTCTTCCTTGCTATCGGAATTCTTGCTATGCGATTAAATAGAATTGAGAGAAGCCTATTAAAAATATATAACAATAAAGCAATCGACACCACAACAATGAGTGCGAGAATGTCATTTTCAAAAAGAAGTTCTATTTTTCATCACCCTCGCTCTCTAATTTTGTTTCTGGGAGGTGTTTTTGGTATTCTTCCCAGTCTCTATAGATTCTATCAGGGTATAAGGTAAAGAGAATATCTCTCAAAAAGGAATCTAAATAATTCAAAATGATCGTGGGGTTACTTGATTTCACATACAGACGAATACGAACACGTCCAAATCTTGTAGTGTCAATTGCATAATCGGGCATAATCCCGAATATTGGTTCATAGACTTTAAAGACGTTCATTAACATCTCATCAAGAAAATTAGGATCCAAACTCCCTAAGAGTTCTAGCTTCTTAACATAAGTAGTTGTTTTTATTTTAGCGGATAGAATCTTATTAATAAACTTAATGTACTCTTTATACTGATGTTTTTTGCGAAATTCTTCCCTTGTTAGCGGTTCAAATATTTTAAATTTATCGTGAGTAAATTTAATTGTGGTAAAACCATAAACATTACTGTTTGGTATAACTATATCTACTCCATCAAACTCTCTTATTTTAGTATAATTTAAATTGATTTCTTTTACAATTCCTTGAATTTCGTTTGTTTCGATTAGATCTCCAATTTCAAATTGATTCGATGATAATAATAACGCTCCTGAAACCATATTATTAATAATATTTTTAAAATTTAATGAAACTGCTACTACTAAAAACGGTACTATGGCAAAAAACAGCGTAGGATCAAACTCTATTAGAAACCAAAATAGAAATATGCTCCAAATTATATTTACACTAATAGAAACAATCATTCTGTAAGATCGTTTTTTAAAGATAAACACTGTAATGCTGCTGAGAGGTTTGCGTATTATATAAAGGATAATATTTATTACAATTAGATTTTTGACTACTCGCGTCCATGTAGAGAGGTAAATTACTAACACCGCAACGATGATAAGAAGTAAATATAGGAGGAAATAGTATTTTTTCTTCATAATTCTATAGTTTGATTTCTCGTTTATAAACAATTTTTTTTCACCGACGAATAAACTATAAATTCTAATCTAGCGTAAGTTTTAATTAGCTATAGAAATACTATTCTGTAAAAAACGCGAGGTATACGAATAAATGATGTATAATAATCTAGATGACTTACCGCCAGAACACGAGGAGGAACTTAACCAATTGGAAACACAGATTTCAGAATTATTCACACTTCTGGAAAAAAGTGATATTCAAATAAGTTTATTGAAAGATGAAAATTTCCAACTAAAAGCTCAAATCCAAAAATTGCAGCAACAATCAAAACCAGCTCAATATAACAGCCCCCAAGTCGAGACAATTAAAGTACCAAAAGAAATTATCGCTACCATTACTCCTCCTGATACTAATATTAGACAAAATAAAAGAAAATGTCCAAATTGTGGAGCAGCGGGTTTTTCCATTAAAGAAGTAGACGATAAAACGCGTATTATTACTTACGTCCCAAGAAAAATTTATATGAAAAAGAAAGTATGTACTAAGTGCAGATTTGAGTTCTAAACCCTTTTTTTCCTTCCCACTGAAGAATATGCCTTTATACTCCTGGCGAATTTTTATTTTTCCACCAATAAGGATTAGGGATAGAGTGAAATCGATCTCTATCAAATAGGGTTATTTCCTTTTCGGTTAAAACAAAAACAACACCACCCAAGAAAGGAACCCAATCTTGGTCAGGAGGTAACCCAAACCACCCGTATTTTAACGCGATTAGAAAGATATCGTGCGTGACATGGATATCTACACCACCTTCTTGGGCATCTTTGATTCCATTCCAGATAACACTAGCCGCATTTTGACAGTACGATTGAAATGGGGTTATTTTATCAGGAGAATAGAAACCAACTGCCCAACGATACATAAATTCAAGAGGGTTTTCATTTTTGAAGACATTTAAAAAGAATTTTGGAGCGGTTCCCGCATGGAATAAAGGAGTAAGTGTTCCATTTAAGGTTCCCGCCCCCCCAACACTTTCAAATCCCGTCAAAATGTCTTCTGCTGTTTCTTGACAGCGTTCGACGACACTATGAAACAATCTAATTGATCTTGATATAGGTAACTTTTGACCAAAAATCGTAGCGATTTGATGACCTTGAGGGGTTAATTTTAACTCATACATCTTTTCAGACGCTGTAGGATTATTTCTGTGCGAATGTCGCAGAAGTAAAATTATTTTAGAGTTCTCTGGGAATTCCTTGAGAGCCTTAATAATATTGCGCGTTTGTACGGTCCATTCGGCATTTTCCCAAATGTTTACCCCTTCCATCTTATAAAATTAAAAGATTCACTACTAAAAAAGTTAATTTAAGTCTAAAATGAAAATTGAGATTATATTCTATCTCGTAGGTGACGGAATATTTCCAGAAATCAACATCTTATCGACTATAGTTTGAAATAATAAATCCACATTTTCTCCGGTTTTTGCAGAGCATTCGAGGTAATCGAATTCTTCCATTACGGTAAGAGAAGTTTCTATATCCTCTTTATTCAAAGATCTGTGCTCTTCTAAGTCTAACTTTCCGCCAACAACTATTACAGGAAATTTTGGGTTCCTGATATTCGATCCCTCGTTAAATTTTAGTAGCCATTTATCTATATTCGTAATGCTATCACGCTTAGAAATATCGCACATAAAAATTGCTGCAGACGATCCTTTAGCATAACTAGGTAAAAGAGAACTAAATTTATCTTCTCCGGCAAAATCCCAAATTTGGAGTGCAATTCTCATAGTTTCCGTTTCTATGAATTTCATCAAAATTGCTGCTCCTAAAGTAGACTTGAGGTCATGATCAAATTTAGCTGTAATATATCGATTAATTAACGATGACTTACCAACACCTGAATCTCCAAATATACACATTTTGAAGGCTAAATTAAGCTTTTCCATAACTTAAATTCTCCACTAAAGTATTAAATTAAAACAGCTGATTTTTAAAAAGCCTATTACACAATTCTTATACCAAAACCAAAGGCAAGTATTAAACTTCCTTGTATTCACTTAAAGATACATGAGTTAAAAATTTACTACTTTAAAATTTAAATTTAGAATATCCCAAAATATTCAAGATGCCATACACACTAAATTGATTTTCAATTTATCCAACCCATTACTGACTCTAATTAAGCACGACAATCTAGATAAAGCATCAATTTCAAAATTAGGCAAAATATACAATGAAACGCTAGTTGAGGGGATTATTATATTAGAAGCAGCTAATTTTAAAGAGCATAGAATCCCCGGTTTGGTACCCTGGAACGTATTGAAAAATGCTCAAGGTTCGGAAGAAACATCGGGTACAATGATTTTAAATCGGTTAAATGCTTCTAGTCCAAACAGTATGTAACAAGACATTATTATTAGACAAAAAACCCAATCTGAACTTGAATATTTAAGTGGATATATCGTCAACCTTGCTCAATCCTTAGGAATATCTACTCCTTATAATAGCAAAATATACGAGCTGTGTAAGTCTCAATTCCAGAAAAAGCCCTATAAGCAATTAGAAGTAGAGGAAGTATGGAAGATTATCCAGCAAAAATTAAAGTAAAGTAATGTAATTCAAATATTTTCGAAAAAGAAAAAAAAAAAAAAGACTCAATTTTGTTAAAATGCTTTTTCTTAATCCTCTTCGAAATGGAATAATTTTATATCAAAAAATAATAATATTCCACCTGAAACACCTACAATTGCGAGAAGCCAAAATGTAAGAGGAGCATAAGAGCAACTAATAAATGGATAAACTACAAGTACATTTACAATAATAAATACTAATCCTACTACAAATAGAATTATACCATACATTTTTTTCCGTTCCAATTTTTTTCACATCCAAAGCTATTTTTATTCATTAATATCTAAAAAGAAAAAAAAAAGAGATAAATATTTTTTGTAGAGCTTATCCCTTTCGAGATACGACTATTTTTCCCCACATTTTGGAAGACAGGATGAGGATCCCTACCAAAAGGCTAACAACTGGACCCAGGATGAACATGGAGAAACTGAAGCCCGCACCTTCAATAAACATGGAATAGAAGGCTAATGGAAAACCGACCGAAATTGCCAAGACTGCACCAGCCAATCCAGCAATTCGCACTTTTTCTTTATCTCTTGCAAGGAAAATCCCTATTGTTGCAATTCCAAAAAGGATGGAAGCAATCATGTTCGTTGGCAGAGTGAGCATATAAATACTAGCCGGAGCATAATTATCAATCAAGGGATTAATTTCTGGTAATCTATTTGACATTCTGGTAGTTGCCGCAATTCCGTTTATGAAATTCAGAATGAATGCCATGCCAAGGGCCAAACCAAACCATGCTTTCTTCCCCCTTTCATGCCCTATTCTCATTACTAGAATGAAATATACTAATAAATTAGGGAAAAAAATCAGAAACCAAGGACCTGGTACCGCTGCTTTACTTTCCATAGCAGGAATATTTGGCCAAAAGCTGGCAAAAAGGGTTATAACTACGGCGATTACAGCGACGCTATAAGCCCACTCCTTTTTCCCGAAAAAGCCCACACCCGCTACTAACCATATCATTCCTGCCAGAATACCGAAAACCGCAAAAAGCGGTATGAAAAAGGGAGATACAAGTCTACACTCTGTGGCGGCGGCGGTTTCGGCAGATACAATATTATCTAAATGGAGAAAGATAAATAAATAGGAAAGAAATACTCCTGCTGCACCCAAAATGATAGAGACTACTCCCATCGATCCACCCTTTCTTGACTTAATTTTTGTTTCTTCAGTCATTTTATTCTACCAATTATATTTTAGTTTAGTTTTTGTTAAAATATTTATATTTTATAAATCTATTATATATTCCAAATATATATACGTTTATATTTTTTCTGGAATATATTAATTGCAAAATTTGAATTATTAATTCCAAATTTGGAAATTCAGGTATAATATAAACTTAAGTAAAATAGGGCTAAAATGGTAATGGTAACTCGTATTTTGGACTTTATAAATCTTACAGAATTAATATTCACAGCAATATTTATTGTAAAATTTCTTAAAGATTAGATAAGCGAACTTATTTCCTACCGATTCCGAATAAATGCCCTCTATATACAAATACTTCTACGTCTCTAGCACCCGCTTTAAGGAGTTCTTCATTAAATTCTTCTTCGGAACAAGTCTTTAAATCCGAGTAAAAATTTTTTACCCAATTAATGAAAATATTAAGTAAACCGTGATCAACGGCAGGTAACTCTGTATATCCGTGAATTATAACAACTCCCTTCTCTTTTGCGATTCTAAACGCCTCTTTAAGAATAGTTCCTTTAGTTATATTAAATATATCTGAATTTTCAATCTGATATGGTATTATAACAGCATCGAAGAAATTATCCGATTCTCTGATTGTTTTATTGAAAATGGAAGATTTTTGAATGTTTTCCAAACCCATTTTAGAAATGCCTTCTAACACTTCTTTATTTGATAAAAGAAATAAGTTTTCGGAGATTTTAGAAAGAATTTTCATACATTTTATATTAATGAAATCAATGAACGAAATGTAAAGCAAGGTATCAAACTTTTTAACCTCATTCTGATTTAATAAGTTTTTCTCTATTACATCTTTTAGGATATCTGGAAAATTTTTGTTTTGTTCAGCTTCAATTAATCCAAACCTTATAACATGCTTAGATATTGTATTAATTAGAATTTCCGTATATTGTGTTGCTTCAACAGAGACAATCTTATCCTTTTCGTCTTTATTGGACTTAACGAGTCCTTTATTTTCTAGATTTTTCAAACTATTATAAAAACTTGAGCTAGATAATTTCTTGTCAGATTCGAGAAGATCTTTAAATTCTCTAGCTCCAGGGGCATCTTTGTCAAACTTAATTGATTGAACTACTTTTTTTTTTTCCCTGGTTAAAAATTGAGATATTTCGTTATATAAAATATGTCTTACGATGGGTTTTTCGTGTTTTAATAATAATTGGAGCATTACCATATCTACAATAGAAAGATTTACAATGTGTTTTATAGAAATAGTTTCCATAAGTGTTCTTTTTTCGTTTTCTTTCGTCATTTCATTGAATTTTCAAAGAACATTATTTCCTCAGTATATTCAACAATAAGATAACTTCCATTATTAAATATTATCACTTCAGAAAAACTTTTGAAAATTACAGTTTCCATAATTGGGAATCATACTCTAAGGTGATTATGATAAGATTAAAGCTAGTTTTTTAATAATTTATAACTTAAAAAAAAAGATTAGATAGAATTTACAAGGTTGTCTAATATGTGTCTTAAATAATCTTCGAATTGATCGATTTCTTCCTCGGTAAGCGGTCCGTAGAACACCTCTGTCATTTTTTTTGACACTTCAACGTATTTATTCTGCAAATTCTTGCTCATTTCAGAAAGTTTGATGTTAATTATTCGTTTATCATTCTTGTCACGCTCTCGCTTTAGAAAACCTCCGTTTTCGAGTCTATCGAGCATAGTTGTTAACGAAGACTTGGTTAGTTGAGTTTTTTTTGATAACTCATGAATTGGAATCTCATCATTCTGCCAAAGTGCAAATAATATCCTTCCTTGTCCAGGGTTTAACGCTTTAATTCCATATTCCTTCAACATCTGTTTGAATATTCTATCAGTGATTTGGTGTATTTTTGCTATGAGAAACCCTCCTTCGCGTTGTTCCTTCATCTTCTCACTCATAACTCGAAATTTACCCGTTTTAATTTGTAATAATATCTCGCAGTTTTAGGATTCAATCGCAGTAATGTATAATCTGGATCTTTAACTCCTTTTGGATAGTATTTCGTCCACCAATCTAACCAAATTTTTTGTTTCAAGTTAATGTCATCGATGAATTCAACAGAACCTCCTAGCATAAATCCTTGGAAATCGTCTGCGTCACAAAAATAAACGCACAATAAAGGATTATTTTTTAGGTGTTCAACTTTAGTGGATGACGTATTGGTAGAGATATAGATTGTAAAGATATCTTCTTGCTTTTGAAAAAATTCTGAAAATTCTGGAAACTGTTCTATATTTCTAAGATTAAACATTGCTCTAGTTATTGGAAAGCCATCCGAATCAATTGTTGTAAGGTAAGCCGCTTTGGATTCTGATATTAGCTTTAATGCCGATTTTTTAACCTTTTCCACCTCTTCAAGTCCCATTATTCTCATTCTCTAAATTTTATCGTATTATTGTCCTATATAGTACTATCCTATATCGTATTATTTAAATATTATCGTTTTTCAAATATAAAAATCTTATTTTACATCGCCACCTACTAATCTTTAATATGCCTAAAATAGATCATCCGAATCATAAAGGGTTCCATCCTTTTGCCGAATTAATTGGATTAGAATTTACTAAACTCGAAAAAGGTTATTCTCAATGCACTTTAGAAGTTGTTGACAAACTATTAAATCCTCACAAGGTGGTGCATGGAGGTGTGTTATACTCGATGGCAGATACAGGGATGGGGGCGGCAACTTATACTATTTTGGGTAAAAACGAAATTTGTGCAACAATTGAAATCAAAATTAATTACTTTAAGGCTACTAGGACTGGTGTGCTCACGTGTAGCACGAAAATAATACATCGAGGTAAAAAAATTGTAACTTTGGATTCAGATATACTGAACGAAGGTCAAATTGTAGCAAAAGCTATAGGAACTTATTCGATATTCAAAATTAAAGAAAAAATTGAAGAAAATCGCCAATAAGCGCTCTTGGTATGTATGGGGCGGTTTTAGTTTTTAGAGACCATTTTGAGGGATACACATTTCTATTACTTGCGGGAATAATAGGGATAATTGGTACATTTATTCCTATATTTTCTTACATTGACGAGTGGGATTGGGTATATACTTTTTATTTAAGCAGCAGCGCGGCATTCATTGATTTAGTGTTCATGGTAGTTGGAGGGGTGCTCAGTTTCGCTTTAGCTGAAAAAAAAGAGAGGGAAGAATAAAACTATATAAAAAAATTTTTAAAATAGAGAATTTTTTGGTTTTGTTTTTTAAAGGTTAGTCATCTCTAAGCTGATATCCCACAATCGTTTAGCATATTCTTCATTATAAGATTCTTTAGAAGAAGGTTTTGTTTTTTTTTTAGTGAAATATTTTCCAGTAATTCCCTCCACTTCAGGTGAGGACGCTAAGAAAATTGAAGTTTCAGCACCAATTTCTGGACTTTTAAAAAATTTACTTGCGAAACCTTTACTAGTTGATGACCGATCTCGACCTAAATTAGTATTAATAAGCCCAGGGTGGACAACATTTACGGATACATTAGAACCTTCTAATTTTCTGCTAAGCTCATAAGATACGAGAGTCATTGCTAATTTTGAACTTCCGTACAACCCCATAGGCCGTCCTTTCTTGTTTTCTCTTTGTAAGTCCTCAAAATCAATCTTACCCATTCTATGTGCTGCTGAACCCACATTGATGATGCGACTTGGTGCTGACTTTTTCAATACATCAAGCAACAAATTAGTCAGCAAAAAAGGTGCAAGATGGTTAACGGCAAAATTCATTTCAAATCCATCTGCAGAGATATTTTTTTTTGATAACATAACTCCAGCGTTATTTATCAAAACATGGAGATTTTGATATTTGTTCTTGAATTCAGGCACAAAATTGCGAATTTCTTTCAGAGATGACAAATCGCATATAAACAAATCAATATTATTATTTCCAGTAAGTTCAATTATTTCTTTTTGAGCCTCTTCTCCACGCTCTTTATTGCGACATAACATAACTAATGTTGCGTTCATTTTTGCTAAACCAATAGCTGTAGCCTTACCAATGCCGGAGTTCGCACCGGTTATCATGCAGATCTTTCCTTCCATACTCATAGTTTGTATCCTCAACTCGTTTTTGGTTATTTACCTAATATTTGATACATTTTCAAATTTTGTAAAATTTATCAATTTTTTTCCTATATTTGATAAATCGAAGATTTATTACTCAACGAAAAAAAAAGGATTACAAATATTTTGAAGGTCACTCTTCGAGTTTAGGAGCTATTACAGAAGAAGAATTCACTAGTTTCTGAAGCATCTTGAAAGCATTGGAGGAAGTTGAAAAAGTTGTTGCATTATAGTTTTCAACTAAATCGATGAGTTCTTCGTCAAAAATTCTTACAAATATTTCTATATGAGGATAACGTAATGATAACTTGGATGTAAGATAAAGCGATTCATCAAACTCCGAATCTTGTTTCCAGCAAATAAAAGCTTGAGTAACTTCCTCTAACTTTAAGTGGGCTTTCAAATCACTTAAAAAACGGGCAAACTCGTTTTGAATATGTAATTGATCATTTACATTAAACTCGATACCGTCGTGCTCATCATCAAAAAGGAACACTTCCCGATCGGGTTGTAAAGAAATAGTATAAGCAATTCGATGAGTCAAACTATCTCGTCCGATTACGATTGCTTTACCTTTTTTCCCTTTGATCCACTCTCGAATACCATCCATAGCCCATTTTGAGGTGGAAAAAGGAATTGCGTTTAATGGAGGTTGTTTAAGATATTCTTGCACATGATCCTCAAAAGCGCGTACATAAATTGGGCATTCCTGGTTAGTTTTGCGAATCTTTTCTGTACAGATTATCGCAATCCTAGCATCATCAATACCAATAAAGACCTCTTTTGCTCGATTTATACTGGCAAACGCAAGGTTGGCTGCCTCTGTAGGGTCCCCAATTACCACTGGATAACCCGAGTTGATTAAATCCTCTACTAATTCTTCGTTATCTTCAATAATACAAAACGGTTCTTTATTAGCAATACAAAATTCAATAATTCTCTCTGATAAATGATGGTGCCCTATAATTACTATATGGTTGCGTTTATGTTTTGCGAGGATTCTGCTTGTAATGAGCGGATTATATTTTTCTAATAATTCCCCCATAATAAAACCAAAGACGATCACTTCCAATAAAATTGGCCAAATTAGCGAATAAAAATTTGCACCATCCCCTGCATTTAGGGGGGAACGCACAGTTAAGGAATATAAGACTAATTCGCCAAAACTCGAGCCGGGCTCTGTAAAAAGAAAGAAAACAAAACCTGCAAACCAAAATAGGAAAAGAAAAACGAATTGCAATTTGTATTGTTTTAGTTTAAGCTCAAAATTAATAAAAGAGTTTAGTATACTCATAAAAATAAATAAATCAAAGCAATATATAAATGAAATTATAATGTAAATCGTTCTGAAAATCCTTAAAACTCATATAATAATGTAAGATTTCCCATATACATGTGTTTAGTTATAGGGGAAAAATCATGAATATAATAGAAGAACCTTCAAGAAAAACACCCGTTTTGGCAGAAACTGATGTATTAATCGTAGGAGGAGGGCCAGCGGGACTTTCTGCTTCCATCGCCGCTGCAAGAGAAGGAGTAAATACAATACTTATTGAACGCTACGGCTGTTTCGGAGGAGTTATAACGCAAGCAATGATCGGAACTATTGCTTGGTATCGATATGCTAAAACAGTTGATGCTGGTGGAATCGGTTTAGAATTCGAAACATTAGCGAAAAGCATGAATGGAAGCATCAATATATTCGGAAATGTGAAGAATAAAGATATGGTAAAAACATTAGAAGAGGAGGGATTAATAGTTAATGGGGAACCAACCTATGAAGTCCTGGATACTGAAATGTTTAAACATATAGCAGACAAGCTCGTACAAGATGCAAACATTACACCCTTACTCCATTGCTCAGCTGTTGATGCAATAATTGAAAATCAGACTATTAAAGGGATTATAACGGAAAGTAAATCGGGGAGACAGGCTATTTTAGCAAAAAGAGTAATAGATGCCACTGGAGACGCAGATATAGCATTTCATTCCGGTGTACCTTTTCGACAAAGTCCAAAGAACGAATTAATGGGAGTAACCGTTAATTGGGGTTGTAGTGGGATCAACATCGGTAAATTTCTTATGTATGTATACCTAAATCCGGGTAGTATTGGTGATTGGGGCGAAACTACTGGAAAGGAAGAAAATTCCTTTAGTACATACTTAGTTGAACCCTTTAACAAAGCTAAAGAGGCAGGTGAGATTCCAAAAGACGTTAATATTGAAAGTTATTGGACTAATTATACCGATGCAGGAGAAATTACATCCTTTAACGGCATACACATGAAAGATATTGACCCTACTAATGTGTGGGATTTGACTCAAGCTGAAATTGAAGGTAGAAAAAGAGTATTGTGGGCGGTTAATGCCCTAAAAAAGTATACTCCCGGATTTAAAAAAGCAAGGCTTAGAACAATTGGGTCGTCCTTGGGAACTAGAGAATCGCGAAAAATTATTGGGGAATACGAGATCACGGAACATGACATAAGAAACGAGGCTCGATTCGATAATTCAATTGGGATATGCCCTGAATTCATAGATGGTTATGGAATTGCGGTTATGCCTACAACTGGTCGTTATTTTCAAGTGCCATATGGGATTATCGTTCCACAGAAAATAGAAAACCTACTAGTAGCTGGTCGCTGTGTTGCTGGAGACAAGATTTCTCACGCAGCAACTCGTCAAATTTGTTGCTGCATGGTCACAGGTCAAGGAGCAGGAGTAGCTGCGGCCATTTCTATAAAGGATAATGTCTCTTGCAGGGATGTTAATATTACGAAGGTTCAAGAAGCCCTCAAAGCACAGGATGTTCGGATTGAATAAGATATTATTTTTTGACTTTGTGTTAGATTTCACTATAAACTCTAAAATCAAACTAAAACTATTTAAAATCATATTTTTATACTATGAATAGTTGACTATCTATAATATTTCGGTTATTACAAGTAATGGATTTCCTTATTATAATTTGGTTGTAAAAGAAGCTCCAAACGGTATCAAATTATATTTGCGATTTTTTGATTTTTCGAAAGAAGAGCTAAAACCTCAATCCGATTTTGAGGTATCGGATTCTTTTGAATTAAATGCCGGGTTAGTTTCAGCATTATTTAAATTCGCACGGGCTATGTCTAAGAACATTCATGTCCTAGAATTTAATTCTGACGACTCGCTAGACTTTGAAAAAGATAAAACAAAATTTTTTGGAGATGTATTAATCACATGTCAAACAGAGTCGTATTTATTTCATAAATCAGTGTACGCAAAAATTAAGCTTATTTACGATTCGCTCATTACGTATAAAATCCCTTTAGAATCTGCTATCGAGATATTGCCCGTTCAAGAAGAAAAAATCCACAATATTTTAACCGACTTTGAAGCTAAAAGCAGGGTTAGTAAGCATAAGACTCAAATAAAAAAATTAGGAAACGATTTTCTGAGAGAGATGAAAAATTACGGCTTAAGGGATGTTTGTATTACGTCATTCGACCTTTCGCCTATAATGATCCTCGGTAAAAAATATTCATTTGACGATATCCACGAGATTTTAAGAAATATTGGAAATGTTCCAGAAATTCCACCGTTAAATTGGGTTTATCGCCAGTCAACTCACGCTGGTGAGCAAATATGGGTCTACATCTATAAATCGGATGTAGGTCCAACTATTGAAGGTTTATTTGAACCTTACCTTTATTTGCTTTTTTGCGATCTTAACTCGTATTTAGGCGAAATTCCTGAAGTTCTTGGAAATAAGCTCAATAGAATATTAAGCTAGAAAATTCTCACTATTCCAGAAGATATGAATTGACTGACAAATTTTATTTGTTGACATACATTATGCCATCTACTATATGGTGGATACTATGACTAAAGTTGCTGTTATTTCTACAAACGATCGCGTATATGGAGTAAATAAATCCATCGAATTGTTAGGATTAAATCCCGTTAAAGGCAAAGATGTAATTTTCAAGCCAAATTTTAATACTGCGGACCCTCCTCCGGCTTCAAGCTCAATGCAAACTATAAAGCATCTTATTATTAAGTTAAAAGAAATGGGAGCGAAATCAATAACAATTGCAGAGCGAGCCGGCCCCGCTAAAACTTCAGATGTTTTTGAAAAAAAGGGCTTGAATGCGTTAGCAAAAGAATTGGATTTCACGGTCGTTGATTTAACAAGAATACCCCGAGAAGAATACGTCCTCAAAAAACCAGAGGGTAGCCATTGGAGAGATGGATTCTTTTTTGCGAAAATATACGATGAAGCGGAATGTATTATAGAAACATGTTGTTTAAAGACTCATATGTATGGTGGACACTTTACCTTGTCGCTTAAGAACGCTGTGGGAATTGTCAATAAGAAAAACATGTCTGAACTACATTCCTCGGAGCATCAGAGAGAGATGATTGCTGAAATAAATTCTGTTTATAAACCTGACTTAATCGTCATGGACGGCGTTATTACTTTTGTCGATCGTGGACCTATGGAAGGAACTCGAGTAGAGGGAAATGTTTTCGTTGCGGGCATAGACAAAATTGCAATCGACGCTGTGGGCGTAGCGATATTGAGAATTTTAGGAACTACACCAGAGGTTACCAATGGTCCTATTTTTGAACAGGATCAAATTAAAAGAGCCGTTGAATTAGGTTTAGGGGTTACATCACCCTTGGATATTGAATTTTTAACTGATTCTGAAGAGAGTGAGAAGTTAGTTGCTCAGATAAAAGAGAAATTGGCACATTAAACCGAATTTCGAAGAAAAAACAAATAAAAGAAAAAAAATTTAGTTAAGATTTCGATACTTCCTTCTGATTAACAGGATTGATGTAAATCCAATAACGCTGAAAAATAGATACAATTGGTAGCCCGAAATCGCAGGACCAGGAGGAGTCGTAGCTGTTTCACACCCTTGCATATCGTAAAAAAGATATCGATTGCTGTATTGTACTAATAAGTTAACATCCGTAGTTGAAAATACCCACCAAGTTGTATCGACAAATGTCATAGTTCCATAACCACCTACTTGTATACCTAAAGCTTCGTTAGGGTCGTAATGTTCTAATTCGCTTTTTGGAATCTTCATTTCGTACATCCTATGGTCTGATGCGTTATTTGCACTTGGACCAAAGGACCACTCAATATCGTAATTATTTATTGAAGTATAAGGGTAAGATACCGTTGCCATGTTATTTGTTTGATTAGTGTATACACTTAAATGAAGACTATCAATTTGCGTCATGAAAGGAGAAGTGTCATTGGCATAAAGCACAAACTTCATTTCGCGATTAGCTGAGAGATTGGCGGCCCCATAATCAAATTGAACCACTTCCAAACTTGTGGTAGTGCTAAGCTGCCGGACTTGATCGGCATCGACCGGATTTACAATTCCATTATCGTAAGCAAGATAGAGGTAGTGTTCTGAGATTGAAGTATTCGCCTTAGTGTAAATTTGAAACTGTATCCAAAGGATATTAGCAGTAAAAATCTCTTCAAAGATGCTAAACCATTTAGTTGTATTCACATTGAATTCGACCCAGCTTACATAGTTACCGCCCACATATTCTGAGGTTATATTAAAGAATTCTCCATTCAGATTATATAAATGCGTGGTATTCCCATCAATAGTACCATATGTAGCGGCATACTCTGAATCATCATTTACGCGCATCGTTGCACCGCCTATGGTATTTGAAAGAAATTCCCATTCCTGAGATTTTTCTACGTCATAAACTAAAGATTCTACTCCATCATCAAAGCACGATTCCCATTCATCATAACCTGAAAATGTTCGATTGTTCGTATTTAACCAAACGCTAACCCATTCACCGTTAGTACCCCCCGTTTTATCGCTACAAAGATCTAAGCCAACATAAATATTAGTTAAATCTTCTCCCAAATACAAGTAATTATATCCGTCAGTATCAGGGGGATTTCCAGCATCGTCAATATCTAAGAAAAACGGAACCTTCCAGTCAAGACCGTCCCATTCAGGTTCAGTAATAGTACCATCAACTTTTACCCCCGTCATCGGAGTAGAACCGCTTGATTTCGGAATTTGGTTTGAAAATGAAAGTGACGCTAATCCAATGGACATCAAAACAAGCAGAGAAAAAACTAAGATTGATTTTTTATAACTCAAATTCATTCACTTTTTCACAAAATTTTGTTAAATATAATTACAGCACTCGCGTATTTTAATCTAATTATAAAAAAGCATTTATTTTCTTCTAAAACTTGAAATACAAAAAGTAATCCCTAGAAATCGACTATTAAAAAAAAAAGAATAATATTTTTGAATTTAACCTCTTTGTTTTATCCAGCAGTATATCCCTAGGATTAAATAGATTGCTACGAGAATAGTATTGACAATTGTATTCGTAAGGGCCATGGCGGGTAAAGATAATAGCGCTAACTCAAAAATATTAATGATTGTTACCATTAATAACCACATCAAGGCTAACTCGTATAATAGTTTTATTTCTTCCCATTCCTTTTTAAAATAAGCCATAAGTGAAGCCAAACCAAGAACTAAAAGAGTTCCGCCAAAAAGCCTAAAGTAAATTGGATCATTAAATGGCCACTGAGTTAAATCGTATATGTAAATATCGGGAATCACCAAATATAGAAAGGCAAAAATAAAACCTGCCAATACATCCAAAAGTAAGGAAATTTTGGTTAGTTTTTGAATTTCAGTCATTACATCATACCTTTTTGTTTTAATTTTGAATAATTTATGTCGGATTTCAACCGGTTATAAATTTACAAAACTGTGAATTTTTCAGAATTTATAAAGATTTCTTGTTTTTAATTTTTAAAAAGAGTAGAAAGATTCTTATTGTCAAAGATAGTCGGTGAATTTTCTAGGTTTTATTCTTTTACATTAAAATTAAAGTATAAATCATAGTATATCCTAAAACAATGATAAAGTGAAGAGTTGCGAAAAGAGAGCCATTTTTGAGTAAACGCTTGTAATCTAGATTCACCACTTTGTGTTTTTTTGCCAACGAGAGGGTGAGAAGATCACACGCTGAACCTTGCGGTAAAAAGTTACCAGCCATATTAACTCCGGCTATAAAGGCTATGATGATTGGATTGGGAAAGAATCCTTTTCCTACGATAGTAGCAAAAATCGGGAGGAGGATAATGGTAACAGGCGTCCCCGCAAGAATTGCAGACAGGAAAGATGAAATGCCTAAAGTTATCAGTACAGCCAGAAAAATATTATCGTTTACCACGCTAAGAAGCCCAGTAGAGATTAACTCCGATAAGCCAAAAAATGATAAAGAATTCGAAAGAATAAACAAAATTGCAAAGACAATGATGATTTTCCACTCGATTTCGTTCTTAAGATCAGAGAAATTAGAAGTTTTTGAGTGAATAAGCAGAAAAATTGCCGCAGACACGATCGCGACAAGTGTGGGACTAAATCCTAAAATCATTAACACAAAAGAAGCTAGAATTACGATAACCGTCGTTAAAAAATACAACTTATTTTCTATGACAATTCCAGGGTCGAGCATTGATAAAAGGATCTTTTTATTTTTTTCCGTTGGTTGTTCTTCCTTCCTTATTATAAACCAATCCATTAAAAATATGGTAGAAATTAGCGCTATCAGATATAAAATACCCATATTGGCTAAATACTCGCCAAAACCCCACCCAAATTCCTCACCGATTATCAAATTTTTTAAACTTGATACAGGTGTGAGAATTGCACCAATATTTATCGTGATGGTCATCCCCATCATATAACTTCCAGAAGGAATCTCTAAAGCTCGACACGTCCTGAAGATGAGAGGAACTAATATCAACGCAAGTGTTAAATCTTCTATAAAAGCTACTAAGGTGCCTGTAAACAAGCAAATCATATAAAAAAACAACCGATTGTCTCCTTTCGTAATATGGATTAATTTGATTGCGACATAATCTAAAACACGGTTACGAGTAGCAAAATGAATGATTATTTGCATGGCGAATATGAAGATCAACGCGTTAAAATTGACGAAACCAATGATTTCTGTCTCGGAAACGCCGCCAAACGTAAGCATTGAAACCACAGCGATAGCCCCTATGATTAGAGCAATTGGAAAATAATCGATTTTTTGTTGAGAAAAAAACGCCATCAAAATGGCAAATAAAACCAAGATCAACAGAATCGCGGGTAAGTTCATTAAATAAAAAAGAATGGTTTCTATCTAAAAAAGTATCTCTTTTATCAGAATCCCTCAGCATTATATTATTAGATCGTCTTATTCAACCTTCATGCAAACTTTATCCTATTATTATAACATTTTAATACTATAATTCACCCTTAATTTCTATGACTGAGCTAAAAACAAAACCAACCATTAAAAGCGTCGAACAGTTTCTTAAAAAAGTTGAAAATCCAACTAAAAAAGAGGATAGCTTTAAGATTTTAGAATTAATGAAGGAGGTTACTAATGAGGAACCCATAATGTGGGGTGAAAGTATCGTTGGATTTGGAAGCTATCACTATAAATACGCAAGCGGTCGAGAAGGAGATTGGCCATTAGTGGGTTTTTCGCCTCGTAAACAAAATTTAACTCTATACATCATGTCGGGTTTTGATAAGTACGAAGAAATCCTTGAAAACCTTGGTAAATTTAAAACGGGAAAATCGTGTCTTTATATCAATAAACTTAAAGATGTAAATATGCGAAGTTTAAAAGAACTTCTTTCTGAATCTGTTAAACATATGAAGAAAGAAAAACCTTGAAGAAAAAAATCTTCATAAGGTTTGTAATACAATAATTAATATTTAATAGCTATACATTAATTTAGGAAATATTTCATGATTGTATTAATTGCAGCTTTAATTGCTGTTGTTGTTTTTGCCGTAGTAAGCGTTATCCA
The DNA here is from genome assembly GCA_029856125.1 of Promethearchaeia archaeon. Classification (GTDB taxonomy): domain Archaea; phylum Asgardarchaeota; class Lokiarchaeia; order Sigyniarchaeales; family SOKP01; genus SOKP01. The sequence goes on along the minus strand of JAHQWJ010000007.1, from coordinate 9,612 downwards.
ATTACTTCTTGCGCTGGGATTAGCATTAGGCAAACTGGCTTTTGGAGGGAAATATGAAAGGCTTCCTACTAACATGAGGATAATGAGCATAGTTGCCATTGGAATTTTTGTTTTAGCCTCATTATCAGTGTTAGAGCGAGCAGGTATAATAATTATCTTCAACAATCCAATTTTTGTTTTGGTTATCGTCTGGGTTATTGCTGTATATTTAGCCTTTAATACATTTTTAAACGCGATGTCAAAAAGTAAAAAAGAAAAGCTAATAATGACTCCCTTGTCACTAATATCTGCTATATGTTGTTTTATAGTTGCGATAATGGCTTAACATACTTTAATTTAAATATTTTTAACCATGCCAGAACTTCCTGAAGTAGAAACCTTCAAGCAGTATTTAGATCAAACATCCTTAAAGCAATTAATTAAGGAAATCCAAGTTACCGATCATAGAATATTGAATACGGAAGAGATTTATTTAAGAAGGGCTTTAAAAGGTAAACGATTTGAGTCATCAATTAGGCACGGTAAGTATCTTCTTGTATATTTGAAACCCCAATTTCTAGTAATGCACTTTGGGATGAGTGGAGACTTAGAGTATTACAACAACAAGGACGACCCTCCTAAATTCAGTAAGGTTATTTTAAAATTCAACAACGGCTTTAATTTAGCGTATATCTCTATTAGGATGTTCGGTAAACTATCAATCGTTAATTCACGTGAGGAATTCATTGAAAATAAAAAATTAGGCCCAGACGCGTACAAAATGTCCTTTGAAGAATTTCAAGAAGCTTTACATGGAAGAAAAGCGATCGCTAAAAACGCTCTATTAAATCAAAGTTTTATTGCTGGAGTTGGCAATATTTATTCTGACGAGATCCTGTTCAGAACAAAGATACACCCTAAAACTAATATTAATGCGTTAAGTGAAGGTAAAATAAAAGAGTTATACACAAATATTAAAGATGTATTGGAATTTGGAATAGAGAAAAAAGGCGATTTAAGCTCTTATCCAAACGAGTTTTTAATTCCCCATCGTAAGAAAGAAGAAAAATGCCCAACCTGTAATAGCGATATCACCCGTTTTGAAATTTCAGGGCGTCACGGTTTTTTTTGTCCATTTTGTCAAACCAAATGATGAAATATCTATGAGTATTTTGATTTTTTTTGATTAGTTAACCAGAAATACCATCAGACCAAGAACAAAGTAGTAAAGCTGATAAGGGGTCACTCCAAATCTTTCTAATATCCCCCGGTATTTACCTGTTGCAAAGATACCTGATATAATTATAAGAATTAATGAAACTATAGCCATTATTAGTGAAAAGATAGCAAAAGCACTCCAGGCTACTACGAATTGTAATCGAAGCCACAGCGCCACCATCCCTATAATCGTTAATATTCCCGATGCAACCACAAGGAGTATGTGCATTTTACCCTTGTAAGTCTTTATTTCACCTCCAACATCAAGAGGAAAAAAGATAGCAACGAGAACTCCTAAAATTGAGCTAATAACAAGTAAAATTGGTCCGATAATTGACCCTCCTCCATCGTTTAAGCCATCATGCAATCCAAGATAAAATACAAATAATAGTACGCTGGAAACTATTATAAATATTTGCGCTAAGCGTTGGTTAGGGGCGTCTATTGCAAAAAGTGAACTAATATCGTCTCGAATATGACTGTATTCCGAATCTAAACTGCCAACATATATCCACATCGCAGTATATACGATCGGACTAAGCATTCCACAAATTGCCAAAATTTGAAATAGTATCATAATTCTTTAATTTTGTATTTTAAAATTAAACTTTACTACTCTTCAATTATCAATCGGATACTATGTTTAGTGTTCTGCAATTAGATTTTTTAAAACCAGGTACTAAAAATTTATAATAGTGGTTAGGTAATTGATTCTTATAATCTACAAAAAAGTAACAAACTAAATATTTTTATAATGAGGTTATAGAATTATGGGGAAAGGAGGAATTATCCTCGGATTATTAGCTTTACTGCTCGGAGCAAGTGGATTAGGATTGGGATTTGTCAGTTTTATTAACCAACCTACAAATTACTATAGTTATCATGACACTGAGTTCACACCTAATCCCGCTATGGTATATATACCTATTCCAAATTTAGCATTAGTCTTTGAATCTGGGGGTCCAGTGTCTCTTCATCTGTTATTTACCTGTAGCGCAAGATGTCTTGGTGATGTTGCTAGTTATTCGGATCTCTGGTTTTACTTTATGATAAACGATGTACAACAAACTGAGATGCCATGGGCTCGAACTGGAGGTTTGGAAAGCAACACTAATTATGAATACTCCACCGTCTCACTACAGCACTTTTTTACTTTAACCACGCCAGGAATATATAATATTACAGTTGTTGTACTTACGGAAAGGGTAGGGAACTTTATCAGACAAGCTTCACTATGGATACAATCTTATCCTGCTTAAATAATAAATACTTTTTTTTTTATTCTCTTCATTTATCTGTTTTTTATAAAAAGTTATATAGATTAGGAATATACATTCATATTATACATTTGAGGTAATCAAAAACGATGTATGATGCTAATTTTAAAATCTTATTATTTGGCGACGATACTGAAGGGAAAAAGATGTTGACTCAAAAATTTATGATTAACTTATTTTCCGAAGGCAAAGAGGATACAATTGGCGTAGATTTCGAAGTGAAAAGCCTTTCAGTAGAGAATTATAAGATAAAATTACAGATGTGGGATATAAGCGGCGAAGAGAGGTTTAGATCTTTCCTTCCTACTTATATTAGCTATGCTCGAGGATGTTTATTTGTTTACGATGTTACTGAGAAATCTTCTCTTACCAATATTAATTTTTGGCTTACTCTTGTTAAGGAAGAACTTACTAAGGAAGAAGTTTTGCCTATAATAGCCGTAGGGATTATCCCAGACTCAGAAAAAGAAAGACAGATTACTGCTGAAGAGGGTAGAAGACTAGCAAACTTACTTGAATTAGATGGTTTTATTGAATGCAGCATTAAATCTGGGAAAAATGTAGAAAAAATGTTTGAAGCAATCTCAAAATTAATGTTAGAACGCTCTCCTCCTCCAACAGAACCGGCAATAACTAGCTCATCTCGAAAAGCAAAGAAAAATGCTTTAATTGGGAAGAAAAAGAGGAAAAAAGAGAAAAAAAACCGAAAATCAAAACAATAAAATATTCATCAAAAATATTAGAGCTATGAGAAAACCATTGAAAGCAAGGAAGATTCTTTTTTTTGATTCTTAAGATAGAAGGAGCAAACTTTTATGAAAGTAAAAGCTCAAACTCGTAAAATATGTGATGAAGAGTATTCAAATTGTGAAAGCTGCTCTGTAAATGGAAAATTAATGTGCTCATTTAATATTAAAGATACAATTTGCTTTGTTGTTCCTGTTTTGAGCGTATGGGTTACTTGGATTTTGGGATTGTCATTTGGCTTTTTTTCGAGGAAAATTAATCTTACTTTATTAATCGCGTTCTCTGTAGGGTATATTGTTTATTTAATAGTTTTTTTTCAATTTTGGGAAAATAAAATCCTCTGTAGCCACTGTCCTTACTATGCTTTCGAGGAAGATAAGTATGTAAAATGTTATGCTAACTATGGAATCCATAAAGCATGGAAATATAATCCTGCTCCTATGTCTAGCTCTGAGAAGATTCAATTTTTAATAAGTATAGCCTTGTTTGCGATCATTCCTCTAATTTTATTTATTATAACTGAATTATATATCTATTTTTGGATATCATTAGTTTTATCACTAATATGGTTTATCTCAATGCATTTCTTGAGTTGTTCAAAATGTCCTAATTTTAGCTGTCCTTTAAATAATGTCTCAAAAGAAGTAATTAATGAATATCTAAAACGGAATTCTGTAATGAGAAAAGCTTGGGAAGATCAAGGATATATTGTTTGTTAATAAAATGTTTTTGACCAACGGTCATTTTTTGAACCAAAAGTTTATATAGTATTCTGATTATTGTTACTTAATAATAGACTCTTGGTCAAAACTTGAACTGATAGTCATTTAAGTTTTTATGGTGTATAAAATGGATAATATTGAAGATAAGAAAACAAGCAGAAAACAAAGGGAAACAGATTTAAGGAAACAAAATATAATTGAAGCCGCAGAAAAATTATTTCTCGCTAATGGTTACGAAGACACAACTATGAGTCAAATTGCTAATGAAGCAGAATTCAGCAAGGGAACGCTTTATAATTACTTTAAATCAAAAGATGATTTGTATCTAGCTATTGGAACGAAAGCATATGAAATTATAATTGATTACACTAAATATTTCGTTGAGAGCAAGGATCCTGGTGTAGATCAATTAAAGGCTGTTGGGTACGCATATTACGAATTTACTAAGAATTATCCCGATTACGCCCATATTTTTCACGACATTGCTATAAAACTTCCAAATGTTGCTCAAAAAGCGAAGGATAACCTCACAGCAAATGAAAAGGAGTACCTAAATAGAAGCGAAGCATATGGAGAACAATTTAGAGATGTCATCATCAAAGCTATAAAAATTAGATCTATACGCTCTGACAAAGATCCCTTTTTGATTGGATTCACGTTATTTATGGTGACCAGTGGAATCATGAAAGAACTAGAGCAACATCAGAAAACATTGGAAACAATGGAGTTCGATGGCGATGATATTATAGATTTTGTGTTTGAAATGATCGCAGAAGGATTGAAACCAAGAGAAGACTAAAAAAAAGAGGTATAAAAAATGTCAAAAATATTGATAGTTTACTATTCTCTGACGGGCAATACGCAGTTTATTGCGGAAGCTCTAAGGGATACAATTGAAGCCGATATTCTCGAATTAAAGCCTATTAAAGAGCTTAAAGCTGGTAGCGGTACGAGATTTATGTGGGGCGGGTATCAGTCTACCATGAAAAAAACACCAAAATTAATGGACTTTGATATTAATCCCCTTGAATACGACCTTATAATTCTAGGAACACCGGTGTGGGCGTGGAATATTAGTCCACCTATGCGTTCATTCTTGTCTAAGTTTGACCTCACAGGTAAAAAGGTAGCACTTTGGATGTGTCACGCAGGAGACGGAGTAAAAGCAATGGAAAGATTTAAGGAAGCTCTAAAAAATGCCAACATAGTTGAAAGCATTTCTTTTCAGCAACCTTTGAAGAAAGAATCCGATGAAAACAAGGAAAAGGCTATCGTCTGGATTAAAGGCGTTGATAAAGAAGTGTGATTCCAAAGCATAATAAAAATGCTTGGAAATGGAAAAAAAGAAATACTATGGAGTAAAAAAAAGACTTAAAAAGCGCTTATCAAAACCAGTATGCCTACTAAGATAAAAATTGACACGGCAACCACTTTAAGATAAAATTTGGGAACTTTTTTAGCAATTGCGGCACCGGCAAAAATACCAATCCAAGCTACGCTAACAAGAGCTAAAAATGCACCTAACCAAACTTCGAATGGGGCAGCATAGATTGAGGCGAGTGTTATCGTTAAAAGCTGGGTTTTATCTCCTAATTCCATAAGAAATATAAACCCAAACCCAGCAAGGTATGGATTTTTTTTAAGCCACCCAAACTTAGCATCATTTTTAGATTCTATTTCTTCTTTTTCACTATTGGTTTGCTTAATACGGTTATTATCGGATTTTAATCCCCTCTCATTTAAATAAAGCGATTTTATGTTCCGCAATTCAAATAAGCCAATTGCAATAAATAATAGCCCAGAAATTAAAGATATTAGTCCCAAAGGAACAAACTCTGTAATTAACGAACCAAAAACAATTCCTATAGTTACGATTACTGCGAATCCGAGAGTCGCACCGATTCCCACTTTATAGAACTTTTTATACTCTAAAGCGAGGTTAAACACAATTAATTGCGTTTTATCTCCTAACTCTCCGATAAACAAAATGCCGTAAGTAATAAGTATGACAGCTATATCCATTAATTATGGAATTTAAGATGACTGAAAAGTTTTTTCCTAGAAAATTCTAGTGAAGAGAGATTTTTCTTTGATAATTTTTATAATTGTTCCAAGTTTCTATAATTCTTAAGTTTCAACATATGTCCTATAGTGAAAAAAAATGATTGAAAAAATTAATGAAGATCATAAGAAAAAAATTAGGAATGTAATCTCTGGTGTTACATTCTGTATGCTAAGTACCTGTTCTGAGGGAGAACCTCATACAACCATCGTTCAGCACACGGTAACTTCCGAATTAGACATAATAATCATAGAAAAAAAAAAAACAAAAAAAATTAGTAATATCAAGCAGAACGATCGCGTTTGGTTAACATTTGATGCAACGGGGCTCCTAAAGATTCCTAAAGCAATTATATGAAAGGTAAGGCAGAGTTAGGTCCTTTAAATCAAGAAAATTTTGAAGAATTCCTTTCATATCACGGTTGGATTACAAAAAAAATATATAAAAAGTTAACGGCGGAAGGTTTTGAACAATCAACCAGAATTATTATAAAACCAGAAAAAATTATTACAATTGGAATTTTTGATAAATTAGATAATGCTGTCTCATTTTTTCTATAATTTTAAAAAAAGGTTGGGCATCATCTTAACTTGAAAATTATTAAAAAATTTAGAGGTTAGAAAAATAGGAGTACAAACATGACTGATTATCACACCATAATTATTGGAGGAGGAATTACTGGTCTAACTGCTGGAGCTTATCTCGCTAAAGCAGGTAAAAAAGTAATTGTTATTGAACAAAATTCTCTCCCCGGAGGGTATTGGACGTCTTTTATAAGAAAGGGAATTATTTTTGATATCACAGCTCATTGGACGATTGGACCACAAGATGTAAATAAAGCGCTAGAAGAATTAAACATGCCACCCTTAAAATTTGATCCTCATGAACCTTTATCTCATTATATTAACACAACAAATGACTCTGATATTATATTAACAAAGGATAAAGAAGAGTTTAAGAATGCAATTAAAAGGTCTTTTCCTAATGTTAAGGAAGAATCACTAGATAAGTTAATTCGATTATCCTTAGATATTGATCACGAGATAAGTTCAATGAAATATCAAAATCAAGAATTATTGAGTTTTTTTCCGAAGTTTATATCAAAAATTAAGTTTTTGCTCAATTCTCGGAGAATTTTTAGGTACGGCCTTAAGTCAGCAGCAAGTTTGCTACAAGATCTATTTCCTGGAGAAGAACTAAAGGGATTGCGGAGTTCTCTCCACTCAATAGCACCAATAGAAGGTATTTCTGCAGTTGGAATGCTCGCCCTAATTGGATTTGCTTTGAATGAGAGAGCTTTCCACCCTGTTGGAGGAGCTAAAAAGGTTGCTCAAGCGTTTTCTGAGGCGTTAGAGAAAAACGGTGGAGAGATTCTCCTTTCTCAAGAGGTTAGTAACATTATGGTTCAAGACAAGAACATTGTGGGTGTAAAACTAAAAAACAATAATGAACTTAAATCAAAATTTGTTGTTTCTACAGTGGACCCCCATCAAACATTTTGTAAGTTCCTGAAACCTGAACTCGTTCCAAGTAAATTTAAAAAACGAATTAATTCAGTTCCGCTTTCTGATACATTTTTTATAGTTTCACTTGTTTTAGATATAAATCCTGAAGTCTATGGATTTAATAAATCAGAATTTTTCGCAGGATCGTCCTTTAAAATAGAGGAAAATCTTGTTCCCAATAATCCCGAGAAAGCAGGTTTTGTTATTACCATCCCACATTACAAAACAGATAATGTCGAGCCTAACACATATGGCATACAGTTGGCAACCATTGCAACCTTTGATTACGAAGACTATTGGAAAACCGGTCCTAACCTACAAAGAGGGGAAGATTATAAGAAATTGAAGGAAAAATTCGCCTTTAAGTTAATTGAAAGAGCAGAAGAACTTATCCCAGATTTAAGCAATCACATATTGGATATTGATATCGCTACACCAATAACAATGCACCGATACACATTAAACCATAATGGAGCTGCAGTAGGATGGCATTATACGCAAATTAAATCTTGGAAGCAAATAATTCCATTCGTACAAGGATTACTTATTGCTGGGCATTGGACAGGTCCTTCAGGCATCCCAGCAGTTATACATTCAGGAAGAAGTGCAGCAGAACTAATATTAAGGCAGGAAAATAGTTAGCATTGAGGATACAATACAAATTTAAGTAGAACTTTCTCGAATCCTTAATTATTAAGAGCTATTTCTAACTGAGTAAGACTGTTATTGATATATTTTTCTATCTTTTCTTCTGTATGAGGTGGTGTTAAACAATGCAATTGAAAATGGATTTTCTTATCTATTGTAAAAACTGGAACAAAGATCGCTCCGGTAGTTGGCGAAACACCTCCATACAAATTTTTTATAATGAATCCTTTAGATGCGATGAGTTCATTGAATTTATCAAGAGAACCAAGATTTGTGATCCAAATACGATTACTTTCTGCTGTATCTAATGACATTAACTCTTCAAATACCTCAAATGGAACTTTTCTCGTAATTAACTTAAAAACTTTAAATACTTTTTCACTTTTCAGCCCTTCTACTAATTTTTCATGATATAATTGAGCGGTGTTCCAAAAAGATGATCTTCTTTTGTATTTAACTTTTACCTCTAATCTTCCGGCATATATCCCCACAGATTCTCCTACGGGATACGCTAATTTCTTTCTTAAATTAACAGCGTTATATATTGCAGGGAAGTCTGATAAGAACATTGTACACAACGCGCTATGTACGCTTACACCTTCTTCTTTACATTTTTTAATTAATGTTTGCGATTGTTCTAGAGTTAAAACCCAATCACGAGTTATAAGACTCCTTTGCTTGCTATCAACAATATTAGGTTTATTTTTCTCTGATTTTTTTTTTTTGATTTTCCGAAAAAGATTTCGAAAGGTTATCAGCTTCATAATAAGCCAAACCAATGCTTTAAATTTTCTCGCAGTTTTTGGTATCTTTTTCCGATAAGAAAATGGTAAAATATCTTCAGCATTCATTATTACTTCAAGAGGTTTAATTTTTTTCCTAGGACTCACCGTAAAAAGAACTAGATCCCGGAAAAGATATAGCATTGACATACCGTCTCCTATAACATGAGGTATGGTTATAACTATATCTGAGAGAGATTCTGAAGTTAATAATTTAACTCTGATTAATGGAGAAATGCTATTAACACCTGTTTCAAACGGGATATTAAATTCTTCTTCTACGATTTTCTTACAGAGATCATCGTGTGTTCGGGGTATAACTTCGACTGGAATTAGACCTTCAAGACCCCAAAATAAATAAGGTTGTCCTTCATTATCCACATCTAACCGAGCTTGTAAGATAGGATGTTTTATTTGGACTTTTTCTAAAGATTTCCGTAGTAAGTCATTATTTAAATGCCCTTTAATTGTAATAGCCATACATATATTATAAGGCTGCCCAATAAGCCAGTTTAAGTATTCAATTTCATTTAATTTGCGTTTGCGCATTATATTTATTATAAATAAATTTCTATTTAATAGTTATAGTTCCTCTCTTCTATTCTATTTATATATATCCAATTATAAAGCTGAAAGGAAAAATAATATAAAAAAGAAAAAAAGAAATCAAAG
>JAHQWJ010000008.1 GCA_029856125.1 Promethearchaeia archaeon | reverse complement strand
TTCAAACAATCTTCAACTGCTTCGCTTACTAATTCTGCCATATTAACATCAGACCTTTTTGAAGCGTGTTCGCTAAAACCAGCTGATGCTATAGCTACTTGTCTCCCCATTTTTAATTACCTCCCTCCAATACAAATAAAATATTATTTTGAGCACACATACCAATTTGGCCTGAAGCAATAGCTTTTTTAGCATTATTTACTTGATAGCCTTTAGCTTCTCCTCTCAACTGTCTGGCAGCTTCAATTATTCTAACCAAACCAGTTGCACAAGGTGGATTACCGCTAATAGCACCACCTGAAGGATTTATGGAGATATCTCCGTTAATTTCAGAATTGATACCAGCTCCTTTCCCCTTTTCTGCTAATCCTAATGCTTCCGATAATATTAATTCCTCGTGAGCATAAGCTTCAAATAGTTCTGCTACATCAATTTCACTCTTTGGGTCTTTAATTCCAGCGCTCTCAAAAGCAGTTTTCCCTGCCAATTCCATTGATTTGCTTTCATATAAATTGCGGTCTCCAAGATAATATGCTTCTTGAGCATATCCAACGCCAGTAATCCAAACAGGATTATCAGTTATCTTTAAAGCCTGTCGTTGAGGTGCTAATAATATAGCAGCAACGCCATCACAGGGTTGAGCAACCATTAACTCGGTAACAGGGTCTGCGTAAATGTCAGAGGCCAACACTTGTTTAACATCAATATTTGAGTTTTGTGCTTCTGCTAAAGCTAAGGGATTTTTGGCAGCATTCTTTCGATTTTTTACTGCTACGTTAGCTATTTCTTCAGCACTAACTCCATATTTTTCCATGTATGATCTCATCTGAAATCCTGCCGATGTAATATCGTTTACGTAAGTTAATGGTCTTTCCCAAGTCGGATCAGTCTCGAATAAACGAGTTGAATGATAAGGGAAACATGAAGGCATACTTCCACCCCATACTACTGCTAATTTATGATTGCCTGACAAAATTCTCATCAATCCATATAAAACTGCATGCGCTCCATCCATCTCTACTTTACTCTCGTCTGCCATATATCCTCCGCCAACTTCAACAGTAAAACAATTTGAAATAGTACGCCCGTCGTAATAATCGTTTGTGCACGAAATTACTGTAGATATATCTTTTTTCTTTAAACCTGCCATGTCTACAGCACCTCTTACAGCTTCAAATATCATCTCATAACGACCATAATTCGCGTCTGAATGTAATTTTACTTGGTAATACCCTACAATTCCAACTTTTTCCATTTTATCTATTGCACCTCACATTTTTACGAAACCCTTAATGTCTGAAGGGTCTCCCTTTGTTTTTTCAGCCCACTCAATTTTTACTTTCATACCAGTCTTGACTTCATCAGGTTTTAAATTAAGTAATCTATAAACTATAGCAGTGTTGCTTCCATCAATTTGTATCATGCCAAGCAATAAATCTTTAGCCTTCCTATGCGTTCTATCGTTAACTCTATAAGGCGTTATCGTGTAATTCTTCAAAATTCCAGTATCTGGTAAATCAACCCAATTTTCTCCTAACGGAATGACTACATTACATTTACCGCATATTTTTCGAGGAGGAACAAAAACATCGCCGCATTTAGGACATTTATTACCGACTATTTTCTTATTTTCTAGATTGTCCAAAAACTTATCAAGGTACTTACCAACCCAAAAATTAAAGTCAGCACGTACCATACCTTTATTCGCTACAATTACTTTATCTTCACTCATATTAGTCCCGATTTTATTTTAATTTTTATGAGAATTAGTTCCTAATTCTTTAAATATTTATTATATTAGGAGTTTTAAATTTGAATAAATAAAGGAAAATTGTCGAATTTTGAATAATTACTACTTAATTAATAGACCCACGTTAAAATCTGAAATATGGATTTTTCGTTGAATAATATTTTTCGTTGAATAATAAAGATCAACACAAAATAAATGAACGCTCATTCAGTGAATGAGGATTCGGTAAAATCTAAGAAATTTTAAGCATTGCAAGTGTAGGAAAACATTTATATACTATATTTCAATTTTGATAAATTAATTATTTATACAAACGAATATTTGATTAAATTTACTTTAAAATCTAACCAAAAAAAATGTGATTTGAAATGGTTATTGAAACAAACATTACCAAGATGCTTGGAATTAAACACCCAATTTTAAGCGCCCCGATGGGTCCATTTTATACAACGAAATTAACAGTCGCAGTGTCAGAAGCAGGGGGATTAGGTGTATTAAGCCATGTTACTCTCCATGGAACAGTAACTTTAAATGAAATGAAGAAAAGTATGGAATATGTAGTAGAACACACCGATAAGCCTTTTGGTTTTAATATAAGAACGGCTAGATTACAACCTGATGCAATCAAACTTTGTAGACAATTACCTCGGTTCATTATGGAAAATCAAAGAATAAGAGAACAATGTGTTTATTTGATTACTAGTGCTGGCTCTCCTAAATTGATTTACAACAAACATTTTGAAAAATTAAAAGAAACGGGTTCAAGAATTAAGCATTTTCATGTTGCTCCTTCAATACATTTAGCTAAAAAATTAGTCGATAGTGGAGTTGATGGAATTATTGCAACTGGAATCGAAGGTGGAGGTCACCAATCCTACGATAATATAAGCACATTAGTACTTTTACAAGAAATAAGAAAGAAATTACCTGAAGTTCCTGTAATTGCTTCTGGAGGTTATGCTACAGGTGAGGGATTAGCTTCTGCCTTATCTATGGGCGCTGGTGCTATTGCGATGGGTTCAAGATTTATCTCATCAAAAGAATGTGAATTCCATGATAATTACAAACAAATTGTAGTTAATTCTAGTACATCTGATACGGAACTAAAAACTGGGATTTTTGGTCCTGCGAGAGTTTGGAAGAACAAACTTGCTGAAACGCATAGCTTAGTTGAAAGCAAAGAGGAAAAACAAGCTGGAGAATTTTCAATGTCCAAAGTTGAAAGGGAATTAGCGGAACTAGAAATGACCTATCAAGGAAATGTTCAGGAAGGTACTGTTTATTTAGGACAAAGTATAGGACTAATTGATCGCGTGGAAACTGTGAAGGAAATAATTGATACAATCGTATTTGATGCAGAAAAAAGTTTAAGAAATGCTTTTAATACAATAAAACCATCTTATATAGAACAAGCACTTGAATTATAAGCTTAATAATAATATTTTAATTTTTTAACTAATTTTTTTTCAGGTATATTTAGATTTTTAGATATTATCTTTTGATGGGAATTAAAGGTCAAAATATGGTAATATCAGTATAATACAACGATTAAAGTGTCTTTATGGACACTTTATCATCAAAGTTCGATTACTAGATTTACGGTAAAAAATCAAAGATATATATCGTAAAATAGCACATCTTGATATTTCTTCCATTTAAATAACCTAAAAATTAGATATAAAACGGTAATCAAAGAACTAATATTACTATTATAGGTCGTGTTGTAAAATTGGGTAGGTTTTGGAAAAAAGTAGAAGCGGACCTTTTGAGTTCGCCTGAAGAAACGATGGGGTTTTCTCGAGAGTTTTCATCGTTAAAGGAAAGTTTTACTATTAAAAAGTATGACTTCACATCGCTTGAACAAGTAGAAGAAATCAAAAAAGAACTCTTAGGTAAAAGAATTTTAATACTTAACGCTACAGATGTCTTAAAAAATATAGATATCACTCAACTTAAAAGAGGAATAGAAGATTTGAAATCATTTCTAAGAGAAAACGGAGGTTCTATGGCTCGACTTGGAGATCAATATCTAATCTTGACTCCAAACTCTTGGGTTAAAATTTCCAATTAGTAAATTAGAAAAAATAAACTAAACTTCATAAATATAATATTTCTTCCAGAAATCTTTGACTATACCATAGTATTCGTTTGTAGAGAGAGCTTTTCCTCTAACACGCGCCTGCCAGATCGCATTTTTTACTTGATTCTCAAATAATGAAGTGACTTTTTTATTGTGACGCTTTATTTCTGGTTTAATATTAGTAAAATTAGCCATAATTTGTATAATCTTCTTCTCGTTCTGGAAATCTTGGTTAATTTGTATCATAATTTCACCCTCCAATTTTATTCTTAAGTATTATTATTATACGAATCAAGATATAGTTTACAAGAATAAACTTTGATTGGAGTCTTGAATAAAAATTAAACTAAAAATAATAATTCAAACAAAGAAAGCTAAAGATAAACCTTAGATTAATTAGAAACTTTTAGGAACCTTATTTTTAAAAATTAAGGTAAGTATCGATTAGATGGATGACGATATCTTTAAGAATAGGTGTGAGATCTTTCTTCAAAGCTAGTCCATCTAATTCTAAATCGCAATTTATTTTATTAAATTCCAGTAAAGCTTTAGAAATTGCTGCTACAATATGATTTTTCTGTATCAGGCTTTTTTTATTATCAGTTAGCCCACAAATTATATCTTCTGCAAAACACTTAGTCATATTATCTTTAAATTCTGCAAATTTATAAAATGAGCCGAAGCGAAGATAGGACGATAAGAACTGACTAACTGCTTTTTCAATTTCACTAGGGAAAATTGGTTTTTTACCAATACAATAAGTTTTAATCATTCGTTCTAAAAGAGAGCCATTAAATTCGTAAATTAATTTTTTTTGAAGTTTAACATTTCCATTTATTTGCTTACATTTCATTGCTTCTTCTTCTTTTCTTGAAAATAAGACATCCTCATAATCTTTTACAATTAAATTTGATAGAGCAGAACGAAGGATTATGGTATTTACATTAATTTTAGTACTTCCATGGAAGTGAGTAGGAACATTATGCATGTGTCTACGCAAAATATCTTCTATATTTAGGTTTTTAGTATCATAAGGACTAAAGAATATTTCATATAATGCACAAAAATTATATTCTTGAATATTTGTTTTTAGCAACATTCTCAAATACTTATCGCTATCGAGGAAAAAACGAAAAATGCAATCGTCAATAGCAAGCGCTAAGTCGTTTTGTGGATATTGTGCTCTGATAAGATATTTTTTGTACTCTAATCGGATTTTTTGAGCCCTTATCCATTCCATAGCAAAATCTAACAAACTTTTCTCGATTATAATTTTATCTTTGAAATACAGAAGAATACCATAAATATCATCATAAGACGACCCAATGGTTTGATTGACAAGAAATTTAGCTATCATGCTTAATTGGGTTTGATCTTTATCCTGTCTTTTAATCCTGTTGTAATAAGAAATTAATCTCTCTTTGTCAATTTTATACCGATTTTCAAACTCTACGCTTTCCATTTTTTTATTCTTCTCATTAATTTACAATTAACTTAATTATCAAGGTTTGCTTCCAAATCGTTGAGACTCTCATTAGACAGAGTATCCCATCTTTTAAAACTAAAATTAGGATTTATTTTAAACATAATATCCTGAATATCTTTGTTTTGATCTACTAACAATCGTAAATTTTTTTTATAGAAAGATATTTTATTCGAATTATTAAATTCTTCAGTTTCTTCAACTAAAATAACGCCATAGCTCTTTTTGATATTTTTATCAACTACATATTCTTCTATATAAATTACTTTTTTCTCGTGAGAATGTAGTTGAATTAATCTAAGATTTGGAGATATAGTGGTGACATTGAATAACTTTAAAGTCTCATCTATTAGTTTTTCGTAGTAATCAGGTAAGATCGCCATAACATAATAAGAAGGGATAAATTCTAAAGATCTTTTTCTTAACGAGTTATCTTTATCAAAAGTGAACAAATTTGATGCGTTATAATATTTAGATACTATCCTTTCAATTAATCCTACGCAATAATAATTACGTTGTTCTTCCCAATACACTTTTCTTGATGATCCAAGAGAAAATTCAAGTAAATTTAAACCTCGACTTAATTCTCTCTGTATAAATTTAGAATACTGAAATCTGTCTCCTAAAAAATTCTCCTCTACAATCTTTCCTTGAATTAAAGCGGGTAAGATATATTCACATAATTCGTCAGCTATCTCTTTAATATCTTCTGTATAGGGAGATGCTATTATTGCTGAAAGATTAGCAACCCCATCTATAGTTTCCTTTGACGAATTTATATTAAAAAATGATTGAAACTTTTTCTCGTTATATGAGCCTTGAATCTGTAAAATTAAGGCCGATTCAATGAAATCAATATTCCAAGGGTTTCCTTTATTACACATCTCAGTTAAAAATACAGGTCCTAAATATTTAAAAGAGAGCATTTTCAAATTATTCTCTCTTTCTTCAGTTAGATCCTCAGAAATTCTGATTTTATCATAAACCATTTCATCTTCATTTGCGAAAAACAATCCTAAAATTGCATTAATATTATTCATTTGTAAGAAACAGATAGTTTTTGGTTAATTTTCTTTCTAATATTGAATACTAATTCATAACTTTATATCTTGATTTTAAATAACTTGATTGTACTATAATCAGTAACAAACATTATTTGCTAATGCTTTAATATCAATTTGGCATCAAGTATCTCTTGATAAAAAGTTAAAAAGATAGTTTTAAAGATTAATCCTAAATGGAATAAAGTGATTAAATGGAAACTCGAATTTTTGGAAAAACCGGAGCTAAGATTACATTTATTACGATGGGAGGATGTGGGTTAGGATATGTTGACCAAAATGAGGCGGATAAAGCTGTAAAGCTTGCCATGGAGCATGGAATAAACATGATAGATGTCTCCCCAACCTATGGTAACGCAGAAATACGCCTTCGTCCTTGGATAGAGAAATATAGAAATAAATTCTTTCTATCAGAAAAAACATTAAAGAGAAAAAAGAATGGAGCTTGGAGACAACTCAAAAGATCTTTAGAAAAACTTGGCACTTCGCATTTTGATTTATACCAGTTTCACGCAGTTTCGTCTATGGAGGAGTTAGATCAAATTTTAGGAGAAAATGGAGCTATGGAAGCTTTTTTGGAAGCTAAAGAAACAGGAATAATAAAAAACATTGGAATTACGGCACATAACGACGTAAGGGTACTCCAGAAAGCTCTCGAGTTATCAGATGATATCGATACGGTTTTACTACCTGTTTATTTAGCAGCAATTGCACATCCTAGTCCCGTTAATGATTTTAAGAAGATTCTAGAAATTGCATACGAGAAAAATATTGGTGTTACTGCAATTAAAGCTATCTCCAAAAGCCGGTGGAATGGAGATGCTAGTTATAATACATGGTACAAACCTCTAACATCCCAGGAATTAATTGATCAAGCCGTTTGGTTTACATTGTCCCAAGAAGGAGTTACAACCTACTCATTACCATGTGATGTGAGGTTATGGTCATCAATCTTGGATGCCGCTACACGATACCAGAAACTTAACGATGAAGAACAAAAGCACGCCGTTAAAAGGGCGAGAGAAAATGAATTTAAACCACTCTTTCCAGAGTAATTTTTGCTTGAATCTTCAAATTAAACTACTTTAAACCAACGAAATCGAAAGAGAAAATAATAATAGTTTTCCTTTAGAAATATATTCTATAAGAGTTGGTAAAAAATACAAATGCAAAATTATATTCTTTTAGTAGATTGTAGCGATGAAAAAGGACTAATCCATAAAATTACAGGTGTACTTTATGAAAACGAGTTAAACATCATTAGTAACAGCGAATTTGTTGAAGAAGAAAGCGATCATTTTTTTATGCGGTCAGAATTCATTGGAGAAGTTAATGAACGCCTCACTATTACTCAGTTGAGAGATGTCTTACCTGATAATGCCAATATTGATCTCATCAAACACAGAAAAAAGAAAATTATTGTATTTGTTACTAGAGAACATCATTGTCTAGGAGATTTGTTAATTAAAAATGAATACAAAGAAATAAATGCAGAAATTATTGCCGTTATCAGTAATTATCCTGATTTAGAATCATTAGTCAGCAAGTTTAAGATTCCATTTTATTATTTCAGCAATCAAAATAAAACCAGAGAAGAACATGAAGAAGAAATTTTAAAAATACTCGAAAAATTTAACCATGATTACATTGTATTAGCCAAGTATATGAGAATTCTAACTCCAAATTTTGTAGCAAAATTCAAAAATCGAATCATAAACATTCATCATTCATTTTTACCAGCTTTTGTTGGAGCAAAACCTTACAATCAAGCCTTTAAACGTGGAGTAAAAATTATCGGAGCGACTTCTCACTTTGTTAATGGGGAATTGGATGGAGGACCGATAATTGTCCAAGAAGTTATTCAGGTGGATCATAAGTATTCTGTAAAAAATATGCAACAAGCTGGAAGAGAAGTAGAAATAATAACTCTTTCAAAAGCATTAAAACTTGTGTTTGAAGATAGAGTATTTATTAGTAATAATAAAACAATTATTTTTGAGTAGTAATTAAAAAAAAAAAAGTAGATAATTGTTTTCGATATTTTAAGTGTTCGAATACAAATTTTGTGAAAATTTAAATTTTTTTTTATAAAGACTTTGTCACAACCACATGAAATCTTTAAATTAATTACTAACTATTAAGTTGCTCCAAAGATTGCAATAAGGCATTTATCGCTTGAAACTCTTTTTTTGGAGTTTTAACAAACTGATCTACATGAAAATAAGTTACTCCCTTATAAGGAATGAAAATGGTTGAAACATCTACTTCACTCGCGAATCTCACAGTTCTTGCTGAATTGTTTATCCAATCAGTTGTACCAAAATGTGCTATTTTCTTCAGGAATTTTATCAATTCCTTTTGTTTATTCAATGTATCTGCCAATTGTGTCGTAGTTAGGATTGTTTCTGTTACTTCTGATATATATTTTAACTGATTTTTAACTTTTTTAACGAACTTAAAGCTCCCCAATAGATCCAAAAATGGATTGGACTCAATAATTTTATACGGAAACAAATCTGGAGCTTTTTCTTCTAATTGTTCAAGAGTATCAATAATTTCTAATGTTACGTCTTCACACTGAGCAAAGCGGTATTCACCACCTCCGTGCTTACTGGATTTGGCAACGCGTCCAAACAGAAAAGGACTTGCAACCGGAAAATCTAAAACTCCAGACCAAATATAGCGGGGAATAGAAGAAGTTTTTGGCGTATCCAAGACATCGCTCATGCAAATTAATTTCTTAGGATTTTTGTTAAATTCAAAAACAACCTTAACGAAGTTTCCTACACTTATTCGTAGGTATTTAATATTCTTGTCAATTTTTTTTATTTCTTTTTCATTCTTTTGGAATTTTTGGAATTCTAACTTCGCAATTTCTTCGTTTGGATTGAGGCCCTTAATCACATATTTAGGAGGCTCTGTTAACTGTGATCCCTCTAGCACAGAATCTATAAATTTATGCGCTATCCAAAGTTGATCTTTTGTGACGGTATTTTCATCATAATGCATAATAAATCCCTCTTTTTTTGTTCTTTCGTTCTGCTTTAGATTTAACTCTAATTGAAAATTTTAACAATCTCTCCAAGAAAGACTGTTGTATGATAAGATATTTCCTTTAAATATCTCAAGGCTTTAATCTTGTCTTTTTCTTCAATTATTTGTTCAACTAATTGTAAATCTACTTTTGAGATATTCTGTTGCGAGCTTGAACTTAATTCGAGCGCTTGCTGAAAATATCTTAATGGTTCGTCGAGATTTACACGACCTTGATTTTCTGTCGTTAATTCCATAATTTTCCCTTGTAAGTCGGCTACTCCTTTAAGTCGAAGGGAGATGACTTCCAATTCGTTCTTCAATCTATTTTTTTCGCTTTCTGGAAGATATTTAGTTTCTATAATTGATTTTAACATTTTATACATTTTTTCTTGGTGATCTTCTTTTTCTAATGGGTCGCTGTATTGTGAAGCTTTTTTTGCGAGGAGGAACGCTGGTAGCATGAGCGCAGCTGCAATAAATTGCCCATAAACACCAAACCAAGGGTACAATAAACCCCAAAATGTATCCCCCATAAATATCCAAGAATATACTTCGAAAGAAATTAGATAAAAAAGGGTAGAACCAGTTAACATTACTGCTCCTGCGCCAGCTAACATGTATGCATAATCTTTCTTTCTTAAAAGATTTACAACACCGAGAATGGCTATGATATTACCAAGCACAACAAAAATTGTAGTCATAATTGAAAATGTAAGGAGATATCGATTTCCTATCCAAAAAATATCTGTACCAACTCCTGCTTCAAAAAATATGTTAAAACCAAACATCCACATATCCCATGATAATAGACCAGCAAAATGAAAGCTTCCTGTGGGAGTAAAAAATGTCAATATTCCAATAACAGAACCCATTAGCAATAAAATGCTGCTAGAAGTTTGCCATACCCTTTTTTTTGCTTTTATGTTTGTATTGGATTGATATTTAGGTTCAGTTTCGATTAATGTTCTGCAATTAGGGCAAAATTTCATATCCTCTGACTTGAGAGGAGTTCCACATTCGGGACAGAATTT
This sequence comes from Promethearchaeia archaeon, assembly GCA_029856125.1. Classification (GTDB taxonomy): domain Archaea; phylum Asgardarchaeota; class Lokiarchaeia; order Sigyniarchaeales; family SOKP01; genus SOKP01. The sequence continues at coordinate 1,005 of JAHQWJ010000008.1, read as the reverse complement.
AAGATCCATAATTTTTTATCTCATTTCTTTAATTAATTTTTAGACTTTAATGTATTTATAATGATCTACCAATTTATCTGAATTTATTGTAATCTTTAGAACCTGCTATTTTTTTTCGGAAATATATCGACCACTGAATTTTTTAACTAATCTTTTTTTTTATAAAGACTCGATTTTTATCATGAATAATACCGCTTGAGTTTGGTTTAACGATAAAAACAAAGTAAATTTAGGTTTTTTAAGAGTGATAAAGAAATGGTAGAGACTAATATCAGAAAAATTAGAAGAGACGAAATTTTAGTATGTGAAGTATGCAATAATGCAATTCCAAAAGATTTTCTCGAAAGCATAAAATTTCGTTAATAGAATTGAATAATAAATATTATCCCGATTCAATTTACTGGGCTAGAGCAGCAGATATATTAAGATTTAAAGGTAATTCTATAAGCATTTACGATTTTCTTGTAGAAATTGGATTAAAAGAAAATTATTCTGAAAAATCCTTAAAAAAAGGGTCAAGAATAATTAAAAACAGGTTTGAGGGCTTTACATTCACTGAGTTAATAAATTTAGTTTGTGACGGTATATTACCTATTCAGTTCGAAAACCAAAGAGAAAAATTTATGACACTAATCAACTCTAAGGCGGATAATCATTATTATTTATCGAAGGCAGTGATGTTAATAAAAAAAAATCCTCAAAAATATGACACACCAAAGAATCTGCTTTACGATCTTGGAGGAATGAGTTTTTCTGAGAGCACGATTGAAACACAAGCAGATCGGTGCTTAAAAAGAACTTTTGGATATGATCTTAATGGATTAAAAATGTTAGCTTCAAAGTGAATAAAAAAATGTTTTTACCGATTAACTAATCTTTATTTTTTCTTTCGATTCTCTAATATCTCAATAAAACTATCTATTTGATTTGTTATCTGAACTTCGTTAAACTTGCGGGCATCGTTTTGATCCGCGGTTATAATTAAACAAGGAATATCGTAATCAT
>JAHQWJ010000006.1 GCA_029856125.1 Promethearchaeia archaeon | reverse complement strand
TTCCGCCCAATTCATCACTAGTTTTATCTATTTTTGAGACAACTTTTTTAGTTTTTTCTTCCACTTCGATTTCTACTCGTGGAATTTCAAATAGATTAGGCATTGCGTGCTGATATTTTTTCATGATAAACCGTGCAATTACTATCCTCTGTATTTCTGACGTACCTTCGTAGATTTGATACAATTTTGCGTCTCTAAACAATTTTTCGACAGGAAATGTCCTAAGATACCCATATCCTCCAAAAACTTGGATAGCTTCAGTGGTAACATTCATTCCAACATCTGAAGCAAATGCTTTTGCCATAGAAGATGTAAGATTACTATCTAATCCTTGATCTCCTTCCCAAGCCGCTTTGTATGTCAATAATCTCGCAGCTTCAATATCCTTATACATCTCTGCTAATTTGAATTGAATCCCTTGATAAGTTCCTATAGGCCTTCCAAATGTCTCTCTTTTCTGAGCATAGTCAATAGCATATTCCATCGCTGACCTTGCGCAACCTACAGCAAACGCTGCAACAGCAGGTCTAGTTTTTTGAAAAGTTTGCATAGCTAACAGAAATCCTCTACCCGGTTTTGCCAAAACATTTTCTTCAGGTATTCTCACATCTTTCAATACAACAGAACAAGTATTAGATGCTCGTTGGCCTAATTTCGGTATATGTGGTCCAGTTTTAACTCCTTCATAATCAGTTGGTACAATGAATCCCGCTATACCTCGATGTTTTTTCTCTGGATCAGTCGTTGCAAAAACGGTGATATAATCAGAATATCCTGCGTTAGTTATCCAATATTTAGTTCCGTTTAACACAAAATCTTTTCCATCTTTTTCAGCGCGGCATTGCATTCCAGCTACATCGCTACCCATTCCTGGCTCTGAAGTGGCAAACGCGATTAATTTGAAATTTTCTGTTATATCCTTTAATACTCTATTCTTTTGCTCTTCGTTCCCCCCAATTACTATAGGTCCTGAGCCTAGATCGTTATCAAATATTGAAGTTGCGGTCCCCGGACATGCAGCTGCAATTTCTTCTACAACTATTACTGATTCCATTAAACCATACCCTTGCCCGCCATACTCTTTGGGAACGCCTAAATTTGTCAATCCTGCCTTCCATGCTTTTTCAATGACTTTTATAGGCATAACTTCATGTTCATCATAACTGAAGGAGGTAGGTAGAACTTCCTTTACAGCAAACTCCCTAGCTTTCTTTTGTAAAGCTAGTTGTGCTTCTGTTAAATTAAAATCCATTTTTTTTAACCTCTATTTTATTTCATTTTTTCTATTAATTTATCTACAATATCTTTAAAATCTAAATCCTCTGCTTTCGGAACGAATTTAATCTTAATCACCTCGTCCATAACATCTATTCCAGCAGCTTTCATTTGTTCAGCTATTTCTTGGACAGCTTGACCTGACCATCCATAAGAACCAAAAGCTAATCCAACTTTATTCATAGGTTTCAAGCCTCTTTGATAACATAAGTATTCCGCAACAGACGGGTAAAGCCCATTGTTTAGGGTTGGACTTCCAACCAATATTGCTTTTGCCTTCATTGCCTCAGTAATAACATCAGAATAATCTGCTTGAGTCAATCTGAATCTTTTAACTGGAATACCTCTATGACGAATTTCTTTCATTAAAGCTTTAGCAATTTTAGCTGTACTCTCCCACATACTATCGTAAACGATTAAAACGCTTTTTCCTTTTATTTCTCCGGTTGACCACTTCCTATACTTCTCTAATATCTCTGGAATGTTTTTTCTCCAACAAACACCATGAGCAGTACATACAACATCAATAGGTAATGCTCCAACTACGGGAAGCGTTTTTGCAATAAGTCCCGATAAATGAAGTAAAATATTAGCGTAGTATTTTTCCGCTTCTTCCATAATCTCACACATGTCATTTTCATCGTCCCAACGCATAGTTGTTGCAATATGTTGCCCGAAAGCATCGCTAGAAAACAGGACATTTTTCCCATTATCGTCACTCATAAATGCTACCATGCTATCTGGCCAATGTATCATGGGTATCGGTACGAATGTGAATTTTTTACCATTTCCAATATCCAAAGTGTCTCCATTCTTAACGGCTCGAATTCTATCGAACACCTCAGCGTCAATTTCTTGATGGAAATGGCTCTTTAGAACATCAACACCTCTAGCAGAAGCAATTATTTCTGCGTTAGGTATGTGTTTTAAAATTAGCGGAAAAGACCCGGAATGGTCCATCTCAATGTGATCCATGATTAAATAATCAATTTCTGCTGGATCACATACCTGTTTTATTTTATCCAAAAAATATTCGAAATACGGACGCTTAACTGTGTCTATTAATACTGTTTTATCTCCTGATTTAACTATATAGGCGTTATAGGAGGTCCCTCTATGAGTGGAGTATCCGTGAAAATTTCTTACTTCAAAATCTACATAACCAACGTACCATACGTCTTTCAATAATTCTAAATGAGTCATATTTTTTTAATTCCAATTTTTGGATTAATTGTTGTTATTTAAGTTATTTTTTTGTTTGTTTTTAATAAATTTAATTTATTTATCTTATAAATTTTAGAAAAGTTTTAAGACAAATTTAAGCTAACAAATGATTTACGCCCAATATAAAAGAAAAAAATAAGAATATAAATAAAAATAAGTAATTAAGGTTATACTTAAATTTGTGTAAAGAAACTCTTGTCTACGCCGCAAACTGGACATACCCAATCATCAGGAAGATCTTCGAACTTAGTTCCTTCTTTTTCTTCGTCGTAAACATATCCGCAAGCGCCACATTCCCATTTAGCCACTATAAACTACCTTTCTTTTAATTTAATTAATTTGTATTTATGGATTTGTTAATTGAATGTACATTAAAAATATTAATTTAATATTTTATAAATTAATCTGATTAAGCTATAGCCTTTAAACTTGAAATTTGAAGATGAGAAAAGATAAATCATCTTAACATTTGAGAAAAAAGTTAATGATTCTTGAATTAATATATATTGATTTTAGGCACGGCGACGTATTACTTTTCCCGGAGCTTTTCTATTCTTTTTTCCTCTTTCAATGACGATAACGCCATTAACGATAACATATGGGATACCTTCAGGAAGCTGGTAAGGTTGTTCAAAGGTTGCTTTATCAATAACCTTATCGGGATCAAAGATAACTAAATCAGCCCAATTTCCTTCTCTAACAAGTCCTCTGTCTTGGAGTCCAAGCCGTTGGGCTGGAAACGATGACATTTTGCGAATGGCTTGCTCTAAAGTTAAGATTTTTTCTTCTCTGACATATTTACCTAGAATTCGAGGATATGTTCCAAAAAAACGAGGATGAAATGCTCCTGAACTGATGGTAGCAAGGATTCCAGAACCATCCGTTCCAACCATTTGATATCGACTAGTCATGATTCTATGGATATCTTCTTCTCCCATACTTTTTATGGTAATCTGGACACTTAGCTCGTTGTCAATTAATAGATTAAAAAAGGTATCGAAATCGTCTGATAATCCTTTAATCTTAGTGATTTCTGTGATATTTTTTGTTATTACATCTTTCCAATTATCATGATTAACAGTGGAGATAAATAAATTTTTCATACCTATATCACGAATCCAGTTTTCCCAACCTTCGATCCCTTTTTCAACATCGTCTTTGATTCGCTTTTGTACATCAGGATTTTTTATCCGTTCTAAAATGTCGTCATTATTACCTTTTCGTGCCCAAGGGGGTAACGCTGACATCAAATCAGACATTCCGCGATTATAGGGATATTGATCGCAAGTTATGCTAATACCTCTATTGTTAGCTTCAGCGATAAGATGAATTGTATCCTTACTCTTTCCCCAATACTTTTCACCCGAGATTTTATGATGTGCAATTTGCCCTCCGGCACAACCTGATTTTTCAACAATTTCTATTACTTCTCCTACAGCTTTTGTAACAGATTCACCTTCACCACGAATATGCGAAAAATATAACCCGTTGTATTCAGCAACTATTTTAGCCAACTCAATGATTTCACTTGTAGAAGCAAACAGTTGAGGTGCATATATTAATCCTGTACTCATTCCAAACGCCCCAGCTTCCATCGCCTCTCTTATGTATCCTTTCATTGTATCAAGTTCTTCAGATGTAGCAGGTCGATCTTCGCCCCCTTGGCCCCCAATTATTCGCACATTTCCATAACCTATGAAAAAAGCTAAATTTGCTGAATTTCTCTTTTTTTCGTTGAATTCCAAGTATTCCTTAAAAGTATGATAGGGATATTCTAGCTGAGCAAGAGCAGGGTCTAATGTTCCTACTCTTTTTTTAAATTCTTCTTCTTTTCCCTTCGGGATAGGCGCCATTCCATCTCCGCACATGCCTACGACAGCAGTAGTTACTCCTTGGTATAATGTAGACTCTTGACCCCTACCAACTGGTAAGAAGTAATCAGAGTGAGAATGGATGTCAATAAAACCCGGACAAACAATCATTCGATTTGCATCGATCACCTTTTTAGCGTCATCTTTTATTTTTGGAGCTATCTTTGTTATTTTCCCATTCTCAATACCTATTTCACCCCAATACCAAGGGTTTCCCGCTCCATCAATAATTTTACCGTTTTTAATAATTATATCGTAAGCCATTACTCATCAATCTTAAATTTATTTCTAGTCAATTATCATAAATCTGATCATTATTTCAGTTTATTATTTTATTAAGCATTTTTCTTTACAAAAAATCTCTTAGAAGCTCGGCACCTCGGGCATTTATAGTCTTCGTCAACTGCCTCAAAAGGAACTTTTTGTTCTTCGTCAATATAGAGATAATTACATCTTTTACATCGATATATTGCCATAAAAATCACCTAGAATTTATATTTTTTCGAAACCTTCTTTCAAGTGTTTACAATTTGGACATTTCCAATCTTCAGGCAAATTTTCGAAGAGAATTTCCATTTTTGTTTCGTCGTATTCCGCACCACAGTTGGAACATTTGTAGAGATACAGCTCAAGGATTTCCATAAGTTCTTTCTTGGTGACCTCTTGTTCCATTTTCGTGTACACAAACGACATTGCGTTAGAGTCTCCAAAAAGAATGGCTCCTTTCAATTTGTTATCTTTTAAAACTAGCTTTTGGTAACAACAATCTTCCTTGTCTGCTTTTTTAAGAATCTCCCAACTACCTCCTACTTCTTGCGAAGGATCAAAAACTCCGATTGAAGTTAATTCTAAACCAACGATTTTTAAGGTATTTTTAGGTGTCGTTCCTTTGTACTCAATCTTTCTTAAACCCAAGGCAGATGCAGCAACTATTTTGGACTGTTCCATACAAGCAGGAATTATTCCCCAGGTTTGATTCTTGTATTCAATGCAATCACCTACGGCGAAGATATCTTTTTCACTAGTTTCTAAAAATTCATCAACAATGATACCTCGATTTGTTTCTATTCCGGAATTTTGAGCAAGATCTATTGTGGCTCTAATACCTGCTTGGATTAAAATAATATCTGCTTCAAAAATTTGTCCATCTTTTAATTTAATTCCAGTAACATGTCCATTACCAAGGATTTCTTCAGTTGCGGCGTTTAAAACTACTTTTATACCTCTAGTTTCAATCTCCTTTTTGAGCATGGCGCTACATTCGTCATCCAGCTGTCTGGGAAGTAATTTTGGAAAAAATTCGACTACAGTGGTGTCTAAATTGCTGTCTTTTATTTGGCTAGCTAATTCTAACCCAAGTAACCCCCCTCCAATAATAATAGCTTTTTTAGCTTTGGTCTTTTCAATATAATTTTTAATGTTTATAGTATCTTCTATTGTTCTTAAAGTAAATACTCCTTTTCCAACTATTTCCCTTGCGTTTTTAATGGGAGGTATATTGGGAACACTACCCAAAGCTAATATTAATTTATCATAAGTAGCAGGTTTGTTTTCACCCTCAATAAATAATTTTTTCTGATGTGGCTCGATTTTTATTACTCTTTTATTTAGGTTTAACTTAATTTTTTTATCCTTATACCAATCATCTTTAAAAACGATTAAATCGTTAGCTTGAACTTTGTTGGAGATAACTTCAGGCAATTTAATTCTGGTATAATAGGGATACCGTTCTTGAGTAAAAATTTCAATATCAACGTCTTCGTTGAGAAATCGAATATTCTGAGCGGTAAAGGTTCCGGCTACATTATTACCAACGATTATTATTTTTTCCATATTTTTTATACCTTTATTATTTTATTTTAAGGTTTTTATTATACATTGAAAAATAGAACAATTAAAGCTAAAAAGAACATGTTCGAAATTAAAAATATATAATCATCTCTATTTGATCTAAATATGACTGAAATAGAACAAAAAAAAATTCGAAAGATTATCGAGATAGACAGGGATTTATGTAATGGATGCGGCAATTGTATCGTAGATTGTGCTGAAGCCGCCCTTGAAATTATCGATGGAAAGGCTAAAGTTGTCAATGATCTTTTCTGTGATGGCTTAGGTGCTTGTATCCAAGGATGTCCTACAGGTGCCCTTGAAATAATTGAAAGAGAAGCTGCAGAATTTAACGAGGAAGCTGTTGAAAAACGATTAGAATCTTTAAAAAGTGAAGAAGAAGTAGAATTAGAACAGGTTAAGCAAATTGTTGCTGAACATTCTCACCAATGTGGTTGCCAAACGATGGTCTTAGATGAGCCTACAGTTCAAAATGAATTAAAACAAGTAGAGCAGATCGATGTTGATCTTTCAACCCAATGTGGTTGCCCATCCTCTCAAACGATGGTTTTTGATGAGTCTGAGGTTAAAACTGAGACGGCTGGAAAAATTTCTTCAACACTAAGACAATGGCCAGTTCAAATGCATCTAATCAACCCAAACGCCCCGTATTTTCAGGGTGCTGATGTCTTACTTTCTGCTGACTGTGTTGCTTATTCTTACGGAGATTTTCATAGAGATTTCTTAAAATCCAAGTCTATTGCTATAGCGTGTCCAAAACTTGACCAAGGTAAAGAAATTTACATTGAAAAAATCAAAACATTGATAGAAGTAGCTATGATTAATACGCTTACTGTTGCGGTAATGGATGTGCCATGTTGTTCTGGATTAATAGGTTTAGCACAAGAAGGCGCTAAAAGGTCAAGTAGAAAAGTTCCGATAAAGTACGTTGTTATTGGTGTAAAAGGAGATATTTTAAAGGAAGAATGGCTTTAATTTTTTTTTTTACCTATTTTTATTTTATGAGCGTATTCTAACCCATTTTGAGATATAATATTATTTTTTTCGAAGTTTTTCACACTTGTTATCGTCTAATTGAAAAGTTTTAATTTTAATTTAAAATTTATAATAATATCATGAAAATAGTTATAATTCTTGCTATGCATGGAATGCCACCTAATGATTTTCCTCAAAAAGAAACTCTCGATTATTTTATGCTCCACTCACGTATGGAAAATATGCCAGGACCACCACCTTCAGTTATGCAGCAACAATACGAAGAATTGGACAATAAAATGCGGAATTGGCGCCGAACTCAAGAAAATGACTCATATTTTTACGCATCAAAAGAATTAGCTGAAGAAATATCAAGCCAGACGGGTTATAAGGTAATAGTTGGTTTTAACGAATTTTGTTCTCCTTCTTTAGAAGATGCTTTCGATGTAGCCAGCAAGGACGGTTCTGAAAAAATTATCGTAATTACTCCCATGATGACTCGTGGTGGCGAACACTCAGAAAAAGATATACCTGAAGCTATTGAAAGAGCGAGAAAGAAATTCCCTGACATTCAGTTCTCCTATGTATGGCCTTTTAATATTTCCAAAGTAGCGACTTTTTTAGCAAAACAAATTCAAGATTATTATTAAAATTTAAAATTAGACGAATTGTAAATCAGTAGAATATACTTAATTTACAAATAGCTACATCTCGAACATTACTTTTTTTTTTATTATTTTTCTAAGAGTAACAGATAAAGCAGATTTTGACTTTCCTAACTCGTTTGCTAATTCCTCTAAAGAAATCTTTCTTGGAATTTCAAAAAAACCTGAAGAGATAGCTTTATTCAAAATTGTAGATTCATCTAATGTTAGCTTATTCTTATCGTCGTCAATACTATAAGGAGAATTTCCAATTCTGAGAAGTGTATATTCAATGCCTTTCTGATCAAATAATGATAAGAGTTTGTCTATATTCTCTCTCTTTGAAACTAACCGCCAAAATGCATATCCTTCTCTAACTCTAATTGGGAAATTCACTAAAACGCCACATCTAATTACAGCGTACAAAAGAAAGGGATCCTTAGTTTTGACATTGAATTTAACCCGTTTTTTATCCATTTCCAGAATACTGAAATCGATAACAGATTTGTGATTTTTAACTTCATCTATTATTAAATCGATACTGTAGTGAAAAATTTCAATTATAGAATTACCTATTGAGTTTTCAAAATCGTAGGGAAGAAAATGTTCAATTTCCATTCGGATATCTCGAAAGTTTTTGAAAATGTGTGCGATCCAAATCTGATCTGGGAATTTAATTTTAATTCTTGCTAAGCTCGATTTGGTCGATTCCATCGTTATTTGTAGTCATGAAGAATTTAAAACATTTTTTAGATTAAAAATGAATAGTAATAATTAAAGATAGAATTATGTAATATTATTATTATGGTGGAAAACAAGAATTTACTGTTAGGCATTTGTGGAAGCCCCAGAAAACAAGGAACTGATTTTGCCGTGCAATACGCATTAAATTACGCAGCCGAAAAATTTAGTTTTGAAATTGAATACTGGACGGTAAGAGGCAAAGAAATAAAGTTTTGTACTCACTGTGACTTTTGTATCAGAGAGAAAAAAGGATGCATTAACGAGGATGATATTTCAGAACTTTACACTAAATTAGAAGAATCGAAATTTTTACTTTTAGGAACGCCGGTTTTTCAAGGGACTATGTCAGGGCAGCTTAAAACTTTACTTGATCGCTGTCGTGGATTAGTGGCAAAAAAGCCTAATGTATTTAAAGATAAATATGGAATAGCTCTTGCGGTAGGAGGAGATAGAAATGGTGGGCAAGAAATTGCAATTAGAAGTATTTTAGATTTCTACCAACAAAACCATGTCATTTCCGTCTCAGGTGGAGCTTTTGGAGCTAATTTAGGTGCTTCCTTATGGAGTAGGGATAAAGGAAAGGAAGGTGTTCAAAACGATGAAGAAGGGTTAAGATCGATTAGAAAAGTTATAAAAAGACTAGCAGAACTAAAAGATCTTTAAACGAATAGAATTTTACAATCTATACATGCTAAAAGTTGGAAAACTATTTCCTAGAATAAAAAAATTAGCAAAAAAAAAAACTATTAATTTACTTAACGTTAAAAAGTTTCTTAGCTGCTTTTTCTCTGAGTCCTGAGATACCCCAAAGCTCTTTAAACCAATATTTTCCGTCCATTATTACAACTGGTGTATTTACAACACATCCGTCTGCGTCACAGAAATTTTTTAGAAAGTTTTTGTCGTGCAATAGCTTATGAACCATATCTTCATCTTCAATGTCTTTCTCAATATAATTAACTTTTCGCTCATCAAGCCACTCCATAAGTTCATGACAACGGTGACAATCAGTTTTTGTAATAATAATAGGAACTTGCATTTTGCTCATAATATTTATAACATATCTACCCCTTATAAAAAAGGTTTAGCTTCTAATTCATAAAACGAGGAAGTCAATATATAATAATAAATCGTAATTTTCTGAAGTTTTTTTATAAATAATACAGTATTTTTCAAATTTAAGTTGGTTAAAAAAAACCAATTTAATATATTCGATGTGATAAAATGTTAAGACTGAAAAAATCAAATATTGTAAAAAGAGTGAAGAGTGCGCATTTTATTGGAAGACAGTTGTCTCGGCTTAAGTTGGGCCAATCCTATTATGGAATTGCGGTATCCACCGTTAGTGCTATATCATTAATATCTTTAGCTTTTCAGATAAGTTTTTGGATGTTAATACTTATATTTCCGGTATTATTGCTTGGAGCATTTGTAATTGGTTATTTCATGGATATTTATAATATAAACACTATGGATACACTAAAAGCAAATGAAATTGGGCATAGGTATCTTACTACCAGTGATTTAAAGAGCCAAGAATTTCAACTTTTACAAACTGAAATTGTACTTGAAGCACTAAAAGCAATCCAAGAAGAACGGAAGTTGGATCCCAGGGATTTGTTAAAGAAATACGATCTTTATTTCAGAAAGTGGAAATCTCCTTACGATTAGAAATGTAATTATATCTTCTATAGCATTTAGCTTCAGGGAAATAAATTTATATAATACGCATTAAAAGCCAGCGAATTGCTTCAATAATTTTTTCATCCTCGCTGAGAACATTAATGGAATAAGATTGGACCAATAACCCACACTCAGCTAATTCATTCAGATCGAAATTCTCAAGTATCAAATCAGGGGGTAATTCTTCTTTGTCGTGATATTTATTGCCAATTATCATTATTGGCATAGAATCCCCCTTAACTTGACATCTATTTAAAACTAACTGGAACATTTCAATGGTTTCTTTCATAGAGTCCTTATTAGAGGCATCATAGATTAAGATAAAACCTTGAGCATTATCTATACAATCTTCGTACAATGTAGTTGTTTCATCATCCGTATCTTCATCAATACATTCGTAAGTCAAAACTTCGATGTTATCAATTATAAAATCATATATCTTACTTGCCAGATCTCGTTTCATTTCATTGTTCTTATATTGGAGAAATTGTATAACCTCTAAGTTTTTTACGAACGTAGTTTTTCCTGCGTTTCGTGGTCCAAAAACATAAATCTTCTTTAAGTTTCCTCTGTTTAATGAATGAGTAGTTAAATCTATCTTTGGACTCATCTTTTCTAAATATTTATTAAAAAGATTCATAAAAATTGTTTTAAACCCTTTCGAGGCGAGATTAAGAATTTTCTTTTTATTTGTAAGATCTTTATGGCCATGTAGTAATTCTGTGAGTGCTTGAAGTTTTTTAAGTTCAGAAGCATAAGATTCTAGATCAGCCTCTTTAGATAATAAGTAATTGTATACATCAGTAATTTCGTCCTTAAAGTAAGCGGCTCTAATCATATAAGTTATCATTAGGAGCTCTTTTCCTCCTCGCGCAAATTCGGAGTCAATATAGAAAATGTGGTTAACGGTTTGGTATTTTCTAAAAGTAAATATAAAATTTCCTTCTTCCTCAGTGAATTCCAGAATTCTACTTAAATCTGGATGTTCTTGAGGATTTAATGGGGAACTACAATGAAGTAGGTTAGGACCCAATATTGAATCAAAATAACTTAGGCAGAGGATGACCTCTTTTGGCATAGTAATAATGTAATATTAAACGAAATTAGTTTTTATCTAGATTATATTTAAGACGTGATTAGTTTTATATCAAATGTTTTTAACTTAAAATTACATAGATATTAACCAAAAATACGCTTAGATTTAATAATTTATAAAAATCAAACTTT
>JAHQWJ010000005.1 GCA_029856125.1 Promethearchaeia archaeon | reverse complement strand
GCCTTCTTTGGATCAAAAATCCCTAAACCTCGTAGTCCTCTCATACTAGATTTTTGTTTCTGCTTAATCTCTGCTTCAGTTCCGCTTACTAACAGACCGTAAGCGATTTTGATAAGCGCTGTTGATAAATGATTTGGATTTTCTGTTAATTCAGCTGCATGTTGATCAGCGAAATATTCGCGAATTCGACTCACGATCAGTGATATTAAGTAGCCGATGTAGTAAGATATGTAAGAAACTATAGCTACAGCAATTAAAGCTAAACCAATATAACTTCCTGCGTCGTCATCTTTAGAGCTTCTGAAACTTGAAAACCGTGCTGTATAGTAAGACCACCTGGCTACCGTTAACAATATTAAAGGAATTGCAAATACTACCGTCATTAAAATGAAATCGTTATGTACGATGTGACCTAGCTCATGAGCAACTACTGCTCTTTGCTCGTTCTCATCTAAGTAATGTAAGATTCCGTCCGTGATTACTAGTCTTGCGCTATTTTTGGACCACCCAAATGTAAAAGCTTGAGGGTTTAAATCGTGAATTATTCCCAGTTTTGGGGGTTTAATTTCCCTGATTGCTACGACCTTATCTATCGCATCTGCTAAATGAGGGTATTGGTAGGCATACTCTTTGTATTCGATCCAATCAATTCTATAAAGCCACCCAACTATTAATGGTGAAATGCCATATTGTAATAATACGATCCCAACAGTAAATACAATCATCAATAGAAGTCCCAAAAGATTACTAGGTAAAAACCAGACGCCTATAACAAAAACAACGGCATACATTAGTGCAAATAGAAACATTACTGCTAGCGTAGATGCTAATTTTAATCCCATTTTGATTCACTAAATCTTTTTATTACGTTATTATATTTATGGTAAATTTTCTAATTGTTAAATTACAACAACAATGATATTCATGCAGTTCTTAATAAATAATTTTATCTATTAGAATTTGTAAGTGCTGCAATTTTGGACAGATTTCGAAAAGAATAAAATGGATTATTTTTATTATTAGTTCAACAAAATTTTCAATTATCATTTAGGTGGTTCTACTATAGATGCTAAGCTGAAGCTTTTATACGAAGCAACAGACAGTCTTATAAAACAACAGTTTTATCGGAGTGGTAGCGACATTGTTATAGGTAGAACGCCAGAAATTTCAATCAAAATAAAAAACTCGGGTCAAATTATCAAGAAATTTGAGAATTTATTTAATGAAAACCTTCAATATTTCTTAGAAGGTCACTACATGAATTTTTTTAAGCCTTTTATGAAAATAAAAGGAATGGATGAGAACCACATAAGTGAAATATATCAAGACATCCAAATTAAGCTGGCAGCAATGCATGGTACCGAATTTGATGTTGTACTTATGTATACAATTGTCGTTAGTTCATTAACAACAAGTATACGCGAGATTCAGTTTAACGATTCACTCCAGGAAATTATTATGAAAGCGAAAAAACAATCTGCTAACTTGAGAAAAAAGCAAATTCAGGATAAATTAGAAAAGCTCTTCATGCGTAATAACAAAGATCTATCGATTTTGTATAATTTATCATATATGAATGCTTTAGCAGAGTCGTTTAACTATTCGAAAACAGCTCGTATCTGCAAAATCCAAAAGAGAAAATATATTAACCGTATTGTAGATCTAATAACGCATTCAAACGATCAAATCTCTAAATAGAATGGGTGCCAACATATTCTAATAACAGAATTCCATCAATTTTATAAGAAGAAAGGATTAAACCAAGAAGTCATAAAAACATTTCAATCGTTTATCTTTTCATATTTCAAGCAATACAGACGCAACTTTCCTTTTAGACAAGACATTACACCTTATAACGTGCTTGTTTCCGAAATGATGCTACAACAAACCCAAACTAATAGGGTTAGCGAAAAATTCCAAGAATTCATTAAGAAATTCCCTGATTTTAGGTCCCTGAATAATGCTCCTCTCAACGAAATTCTCAAACTTTGGCAAGGTCTAGGCTATAATCGTAGAGCTGTGGCTCTAAAAAAGATAGCTGAAAAGGTAGTGAACGAATTTGATGGAATATTACCTGCTGATGTTGAGATTTTAAAGTCATTTCCTCAGATAGGACACAATACGGCTTCATCAATAGTAGCATTTGCTTTCAATATGCCCACCTTTTTTATTGAGGTAAATGTCAGACGTGTATATATCTATTTCTTTTTTCCTGGTAAAACTTTAGTTAATGACAAAGATATCATGCCCCTTGTAAGAAAAACACTAGAACCTGATAATGTGCGTAATTGGTATTACGCTCTTATGGATTACGGAGTTATGTTAAAAAAAACACATCCAGAATTGAACAAAAGAAGCGCCCATTATCGGAAACAGTCAAAGTTTAAAGGATCGAACAGGGAATCAAGGGGTAAGATTTTAAAGCTCTTAATCGAAAGAAAACTTTTAACAAAAGCTGAGATTCTTAAGTATTTAAGTATTGAACCCAAAAGAGTTGGATTAATATTAACTCAATTAACACAAGAAGGTTTCATTAATCGTAATGAGGATGGATATTTCATAGCTTAATTCATTTTCTTTAAGTATTTAGAGATATCCTTGGCAATTTTTTCTTGTTTTTTCCATTCACCATAAGCTAAGCCTTGTGAACTTAATTTTGAAATTGTTTTTATTATTTTCTCGTCAACATCTTTAACATCTTCGTAGGCAAACCTTGTAAGTGGCAAAGGCATGAATGTGTGGGAATGAATTTTTGCTCCCATGTCAGATATCTTATACATAAAATCTATAGTAAGATCGATATCTTCTTCTGTTTCATTTGGTAAGTTGAAAATAAAATCCACATTTGGAGTAAGTCCTGCTTCTAATGTTAATTTAACTGCATTGTAAACATCTCTAGTAGAGTGACCTCTGTTGCACGAATTCAATAGTTTTTGACTTCCAGATTGGGCACCTAGTACGATATTATCGTTAGCAGCATATTTTAGTACTAAACCTAATGTTTCTTTCGTTACATGCTCGGGTCGAACTTCTGACGGGAAGGATCCAAGGTAAATCTTTCCTTTTGGTTTTATTATTTTTGTAATTTCGATCAGCAATTTTTCTAAAAGGTGGATCTTAAGTGATTTCCCATCAGGTGAACCGTAAGAAAACGCATTTGGAGTGATAAACCTAATATCTGTTTTACCGTACGATTTCATTACACTAATTGCATTACAGATTGATTTGATACTTCTATGTCTGGGACGCGTTCCTGAAAGATAAGGCGTTTGACAAAAATAGCAAGCAAAAGGACAACCTCTCGTTATTTCAATTGCTCCAAATTTTACATTTTTGATCGGAAGAGGGGGATACTTATCCAGATCGATCCATCTTCTCTTTTTTGTGGTAATTAAAAATTTATCTTTGTTAAAATAAGCGATACCCCTAATTGCATCAAAATTTTTATTATTTTTAACATTATAAAGAATCTCAATTAATGTTTCTTCGCCTTCCCCCACTACAACTATATCAAATCCCATTTTAAGAGTTCCTTTTGGATCACCAGTTGGATGTGGGCCTCCTGCAACAAATAAAACTTTTTCTTTATATTTAGCTCGTAATGGTTTGAGTAAATCATTAATTTCCCATAATTGCGTTGTGAAAAAGGAGATACCTAACACTAACTTTTGGTGATTTTCACAAATTCTTTCCAATTCATTATCCAGATTCTCAGAACCCCTAATAAAGTAAAGGTCAATGTCATCCAATTCTTCTACTGTTTCTAATGCTCCTATCAAAGCATTGAAACTGTAAATATTTTTTTTTTGGTAGAAGACAACAAATGCAATTTTTTCACTCAAAGCTATATAAAACTAATTTTATATTTAGAATATAGAATCTATCATAAATTAAAATTATATTACATAAATGAAGTAATAAAACAAAAATGTGAGAAAATTATGCTTTTTGTAGAATTATTTGCTATAGATCCTTCCAATGTAGGTATTGCGTGGTTCGATTTTTACTCGATCGGTCACTTCTGTTTTGGAATTGGCGTGTTCCTTTTTTTTAGCTTATTTTATACTATCTCTAAACATAAAGGAAAAACACCCCTCTTTTCACTACTCTTTGTGTTCATTTTAACTCTGATTATTTTAGTCCTGTGGGAGCTTTTAGAGCATTTCTTATTTATTGATCTTGGCTGGAAATTTGAAGGACGCCCCGATAGCTGGCAGAACATAACAACTGACTTAATAATCGGGACTTTAGGTGCAATAGTATCATGGATATTTTGCCATGAAGTCTTTGTAAAGGACAAAAATATTTGGTCTTACTATATTTTTGGTATTTTAGGATTTACAGTGTGGCTGGTTGTGTTTATGATACTACGCGCGCTTACAATAACGTAGTATACCTAAACTTATTTTTTTATATTTTATTTCATTTCTACTATAGACAATATAAATTGAATTAGAGGTGAAGTTCGTTAGTATTAAAGATTATGTTGAATACAGAAAGGGAACAATTCCTCTAATTTTCTCAGTTCCTCACGGCGGTACTTTCAAATTTGAAAACATTCCTGATAGGACAAGTGGTATTTATGGAGTAGACAAGGATACAGTTAAGTTAGCATTTAATTTAATCGAAAATATAAATAACCTTTTTAAGATAAACTCCAAAGATATTAAATCACCTTCTTATATAATATCCAAAGTTGAAAGAGTGAAAATAGATTTTAACAGAAAAGAATCAGAAGCATTTCATGTAAAATCTAATTTGGCTAGAGAAATATACCAATCTTACCATAATAAGATTCGTGAGTTAATTTCTTACAATTTAACCAAATTTAAACGATCGTTACTGATTGATATTCACGGTTTTGATAAAGCAAATAGACCTAAAGGATTTCGGGATGTAGAATTAGTTTTAGGTACTAATAATTTGGAATCTATGTTTAAAGATAAAATACCTAAGCAGGATAGGGGTAAAAATTTCCGTGGCAAAATTGTAAAGAAATTCAATGAATTAAACATCCCCATCGCTCCTGGTCTTCCCAGCAGAAGAGAATACGTGTTAAAAGGTGGATACATAGTACAGAATTACGGAGCAAGTCGAATTAAAGACAGCCAAACTATGCAGATAGAATTTTCAGATGCAATTCGTCTTTATGATGAAGAATTAAGAGAAAAAACATTAAATTCTTTGGCGCACCTATTTTTTAACGAATTTAATTTAGAGGGAAGATCGGATTTCTCCTTAGAATCGTTTTAAAATTATATCTATATGATGAATTATAAATAATAGAACTCTTTCTAGGTTATATAAAAATTAACCCTATTATTTTGGTTTATTTTAATGAGCGATTATAAGATTGACATTAGCGATTTAGAATCGTTTATCAACGGTTTAAAAACGTCTCTAGATATGCTTGATGGGGCTGATCCATCTCAATCAAAAGGTTTTCAGGCTTCGTTAGCTAAAACGATCTCTGCTTTAAGGATAAAAAGAACCGAAAAATTTGAACCATTACCTAAAATTTTGGGTAATGTAACTAAAGATGATATAAAGAATTACTTGTTAAAGGAATTAGAACAGTTAATGGATTATTTAGATAATCAAAAATATCCCCGGGGTAAATTTGATTTAGTGAAAAAAATCGTTCACTTAAGAGCTGAAATAAATCGAATGTAATAAAATTATAATCATCTCATCTTATCTACTATTGGTGATAATAAATTTTAATTGATGTTCACTGCCATATCAATCTCTATCTAACTGTTGATAAAGTTATTAAAAATGCCCAAGAAGTTGGGGTTGAGAAAATAATTGCTGTAGCAATGAGTTCCATAAGCCAAGAGAGAGTTTTAGAGATCGCTAATAAACATTCTGAGATTTATGCTTCGTTAGGAATCCATCCTGAAGAAGTGACAATGAACAAGAAAATCGAACAACAACTAGATTCAATAAATGACTTAATTAAACAAAATAAACAAAATATATGTGCTATTGGTGAGATTGGTCTAGATCATCACTTCGTTAAAGATAAGGAGCTATATCCTCTTCAAAAGACTATTTTTAATAAAATGCTATCACTTGCTCAAGATTTGGAACTCCCAGTTAATCTCCATACAAAAGGTGCTGAAAAGATAGTTTTTGATACCTTACCCTCTTATAAAATCCCCAATGTCAACATTCATTGGTATTCAGGACCTGAGAATTATTTAAAACTTGGTATGGATAGAGGATATTATTTCTCAATTACACCAGCAATTAGTTATTCGCCAGTTGTAAAGAAAGTCGTTTTAAATGTTGATAAAGAACACCTTCTTTTGGAAAGCGATGGTCCAGTGAAATATTCCGGAAGAATAGGCGTTCCGGCAATGGTTAAAAACGTGTTAAATTCTATTTCAACGCTAAAAGAAATTAATTCAGATGAATTAGAAAGACAAATTGAAGAAAATACAAGAAAGATTTTTCCTAGAATTTTTTAAATATAACACTTATAATTGCGTTGTTATTGATTTAAATAAGGATTAATTAGACTTTAATAAGAAAGAATCATTATTCAGATCTATATATTATAAAAGAAGAAGTGAAATGGATGAGTAAAAAAGGAGCAAGAATAAAAATCGACGAATATAAAGGACCTTTGGGTTCAATTAAAGGCTTTGAATTAACAACTGGGAAAGTAAGCTGGGGAGACGAAACGGAATGGGAACCAATGGGACCAACCCCAAAACCTCATATTCCCACATTACGAGACTGGTTCTTTAAACTCATGGATAGATATCCTCCATACTACATGCCTATTTGCGACATGTGTTGCCTTTGTACGTATGGGAAGTGTAATCTTTCGAAGGGTAGAACAGGTGCTTGCGGAATTAACATGGAAACACAGCAAGCAAGGATAGTAGAAATCGCTTGTTGTATAGGCGCTTCATGTCATTCTGCGCACGGAGATCATTTACTTCACTGGCTCAAAGAGAAATATGGTAATATTCCAATAAATTTTGGTAATAATATTGCTGTAGAAATGCCACATACCCGACTTGTTGTAGGTATGAAGCCTGAAACTCTTGAAGATTTAGAAACGGCGATGGAATGGGTGCATTTTACAATTACACATTTGCTTGCTGCTGGTCATACAGGACAAGAATCAAATCATTTAGATTACGAAGCTAAGAGCTTTTTAGCTGGTTTAGCAGATTCAGTTGGTATGGAAATCTCAGACGCTGTTCAAATTGCTGCGTATGGATTTCCCGCTGGAGAAGCAGACGTACCTATAGTAGAATTAGGCATGGGAACCATGGACACTGAAAATAAAGCAACAATATTAATGATAGGGCATAATGTTGCGCCTGGAGTAGAACTTGTTGATTATATGCGAGAACATAACTTAGGAGACAAACTAGATGTAGGAGCAATTTGTTGTACTGCCTTAGATTTAACCAGGTATTATGATGGAGCCAAAGTCGTTGGATCAATGTCTAGACAAATGCACTTTATTCGCTCCGGTTTGGCAGATGTAGTCATGGTCGATGAACAGTGTGTCAATCTTCGAAGTTTTGAGCAAGCCCAACTGGTAGGAGCACCATTTATTGCTACTAACGAAAAAAATATGGGGGGCTTACCAAATAGAACAGACGATCCTGCAGAAGAAATAATAGATGATTTAGTTAGTGGTAAAATGAAGGGAGTATTAATTTTAGATCCAATAAAGGCAGGAAAGGTGGCTGTTGAAACGGCAATTAAAGTTCGCCCAATTAGAAAATCTCGAAGCGCTATTCCCGACGAGGAAGGTTGTATCCAAATGGCCTACAACTGTAATGGATGCGGTAATTGTCAACGCAATTGTCCTAACGATTTACCCCTTGTTGAGGGAGTTCGATTAGTGAAAGAAGGTGATTTTTCAGTATTAGAGCGTGTTTTTGACGATTGTTTAGATTGTGGGCGCTGTGAAGCCGATTGTATGAAAGATGTATCTCCCCTAACGCTTATAATGTATGCAGGAAGAGATAAAATCAGAAATGAGAAGTTTCATGTTCGAGTAGGACGAGGACCTATACAAGATACAGAGATTCGAAATGTTGGAGCTCCGATCGTACTAGGAGAAATACCGGGGATTGTAGCGATTATTGGATGTGCAGCTTATGGAAAGGATATTCAAGAACTATATAAACTTGCCGAAGAATTCTGCATAAGGAATTATATTGTAGTAGTTTCCGGTTGTGGGGCTATGGATATCGGTTTAGTAAAGGATGAGGATGGTAATACGCTTTACGATAGATTTCCTGGCGATTTTGACAGAGGCGGATTAGTAAATGTTGGTTCTTGCGTTTCAAATCCACACATTACTGGTGCTGCGATAAAAGTAGCAAATATTTTTGCAAGACGTCCGTTACGAGGTAACTTCGAAGAAATTTCCGATTATATCTTACATAGAGTTGGAGCTGTCGGCGTTGCGTGGGGTGCTATGTCTCAAAAAGCTGCCAGTATAGCCAGTATGGCAAATAGTGTAGGCGTTCCAGCCGTAGTGGGTCCACATGCTGCAGAATATCGACGCGCGTATATTGGTCGATCTGACAACGAAGATTCGTGGAAAGTATATAACGCAAGAGATGGAACTGCTGACCATGTAGTTGGACCAGGACCAGAACATTTATTAGTGACAGCTGAATCTATTGAACAAGCGATATGCTTAGTGGCCAAAATGTGTTTAAGACCAGCAGATAATTCAAAAGGTAGAATGATTAAAATATCTCATTGGATGGACTTAGAGCGGAAATACAAGGGAGTAGACTTTCCAAACGATTTAGAGAAATTTATTCGAGTAGAAGCGGATATTCCTATTAATATGAAAGACGAAATTGTAGCATTTTTGAAAGAAAAAGGTTGGAAACCAAAAGAAATAATTGATCCAACTTTGCTCAAAAGATTATGTCATGTATAAAGAATTTTCTTTATTTTTTTATTTTTATTTAAATCCTTTTCAATTTTATTCTTGTTCTAATAGCTCAATTACATCTTCAGGAAATTCTTCTCCTCTATTTCTCATTCTTGTAAACATGTCTTTAACATCAGATATCGTATTACCGTAAATATGCAAAGAATTACTAAAATCTAAGTAGTGTCCCATTTCTAATCCAAGTTGATCGGCGACATATTTTTGGATTCGAATCATTCCATTTACATTTGCTTCCCACGCTCTAAATAAATCTCTACTCCTCCAAGTTGTTTGCATGATTAATTTCTCATCTTTTACTCGCATATAAATCCTCTGAAGACAAGGAGGATCAATGTGAAATGGATCGACAAGCGGTCGCCAAGTTATTGCTTGAGCTCTACGTGAATACGGTGTTTCTTTTAACTTTTTAATTATATATTCAATTTGATCTATTTTTGGGAAATTAATTACTTCGATGGGTATTTTTTGAATTCCTACTTGGTCTGCTATATTTTTATTTAAATTAAAATCAACTAAATGCTTTAATTTCCAGATACTAGAATCATCACTAATTTGAACTTTGCCTGCTTTCAATAGTTTTTTGTGCTCCCTTACGAAATTATTATCAACGAATTCTAAATCGTAATTTATATGGATAGAATCCTCCAAAGAATAAGGTGTATATTTAAATATTCTATCGTGGTACGAATATGGAAAACTCGTTTCCGACTCCCATAAATAATGATCGTTTGCGCCCTCCATGATTTCTTCAATGTAGCCGCTTTGGATGGATCCTATCAAGTAAGTATCTGCCATACAGCCGTAAACTTCGAATGAATTTCCATATTTTGATTTGATTTTCACTACTTTATCTTTCCGAGAAATAGGATTGCTCATGGGGTTTTCTATTTCGATTAGTACTGTAGCATCTTTGGAGGGAGGGTCTTCGTTTTTATCGTATTCAGTTCTAATGTTATCTCCATTGTATAAAACTTGAGCTACAGCTGAAAGCCAAGCGTCCCGAACTGTTTTTTCTGAAATAAAAATTACTTGAGCCATATTCTAAAACCTTAAAAGATTCACTAAAAATCTTATTTTTATTCTATTAGAATCTAATTGTTAAAACCTTAACAAAGCTGATTTTATTCCATTACATAAACTCATTATACACATCCCCAATTAAATTGAAGGGTGTTAATTGAGTGTATCTAATTAGATATTCAATTTTTTATATATAATTACCAACAATATTTAATATTGGTAATTTCTTAGTCTTCTTAGTAGTTCTTGAAAGTATAGTAGTTGTTTAATAGTGATATCCTTAACGTTTAGGTTTGAACCGCCATTTAACGAAATTACGAAAGGTACAAATAAAATCATTAAATTCGGCCAAGAGTTAACAGTTATGGAATTGTTAACATTTTTTAAAGAGCATTTTGGCGAAAAATTCTATGAATTACTCTGGGATAAAAAAAAAAAGAATGAATTTAGTTCTTTCCTTTCAATAATCATAAATGGTAGAAGTTTTAGGGACGAGCATTTTTTAGAAAAGATTTTAAAAGATGGAGACGACATAGCTTTTTTATATCTTTATTTTGGGGGATAATCTTACAGAATAAATTATAATAATAAGATTAACCACATACCAAATCCCGTTAAAATCGGATTTAAAATATTGTCCGAAATATGGTTTGCAAAGAAATCGACTAATAAGAATAAGACTGTTGATACTGTAGCCATAAGTAAGATTTTTGCAAAACTCACAGGCATCCAAACGTGATATAAATTCATTATTATTATAACAATTAAAAATGTAGCCACACCTCCAGTTATAAATCCCTCAATTGTTTTTTTAGAATTTTTTTTTAGGCTATGAGATCCGTATTTTTTACCTATTAAGCAGGCAGAAGCATCTGCCCCCGTAGTTATTAATGCTACTGAAGCCAAGATAGGAAATGGGGCAAAAATAAAAGGTATTAATGATAAAACTAGAGGTGTAGACGCTACAAAAGTATTGAGCTCCTCTGGTCTTATCGATAAAAACCAGCGCTTAGCCCAATTTGGAAGCATATAGAATTTATTTAGACGGGTAAGATCAGCAACTTGAAACATTATAACAAACCCAAATCCTATAGTAATTATTAACCAATGAGAAAAGCTGTAGTTATCTAAATCAAATTGACTTAAAATGCCTAAATTTTCAAGAATGGTTCCTAGCGACCAAAAAAAAAGGATAACAAATGTAGTAAATAAATGTAGAAGTTTTCTCCCGAATTCGCTCTTAAAATCGTCAATCCATCTATCAGTCACTTTAACACGGTAATTATTATAATCCCTTTCTGCCATAATTTCAGGATTTTTTTTAGAGATAATTGCATTATAAAGTAAAGTGGTAATCCATACGCTCATCTCAATTAAAAAAATTAAAGAGGTCAAGAACCATAAGAAACTCAATGTCTTCAATGGCAAATACGGCGAGTGATACTGAAGCATAAAAGGAAATAAAAATCCTGCTGCTAAAAATAATATGACGATTAATATCTCATTTAAGAATAAGTGGTTTTTGATTTTCTCGTTTCTATTTTTTATTACATAAATGAAAGTTAAAACGGAATAACCAATAAAAATCAAAGAAGTTGGTAAGTAATTCATTTTTAATC
>JAHQWJ010000004.1 GCA_029856125.1 Promethearchaeia archaeon | reverse complement strand
AAGTTCCGACATTTTCATATATTACTTGTTTAATGAAGAAATCGACTCCCACTGTTGCAATGCTAGACGCGTCGAAGGTACCATCTACGAATTTTCTGAGTAGCGTGGTTTTACCTGCTGCGCCGTCACCGCCTACGAGTATTTTAAAAACGAAGTTCCTCATTATGTATCGTGTATTTTAAAAATTAATCCTAATAACCAATTTATTATTAATAATACAAATTTGCCCTTTTATTTTATTATATCTAAATTTAGCTAAGTCTTCAATTCATTAGTTACAATTTCATCGATTTCATTCAAAATTAGTGCTAAATCCTTACTAAGAATTGATTGGATTTTATTTTTTGATATAGTTTGAGTGTTTTTCTTTTTTAATTCGAGTGTAGTGGTTTCAGATATTTTATGAGCCTTCTTTGCTAATTCAGCAAGTTTTCTATGATTTTCATTATTCTCATCGTAAATTTTTATAGGTATCTCAAACGGGATTTTAAAAATATGCCTTGAACTCTTCTTTATCTGAACTTGTTTTGTCATTAAAGGTGAATTTAGAATTGCAGATAAGTAATACGCTTCGTTCATATTATTGGTTGAATAAAAGCTTAAATCTCCGGTAATAAGAAAATCTCCTTGAACGACTGCGGAGTTAACAACTGATCCAGAATTATTATACACGACTTTTATTTTAGATATTTGACGAGCATTTATTAATTTAGACCACCGATTT
The DNA here is from genome assembly GCA_029856125.1 of Promethearchaeia archaeon. GTDB lineage: Archaea > Asgardarchaeota > Lokiarchaeia > Sigyniarchaeales > SOKP01 > SOKP01. Next base: position 11,112 of record JAHQWJ010000004.1, on the reverse strand, counting down.
AGGTTATCCATTAAAGATTCGTTCATTGTCGAATCTTTTTTGTTATTTAAATAAACCTTATTAATTTTATCGTAAAACTTTTTAGCATGTGCTTTCAAAGAATGATAGTCAAAGCTTAAATCTTCCTTTTTTAAAGGTAAGAAGACGTTATAGAAGTCATACACATAAAACTTAACCAATTCTGTACTCTTTATCACTTTAAACATATAATCTTTTTCAATAATCTCGTTAGAGAATTCAATTTTAACCCAAGGTTCTTTAGCTCTCTTGAAGATTCTCGGATCGGGATTTATTATTATGAGAGAATCATTTCGAATTCTCTTTTTAAAGAAAATTAAATTTCTTGGATTTAAATCTGCTCCTTTATGGAATAGCTTTTTGTATTCACTCGTTTTAATAGGGATAAGCTGTTGTTGTTTTTCTTTAGTAACAAGTTTATTTGTATAATATTTATTTCCTTTCATTTCGGTATTATAGGGAACTAGTTCTTCAGTTTTTTCCAAGGAAAGATCTATTGAATCGTAGTAATTTAATTTTTTACTGTTTAAATTTACTGAAAAGAGGAAGGAAGGTACTTCTAAATTATATATTACTTGATCTTCTTCTGACTTCTGAGCGTAAATGCATATAAAATCTATATTGAATATATCAGTAATCTGTTTTGTAAATTTCCACAGTTTTATATTATGAAATCCCTGAAAATTGCGAAATCGGGCTGCGTGAGATCCGTTTATAACTCCCTTAGTAATAACAAAGAACATTTTTGCGTTGTCTTTCATAAGTGATATTTTGGCTTTATAGAAAAAGAGCGAGGCAATTTCAATATTCAAGACATTTTTTGGAAGTGGTTTTATTTCAAGCTCTTCAGCTAAATTTTTGATTTTTTCTTGATAATTCCGGCTTTCTATATCCCTTAAAGTAAACCAAGGAGGATTACCTATTACTAAATCAAAGTTTTCTTTTATTTCTGCCTTATTCTGAAACAAAAAGTCAGTAGTTATAAAATTGGAATTAAGATGACGAAAATCTTCTTTTAATAAATATAATAGGTTTAATTTTGTTAAATAGATCGATATTGGGTTTATATCAATACCATGTAATTTTTTGAGCGCTTCGATTCTTTCTCTTTTGGTGTAATTCGCATTTAAAATTGTTTTAATTATTTCAATAATAAAATTGCCTGAGCCACAGCACGGATCAATGACTTTTTCACCTAAATCGTATGAGTCTTCCACCATTTTTTTCACGATAAAAGGAGGTGTATAAAACTCTCCAGCTTTATGCCTGACATGAGCGTGTATAATATTTTGAACAGTGTAATCAAAAAAGTATTCCGGTTGGGTATTAATTAAGTTCACTCTCTCTACAACATAAAGAATAAGTTGATCGAATTTTTTTGTTCCTAAATCTTTAAGTGCATTTATAATAGGAGAAAAAAATAGCACTTCGATATCGCCATTAAAGTTAAACCTTTCTTTAACTTTTTGTGGGATTGAATTAAGAAAACCAGGGGTAATCTTAACTTGATTTGAATTTATATCTTGATTTAACACGAATTTAACGATAAATAGTTGAGAGATTAAGTATACTAACGAATAAATAATAAATAAATCAAAATTTGTATATTTTTTTCCATAGATTTTCACATAGTAAGCATACCATTCTTTATAGTTTTCAGATTCTTGAATGTCTATACTTACCAAAAACTCTTTAATAAGATGTAGTTCACCCTCAAACTTCGATGCATCAAATTTCATGAGGACATAAGAACCCAGAGCTCAGTTCAAATTTTTGATTAGTTTTTACTTCTTTCATAGAATAATCAATGAATTAAGACTATTAAAACAAGTTAAATTGTACTCATTTTATTATTAGGGCAGAAATTAAAGATTTTGTGCAATTATGGCAAGAGAAAAAGAACAAACTGATGGTAACTAGGGGGTCTCCTCGAAGGATCCTTGACGATATCGAGAAATTAATATGCGTTAAAAGCTAATATCTATCTAATAGTACTTATTTTTGTGTCTGATTGTAAGTGACCGATTCGTCTTCACATAAAATTCAGCTGGCAAAGAAGTTCGAAAATGGCGTGTATTTCACCTGCGAAATGTGCGGTTCTTGTTGTCGCGGTTTTAAGGAAGGAGAAGTGTATTTGTACGAAGACGATATTAAACGGCTAGCGGATCACTTAAAGATAAAAACCACGTCGGAATTAAAACAATTCGTAAGGGAATACCTTAAAATAGTAAACGATTCGTTTTTTTGGAAGGAACCCGGCGCAGAACGAGGAAAAACCTACCGATTTAAATCTTTGGGGTTTAGGTTTACGGGCGAGGATGAGCATTGCCACTTCTTAAAAGATAATAAGTGTACGATTCACGAAGCCAGACCCTTCCAATGTCGCGCGTTCCCTATTGGATGGAACATGCTCATCAATAACGTTAAAAACTTTACAAATTACTCAAAAAAATGTCTCGCTCTCCAAAATTCGCTTGAAAACAAAGGTAAGTTCTATTCCAGAGAGGAGATAATACTATGGGCGAACGAAGAATACAAGATGGAGAAAGAATATTTTTTTAAAATGAGACGAAACGATTTTAATATCTTCAAAGTATACCCTTTCTTATCAAAAGATATGGTTTCATAATCGTGATTACTAATGAGTAAAAAAAAAATTGCACAATCTCAGGAGGAAATAATCATTGCCGACAGAACCATCTGACTTTGTTTTTATTTCCGCATTAGAAGCTGCAAGGGCTATCGAGAAAGGAGAAGTATCTTCCTTAGAACTTACTAAACATATTCTTGATCGTATAGAAAAATATAACCCCGCTCTTAATGCAGTTGTTACAATCCTCAAGGATGATGCCCTTAATCGGGCTCGCGCTGCAGATAACGCACTGGCAAAAGGAAAACTATGGGGGCCTCTACATGGCGTCCCCTGCACAGTAAAAGACACGCTCGAAATAGCAAATGTTCTTACAACCGCTGGATCACCTGAATTAGCTACTTATATACCAAAAAGACATGCAGTAGTTGTTGAACGATTGCTTGGGGCAGGAGCGGTCATCATAGGTCATACCAACACACCATTAATGGCTGGTGATTGGCAAAGTTACAATAAGATCTTTGGTACAACTAATAATCCTTGGGATCATAAACGTACCCCGGGTGGCTCAACAGGGGGTGGAGCAGCCGCACTTGCTTCCGGATTAAGCTATCTATCATTAGGGAGTGATATCGGGGGGTCAATCCGGATCCCTGCACATTTTTGTGGGGTATACGGTCACAAACCTAGCCTGAATGTCGTTCCGATGCGCGGTCATATCCCACCTCCCCCAGAAGTCCTGATACCACCAGAAGACTTAGCTGTAATTGGACCGCTCGCGCGGAGTGCTGCTGATCTCAAATTAGCTCTCAAAATCATTGGAGGACCAGATCCTGCTGATGCCATTGCGTATAGCTGGAATCTACCGCCTTCACGAGGAACTCGTTTATCTGATTATCGAATTGGTTATGTCTTAGATGATATCCTTTGTCCGGTTACTTCTGATGTGAAAGAGGTGCTAATTCAAGCTGTTAAAGCACTTCGTAAGACAGGAGTAAAATTAGAAGAAGGTTGGCCCTCTGGTGTCAATCAATCAGATCAATATGAAGCCTATCGTTTCTTATTATCATCCACATATGCCAATGAGCTACGAACCAAACATTTAGAAAAATTTCGCGAAATTGCTGCAAGAAAGGATGGCAGCGAGGAAGCTAGGATTGCTTGGGCTTGGACAGCCCCTCATAAGTATTTTCAGGCGATTAGCAGTTATCGGATAACAGCCAGAGCAATATGGCAAGATTATTTCCGTACTCACGATGTATTTCTCCTCCCAACAGTATTTATTCCAGCATTTCCTCATGACCATAGTAAACCTTTTGAAAAACGCCGCCTAATCACTCAAGAAGGTCCAAGACCATATTACGATCTATCATTTTGGATATCATTTGCAACATTGACTGGTCTCCCAGCAACCACAGCTCCAATTGGACTAACAAAGGAGGGACTTCCCGTGAGCATTCAAATCGTGGGACCTTATTTAGAAGATGCAACTCCAATAGATTTTGCAGGCCAGATGGCAGATGTAATTGGAAAATTTCAGCCACCAAAGGGTTATTAGTGATTAATTTTTAGATTGGGCTACTAGAGAGTACGATATGGAGAAAGAATTTTTTTTTGAAATGAGACGAAACGATTTTAATATCTTCAAAGTGTACCCTTTTATATCAAAAGATATGCGAAATAAGCAAATTCATTATAATCATTATTCTAAACAATGGTTAAAATTAATTTTAATCATATACTAGGAACAATTAATATGAACATCGTTTTATGTAACTCATAGGTTCACGAAAATTGAATACAATTTTGAGGGTTTAAATTGAAAATTGGCTTATTCATCTGCGACTGTGGTAAGAATATTAGCGGAGTAATTGATAACAGCAAATTAATTGACCATTTTGGAGAATATCCCGATGTTCATGTGATAGGAGATCAATATTTATGCGCAGAATTAGGTTTAAATAAAATAACTAACGAGATAGAGGAACATAAGATCGACCGGGTCGTAATTGCTGCTTGTTCTTTTAAATTGCATGGATTTTTGTTTAGAAAAACAATAGAAAAGGCTGGTATCAATCGATACTTGATATCTTTTGCAAACATCAGAGAACAAAATTCTTGGGTACATAACGATAGTCCTGAGAAAGCTACAACGAAAGCAATCGATCAAATTAATATGGCTTTAGAACAAGTTAAACTTCTCGAACCCTTAGAAGTTCAACGAGCAAAAGTCAATCCTTCAGCCCTAATTATCGGAGGTGGGATTGCCGGGATTAAAGCCTCACTAGTTATAGCAGATGCGGGGTACAAGGTTTACTTAGTGGAAAAAGATTTAACAATTGGAGGCAAAATGGCTCTTTTTGACAAGACTTTTCCTACGTTAGATTGTTCCATATGTATCCTTGGACCATTAATGTTAGAAGTTAAGGATCATCCGAATATTGAGTTATTGACTTATAGTATTTTAGAAAGTGTTGAAGGATATGTAGGAAACTTCACCGTAAAAGTCAAGAAAAAGCCACGTTTTGTTAACGAAGAGACTTGCGTTGGTTGCTTTAATTTATGTAGAGATGTTTGTCCAATTGACGTTGAAGACACATTCTTTCCAAGAAAAGCAATAGATGTAGTTTATCCACAGGCGATTCCTCTCATTCCTAACATATTAGAGGAGTATTGCATTGGATGTAAAGCCTGTGCTCAAGCTTGTGATCGCGACGCAATTGATTTCGAACAAACATCTGAAAATATCGAATTTGAAGTTGGAACCATAATAACCGCAACAGGGTTGAAAACATTTGATCCTAGTTTGCTTGGAGAATTTAATTATCAAAGATATTTGGATGTAGTTACAACTATGCAGGTTGAAAGGCTGCTAAATAACGATGGACCGACTCATGGAAAGATCGTGAGACCGTCTAATGGGGAGATACCTTCAAGAGTCTCATTTATTCTATGTGTAGGTTCGCGAAATAGGGCGATTCACCACGATTATTGTAGTCAAGTTTGTTGCAACGTTTCAATTAAACAAGCTGTACTGTTAAAGAAGGAGTATCCTGAGACTGAAATTACTATTTATTATAACGACATACGAGCAATGGGAAAAAACTGTGAAGAGTTTTATAATCGTTCTCAAGAAGTTTTTGGTATTAGATTTATAAAAAGTAATATCTCTGCCGTTATTATAGACGACTTGTCTGAGACAGGTGAATTATTGATTCGAGGTGAAGACGTAATAGATGATAGACTCTTTGAAAATAAGGCTGACCTCGTTGTTTTGGCAGTTGGAATTGAGCCTGCTGAAAACACAGAAGAATTAAGTCAATTGCTTAACATTTCTCAAGATCCTTATGGATTTTTATTAGAAAAGCATCTTAAGATAAAGCCTTCTGAAACTTCTGTAAGTGGTATCTTTTTAGCAGGAGCCATCCAAGGTCCTAAAGACATTCCCAATAGTATAGCTCACGCAGAAAGCGCGGCAGCAAAAGCAATTGCCCTAATGTCCAAAGAGTATGTCGAACTTGATCCTCATATTGTATATTTTAATCCAGATGAATGTGATTTATGCAGACTTTGTGAGAACATATGCATATATAATGCATTAAAAATAGAAAACGATAAGCTAAATATCACTAATGCGAATTGTACAGGATGTGGGGCATGCGCAGCTATGTGCCATACTGATGCGTTATATATTCCTGGTTTTACTAAAAAACAGATACACGCTCAAATTACTACGATTTTGGGTGAGAAATCTGAATATCCATTAATTGTAGCATTCCTTTGCAATTGGTGTTCTTACATGGGAGCAGATCTGGCTGGAACAAGCAAATTAAATTATCCTACCAATGTAAGATCAATACGGGTTATGTGTACTGCAATGCTAAACCCATCATTAGTATTTGAAGCTTTTTTTAATGGAGCCGATGGAGTATTGATTGCAGGTTGCCACCCACAAGATTGTCATTACGATACGGGTTTTATAAAAGCAGCCAATAGATATGAAAGTATTAAAGAAATCCTCGGTGAGGCGGGGATAAATGAAAAACGCGTGAGGATAGAGAGTATTTCTGCTGGAGAAGGTGAAAAATTCGCACAAGTTGTGTAAAATTTTAAAACTGAACTTGGAAAATTAGGACCAATAAAACCGGGAGAATTTCAAAAACCACGTGTTGAAGAATACAAAAAAGAGAAAAAAAAAGCAAAATTAAATGAATTATAAAGATGTAAGGATTTTAATTGAAAAATTATGAAAGTTCGAGCTATTACCGTTGGAAACAAGATTCCATATTTGGTTGAAGATAAAGAACTTGAAGAAAGAATGGAACGTAATCTTCAAAATTTCTACTCCTTCAATTATGAGCTTATTCAAAGGCTTAACGAGAAAGAAATTGAAGTGCAAACGAAAAGATTGTGCTCTCAACCAATATTATCTTACGAACAGCAATTTTATTCTAAAAATTTAAATGAAACCCTTATAAGAATCCACGATCAGCTGGAACTAATAGAAAGGCTCGTATCAAAATATGAATTTGATTATTTTGCCTCTTGCGCTGTAATAGCAGACCAACAGATACAAAAATATGGAATATATGAGAAATTATTATTAAATGAAGTACCTAATTTTATTAAGAGGAGAGAGAAGTTCTTTACTTCTGTTCACGTAGCGTCCAAGGAAAACGGAATTAATTTATCTGCTCTTCGTTCTAGTGCCAAAATTATAAAATCATTATCCATTCCCGATCCTTTTAAAAATTTGAACTTTTGCGTCAGTTCTAATGTTTCCCCCGACACTCCCTTTTTCCCTGCAGCTTATCATATTTCAGAAAATCCATCAGTTGGACTAGCTTTGGAAATGGCCGATGAAGTCGTGAATGTCTTCGAAGATTCAAACAGTGTCGGAGAGGCTTATAAAAAATTGACAATAAGATTTAACGAAATTTACGACAATTTAGTTGGTATCTGTGAGGAGGTTGCAAATAAATACAATATCGAATTCAGTGGAATAGATTTTTCTCCCGCACCCTATCCTACAGTAGAAAAAAGTATAGGGACTGCCTTCGAAAAATTGAATCTTGAATACTTTGGGGCTCCTGGATCGCTAATAGGCGTAGCTTTAATAAAAAAGGCTATTCCAAAAAAGAAGAAAGTCATAGGATTCTCTGGATTTATGCCTTCTGTTCTTGAAGATTATACAATTGCTAAAAGTTTATCCGAAAACAACTTTAATTTAGATACTTTGCTACTATATGCAACAATGTGCGGAACAGGATTAGATTGTGTTCCGTTACCTGGCGATATAACAGAAAAAGAGCTATTTTATATTTTACTAGATCTTTGTACGATTTCTTTAAATTTAAATAAACCTTTGACGGCTCGACTCATGCCGATCCCTGAAAGAAACGCAGGGGATGTCGTAGATTTCGATTTTGAGTACTTTGCGTCGTCAAAAGTTATGAAAATTAGAAGATTAACGCAACAAATTGAGAATGATCTTTTTTCTAGTAAAGAAAAAAGTATTAATTTTTTATAGAAGCTCTTTTGATGATCGGCAATAATTGCTAAAATAAATTAAGTAAAGATTTTAAACATAATATTATTCAAAATATTCTACTACTTTCCCGCTTTGAGTAATTTCATAGAAAATTTCACCGTCATCACCTTCTTTAATGGAATTAATACAAAACGCTTTGAGTAAATAATCAATATTGTAAATCAACTGATTTTCGTCTTTAATAACATTAGAATCTATTAGCTTTTTGAGAAGCTCTTTCTTGGAAATTTTCTTTGTTTTATTTACAATTTCTAAGATTTCTCGCCTTACGGGGTGATTAACCGCTTTTAAATATAAATCGTGCAAATATTTAGTTCCCTCCATTGTTTTGCTATATTCTTCCATAGATTTGTATTTATGAAAATCAAATTCATCTGGCATATATTATTCAAAGGTATAAAAAATTAAAGTTTTATTATTCGTTATTTAATGGGTTGTATAATCGATTTTCTATGATCTTTTCCAACAATGGCTATTTTAATATCTACAACCTAAGATGCAAGATAGTGTCGGGTTCCCATATTCTAGCTTTTTTCATGCTCTTTTTCTATATCATCAAATTCTTTTTTTAGTTCTTTATATAACGAGATAAATCCTGCTGCGGTACTTTCTGGAGTGCGATATATTTCAGATTTGATGAAATTATACTCTTTTTCATCCTTGAAAATTGTTTTAAGGGCATTATCTAAAGCCAAGGGGAGTTTTAACAATTTTTCCGTTAAAAGTAGAGGCTTTCTCTTATTGGTAATTATTCTGGAAGGGAAGTTGGAAAAATGCCTCTCAATTAATTCTTGAGCGCTTTCATATTCTTTCATATCTTTATTTCCTTCTTTAAGAATTTTTTCAAATTTATTTTCAAAATCACGCGTAAAATTGGTTACAGAAGAGCTGAGTAGCTTGGATGATTTCGAGGTTATTAATCCAACTGTAATATTCTCAGATTCGTGCAAAATTAGAATACCATCTTTTAACTGGATGTCGAGCAAACCTCCAATATTCATAATTTCTTCGCTCATAAGTTGTATAGCATTTATAAACCCCGTGAAGATATTTTCACTTATTTCTGATTTCGACCAATCGTGATCAAATAAGGGATATCCCTCGCGATCTTTCACAACGATCCTATAAACTATAAAGGGTAAAATGTAGAGCAATTTGGGTTCAATCATTACTGATAAAGTTATAATTAGGATACCAATCAATAGAGAAATATTAGACCCTAGAATATAAAAAGGCTCAATTAAATATAATATGTAAAAAATCATCGCTACAACCGAGCCAAAGAAAATTCCTAGGAAGAACAAATAAGCTTCTTTTTTAATCAAAAATGGAGCATTCTTAAGAGTTTTTATGCCCCAATAAAATATATACACTGTAGTTATGGCACTAAGTATCATTGCAATGCTACTAAATAGACCAGTCCAAAGTAGCCATATATTTCCTTCTTGAATCTGGATAATAATGGCATTTGGTTGAAAACCAAGGTAAAGAAATAACACACTCAATCCCACTACTACGATAAATCCATAGGAATAAAAACTTTCCTTAGTAATGTATGTTACACCAACGACAAGTGAAAGAGTTAATGGGATTAGGATAAAACCGGTAATTATACCCAAAAACTTACTCACATAGAGGATAGATAGTCCATCAAAAAAAATAAAGACGCTAAAACTGAAGATTGCTAACCTAATATAGTTTAATGACGTAAGTTTTTTAGTTTTTGGTTTTATGTAAGTTATTATCATGAATACAATTCCAATAATAGTTAGGGTAAAATCTGTAATAACTTCAGCTGTCAAATTCAATGTCATTTAATTCTTTACCTCCTTGCTATTCTAATTTAATTTTTTAATTTGGGATTTGTTCTTCGAAAGTGCTGTTATTATTGAGATTATGTCATCTTTCTTACTGGAATTAAGAATGAGAGAGTTATCATCTCCACTTAATTCAATAATATTAAATTCAATTAGGTTATTAATTCGATAGTAGATAGTCTCTCTTTTTTCATCTACCAACTTATGGACTTCACTTTTTTTCAATTTTTCATTGCTCATTAGTAATTGGATAATTTTTAGGTATATCTCATCACGTAAAACAAAATGAAGTAAACCAATTTCGTCGTCTATCTCATACGGAAGAAAGACAGTGTAGTTTTTAATTTTAATCTTTTTAACATAATTAAATTTCATAAGCATTTCCAAATGCCATATCAACTGGCCAGAACTTCCCAAGGCGCCACTATTATCTGTTATGATTTGTTTTCTTATTGTTGAGAAATGAGCTCCTAAATAGGAAGTCAAGAACATATAAAGATTAAATCTATATTTATTATTAAGGATATCATCTCTGGTATATTTTGAACCCTCAACTAACACTTTTTTATTAATCAGTAGCTGTATGATGCTTAGAAGCCCTTTTCTGGGGAATTTTAATCGTCTTTTGGCCAGGTTATACAGTAGTTCTGTATCTAACACATTGTTATTATTTATTACTTCTTTTGCGATCTCAATTACACTTTGTACGCTTGGATGATTCAGTGTTAACGAAAGTGCTAGATTTAAATTAGACATTTATAACTAAATTTTATCCTTAAGTAGATAGATATTTGCGCTTTACAAATATAATAATTTTGTTTTTTCTGTAAAAATTCAGTCCTAATACTTTTAAATACTCGCGAAAAATATCAGTCTTGTCAAGTATAATTTAATGTTATTGGTGATAAAGGAGAGAATTAAAAATAGAGGGCTGTTTTTATTTATCCTTTTTTTTTCTAAATTTTAATCTAATAGATTTTTATATTATTTGGAGTATTATTCCCGCTCTATTAGCAAAAGAATGATGGGCTTTTTATAGAAAGGTTTCAAAATAGAGATACTAGTAAAAATTTCAATTTTAAAGAAGTGTGAATGTGATGGAGAAATCTCGAATTCAAACCGTAAATCCTATTGAC
>JAHQWJ010000003.1 GCA_029856125.1 Promethearchaeia archaeon | reverse complement strand
GTCACTGTAATGGGGACGTTGTTAGTTAATTTTAACTGTTCTGATTCGATTAACTCAGCAAAAAGTTCTACAGTATGTTTAACTTTAAAATTATATTTTCTACTTAAAGGATAATCTACTTTGAAAGTGTCGTAACAACCAGCACAACTGAAAACAACGGTTTCTATACCTTTTGATTCAATTATATCCAGATTCTTATTAAGGATTTCTTCAAATGTATTTGTATCTCCGGTACGTAATATTGGGCTCCCGCAACAGAATTCATCGTCTTGTAGTATATTGAACGATACTCCAGCTTCGTTCATAATACGTGCTGCTGCTATTGCCATTTCTTTTCTTCTATAGGAAGAGGTACAACCAACATAATACAATATTTTTGCATTTGGATCGAGAATAATGTCTTCAGGAATCCAATTTGTTCTTTTTTCGTGGGGCTCATTATAAGGGTTGTTCACTCTTTTGACTGCTTCTATATATGCCTGTTGTTGAGGCATAGGACCACATCCTGCATCTACTAATTTCTCTCTCAACTTCATAATTATCTCGAGTGGCTCTAAAACACTCATGTACTTACAGCTTACGGCACAGTTTCCACACTCAGTGCACTTATAGACAATATCGCGCAGTTCCTCTGTTGGTTTAATTCTTCCCATCTCATAAGCGAGAGCAAGAATTATTTTACCCCCTCCACTATAAGGATGAAAATTATAGATATCGATTGCTGGGCACGCTGAAGCGTATTTTTGGCTTTTGATTTGGACTTGGGGGATCCATTTACATACAGAACAACGTACGCACCGTTTAATCATTTTTTGATATTCTTCTTCATCCATTTTAATCTCTTTCGTTTTTCAAATTTTTGAAAATTATTAGAATCTAATCGTCAAAACACAAAACTCCTGGATTTAATACATTGTTTGGGTCGAATATTTTTTTAACCTTTTTAAGGGCATCAATAGTTTCTGCACTATGATGGGAAAACACATCCTTAGTCCATATTCCATAAGGTCTACTAAAAAAAGCTCCTTTATCCATTAATTGATTTCCTACGCTTAATATTTTCTCTTTAATGGTTTTAACAACATTTTTATCTTCGGGTTCATAATACAAATCGAATTCTATATGATACGAAGTTCCTTGATTTATAGGTTGAATGTAAATCCCGAAATCTTTCTTAAAATTCGCATCCATAACTGAAATAAATTTAGAAATTTTTTCAAAACTAGTTAGAAAGAACATATCCTCATACGCTCCTTTTAATCTCATTCTCCATGGTTTTTCACATGATTCATTAAGAAAATGAAGGATTTCTTTATCAGAAATTTCCACCTTGGGTGCTGAAAGATTTATGCCTAACTCTGCTTTAATTTCGTCAACATCTCCTTCTAGATATGAAATTTTGTCCTTGGCTAATGGGCCCCTGCCAGAGAGAATGTAAATTAAATTCCATCTTTTAAAGTTTCCAACTAATTCAGAAATTTCTTGTGGATTTTGTTTAAGCAAGCAAGCCAAGCTTAAATTATTCAAAATAAAGAGTTCATCGCAAAGCCTATATTTTAGTAGCTCATATTGAAGATCTAATAGATTTTGGATATTGTCCGATTGAAAATGGTAGACTTTCTGAGTAGAGGGGAATAATTCTAATTTCAACGTAGCCCAGGTTACCACTCCTAAACTCCCTTGAGCCCCTTGTATTATCCTAAAAGGGCTAAATTGAGTAGGACCCATTGGATTAACTTGTGCTTGACCCATTTTTTGTTGTTGCTTGATTGTTCCTGGACCAGCAGCAGTTCCGGTTCGAAACAAATCCCCGGTTCCAAATACAACTTCCGTACATAATAGTGGATCAGAGCTATCCCAATGATATCGAGGTATTGTAATTGGTTCTCTTTCGAGAGCTGTTGCTAAAACGGATCTAGAAGCTGTTGGATTAAGAGGTAAAAGTAATCTTACCCCTTTTTTTTTGAGGATAGGAACTAATTGACCGAAGGAAACGCCCGGTTCAACCATAACAACCCGATTTTTTCTATCAATCGAAAGAACTTTATTCATCCTTGAAAGATTTAAGATAATGGAATTATCCTTTTTAGGTAAGGAATCTCCGTGATGTTTAAATTTCGAATCTAAGCTTACGGGAATAATATAGAATTTCAATTCATTCGCTAGTTTCACAATATTTGTTACTTGTTGAGAGTTAGAGGGCCAAACAATACACAATGGAGATTTTCCTTTTATAAAACTTAAATCCTTAGAGTATTCTTTTAAATCTTTTGGATCTTGTGAGACATTTTGAGATCCGCAAATTTTAGTTAAGTTTTGAAGAAAATTATCGTTATTCATAATCATAACTTTTTTCCCACTAATTGTTCAATTCAATATTCTACCGTATATAGATATTTTGATTAAGAACACGAATGTAATTTGTAAGGAAGATTAGCTGGAATAAAATATCATTAAAAACTATCAAATTCAAAATTTCGATATATCACTGCTAAGATACATCTACAGAGGACATCTATTCTTCCAAAGGATCCAGGAAGGTCTTCTATAGTAGAGTGTTCAAGATTTACTGTTTCAGAATGAATAATAAAAATTAAAGTCATAGAATCAATGTTTGATTAAATTTTATATTGTGATAATCATTATCTTAAATCTTAGATTGTTATATTAAATGTATCTATAATAGTAAATTATTAAATTTGAGAAAGTGTTGATCCTTGGATGAAATTGACATTAAGATTTCAATGTTGTTAATGGCTAATTCAAGAACACCGTACAAACAATTAGCTGATAATTTTCACATTAGTGTTAATTCAATCCATAAACGTGTTAAATCATTAGTAGAATTAGGGATTATAAAAGATTTTAAAGCACGATTAGGTTTCGGGAATTTTCCTAATATTTCAAATATCGTGATGTTTGGAGTACCAAATGTAAAAGATAAGAAATTAATTTTAAAGAAATTAGGTGAAAATGAATATATATATAATATTTCACGTGCTAGCGGGAATTTATTTTATATTCATGCTTTTATTCGAAATTTGAATGATTTGGATTCATTAGTTAACTTTGTACGAAAAACTGGAAGGATTAGTGAGCTTATAGTAGGTATTGATCGAACCACGCCTCCAATATTAATAAAAGATAGAAAAAAGGTTACCAATTTAGATTATCTTATTGTAGATTCTTTAAAAGATAATTCTAGAAAAACAATTTCTGATGTAGCGGAAGAAGTAGGAGCTTCCACTAAAACCATTAAAAGGAGACTAGACAATTTGATTGAGAACTATTTAATAGAATTCTATTTAGATTGGTTTCCCAATTTAATTTTTACCATGATAATCTTAAAGTTAAAATCTGATTCCTTAATAGATGATAGAGACTTTGATAACAGTTTAAAGAAAACATATGGTTCGAGAATCGTATATTCGTGGACTTTTAGTAATTTACCACATGTCAAACTTATATGCGTTTGGACAGATTCAATGAAAGAGCTTCAAGATATTGAATCTTCACTTCTTTCTGAAAATTTTGATTCTGTAGAAGTTACAGTACTTATTGAAGGTAATAATTTCCCCACATGGAGAGAAACTCATCTTAAAGAGAAGATTCAAGAGATAAATCACTCGTAATAAATAATTCCTCATTTTTCCAATATAATAGTGATAAATAGGTAATAAAATTCTAAAATTTATTTATAAATATTATTTTAATTTCCTCGAATGAAGCTAAAGAATCATGGTTTAGAGAAATCATGATTTTTTTTATATACAATTTATCACCCAAGTGGGTTAAAAACCTCCCATTTTATTTATGTTTTTATCTCATTTTTGTTATAATAAGTTACCATTAATATTAAAAGCGAAATATAATATTTCAATATCAAATAATGGACTAAAGATTATTTATATTAATTTAAAACTTACATTAATTAAACAATATGAAAGTGATAAAAAAATGTCAGAAACTAAAATAAAACCATATGAAAAACCTGAAAATATCATAAATCCTAATAGTGAATTTTCGATAGAAGTACAAAATCTAAGAAAAGTATTCGGAGGGAAAAAAGGATATGATGATGTTATCGCGGTAGATGATGTCTCCTTTAAAGTGAAATCTGGAGAATTATTCGGCTTTTTGGGACCGAATGGAGCAGGAAAAACAACAACAATTAATATACTAATTGGACTTTTAAAACCAACAAGTGGAATCGCAACTGTTAACGGTTATGATTTACGTGATGGTCTTTCTCATATCAAAGAATTAATTGGAGTGTGTCCTCAGGAACCATCAGTTTTTAAATTTCTTACTGGGATAGAGAATATCGAACTTTTTGGGAAGCTTCATTCAATGAAAAAAGCTGAAATAAAGGACAAGACCAATAAATTATTAGAAATTCTAGACTTATCTAAAGGAAGTAGAAGAAAAACCAAAGGATATAGTGGTGGGATGCTAAGACAACTTAATATGATAATTTCGTTAATTCACGACCCAAAAATAGCGTTTTTAGATGAACCAACCGTGGGTATGGATCCAAGAGCACGGAGAGCGACATGGGAGTTTATTGGATCACTTAAAACTAAAAGTAAAACCATATTCCTTACAACACATTATATTGAAGAAGCAGAAGCACTATGTGATAGAGTAGCAATAATTGATTATGGAAAAATAATTGAAATTGGTAATCCAAAAGAATTAATCCAAAAATACTCAGTTGTCAATTTAGAGGAAGTATTCATGAAAATTACAGGAAGAAGAATATTGGAGGGGATATAATTGAACTTTAAAAGAGTAATAGCTTTATTAAAGATGGAATTATTAAAGATAGTTCGAGAACCAGCATTCTTATTCTTGATGCTTTTATTTCCCGCGATTCTTACTATAATGTTCGGATTCATTTTTGGAGATCCTGAATTTGGCATGTCGATGAACACCGTTGCCCCTGGAATATTTGGGTATGCCTGCATTTTTATAATAATGATTGTTGCCCAATCTTTTACCGATATGCGAGATCAAGGACTTCTCAAAAGATTAAACACATCGCCTATGACATCAGCAGATTTTATGGCAAGTGAAATCATATCAAACATGATTTTGGTAGTCTTTCAAGTAATCATCGTGTATCTGTTAGCCCTTCCTTTTGGATTTAATCCAAAAGCTAATATCCTTGGAATGTTGTTAGCTTTTATTTTAATGATGATATTTTCTTTAAGTTCAGTAGGGTTAGGCCTTATTACAGCTACGATCTCAAAATCATCTGGAACCGCTACGGGAATTTCCTTTATTTTTATATTACCTCAGATGTTTCTAGGGACATTTATACCCGTTACCGCCACAACAGAACCTATTGCTATGTTTATGCCAAGCTATTACGCAACTAAAGCATTATCTGCAATTTTTAGTGGTGATTTGGCAAATTCTTGGGTAGCTACTGGTTTTACATTCATAACTATTGTAAGCTTGTTAATAATAACTATTGGCGTGTTCTTGTTTAAAAAATACGGAAATAAATAGATTTTTTTTATAATTTTTTTTCTTTTTTTACTAAATTTTAAATTTAGTTAAAAAACCTATTTTGGGCATTTCAGAAAAATTTAATATTATAATTTGAGTATTTTATTATAAGAATAAAGCCTAAAAGATTTCAATACTAAAATGAAATGTTCAAATTGTGATACTGAATATTCTGATCCTAATCAAATTGTCTGTGAATATTGTGGTAGTGAATTAGTTAAAGAAAGGGAACCCCAAGCACTAAGACCAACCTCAAAGATAGACAAATTTCTAAGCGAAACTGGACTTAAAGATTTGTATCAAAAGATTAAAAAAAGTTTAAAAGAATAAGAGAAGCTCTATAGTTTTGGTTAAAATCCTAACTTCTTAATTAAAATAATATTTCCGAAATATTTTTACCATTTTCAAATATCTCGTTTGCTTTCTCCATAAAATCGGGAATTTCAATCTGCTGTGGGCATTTTTCCAGGCATTCTCCGCATTGAATACATAATGCAGCAGCCCCGTCGAATTCTTCCCCTTCAGATTTCTTTTTCTCGATTTCTTCTTGGGTTTTTGCTAAATAATTATAGAAAAAAGCTATTCGTCCTTTACCAGATTCTCCCCAATATACGAGATCATTTATCAATCTAAGAATAGAAGGTATTGAAACTCCATTAGGACACGGCAAGCAATAACCACAACTCGTGCAAGGAGCTACGGTATACTTTCCATATGATTCACGTAATTGAGATATTGTCGCCAATTCATCTTCAGTTAATGTATTAATCCCTGAATTATTTGCGGAGTCAATATTTTCTACAACATGCTGCATCGTACTCATTCCACTTAAAACAACAGAAACTTCTGGGTGATTCCAGATAAATTGAAGAGCCCAATCTGGTGTTTTTCTCTTAGTTTTTGATAGCTCAAGAGTTTTTTTAATTTCAGGATATAAATCTAGTTTTTCTTGTGGAATCGCTAATTTTCCACCTCTTATTGGTTCCATAATTATAACTGCGATATCTTTACTCGCTGCGTATTTTAAACCCGCAGTTCCCGCTTGAAATTCTATATCAAGATAATTGTATTGTATCTGGCAGCAATCCCAATCATACATATCTATTATTTCTTTAAACACTTCAAAACTGTCGTGAAAGGAGAATCCAATGTACTTGAATAATCCTTTAGCCTTCGCTTGCTCCATCTTCTCGAATAGGTTTAAAGTTTTGATTTTTTCAACTCTTGCTTTATTTAACCCGTGGAACAAGTAAATATCCGGGTTTGTTTGTAGCCGTTCAATCTGTTGGTTGAGAAAAGTATCAAAATCCTCGGTTTTTTTGACCATCCACATCGGTAATTTCGTAGTAAGATGAACTTTCTCACGATATCCATCCTGTAATGCTTTTCCGACGAGCACTTCGCTTTCTCCATTGTGGTAAGGGTATGCTGTGTCAATATAATTCACACCATTATCAATTGCATAGCGAATCATTTCAATAGCTTCGTCCTCTTTAATATTGAACTTCATTTCCCCCGTTTTTTCGTCTTTTACCTTTTCTACTGGCAACCGCATTGCCCCAAAACCTAAAACAGAAACATCCCAGCCTAATGAACCCATATTTCGGTATTTCATGATCATTACTATTCGTGTTTGTAAGATAGTTGATTTAAAGAATAATAATAAATTTATGCCTTTTTACTGTAAAAACTTTAGGAACTTAAGAAAAATAAAAAAAATGAAAATATTTTAATTTAAATCTAATCTCTGAAACCATAATACAAGTTAATAAGTAGTAACAATGATCTCCGTAATGATACGTTAAAAATCAAGGGGAAATCAATATTAACAGTGAATAGAAATAAGGCTGCAGTTACGGCAATGAAAACCATTATGGAAAATAAGCTTTTTCCAACATTAGTTATACCGCCCCGTTTTTGCTCGTCAAGTTTCTCAAGAATGTCGTATTTTGATAGTTCTTGATAGTTTTGTATTCCTTCAATTTGTTCTTTCAATTTTTTTTTTTGAAATAATTGCACTAACGCTCTAAAAAAAGTACCTATAAAGTAAAGTATCGCAATGACTAGTATATCTACAAGCGTGTTGGTTAACTCTAAGGATATTTGTTGAACAAAAATATCGATCAGATAGAATACAATTAGGAGCATCATCAAAAATATTCTTACGGTGTATCTCGGAAGATAGAGTGGCTTTTTAGTCTTTCTTTTCTCTTCAGATACTTCTTTAGTATCTTTAACTTCCTCGATAATTTTTAATCTATTATCCTCGCCTTTTCGAGCTTCAAAATAAAACGCTACTAAAATGAAAATTGTATTGACAATCTCGGAAGGAATCTGAGAGTTAGCAATGATATAGGTAAATGGAAAAGATACGACCATTAGCGTGATTATTGCTCTAACAGTCCCACGAGGCATTCCAAGCGGATATCCCTCGACTCTCCCATCCTTTCCAAACCTTTTGATTAGAACAAAGATAATTAGAGCTATACCTAAAATCCATGTAATCATAATATTTTATATGAAATTTTATAAATATAATTGTTTCTATATGTCTACCAGTAGCATTTTTAAGGTTAATTGAATATTGCTTGTTTTTCTTTCCAATTACTATAAAGATTCATTAAAATTGCTTTAGATTTCTAAAATTTAACTACTCTTTTTTACATTTTTTAGTTATACAAAATGTTTGTAAAACCGAAAATCTTGCTAGAAGAAAGCTTGAGGTATTTATATTTAAAAATCGATACCTTTAAATAGGTCAATTAATATTAGTATATTAATGATTGTCAACTGATTGTTGACAAAGAATAATTGTTTACAAATTAAGAGATAAAAATATGGTATTTGAAGATTATTACGACGAATTTTTCAACGCTCGAAGATCGTTGGAAGACCCTTACCGTAAGGTAACGATTTCAAAAGAAAAATATAAGAATTTTGTGGAGATTACGGAAAAATACGAAATGCTAGCAAAGAAAATGGATGAGGTTATCGCCAAAAAGACTGAGTTAGAAAGAGAAATTGAATATTTAAAGAGTGATGGTAGAAAGTTAAAGGAGTTAGAAGAGAAGACCGAAAAATATTTGAATTCTTTAGTGAGAACGCAAGCGGATTTCGATAACTACAAAAAGGCAAATCAACGAGAGAACGAGAGATATAGGGAGCGAGTAAAAGAGGAAATGTTGAAGAAATTAATTAGGCATTACGAGGATTTACTGAGAGCTTTTAATATATTGGATTTAATAGAAAAAGGAGAGTCGGTAAAAAAGGGTTTTAAAATGATAATCGAAAATTTTGAAAAATTCTTAGAAGACGAGGGAGTAAAACCTATGCTTTCAAAGGGGGAAAAATTTGATCCTTACAAACACGAAGCATTAATGGTAGAAGAGAATGAAAAATTCCCTGAAAATACTATAATTGAAGAACTAAATAAAGGTTATTATTTAAATAACAAGATATTGAAACCTGCTGGGGTTAAGATATCAAAAAAAAAATCAAACTTATAAATTTAAACAAAAATGTTAATAAAAATTAAAAAAAAGAAGTGATAAAATATGGGAAAAATAATTGGTATAGATTTAGGAACTTCCAATTCAGCTGCTGCTGTATTAGTAGGTGGTAAGCCTACAATTATACCTAGTGCTGAAGGTAATACATTAGGTGGAAAGGCTTTTCCTTCCGTTGTAGCATTTACAAAGGATGGGCAAAGGTTAGTAGGAGAACCTGCGAGAAGGCAAGCAATTTCGAACCCTGATCGAACAATTACAGCTATAAAGCGAAAGATGGGAACATCCTATAAAGTGAAGATTGAAAACAAAGAATACAAACCACAGGAAATTTCGGCAATGATTTTGAGAAAAATCAAAGAAGACGCAAGTGCTTACTTAGGCGAAGAAGTTACAGATGTTATTATTACGGTGCCTGCATACTTTAACGATAATCAAAGACAAGCCACCAAAGACGCAGGTAAGATCGCGGGATTGAACGTTAAACGTTTAATTAACGAACCTACTGCTGCGGCCGTAGCATACGGATTAGATAAAAAAAATGCGAAGTTAAAAATCGCAGTTTTAGATCTAGGTGGTGGTACATTTGATGTTACGGTAATGGAAATGGACAGTCAAGTCTTTGAAGTGATCTCGACAGCGGGAGATACTCAATTAGGCGGAACAGATATGGATAGGATTCTTGTAAAATATGTTGTTGATGAATTTAAGAATCAAGAAGGCCTTGATTTAAACAAAGATTCTATGGCAATGCAAAGAGTCAAAGAAGCGGTTGAAAAGGCTAAAATCGAATTATCTACTTCAGTTTCGACTGATATAAATTTACCATACATAACAGCAACTGATTCAGGTCCAAAACATCTTACATTGGGCATTACAAGAGCAAAATTAGAACAACTGATTGGGCCTATTTTAAAGAGATTAGAAGCACCTATAACTAAAGCTTTGAAAGACGCGGGATTACACAAAGGAGAAGTTGATAAAGTAATTTTAGTTGGTGGACCTACGAGAATGCCAAGCGTTCAAAAGATTTTCGAAGATTTCTTAGGGAAAAAGCCTGAAAGGAGTATAGATCCAATGGAATGTGTTGCCATGGGTGCTGCTGTTCAAGGTGGTATTTTGACTGGAGAAGTAGAAGATTTATTGCTCTTAGATGTTACTCCATTATCGTTAGGAGTTGAGACCTTAGGTGGCGTATTTACTAAATTAATTAACCGAAATACTACGATTCCAACAAAGAAGGCAGAAACTTTTTCTACGGCTGCTGATAATCAACCTGCAGTGGAAATTCATGTATTACAAGGAGAACGACCGAAAGCTAGCGATAACATAACTTTAGGAAAATTTCATTTGACGGGGATACCACCTGCTCCAAGAGGTATACCTCAAATCGAAGTGACATTTGACATCGATCAGAATGGTATTATCAATGTTTCAGCGAAAGATAAAGGAACTGGTAAAAGTCAGTCGATAACGATAACTGCCTCAACTAAGATGTCAGAAGACGAGATCAGTCAAAAAGTAAGAGAAGCTGAGAGCTACGCTGATGAAGATCAAAAGTTTAAAGAATTAACTGAGGCAAAGAATCATGCTGAGGCTTTAATCTATCAAACTGAGAAGTTATTGAACGAAAACGAATCTGTAATAGGAGATTTAAAATCGAACATTCTTGAAAAAGTTTCAGATCTCAGGAGTGCAATGGAATCTGACGATGCAGTTAGAATAACGAGTTCAATGGAAACTTTACAGAATTCGCTTCACGAGGTTTCATCTAGAATTTATGGTCAGCAACAAGGGGCACAAGAAGGCGCTTATCAGGGTGCTCCACCTGGAGGAATGGGTGGTGCTCCACAAACTCAAGACGAAATCGAAGAAGAGCAATTCCGTAGAGCTACAGGTCAAGACGACGGCGTAGTTGATGCTGAATACGAGTAAGTAAATATTTAGTTTTTTTGTTTATCTATTTTATTTTTTATTTTTTTTCATTAATATTTGAAGGAGTTAAAAATTATGGCAAAGGATTATTATAAAACATTAGGATTAAAAAAAGGCGCTTCAAAAGAGGAAATTAAAAGAGCATTTCGAAAATTAGCCAGAAAATATCACCCCGATGTAAACGCTAGCGAAGCTAAATCCGGCGAGAAATTCAAGGAAATAAACGAAGCGTATAGCTTATTGAGTGACGATAAAAAAAGAGAAATATATGACAAATTTGGAGTTGTTGAAGGAGACTCCTCTACTTACCAACAAGGGGGCAGTGCACCGGGAGGAGCAAGAGTGCAACGAGGTCCTGATGGAAATACATATTATTATTCAACTTCTGGATCACCTGGAAATTTCGATTTTAGCGAAATTTTTGGAAATTCAAATAATTCTCGCAGAGGGCGATCTTCAGGAGGGAATGACTTCTTTAACGATTTAGGAGACATTTTTGATGTTTTTTCTAATAGAGGTGGAAGTACGAGAGCGAGATCCACTAGACAACAAAATTATCCAAGAGAAGGTGAAGATTTAAGATACGACATGGAAATAAGTTTTATGGACGCCTTTCTTGGAGAGAAGAAACAAGTTCAATATAAAGACCCCGCTACAGGATCGAATCAAACCTTATCAGTAACAATTCCACGGGGAGTAAGAGATGACCAGAAATTACGCCTAAAAGGAAAAGGGATGCCAGGTGAAAATGGAGGTTCTCCAGGTGATCTGTATATTGCCATTCATGTTAAAAATCATAAACTCTTTGAAAGAGATGGAGACGATATTTATATTGATCACGAAATACCTTTTACCACAGCAGCTTTAGGTGGTAAAACTCAAGTTTCCGGGATAGAAAAATCCATAAGCGTATCAGTTCCCGAAGGAACTAAAGATTCAACAATATTAAGATTAAAGAATAGAGGATTTTATAAAACAAATTCTGAGGAAAGAGGGAATCAATTAGTAAGAGTGAAGATAAAGGTTCCTAAGAGACTTAGTAAGAAACAAAAAGAATTATT
>JAHQWJ010000002.1 GCA_029856125.1 Promethearchaeia archaeon | reverse complement strand
CTTGTCCGTACGATCATATTCGGCGAATAACTACGAATCACATCTCCTATAATTTCTGGAACATAGCTAATAACTAGATCACACCCAAAATGAATGCATGTTAAGGATGCGTACGCAGGAGCTCCGGAATAATTCTTTGAGCCACCAATAACTAAAACTCTGCCGAATTCTCCTTTATGAGTATCAATGATTCTTGATTTTAAGTTTGGTAGTAAATCGCCCTTCCCGACAAATATACTCGCTTCAGGGGGGATACCAATAGATTTTTCGATTACATGATATTTTCCCGTTTTTTTCAAGCCTTTTTTAATTCTGTGGAAAGTTATAACTAAATCTGGATTGACAGCTTTATCGGAAATTTTTCCCGTATCTGGATCTACTCCTGAAGGTACATCTATTGAAGCAATTTTAATTCGTTCGTTTTCTTTTTCTCTAATACTGTTTATCGTATCTATTGTGGAAGAAATTGGTTCCCTAATTTGCCCTTTTATTCCCGTACCTAATAAAGCATCTACAATTAAGGAGTAGCTTTGATCTTTTTCAATAATCTTCATGATGACTTTTGCGTCCGTTGAATCTTTAATAGAGACTGTCTTAATTGAGTAAGTAAGATTCCTAAATATGATGTCCCAATTAAGCTGAGCTTCTTTCGTTCTTATTTTATCAGGTGTTCCAACCAAAATTACTAAAACTTTCACTCCCATGGAAGATAAATGTCGAGCTACTACAAAACCATCGCCACCATTATTCCCCGTTCCACAAAAAATAGCCACTTTTGAATTTTCCTTCAAAAATCCTTGAGCTATAATTTCTGTAGCAAATATATACCCCGCACATTCCATCAAATGGCTTTTTGGAATTCCCAACCATTCTGAGTTATTATCTAATATCGATAATTCATCGGAAGAAATTTTTTTTGAAATAAATCTTTCCATAACAATTAAATTTAAGATATTGAAGTAAAAAACATTTTAGATTTCTGTTTTAAATAAGAATAAAGAAGAAAAATTCAAAATCGATCTTTCCTTAAGTAATAATAACTGTAAACCTTCTTCATTCCAAAATCTTCATACAATTTCATTGCATTAAAGTTCTGGAGTTCTACTTGGAGCCAAATCTTTTCGACTCCATTCAGTATAGCCCAATCTTTTATTGCAGTTTTGAGCATAGAACTTGCTATTCTTTGGCGTCTAAATTCTGGATTTACAAACACATCAGCGATGTAAAAATAGTTTTGAGGGTTGAGTACACCCATTAAAGTTCCTATAGCCTCTCCTCGCCATTTAGCGATGACAAAACATTTTTTTGGCACATTAATTCTATTTGTTATCTCTTTTATTATCTCCTGCTGGTATCTATCTCTTTTCGTAAATTTTGTTAATAATGCGGAGAATTGATTTACTCTTTCATTATGAATCTCGTAATTAAAATCGTTATTAATGCGTTTTAAATCAAGATGATGTGCTTGCATTAACAATGCATTTGTGCGATCCTGTTCAACATACCCTCTGTTCCTTAAAACTCCGTCTAATTCTTTTGGTTCAAAATACTCATGCATAGTGAAAATAGTTGGCAAATTGAATGATCTATAAGCATTTTCAACCATTTCGATATCATTTTCGATAAAAGTATTATTTCCAGTATAATTAATTGGTATGACTGAATTAGCCCGATAAGTAACTCCTTTAGTAAATCGTAATATCCATCCATTTAAAAAATAATACTGTTCAGCTGGCCATGCGTTCATTAAAAATTCTTGAAATCGTTTAACTTCCTTTATGCCGGTCATTAGAATCAAAGGATACAAATTAAAGAAATATCTTAAATTCTTCGAAATTATAAGAATTTTCATTAAAATAATTAAAAAATGCCGGTGGTGGGATATGAGCCCACGAACCTCCAGATTACATCCAGTCTGACCCATTTTTTCAGTAGGATTATGAGTCTGGCGCTTATTAAACAAACATTTAATACGAATGTTTTATAACCAGCTAAGCCACACCGGCAAATTAAATATATTATATTATTAACTATTAATCTAATTTAAAATTATTATTATCTTTTTTGTTTTATCAAAAGAAGTAAAAAGAAATGATGGAGCCTCCGGCGGGATTTGAACCCGCGACCTTTGCCTGTTTGGTCATTACTGCGAATACCAAGGCAACGCAATAGCCAGCTAAGCCACGGAGGCAAGGTTTCTTAGGGATAAAAATATAAATTTTTAATTTTATAAATTATTTCTAAATTAAAAATTTTTTTACTACTCTCAAAGGATAAGTTAGAAGTTAATGAAATACTAAAAAAATTAAGTTAAATTTTCCACTATTCACTCATTTTATTTCATTTTTCTTATATATAACCGGAACATGAACTTTTATTTTTGGTACGAATATTTTGGGAATTTTAATTTTTGGAATCGAAATTAAATTACTGTAAACTCCCGTTGAGACATTTTTATTAAAGTTTAAAATTGGTGTTTCATTCGGAATTTCTTCTAATTTATCGTTGATAATAGATTCTTGATTTTTTGTAATTTCTGTAGGGGGTATATTTTTTCTATTTTCATCAATATCAATACGCCTTTCTACATCTTGTAGGACACCTTCTCCAATAATCTCGTCTTGGTGACTCTCGATGTAATCTATTAGTTCATATTTCTTAGTTTGTAAGATATTTCGATAACCTTTAGCAAAGTCTTCATAATTTGAGTAGAGTTTTAATTCTTCATTTCTGAACACCCAACTTGTATTGGGATCGTATAGCATTCCAATGATTTTTATATCAGTGGGAATCTCTCGTGCGTTCCTAAACTTATGGACTTGATTCTCAATGTTCTTAATTTCATCAACAAATGCCTTGAAAAATTTCAGCAACTCAAGATAAAAATTCGTCCCAGATTTTCCAATCTTTTTGATTGCAGAATCGGTTAGTTTATTCGTCAGATCATGTAAACGAAGTTTTTTCATCCCGCAGTCAAGATGTCCTAGAACTACTATGTATTGAATGTTATATTTATGTATGGCAACTAACGCAGATCTTAAAACATCCTCAGTATACACATTTCCAGCGTTTCTTAAAACAAACGCATCTCCGGGTTTTAATTGAAATATTCGGTATACATCAATCCTTGGATCCATACAAGTGAGAATCAAAACTGGATATATAGGGATTTTACCGTCAATTTGATTAGATTCTTCTTCTTGTATAATTTTCCATTGATATTGTTTATTACCTTCTACTAAGGATTGTTCAATATCTTCAAATTTTACATTCAAAATTCATTCACTTTACTCCTATTTATAACTATCTTCAATAATTTTGTATCTAATTCTTGTTCTTAGTTCTTTTTTTAAGGTTTTATTAAGCTTTAACAATAATAAAAAAAAATAATTTAATGAAAAAAAAATAATTTACTCTTACTGGACTAATAATTCTTGAACTTTTGACTTCAAATCTCCGTTTCCTAAGAAGTTCTTTATCTTATCAGAGTATTCAGGCAACAGTTGCAGAAATGGCAAAATCGCTTTTGAAAGAGAGCTAAACGCGTCGTCTCCATTACCCATAATGAACATTTTATCCGGACTTAAATGCTTAAATATCTCAGGTAAAATGTTAGTTAATTGAACTGCTAAGAACCTTTGATCGGCGTTGCTCATGGCATCTACTTGTTCTTGAAATCCTTCAGCTTGAGCGAGCATTTGTTGTCTTATGCTTTCAGCCTCACCTTCTGCTTGAGCAATTAATTTTCTCTTAATAGCAGAAGCTTGACCATCAGCTTCAATTACTACTCTTTGTCGTTCACCATCAGCTTCAATCTTTTTACGTTCGCGTTCTTTTTCAGCAATTGAGATTTCTTTCTCCTTCCTTCGTAGTTCAATATCTCTCTGAACTAATTGCTCTTGAGTTCCTATCTCGTTTTGTACTTGCAATTCTTTCATTCTTGATTCTTGTTCTGCATCGGCTTTGGCAATTCTCGCTTTTTGATACTCAACTGCTTGCTTGACAGCTTCCATGTTCTTTTTTAATTCGGCCTCTACGATTATAACTTCCAATATTTCGAATGTTTCAATTAAAATTCCCCAATCTGCTGATAACTCGTGTAAATCCTTTAAAACATGATCAATTATCTCTCTTCTTTCTCTAATAATTAATTCAAGCGGCATATTAGCACATATTGTTCTAATAACTGCCTCAGCAGCTCCTTTTAAAATCTTTTCTACATAGTTCTCATCCCGTAAGTTCCATGAAACTGAACTAAACGCCTTTTCAGGATCAACGACTTTCCAAATAATCATACCTACGAATTCAATATTCTGGTATTCCATTGAAACTACTTGATCGTGGGCTTCTAAAATCGTTTGTATACTAGTAGTCGGAATAACAATATATTCGTCAATTAAGGGTAATAACCATATACTTCCACCGAGACCTGCTGATTTTACCTTACCATTTCTCAAATGGATTACAAACTGGTTTGTTTTAAATTTTCGATATCGTGCGGCCATAAATATTATGAATAAGAATCCTATTATCGCACAAGTCACTGTAATGCCGATAGCCCATACATTAATCTCTTGAAACAACATTTTTTTCTTGAATAACCTCCTTTGTTTTTAATTTTTTTTGGTTTTTTTTTCTATTTTTAATCAATTTTTTTTTGTAAATTTAATTATCTTTGAAATACTAACCCATTAAGTTGGCTAATATCCAAATTATCAAGATACAACCCAAAATAATAGCTGTGTTTATCAAAATAGCATAAGTTAAAGTAGGTCTTTTGTTGATTTTCTTTTTAAACTTTTCAGTTCGTACATCTTCACCATGAAAATAGAGCCAGTTGTATCTACTCTCTTCCATTTCTCTTTCACTTACGCTCATTTTTTTATTTTTCACCTCTTTTTTTAATTAATATTTTATTTTGCGATACCATCACTTTATTTTCTTTAACTGCCACAATATAGACTTTCATACCTCTCTCAAAATGAATTGTATCGTCATAAGGCCTAACATGAAGCTTCTCGTATTTCATAGGGGTTGTTGACTTTATTCTAATTACGCCTCCTCTCTCATCGATCGGTAATACGACCTCTCCTTCTTTCCCTATTAAATTTTGCGTTGAGGAAATTTTGTAATACTGCGATTTCGCAATGTGTTTCCAAGCTACATTAAGATATTTCGAAGTGATAAGCGCAATACTAGGGGATCCTATGAACATTATAAACTTTAAAGCTTCGATGGTGACTATATAGTAGAGTGAGATTCCTGAAATGCCAAATACTAAGAGAAATGCAGACGCCAATAGCATGATTGGAGCAGGGGAAGTTGTAGTGCCGAATATATCTGAATCTACATCTATATCTGCATCAATATCAATATCAATATCCGTGTCAACATCTATGTCTACATCGCTATCAATTTCCACCCCTGCGTCCATATCCACATCTATGTCCATATCAATATCTGCATCAATATCTACATCGAAATCTGCATCAATATCTATATCGACATCTGCATCAATATCTATATCGACATCTGCATCAATATCTATATCGACATCAGCATCAATATCTATATCGACATCTACATCAATATCTATATCGACATCAGCATCAATATCTACATCAGTGTCAATTTCCTGCCCTACTGATTGTGATTCCATTTGGGCTAAGAACACTGAGATTATGCTGAAAAGAAGACCTCCGATGAACAACCCCAAACAAATACTAAAGAAAATATCGTAAATGTCCATTTATTTTTCACCCTATATTATTAATGAAGTTAACAAAAATTGGTAATTAATCGACTAAATTTTGAGAATTTAAATTTACCACACGGGCTAACTTTTTTAATCTCAAATTAATCCTTGCTTTTAATTTCTTTTTATGGTTCGCCTTCTCTAATTTTTCTAAGCGTTTTTTTTCTACATTATCTCGTTTGAAACGCTTATTTCCTCTTAACTTTTTGTAATTTATCTTTTTTTTATTCTTTCTTCCCATCGTAATTTGGTTTACTTGATTGTTATATCAATATTTACAGTTTTGTACCACAACTATGGCAATATACAGCGTTTTTATCTTTTTTTGTACCGCAATATTGACAGAAGTTAGCTATTGTTTTTTCAGGTTCAGCATCCTCTATATATATAGGTCGAACCGTAGAGCTACTCGAAGTCTTAACGATGTATGGATTTGATCTTGAATTTTCCGGAGGATAATACTGATATTGACTATGTACCTTCGGTGAACAACAGGTTAACTGCTTTGATCGCTTTGAGCTCGCTGACGCAGCTCCAGCTATTCCTATAATGATAATAATAATAATCATTGGAAAAAACGGCGTAAAGTTAAAAAGGAAGAATGAGCTCGATCCAAAAAGAAAAAACACTCCGAATCCTAAGAAAAGTATTAATCCTACTATAGAACCTACTATCGAATTATTTCTCGGCATTTTTTTATTTATCTTATCCTTTTTTATTAGTTCTTGTGATTATCATGGATGTGGACATCGGAAATAAAGATGTTCCTCTGCAATACTCATATCTAAGATTTGCCATATTCTTCTCTCAATACAATTCTTGCTACTCTTTCTTCTTTGTAGCTTATTACAATCAGATTTGAAAATCTTATCTATTATCCACATTTTATATTTTTTTATATATTGAATACTATATTTTTCTATATTTTTCTATATTCCCATATATTAAATAGATAATTATATATTTAAATGTTTCGCATAAATGAATTATGTTAAAAAAATAAGTCTTAAGCTCGAGAATCCTTATCTTCTCGAATATATTTAAAAATATTTAAAAATATTTAAAAATATTGAACAAATAGATATTTTTTTATATATTAATATAATTAAATTATTACATACGGAAGATTAAGTATATATAATCTGAACATTTATTAACTTAATTGGTTAATATAGAAATATATATTACTGCTTTTCCGAAGTGTTGAATATGGCAAAAAATAATAGTAAGACTGACGGAACGAAAGAATCAGATCATAAAGTTAAACCCTTATTTGTTCAAGTAGATGAAACAACTCGAAACATAATTGACAAGTATAAACATCTAGGAACAACAATTTCTAATCTTGTTAAAGACGCAGTTGAAATGTATGATGAATATAATTCAATGCTACCTGAAGTTAAGGCTGTTATTGATACTTATAAGGAAGAGGAGGAAAATTTAATTTCCTTTTTGGAACGCGCTATCTCTTATTATGGGAGGCAAAAGAATCTTGATCGCGATTTATGGGTAAGAACTCGGGATGAAATGAAGATGATGCTAATAGGAAAAACTACTTTCAATCAATTAATCACGGCTGCTGAAGCTCCTAAAGACTCTTTAGAAAAGCCCTTTAAGAAAAATGTTGCTATCGATTTAATCCTTTGGTATACCGGAAAGCCTTTAAAAAGTCTTAAACTTGAAGAATTAATCACGACCGTCCAGAAGATTTGGGTTGTTGCTAATTATTTCTATAAAATAGATGTACATCACGAAGGAGATGAGTTTCATCTATTATTCAAGCACAGGCAAAATAAAAGGTATTCTCGTTATTGGTTAGGATATTTTACCGAATTGTTTCACTCTGAGGAATTAGCGTATAAATGCATAACTGAAGGGCAAACTTTCGACGAAACGCTTTCAATGACGATCAAGGAAGCTTTTAAAAAAAAATAAAACCTTTAAAGAACCATTCTCTTTCCAAATGAGATGATTAATAATCCAATTTAGAATGTTCCATCTTGGAATAATCTATGACATAATTTTTTTAGAACAATAAGTTAATTTTTATTTATTACGTCCCATACTGCTTTAACAAGTTTTCCTGTTCTTGGGTCTTCGCCTTTCATATACATTTTATTCATAGCATATCCTATACTCAATTTTTTCTCAAGATCCATAACGCAGATAGAACCTCCGGCACCGCTCCAGTAAAAACTTCGAGGTCCAAGCAATAGTTCATCGTTTAGAAGACCAAATCCCAAACCAAATTTGGCAGGAGAATAAAGCAGAATTTTATCTCGGCCGCTGATTTGTGGTTCAATAGCTTTTTCTACTGTGGACATTGAGAGTATCTTTTTCTTATCATACATACCTCCGCAAGCTAATATAGATCCAACATTAGCAATCGATCTCGCGTTTCCGTGCCCATTAGAAGCAGGGATTTCTGCAGAACGCCATTCTCGACTATTAAAATCGGCATTTTCTAAGTTTGGATTGTATAACACTTTTACAGCCTTTTTAAGAAACAATTTAGCTAAAACAATTTGCCATTTAGCAAAAACCTCTTCGGGAGGAATAATATTTGAAGTCCTAGAATCAAGGTTTTCAGGTAAACCAATGTGAAAATCAATATTAAGAGGAACGGCAATCTCATCTCGAAAGAACTCACCTAAACTCTTGCCAGTAACTTTTCGTACTAGTTCACCTAATAGATATCCAAAAGTTATCATGTGATATCCAATCTTAGTACCTGATTTCCACCAAGGCTTCTGTGAAGCTAATAAACCTAAAATGCGATCCCAATCGTATAAAGCCTCAACAGGGATTTTTTCATCAAATCCCGGTAAACCTGCGCTGTGACTCATAAGATGTTTAACTAGTATATCTTCTTTACTAGCTTGGGCAAACTCAGGCCAATATTTAGCGACGGGTGCTCCCACATCTATTAAGCCTCTATCAACCAACATATGTATACACAATGCTGTCATGACCTTTGTCGTTGAGAAAACATTAACAATAGTATCTTTTTCCCATCGTTTTGTTTTAGCTGAATCCGAAAAACCTCCCCAAATATCTACTACTAATTTACCGTTTAATGAAACAGCAAAAGAAGCGCCAACCTCTAATCCCAACTCAAAATTTTTCTCAAAGGCGTGTTTTACTGAAATAAAGCGCTCATCATAATACCCATCAATTTTCATAGTTTATATCCCTATCCAGTTAAAATTAGAATTAGTAATAAATCTTTATGAACCGTAAGAACCTATACAAAATGTTAAATCCATATATACTAAAAAATAAAAAGATTTTTACAACTAACTAAAAAAATTAAAATAAAATTTTGTTTTAATTATCACTCATTCTGCTGAATTATCTTCTTGCATTATTCCTAACTTGTTTCCTTCAGTATCTTTAAACATGTAGAAATAACCAACAGTAGGAACCGTTATTTTTGGTGACTCTAGAGTTCCTCCACTTTTTTCAATTTTTTTGCTAAATTCTTCTACTGAAGGAACTTTTATATAATTAAAAATCTGATCTTCAGAATGCTCTCGTTTTTGTAATCCCCCACCTATCCCCTCTTCATCTTCTTCTCCAGCATCAATCGTCCAATACTCCATTGGACCTTCCCAATGCTCAATTTTCCAATTAAACACTTTTTCGTAAAACTTTTTTGCTCTTATTGGATCATCCGCATTAATTTCAAAATGAACAATTTTAGGCATATTTTCACCTCTAATTTTAGAAAATTATATCTCGCTTTAGTTTAAATATTATTTTGTTATAATTTAAAAAAGGTTACACGCTTATGGTTTTTGAAGAGATTCTTAATTTTTACATCATTTAGACTAAATAATAATTTACAATGAGAAAACGTTACTTATGCTAGACATCATCTTGATCCAACACGTAGACACTGGTTTAAATTTATTGGAATATCGACAAGAACATACGATCATGAAAACTGAACATTCAGATATATTCAGTGGCTTTATGAGCGCAATACAGAGCATTACAGCAGAACTAAACATTGGATATGTAGTGTTAATTGCCACTGAAGGAATTAAGGGACATAACTGTATTATAATTCCGAAATATCCAATAAATGTTATAATACTTGTAGATCAAGAAGATCCTATTGAAATATGGAAACAACAAGGAAAAGATATAGCGGAGAAATTTCTTAAAAGCTTTGGAGATTCTTTCGATCCTAATTTAGTACACAAGTTTAGACCATTCAGTGCGGTTATAAAAGAAATGTGCGCAACGCATGAGTATTGTGACTAATAGAATAAAAAAAATAAAAAAAAAGGTTAAAAAATCAGGGTAGGAAATCGTCAAACGCCCAATAATGGGTTTCTTCATCTTGAATAATATCTTCAAAAAGTTTTTTCGTTTTAATGTCTCCTAGTCGGGTTGCTTCTGTTATAACTTTTCTATATAAGACAATAGCGTAGTTTTCTGCTTCCCTATCTAGTTTAATAAATTCATCAACTGAATTTCCAATCTCAGGTAAAGGATTAATTGTAGCAATAGATTCTCTATCAATTTCGTAGATTCGTTCCGAGATTTTTTCCATGTGTTCCATTTCTTGAAGGAAAGTCTCTTTAAGGACTCCTGATACGACGCTTGCTTTGTTTTTTCCGGTAGCAACCTCTAACGCATTCTTTTTTCGTCTCATTCGTTCTAATCCTTCAGCTTTCTCGTGTTGGGTGGTATATTGAACAACCGCAGAAATTTCACTAGCGAGAGCTTTATTGAGTAGTGCGATGTATTCTTGACCGAATATTGATCTCCATTCAGAATCAGGAGTTTCTCCTAAATCTGGTTCGTTCTCCATCTCTGAATAATCCTGAAACTTCATTAAGTGTTCTTCTTCGTCACTATAAATTTTCGTAAATAAAACCCATGTTTCTCGGTCACCGATATTTTTAGCTGCTTCGATTAACTGGCGATATAACTCCAAAGCTTCTTCCTCTGCCTTTAAATCTAATTCAGCAAATTCTCTCATCGAATTTCCTATGATAACCTGATCTGGTTTAGTAGTTGCCTCTCCACCCAATAAATAAATGCGTTGATTTATTTGAGCAAGATGTTTCATTTCTTCGATTGCTAGATCTTTTAAAATCTGTCCAAACTCGTCGTATGTCGTAGTTTCGAGTAAATAGTTTTCTTTGATCACTTTTCTCTTCAATTTTTCGATTTTCGTGTGTTGCAGCATGTATTGTGCCGAAACTTGAATTTCACGGGCAACAGCTTGGTTTAGTAGTGCTAAATACTCATCAGTAGCTTTTATAATCATTTTAGATTCCTCTATATAAAATTTACAATAAATGATGTTAGGATATTATTAAAAAGTTTATTATAACAATTTATAGTACCTTGAGCAAAAGTCCGCAATTAACAGAAAAGTCTTTTAGTCAAAATATTTTAATTTAAAGTATGAACTACTTTACTAAAGAATCGTTACTCTCCAATAAGAACGATATTGGGAATGTTGTCGAACTAAATTTCAATAACGAAAGTTCCGCGATTATCTCAGAATATGGAGGGCGTCTTTTAGGACTTTTCCCAAAGAATGATAATTATAGTTTGTTATGGATTAATCCCGATATAAAAAAAAAAGTTCAAAGTAGGCAGTGGGATATAGGTGGAGATAGATATTGGATTAGCCCTGAAAGAGAATTCTTTTACGAAAATCCTCAAAATTGGGAAAATTGGTTTTGTCCTCAAGGATTAGACCCTGCTTATTACGATATTTTAGCAGAATCCTCAACTTCGTGTACAATATCAAGTCCGGTAACAGTCGAATCAAAAATAAAAAAAGAAATTTATAATGGAGAAATAACACGCCAACTCACATTAAAAAAAGAACCGATTTTGACAGGTTTGAGTTATTGCGGCATTGAATTCGTAGATGATTGCGTTTTCTTCCAACCGGGATTGAAGATCAATGGGTGGTCTTTGGCTTGCGTAATAAGCGGAGGTCCTTCAAATCCTGGAACAGTCATGATCCCTACTAAATCTGATGCAAAACCCCTATCTTACTTCCGAGATATTCCAAGTGATCGTTTAGAAATAGGATCGAATTATGTTGCTTTTAAAATTGATGTAGCAGATATATACAAATTAGCCGTAAGACCTGAAGATATCGACTTTACGCAGCCAGCTAAAATTGGATATATTCTTAAAATTCCAAACTCTGAGGAGTTCGGGTTTTTGGTTAAGATTTCAGACGATATTGCAAAATCGCAAAAAGACTGTTTTGATGTGGCTCGGGATCATCCTACTAGCGAAGTCGGAGTGATTCAATCGTATAATTCTGAGTCTCCAGATTTAACCCACTTGAACTTTGGAGAAATTGAACTGCAATTAAACCAATTTGAAACAATTGATAACGC
>JAHQWJ010000001.1 GCA_029856125.1 Promethearchaeia archaeon | reverse complement strand
ACATGGACGAAAGATATGTAGAACTAATATTAAGGGAGGCATCAATGATTTTAGGTGGAATGACGCACGTTATATTGGCGAAAGTCAATGATTTCTTAATCGCTAATGCGGGAATAGATCAATCTAACGCTGGACCCAACAAGGTTGTATTACTACCAAGCAACTTAACGAAAGTAGTTTGGGAATATCGCGATAGTCTAAAGAATAAATACAACCTAAATGATATTGGTTTAATTATTGCTGACTCAAGAGTTCAGCCTTTAAGAAAGGGTACAATAGGAATTGCTATTGCAACAGCAGGATTTGAACCAATCGAAGATTTAATAGGACATCCTGATTTATTCAATCGTCCGATGGAAATTACAAAGAGAGCTATAGCTGATGATTTAGCTAGCGCTGCACAATTTCTATTGAGTGAAGCAGATCAAAGAACTCCTGTCGTAATTATCAGAGAAAGTAATGTTGAGTTTACAGAAAACCCCGTATCAACTCCAGAAATGGAAGCTGAAAAATGCCTTTACATGAATATATTTTCTAAATACCTACAAAGATTGGAAAAATAATAGTAAATAGTATTTATCTTAAAATAAAGAAGGAAATAAAGAAGATTTTATCTTAAACTACATCTCTCGTCCCTAAGAAAGTTTTTTTGTAAAAGGAATAGGTTATCATAAATCTAAGCTAGGAACCTTTGAGAAAGCGCTTTTTTTCTATAAATCTAAAATGCCATATCAATTTGAAATAACCTATTTAAAAGTTTTGATTACATTGAGTTAATCTAAACAAAATTTATATGGGAGTATTGTTAGATCGATCATAATATTAATGTTTGAAATTCAATCTAATATATATAGTAATCATCCCATTAAATCCTTTAGAGTTGATTATATCCGATGAAAAAAAGATCGATATTATTTATATTAATGCTGATAACTTCAGTTATTATTCAATTATTTGGAATTCCGTATCTTGGTATAAAATTTTCAGATCATGACTTAGAATTTGATTATGTTTACAATTGGGACATTACTGGAACTGGAGGATGGTATCTAGGTTATACGGAGAACTTTAGGGCAAATGGAAATTATAAAGTTGATTATAGTGGATCAACCGCCAGTGTTTCATGCGCAATTACTTGGACATTTCAGAGTTGGCTTGAAGGATATCTCGAAGAGGATTACGGGGGAACTGATTACTATACTTTTACTTATTCATTATTAGATGGACAATATCTTTCTTTTGGTGATCAAGAGTATAATGCTACCGGACTAAACGTCTGGTTTCATATACCTGGGGGAATTCAAACCAACACTTATTCCATGTTAGGTGAGACTTATGAATTTGTTGGTGATGGTATGATTTGGTTAGGACATCTCATGCCATTTACAGGAAAACGATTAACGTCTGCGGGGCAATATTCAAGAAATGATGTATATGGACAATTTGAAGCCACTTACACAATTGATGAATATTTTACTCCTGAAGGGTATTTAATTGGAGAGGTATTACACGAAGAAGATATTGGTTATAGTAGTGGTTATTATTCAGAATTTGTATTGAATTCATATGTATTTATAACATCTTCAAGTTATTTACGCCCATTTTGCATTTGGATGTATCTCCTGGCCTATTGGAGTCCATTATTATTTTTTGCTATAATTTTTTATGTAGTCTATGAACATTATAGATGGAGACCAAGAGTTATAAGAGCGCAAGGTAAAAAGCAAGAAGTGGTCGTAGAGAGAAAAATGCTTGGAGGATTAGAATTTTCGGTTGATTCTCCTTATTCAGAAATGATCCTTGCATATCTTTCCAGAGCAAAAATTCAAGGAAAAACAATCGTTTCTGCTCATAATCAAGAAAACCTTAAAGGTATTGGATTTATTGAACCGAATGGAAAGGTTGGAACATTTTTTGGAAAATATTCTGAAGACTTAATATTATATACTAAAGTAAAATATGCCCATGCGGAACTTTCTAAACTCTTTGGTTTTAAAACTATCGAGAAATATGACGTATTTAAGATCGAATACTTACAGGGAATGGAAGTTCATTATGATGCTAATCTAATTGAGCCTGCAAGAGCTCAAGATTTAGAGGCAATCATGAGATTAATTGCTAATGAAGATAGCGGTACTACAAAAAAAAGGGATGCAAAATGGGTTATTGAAGCGGCGAAGAGTGATATTATTGTTATC
The DNA here is from genome assembly GCA_029856125.1 of Promethearchaeia archaeon. GTDB lineage: Archaea > Asgardarchaeota > Lokiarchaeia > Sigyniarchaeales > SOKP01 > SOKP01. The sequence continues at coordinate 10,063 of JAHQWJ010000001.1, read as the reverse complement.
GCAACAGCTTCTCCCGAAGAAGAATGGGTTAAAGATATCTTAAAAGAAATCATCAAAAGAAAATATAGAAAACCAGAAATATATTTAGACCGAGTACTATTAGGCGTTGGATTTTCTACTCCAGGAAAAGAAACTGGATGGTTATATGGCCTGTATGTTCATCCTGCTTTCAGAAATAAAGGAATTGGTAGAGCATTAGTAAATGCTCGATTATCAATTTTGAAAGAATTAGGATGTAATTCTGCTATAACAGAAATTGCTGAATGGAATAGTCCCGCAAAGAATATTTATGATGATTTTGATGCCCCAAAATTGGGAACGGTTACTCTATTTGGAACTAAAATGCCTAAAGTAAAGGTGAGACGCTTTTGAATACTTTCGAACAATTTCTTCATGATTCAATAGATATAGTATTATATTCTGTAAATGCAGAAATTTCAGCAATAAATCCGCAATTCAAATCCCATAAGAAATGGATAAAAGGATACATAGGTCCTGCTACGGCGGAATTACATAATATCAAAGAACCGAAAATAAATGCGATAAAAGATGAAAATCGCAACGCAATATTTCCAGAATTTTCAGTCAATTTAAACGGTAAAAATTTCTTTTTAGCAATTAAAGGTTGTGGAGCATATGAAGATATGTACGAAGGAAAATTATTATCGCCTCTTCATATACGAAATGCTTGTCGCGATTCTACGTACCTTCATCTTGTAGATAAATTAACAACAGGTACAGGTTTTATTATGGGCGAATCATGGATGGGAGAAAGCCCATATGGTTGTCAAGGTTTTATCAATGCTTTTGATGAGCTAGCTTTCTCTAAGTTAGCAAAAATAGATTCCATCAATGGTGCTCACATTTGCCCTGTGATAGGAGTCGTAAAATTACCTCCTGAAATTGAAGAAGTGGCTCGTAAGTTTTTTTGGTTTAACACTTATAAAGATCATTTTTATCAGGAAATTAGACTAATGCCTTCGAATATACGATTGTATTTTGAATCTTCTCGTCTAGTTGCTAATCCTAGTTCTTTCTTTTCGTTATTTAATTTAGATACCGAAAAACTTATTGAAAAATTTGAAATCAACTTTATCAAAAGCGGGATAGCGTTATTGTCTTTATTTTCGAGGTCAGCAAAAAAAGAAGGAGACATTATAACAGGAATCATATATCAAGATGTATGGCTAGATAAAGATTGTGTGGTAGCTCCTGATGGTACAATTCACTTTGCTGACTTAGAAGGATTGATATGGAAAGCTGTACCTCAAGATAAATTCGCAGAAACTCAAACTAAGGAGTGGGAAAAATTAGTTTTTGAATTTCTTTTTGCCCTAGTTAAAATAGATTCATATCGTCACCAATTAAATGGTTCACAAATGTCTTGGAATAGACAGAGAGAAGAATTAGCACTTCTCATCCAACTTGCTATAAATCGAGACAGTTTCGCATATTCAAAAAATCAAAATAAAGATTTATTAATTGTATTAGGGGGAACTGAAATTCCCTCAGTAGAAATTCCATTACTTGAAATGGTGAATTAAAATGGATTGTAAAAGAGCCTTAGAAATATTAACATCGATTAAAAAAAGGATAGATATTCCTTGTTCTTCTGATGAGATTTCAGATTTATTGAAGTTCTCATTTATCAGCGAATATGGAAAGGAAAGTACCGTTCTACCAATGGAAGGTGAGATAAATACCCTTAAAATGAATTATGATAGACTAAATGGCGAGATTCATGGACTGAATAAGGAGTTATTATCCATAGAAAGAGAATATGAACATGCCTCTTTAGGTAGTAAGTTAGTTAGTTATTTACAAATTGGAAAAGGAAAGAAGTTGAAGTCTCAAATTTCTAAATTGAAGAATGAGATAAAAAAGATGGATACTCAAGTCAGTATTATTAAGGATCAAATTTTAAAATTAAATGATCAAAAGCAGTCTATTAATCAGGCTGTAAAAGTCAATGGAAAAAATGTAATCTTAACGCCTATAGGGGATAATATGATTGATGAGATTGAAGCTCGAGATAGGTTTCTATCAAGGAATTTAAACGATTTGAATAATCTTATCGAACAACTAGATGAAGAGTTTTCCTCCTTAATTGATAGAGTAGGCGATATAATGAAAACTGGCGTATTTTCTCCAATTTGGGCCGTTTTTCTGTTAAATTCTAATCTAAATAAATTAGAGAATGCATTTAATTCGATATCAAAAAGAGAATATACCTACACACAAGCAGAGAAGAGAATGATGACACTTTCTATTAATTTTATGAGAAATCCTCAATTAAGCAAACCTGACACAAATAGAGATATCCTAAAAATTGAAAGAAATATGCAATATGAATATCGAAAAGATAATCCCGCCAATGAGATAAGAGAATCTTTATATGAATATGGTCTAAAGCAAAAGATTATAAAAGCCATTTCAATAATCGGAAGATTATTCTCGAACTGGTCTCTTCATAATGGAAGTAAAGCGTTGGGTGATGATTACATAAAAAATCTAATTAAAATCTTTAAGGATCAACCGATAGGTTCTTTAAGTAATGAAGAAGTTGTATATGCTTCATTTGTTATACCCTTTATAGGAGATCTATCAAAATTAAACTATTTTAATGATTTGTTGCGCGATATTCCTGAAGGTTCAAAATTCTTTGCATCGGTTTCAGCTTTATTTCCATGGGATGTTAAGGAAACTTGGATGATTCTATTAAGAGCAGAAATGAACATCTTAAGAGCTCAGAGTGCAAAGTTTATACCTGAATTAATTGAATATGCTCTTATATTAGCAATGAATCCAAAAATCATCAGAATTGAAAATAGCTTCTCACAAAGCCAATATGATGAATGGACACAACTAATAATCCCAATTGTCCATCTTTTAGCATATACTTTCTTAGAAAAAGATTTAGAAAAATATGTGAGAAAAAGACCTTTAGCGTATATTATATCTCCAAGATATTGGCATCATTCTTCCTTACATTATCATGTAATTGGATGAGATAACTCCTATTTGAAACAGAATTTCACAGTTTGAACTTAAATGAAATTGAAAGATTTCTAAAGATATAAGATTAGATGATTTTCAATCTCTGTAATAATCCAGTAATTAAAATTGGTAATGCTATGGTTGCATCACACCATACACTTATATATTTTGATTCTAAAGAATATTTTCCCCAACTTTTTGATTCAGAAATTGTACACCCTGAAAGACCCCCATCATATTCAGTAGCAGTATGTATTCTAACTGAATAATTGTACCCCATCCTCTCAACTTTTTCAATTTTATCAAGTAAGGGAAAGATTTGCTGAGCCCAATTTCTAGGAACACCCCCTCCAATTATTAATGTACCAGATTCTCTGGATTTTTTTATAATATCAGCAAATTTTAATACGTCTCCAAGAATATCAAAATTGAACTTATAATCTTCTTTTATAGAATATTTGATTAAGTTTAATGCAAATTCAGAATCAGAAAATGCAGGGACAAAAATAGGAATGTTGTTTTTAGCAGCCACAGCTAAAAGACTTCTTTTATTTAATTTTTCACCAACTTTAGTTAAAAGATCTGAAGGTAAAATGTTAACTTCTTTAAATTCAAATATTTCATGAATTATCTCTGATAAAACGTCTTCAACTATCTTATAATTTTCTTCAGGTAGTAAAGTATCATATATTCTATTAATTCTCAATTTAAACAATTCATTATCATCTATGGTAGCACTTCCTATATAATGTCCTACATCAGTTAATGCATCTACTAAATCATGTATGATAGTTGCTCCTGTAGTAATTAAAACATCAATTAATTTATGGTCCATTAATGTGTAAATTAAATCTCCCATACCTGCGGGAATCATAGCACCACTTAAAGTTAATACAGTTAAAATGTCAGCATTATTAACCATTTTATAAAGAATATCTAAAGCTTTCCCTAAGTTTCTTCCTTGAAATCCACAATATTTAAGAGCTCTTAAAAGGTCGTCTACATTTTTCACTTCATTAACATTAAACGGAGTTATTTTTTGATTTAAGTAATCTTCTTTATGTGTTTTATTCATAATTAAAATTAAACATTCTAGATTTATTAAATACATCTATACAATTTTTTTTTTATTATCTACTATTCTCTTATAATCGAAAATGAAGGAAGTTTCAAAAGATAAAACTTAAAGCTATAAGAACCTAATTAAAATCATGTCATTTGTTCCTAAGAAAGTCTTTTTTGTAAAAGGAATAGGTTATCATAAATCTAAGTTAGGAGCTTTTGAGCAAGCGCTTAGAAATGCGGGAATTGAAAAGTTTAATTTAGTAAATGTTTCTTCGATCTTACCCCCCCATTGTGTTGAAATAAGTAAGAAAGATGGTTTAGAACAACTCCTTCCAGGACAGATTCTATATATTGTTATGTCTAGAGCAGAGTCTAAAGAATTAGAGCGCGGCGTTTGCGCATCAATAGGTGTTGCAATGCCTGCTGATAAAGATCAATATGGATATTTAAGTGAACATCATACATTTGGGGAAAAACCAGAAAAAACAGGGGACTACGCCGAAGATTTAGCAGTAGAGATGTTAGCTACAACTTTGGGTTTTCTATTTGATCCCAACGCTAATTACGATGAAAAACGCGAAGTCTTTAAAATGGGAGGGAAAATTGTTGAAACTAAAAATATAACAGAATATGCTACCGTTAGAAATAAAGATGAGTGGGCTTCTGTTTTAGCAGCAGCAGTATTTATTATATAATTGAATTTCTAAATGTCTCTGAAAAATTAAAATTTGATGATTAATTTTGATAAGCTAGTTTCATAATTAAATCTTTAAAAAAGACATTTCTTTTATAAAAATGAAGGAATCAGAATATATAACAATTGAAGAAGCTTTGAAAAAAGGATCTGGTAAGGTTAATTTAAGGGGATGGATATACCGACAAAGAGCCTCAAACAAATTTGTTTTCATCGTGTTGAGAGATGAATCTGAAATAATTCAATGTGTCATTCCCAAAAGTAAAAGTCCAGAGATATTTGAAAAAGCGGAAAAGCTGACAATTGAATCTTCAGTCAAGATTTCTGGCGAGTTAAAGGAAGATGTAAGAGCACCCACGGGGTTTGAGGTTTCTGTGTCGGAGTTGGAAATTATCCAAATTGCCGATCCGTTCCCAATTACTGAACACCAATCTCCTGAACTTTTATATGACAATAGACATCTGTGGATAAGGTCAAGAAAATTGAACGCAATTTTAAAAATACGCCACACAGTAGTCGGAGCGATCCATAGTTTTTTTAGAGGTCGTGGTTACTACGAATTTGATGCGCCTATTTTCCAACCTAGCCAATCTGAAGGCGGTGCTACGTTATTTGAAGTTAAATATTTTGATGATATAATGTATCTTAGTCAAACATGGCAGTTGTATGCTGAGGCTGGTATCTTCTCGCTGGGAAAAATATATAATATGGGACCTACATTTCGAGCGGAGAAGTCAAAAACTTCAAGACATTTAGCGGAATTCTGGATGGCAGAAATGGAAGCTGCGTGGATGACGCTCGATGGGGCTGTTAAAGTTGCTAAAGATGAAATTAGATTTATTGTCCAAGAAGTTCTGAAGGACAACAAAAAGGAACTTGAAATATTAGAAAGGGACATTAAATTACTCGAACACTACGCGAAAGCTGAATATCCTACTATCAAGTATGCTGAAGCATTAGAAATCCTTAACAATGAATATCAAATGAATGTTCCATGGGGTAAAGATTTAAGAACAAAAGAAGAAGAAAAAATAGCTGAACACTTCAAAGTCCCTGTAGTCGTAACGCATTATCCAACAGAGATAATGGGGTTTTATAAACCACCAAGCGAGGAAAATCCCAAAGAAGCGTTGTGTTTCGACATGTTAGCTCCAGAAGGCTATTGTGAAATTATAGGGGGCTCGGAAAGAAGTTTATTAGTTGAAGACATGAAAAGAAGATTGGAAGCTGATGGCGAAGACCCTGAGAATTATAGTTGGTATTTTGCATTGAGACGTTATGGTAGCGTCCCTCACTCAGGTTATGGTTTAGGAGTGGAACGTGTCGTCCAATGGATATGCGGTTTGGATAATATTAAAGATTCTATCCCATTTCCCCGGACTATGTTACGAAAATCTCCTTAATCTTATAATTATAAATCATATGACAGAGATCACTGTGTAAAAGAAAAAAAATAATTGATTAATGCGATATTGATTTCTCTATAAAAATCCACTTATTTTTAAACCGTTTATCATCATTTCAATGACAACTGTAAAAAAAGACTCGTTCCAAAATTTTGAATTTGGGATTAAGGTTCTGCAATATTTATTTGTTATAAAGTCAATTGATGGGTTTTCATGATACCATTCAATTAAGGAATCCTTAACTTTAAAGTATAAAACTTCCATTTCATCTAATATTTGTTCAAAGTGTTTATCTTTCCATACTCCAAAATGTGATAATGAGATTGAGTTCAGTTCGCTTCTCGTATCTCGTAATTTATTAAATGTTTTAAGAAGTTCTTGTTCATGAAAATCAGGTGGCATTAGAGGAACAAAAAAGGCATCTTGGTCTAACCTGTTTATTGCTGCATCTCCAGCGAATATATTTTTATTTATCTTATCAAATAAACCAATAGAATCCATTGTATGTCCAAAAAAATTTAGAACTTCTAGTTCTAACCCATTTATATCGATTATGTCACCTTCTTTTAATGGAGTAATCTCTCCTTCGAAAGGATATACCTCATCAAATCCCTCAAACCCCTTAATCATTTTTTCCGGATGTTTTAAATTTTCTACCGCATTTTCAGAAGCTAAAACCTCTACATCCAAATCTTTCATTGAATTATATAATTTTGAGATACCCTGAGCATGATCCCAATGAGAGTGAGTTAATACGATTTTATGAATAGGATAAAGCCCAAAATCTTTGAGTTTTTTTATAACTTTACGAGCTTTTAATGTTTCTCCAACATCAATCATTAGTCGCATACCGTTGTTTTCAATAACGTAAATTGAAAGAAATTTAGGCATTCCCATTGTCATTCCATCTATAAGATAATAATTATCACTAAATTTACCTTCATTATTTATTATTGTTATTTAGATCACCTTCAAATTTAATTTGAGATTTTATTTTGCTAAATCAATATAGAAAATAGAATATTATGGATTTAAACTTTAAGGTAGGAAATAGTAAAATGAATTGAATGAAAAATGAGTAAAGTTTTTAGTGTACTTGAATTTATAAGTTTAAGAAATAAGGATTAACTGTTCCTTATTGATTCTCTTTTAGTGATTTGGTGTCAATGAAGCTCTATGAATACATGGGATATGAATTAATCGAAAAGATTAAAGACAGAGACATTAAAATACAAGATATTCTTGAATCATGCTATAAGAGAATAGATGAAGTTGAGTCTCAACTACACTCATTTGTTAATCTCGATAAAGAAAAGAGTTTACAAAAAGCAAAAACATATGATGATAATTTAAAGAAGGGAAAAAAAATAGGAAAGCTTTATGGATTACCCTTAGCTAATAAAGATTTAATCTGCGTAAAGGGGTTTCCAACGACTTGTGGATCAAAAATATTGGAGGGATATCGTCCTCCTTACAATGCATTCGTTATCGATCGCCTAATAAAAGAAGGGGCAATCCATATTGGCAATACAAATATGGATGAGTTTGCAATGGGAGGATCCACAGAAAATAGTTGTTATGGACCTACTTATAATCCTTGGGATTTAACAAGGGTTCCTGGAGGATCGAGTGGTGGATCTGCTGCCGCTGTTGCCTCAGGTCAAGCTATTTTTGCTTTAGGGAGCGATACGGGGGGGAGTATTAGATGCCCCGCAGCCTTTTGTGGAGTTGTAGGGTTAAAACCAACTTATGGTAGAGTATCGCGTTATGGATTAGTCGCATTTGCAAATTCATTAGATCAAATTGGTCCAATTACGAAATGTGTTTACGATTCAGCATTAATCCTTGAGATCATATCAGGTAAAGACCCCCTCGATTCGACATCAGTAGATATTAAAGTTGATAAATATACGGAAGAATTAAAAAAACCGATTGAAAAAAAAGTACTTGGAATCCCAAAAGAATTTTTCGGAGAAGCGATTAATAAAGAAGTGAAGAAGTCGATAAATCAATCAATCGAGAAATTGGAGAGTTTAGGAATAACTACTGTTGAGGTTTCAATTCCTCATTTAGAATACACAATTGCTACATATTATTTATTGTGCATGTGCGAAGCAAGCTCAAATTTAGCTAGATATGATGGATTAAGGTATGGTAAAGTCAAAGACGCTCTTTCGGGCGATGTTTATAGTGCGTTTAGTAGAACACGAGGAGAAAATTTTGGACCTGAAGTAAGAAGAAGGATTTATTTAGGAACATTTGCACTATCGGCAGGATATTATGATATGTTTTATATTAAAGCCTTGAAAGTTAGATCCCTAATTAGAAGAGATTTTGTTGAAGCATTTAAGAAATGTGATTCGCTCGTCTGCCCAACAATGCCTTCTACAGCGTTTAAGGTTGGATCATTAATTGAAGATCCCTTGGAAATGTATACTCAAGATATTTTAACTTGTTCTGTTAATTTAGCGGGAATCCCTGCACTTTCAATTCCGTGTGGTTTTGATAGCAATAATTTACCCATAGGTTTTCAGATTATTGGAGATTATTTTGATGAAAAAGGAATTCTCAATATTGGATATCAGCTTGAACAAGAGCTAGGAATTTTTCGAAAAACGCCCCAATTGGCAAGTGGAGGTAAGTAATCTGAGTGACCAAGACAAAAAAGTGATTATTGGACTAGAAGTCCACATTCAATTGACTAATCTAAAAACAAAGCTCTTTTGTAGTTGTAGCAATGATTATCGTAATGCAGGACCAAACACTTTTGTATGCCCTATTTGTTTAGGGTTACCTGGATCCCTTCCAGTAATAAATGAGAAAACCATCAATTTTGCTACTAGGTTAGCTTTAGCTTTAAAATGTAATATCAATCGTCAATTTTGGTTTTTTCGTAAAAATTACCATTATCCAGATTTACCAAAGGGGTTTCAAATTAGCCAATACAATAAAGCGGGAGGTAAGGCTTTTGCAGATGGAGGCAAAATTACGATTAGGTTAAATAATCATAAAAAAGATATTATATTAAACAGAATTCATCTTGAAGAGGATCCTGCGCGATTAGTTCATAAGGGAAGCATCGCATCGTCACCGTATACTTTAGTAGATTACAATCGCTCTGGAGTTTGCCTTATTGAAATCGTTACTGAACCAGTTATTAGTTCACCTGAAGAAGCAAGAGAATTTCTAAAACAACTGAAATCTATTATTCAATATACAGGGATTTCTAACATCGAGCTAGAGGGCTCAGTTAGAGTTGATGCTAATATTTCTTTAAAAGGAAACAAACGTAGTGAAGTAAAAAACATCAACAGTTTCAAAGAAGTTGAGAGAGCACTAAGACATGAGATCATAAGGCAAAAAAACGCAATAAAAAGGGGAAAAGTGTTAATTCAAGAAACAAGACATTGGGACGATAAAATGAGGATCACCCAATCATTACGGTCAAAAGAATTCGAAGAAGATTACCGTTATTTTCCTGAACAAGACTTGGTCCCAATCGAGGTTGATAATGCTTTTATTGAGCAAGTTAAAAGTTATTTGCCAGAAATGCCAACAGAAAGAGCACTAAGGCTTCGAAGAGAATACATGTTATCGGAATTTGATGCAGAAAATTTAGTTTTAGATAAACGCATTGCGGATTTTTATGAAGCTGGAGCAAACGCCGATCCTACTTTTGGATCTAAAGAATACAAACAATTCTGTAATTGGTTAATGAACAATATATCTGGTTGGCTAAACGAGAATAATTTAACAATCGATCAAACCAAACTGACTCCCAAACACATAGGGGACTTAATCAAATACATAAGAGAAGGGAAAATCACATCTAAAATAGCTAAGAGCTTTATTGAGGATGTCATGCAGGGGAATTCAATTTCTCAGATTATCAAAAAAAGAG